>JARLGI010000022.1 GCA_031296115.1 Acidobacteriota bacterium | reverse complement strand
GGCGATTTCGCGAATCTCAAGCGACTCGCATTCCGGGCAGCAGGCGATGGTATCGATCTCGCCGTCTTCATCGGTCTCAGAGCTTTCCGGTGTGAAGTCGTCGAGGACTTCCAGAGCGCGTACTACCTGGCTGTCGGGAACCTGCAAACGGATTCCACCCAAGGCGATCGCCATATGGAGGTTGATCATGTTCTCATCGCGCACGTGGGCCGAGATCCCCGCGGAAGTCAGCTTGCCCTGCGCAAGCTTGGCTTCGCCCATGGTGTGGAACTTACAAATCGTGATGAGTTCGTCGGCCATGCGGGTGAGAAGAAGTAGGTATAGCTTACCGCGTCCGTCAATGCCTGGCGCGCGTCAGGTCGCGAAGATGAGCGCGCTCGCTGTGCGCCGCAATCGCCTCCACGATTTGCGTGGCAATCGCCAGAGCGTCGCGGCCGGCTTCCAGCGTCACCTCGGGTTGCGAACGCCGACGGGCGGCATTGAGGAAGCTGGCGATTTCAGCCTTGAGCGGTTCCTGTTGCTCGAGCTTCGGCTTGAAAGGAACTATCCCAGGAAGCGCGCTGGCAACCACGCTCGCGGGATTGAAGGGATCCATCCCGAGCGTGTCGGGAGCCCCGTCCTCCATCGTGAGAACCAGCACGTCCTGCCGCGAGTAGTCGAGCGAAACGTATTGACGGGGCTGGAAGAAGCGCAGCTTACGCACGCGCTCGGTGCTGACGCGGCTGGCGGTGAAGTTGGCGACGCAGCCGGACTCGAACTCCATGCGAACGTTGGCGATGTCGACTTTCTTCGACAGGATCGGCAGGCCCACAGCGCGGATCTCCTTCACCTTCGATTTGGCGAACGTCAGCACAATGTCGATGTCATGAATCATCAGGTCCAGCACTACGTCAACGTCGAGCGAGCGCGGGGTAAAGACGCTCAGGCGATGGACCTCGAAGAACATCGGGTGGGTCAGCAGCGGAAAGGTCGCCCGCACCGCGGGATTGAAGCGCTCCAGATGTCCAGCCTGCGCGACGCGTCCGTAGGCCTCAGCCACAGTTATCAGCTCGTCGGCCTCGGAGATGCTGGCGGCCAGCGGCTTCTCGATCAGCACGTCGACGCCGGACTGCATCAGCTCGCGAGCGACAGGGAGATGTAGAACGGTAGGGACCGCGACGGAGACTGCATCGACACCTTCCGCGATAAGCTCGGCGGCAGACAGGAATGCGCGGGTTTTGAATTCAGCAGCGACGGACTGCGCGCGCGCGAAGTCGGTGTCGGCGATGCCGGCAAACTCGACTCGTTGAGAGGCATCGGCCGCAAGGTCGCGATAGACGCGGGCGTGATTGCGCCCGAAAGCTCCCGCGCCCACGACGCCGACGCGGAGTGAGCCGTTTTCGTCAGGCATAGGGTGATTGTCGCGCATTCACCCGCGAGTCGCAAAAAGCGACGCGTCACATGTCATGGTGCGGGATGTGGCTGACCACAGTCTCGGCGACGATGCAGATGCCGGCTTCGTCCGCGGCAGCGATGACGGCGGCCTTGTCGAACATGAGGCAGCGCCCGGCATCGACTGCCAGGCAAGTTGCGCCAGCCTGTTTCATGGTTTCGATTGTCTGCAATCCAACGACGGGCACATCGAAACGCATGTCCTGATTCGGCTTGGCAACTTTTATGACGGTCAGTGCGCGGCTCAACGTCGAAGGCTCTTTGCCCAGCGACGGCGAGCGCATGATCTCGCCAGCGCGCAGGATGGCAGCGTCGGTGCCCTCCATGGCTTCGACGGCGACGCAGGCAGCGTCGGCGATCACCACCGTCTGCCCAATGTCGAAACGCGACAGGTGATGCGCTACGGCCCGGCCGTAGGTAATGTTGGTCTGCTCGGTGTCGCTTGGATCACGACTGGTCATGACACCTTCGGTCGCCAGTAGAGGCTCCAGCAGCGACGTCGAGCTCATCAGAGTAATGCCTTCGTCCGCGAGTACCTTGGCGACGGCACCGATCAGCGAATCCGTGTTGCGCAGCGGCAGTGCGAGCAGAACCTTCGCCAGTCGCCAGTCGGGCTTGATGCTGCTGAAGATGCGCTTGTGCTTCACCTGCCCGGCCATGATGGCGCGCGAGATGCCTTCCTCTTTGAAGGTCTCGATAAGCTTTGACAGCTCGCCCAGCGAAAGCCAATGAACGGAAGCGGCCCCGCGCTGCTCTATCTCGGTCGAGGCTTCTTCTTTGATCGCGGCGACAACGACCTGCATGCCTTGCGAACGTGCCGCATCCAGCACCAGGAAGGGGAACTTACCATTACCCGCTATGAGGCCAATGCGCTGTGAATCTTTTTCCAAAGTTTTGAGTTTACACTGCACACATGAAGAAGCTCCGGGTAGGAGTATTGTTTGGCGGGCGCAGTGGCGAGCATGAGGTTTCGCTGCTGTCGGCGGCCTCGGTCCTGAATGCAATCGACAAGAAGAAATACGACGTGGTGCCGATTGGCATTACGAAAGAAGGCCGATGGCTGACGCCCTCACACGCTGAGCGCCTGCTGAAGGGCGACGACTCGGCGGTTGAGCCACGACATCTCCGCGCCGGTGACCCTGAGGCGACCTATGGCGCAACGGTACTGGCCAAAGGCGAAGCTGTAGTTGTGCCGCCAATTCCGGGCGCGAACCATTCGTCGCTCGTGCCCTTCGAGACCAGCGCCCACGAGATGCACGCTGCTGCCAGCCCTATCGACGTGGACGTTATCTTTCCCGTGCTGCACGGCACCTTCGGCGAAGACGGCACGATCCAGGGACTACTCGAGCTGGCCGACATTCCCTACGTCGGCGCCGGCGTTCTCGGCTCTGCGGCGGGTATGGACAAGGACGTCATGAAGAAGCTGTTCCGCGACGCGGGCCTGCCTATCGTGAAGCATGTCACTGCGCTCCGCAGCGCTTGGCGCAAGGAACCGAAGAAGGTTCGCAAGCAAATCGAGAGCGCGTTGAAGTACCCAGTCTTCGTTAAGCCGGCGAATCTGGGATCATCTGTGGGCATCAGCAAAGTTCACGACACCAGCGAGCTGCCCGCCGCGATGGACGAGGCAGCGCGCTTCGATCGCAAGATTGTCATTGAGCAGGGAGTCGGCGGCGCGAAGGGGAAGGCGCGTGAGATCGAGTGCTCAGTGCTGGGCAACGATGAGCCGGTCGCGTCTGTAGCCGGTGAGATTGTTCCCATCAAAGAGTTTTACGACTACGACGCTAAGTATCTGGCCGAAGGTTCGGAGCTGATCATTCCCGCGAAGCTGCCAAAAGCAAAGCAGAAGGAAGTGCAGCGGCTGGCGGTGCAGGCGTTTCAGGCGGTCGATTGCGCTGGGCTGGCACGCATCGACTTTCTGATGGACCCGCGCACCGGCAAGATGTTCGTGAACGAAATCAATACGATGCCGGGCTTCACTTCCATCAGCATGTATCCCAAGTTGTGGGCGGCCTCAGGAATCGCGTATCCAGAGTTGATCGATCGCTTGATTCAATTGGGCTTACAACGCCACGCAGAGAAGAAGCAGAATCAATATGCGCGGTGAGTACCGGAAATCCGGCCCGGTTTGCTAACGGTTCTTAAATGGCCTCGTCTATCTTTTGCAAGCAGGGAGCGATGCTTAGACGGGGCATGTGAGTGGTTCCTTCCGCTGGAACGCCATGCCCCGGGCACCGCAACTCATTGTCTCCTCCTTTCGCACAATTGGGGCCTCTCTTCGTGAAGGGCGAAGAGAGGCTTCTTTTTTTGTATGCGATATCTCAGGTAGAGCGGCGCTTCAGCGCCGCGTCCAAGGCGTCCTATCAAGCAATCCGCAGCAGTGGACACGAGGTGTCCACTGCCGCGGAAAGAAAAATTGGGGAGCTCGGCGACGCCGACCTGAAGGTCGGCTCTACCTACTGCGTGGGCAGTTCGTATTCGAAGTCGTAGAAGTGTTTGCCGTTGGGTTCAATCCTGATGTTGAGCTTGCCCGTAATTCCGGTGAGTTCGCCGGTGCCGGAATCGGGAACGACGGTGATGGTCAACTGAGGAACGCCGCGATTCATTACTCCGGTGTGGTGCAGAGCGAAGCTGCCGCTGCGGCCACCCAGTTTGCCGGTCACCCGCTCGACGGCGACGTACGCTCCTGAGCCTTGCACACTGCTGCTCATAGCGGTGAGCATCTCGCCAACGCTGGTTGCCTCCAGCTCGCCGTGAAACTGCTTGTTGAGCGACATGCGCCCCAGCCCGGAGTCGGCTTTCGCCTCGGCCAAAGTCTGGGGACTGAGCTTCACATCAAATGGTCCGCTGGCGTTATTGGGCATAATGATTGATCCTATTGGGCCGCTTGCGCCTGCTGTCGTTCCTGCGGCGTCATTTTGATCCAGAGCTGCTCCCTGAAGTCGCGCGCCCAGGCGGCATTCGGATTCGCCTTTACAGCCTCGCTCATGTATTCGTAGGCCCGCACTCGGTTGCGTGGCACGCAGGTCCCGGTCGCGTACAACGCACCCAGACGGCTGCGCGCCGCTGCGTTCTCTTTAGCAGCGGCCGATCGCAATAGGACCATCGCCTGATCGCAACTCTGCGGAACCCCGTCGCCTTTAATGTACATGTTTGCCAGCTTGACCGGCGCTTCGGGATTCCCCTTTGCCACTGCCTTCCACAACCAGGCGGAAGCGGCTGCGGAATCGCTGGCGGTGGCTGCCTTCGCGAATTCCTCCGCGCCGGGCGTGGTGGTCTTTCCCGGTTTCTCAGTCTTGGACTCCGCTGTATCAGCACTCTGAGCCGTCGAATTGGGCGAGCCGTTTGCAGCCTGGGCGCTCGTGCTGTTTGCCGATCCGGCCTTCGCTGTTGGGGGCTGCGGCTTCGGCCCCCCCGCAGCGACGTTACCGGTGGTGCTGCTCGTCGGCGTTGCAGCTGATTGCACCTTTGTAACTGGAGGTGCGGGAGCATTCGAAGCTGCCCCGGGATTCGCGGGCTTTTCCGGCGTTGTCTCTTGTGAGCCGGCAGGCTGAGGATTGGTGGTCTGCGGCTTTTGCTGCGGAGCGGCCTGCATTTGGGGTCCCGAATTCGCGGGCGGCGATGTTGAACTTGGCTGAGCGGGCTGCGTCGCCGCTTCTGAAGAAGCAGGCGGCGTTATGATAGCGCCCTTCTTTCCTTTCAGCCGCTCGATCTGCATTTTCATAATGCCGATGGGACCGTTGTTGCTTTGTCCCTTCTCCGCTCGCCACTCAAGAATTCCCAATGCCGCGAAGACACAGATAACGATAACCGCGGTCCACGCACGCCAGTGGCTGGCGTGGGTTGTGCCCAAGTCGCTCTCGTCGCTGATGTAGGCCGGCGTGGCAGGAGTGTCACTCAACCCGAGGAACGACGGGCCTCCGATGCTCGTCTCCGGAGACTTGGGGACCTCTTCTGCCGGAGGTTCTGAGAAATCGAGAAAGCGTGATCGCTCGGGAGCTTGCTCTTTAATGCCCTTGGTGGCGAAAGGAGGCGGCTCCGTAATGACAGGAGAGAGTTGCTCCGCGAGGCTCTCTGCGGCTGACGCATCATCTCTCACAGCTGCCTGCTCCACCGGGAGAGCTTGCGGAGCGAGAGGCTCTTCGACTTTCGCCGGAGGTTCGGCGACCGGCATGGATGGCTCTTCCGATAAGCTGATGGGCACCGCCGGTTCGTACTTCGTCGCGCTGTCGAGCTCCGGCTTGGCGCCGGTCATGGTGACTTCGTCTTCTTGTACTGGAGGCGTGTAACGGAATCCGGCAATAAACTGCTCGATCGACTCCGCTTGTTCCGCTTGGGAAAAATAGTTCGGTTCGGTGGCCGAAGTAGGCTGTGTCTCTGGCGTTTTGATCGCCGCAGGAGCGCCTCGGTCAGGGCCGTTCGCAATACTCGACGGAGCCGCTTGAGAAACCTCAACCGGCAATCGCGTGAACCGCACGGTGCTCTGAGCGTCGGGAACGGTAATCGGAGGCTGCGGCAGCGGCGTACCACACATTCCGCAGAAGCGATGTCCGGACGGATTTTCAAATCCGCAATTCGAGCAGAGCACAGGGCCTCCCTTGCCAAAGCTATCGTAAATTATGAGCGTTTTGCTTAGGAATGGATGAAGGCGGCCGCAACAGAGGTGGCCGGCGTAACCAAAGTTCCTCTTTGTCGTTCCACTCTGTCGTTACGACCCGATTTGTCTGAGGGCGCGAACCGTGGCAAGAACCTCGCCTTCCTGAAAAAGGCGGATGCCCGCCACGCCTGAAGCGCCTGCACGAACACAGGCGGTGACATTGTCGAGCTTCACTCCGCCCAGCGCAAGTACCGGGAATAGACTTCGCGGCGCGGCTTCGGTGTTGTCGGGCGGTGGCGCGCCGTGACAGGCTATGGATAGCAGGGCGAGACCAAGTCCACGCGCATCGGTGTTCGGCTTCTCGAAAATGGGGGCGAGCACCGCGAAATCTGCCCCGTGTGCTTCCGCGTAACGGACCTCGTCTACCGAATGCGTCGACGCGCCAATCACGGGAGCGCGGTTAGCACTCCTCATCCAAAGAGAGCGAACCTCCGAGGCAGGGAGACTGTTTCCCGGCAGATGTATACCGTCAGCACCGCAGGCCAGCGCGACGTCAACGCGACCGTTAACCAGCAAGCGGGTCACAGAGGAATTTGCTCGCACAGCGCTGACGGCCTCGTTCGCCAGACGCTCCAACGCGCGCGTGCTCAGATCTTTCTCGCGTAGCTGGATGTAATCTACCCCCGCAGCGACAGCCTCAGCTACTCGTCTGAGCAACGCCCGGCGCTGGTGATCTTCATCTCCCGCGAATGCGTGCCGGTCGGTGATGTAGTAGAGCAGCATCCCCCACGATTCTACTCAGCGGGCAGCGCCGCTTGAGTGTGGTTCAGTGCGACGGGTGCGTCGGCTCCGGAGTGCTTTGGCTCTGCGCTGCGGAGGCTACCACTTCGTAGGGCCGCATCATTTCGTTGTCCTCGTGTTCCAGCAGATGGCAGTGCCAGACGTAGCGACCGGTGTAGCCCTCGAAGGGAATGATGATGCGGGTGATCGCGCGTGGCTCGGCACGAACTGTGTCCTTCCATCCGGCTTCGCTGGGATCGGGCGGAGTGGCTTCGCCAAAGGTTTGCAGGTGCTTGGTGTCGGTATCGCTGGGGTAGCCGGGGATGTACTGCTTGCGATCGAGGATTTGGAACTTCACCAGGTGAATGTGGATGGGATGCGTGTCATCCGTGGGATTCACAAACGACCAGATCTCGGTCGTGTTGATTACCGGCTTCTCCGTGATGGGCTGGTGCCAGTAGGTACCGTTCAGCAACATGATCATCGACTCGCCGACCGGGTTCTCGTATTCGTTCAGCGTTAACATGCGCGTCTTCACGGCGTCAGCTTCCTTCAGCTTCGGAACCGGACGGAGCGTCGCAGGCAGCGCGCTCTCGTCATTGACCTTGCTGGCGGAGACTCGGAACTGAAGGATGCTGAAGCTGTCGTTCTTGAAGATGATCTTCTCGCCACCGTGTCCGCTGAAGTTGACAATGATGTCAGCACGCTCGGCGGGCGCCAAAATCAGCTTCTTCATTGGCACAGGCGCGGACAGGAACCCCTGGTCGGTTCCGATCTGGTGGAATTGGATGTCGTCACCAAACGAGAAGCGATAGGTACGGCTGTTGGAGCCGTTGAGAATGCGAAAACGATATTTGCGCGGCTCAACATCGCAATAAGGAAACAGCTTCCCGTTGGCGAGAATCGATTCGCCATACACTTCCGGCACCCATGGCGCGTCAGCGTTGCCTGAGATGGGATATAGAAGCTGGTGGTCGAGGGTGAAGTCACGATCAAAGATCACCAGAGGAATTTCATACTTCCCTTTGGGAAGGTTGAGTTCATCTTCGAACTTGTCTCTGACAATGTAAGACCCTAGCATCCCGGCGTAGATATTGAGACGGTTTATGCCCATCGCGTGGTCGTGATACCAGAGCATGGCGGGGTCCTGCTGGTTCGGGTAGTAGAAGACGTTGGACTTGCCAGACACTACCCAATCCTCGGGGTAGCCGTCGTCTTGCGGGCGGACCTTGGCGCCGTGAACATGTACGACCGTGCGGACCTGCGGCTTGTCGGCTTCAGCGCCGTGGAGATTATGGTCGATAGGCAGGAAGTGTTCCTGCGGCAGTTCGTTGGCCCACTCGATAAGCAGCGGCTCTCCGCTGCGGGCGTCAATGGTTGCGCCTGGTACTGATGACGCGCAGGCCCACCAGCGCGTCGGCTTCATGTCGCGATGCACCTTGATGTCAGTCTGGCGCATGGACATGCGGTAGTAAGGCACCATGAGACGCTGGTCAGCGGGACTGGGCCGCTTGCCCTGTGCTTGCGCGACGGCAGGAACGGGCAGAGGGTCGACCCATTTTTCCAGCTTGCCGGTGTCGAAGGCGACCTGCTGTTTGGCGATGGGATGGTGCCGCATGGCGGGCGGAAGCTGTCCGTGGAAGTAGGCGCCTGCGGCAAATAAGGTCGACTGTTTGAGAAAAGAGCGTCGAGTGATCACAAGTTGAGTAACTGTATCAATGCAATTTTAAAATCTCGTGAATGAGAAAGGCACGCGCGGGTTCTGTCCGCACGTGCCCGGATAGTTCGCAGGCAGGCCTGCAAAGTAGATTTAGAAGACGCAACCCTTCTGCGTTACTTCGCCGGTGTTGTCATCAAGAGTGACCGTGCGGAAGCACGTGCTCGGCATCACGAAGCTGAACAGCGACGTGATGGGGTTGGCGATGGTATCGAACGAGCCGGCGCCGATACGCTGTCCGGCGAGCCAGTTGTCTTCCACGAAGCGGATGATCGAGCTCAGATCGGTCGTCGTGTGGTCAACATAGTTGGCACGGGTGTAAGGCGAGATCACGAGCAACGGCTGGCGAGGTCCGTAACCGCAACGGCCCTGCGCATTCGGGGCTGAAACGCCTGCAAGGAACGGGGCGCCGGCGCCGCACTGGCCGGGGGCCGTGAGGGCGTCAACGGATGTCTGCGAGCTGTTCACGATCTGGCCAAGCTGATGATCGTACCAGCCGTCGGAGTCGTCGTACGCGATGACGACCGCAGTCGACTTCCACTCCGGACGCTGCATAAGGAAGTTGATGGTGTCGACGACGAAGGTCTGCTCGTCGAGTGGGTCGGAGTAGCCGGCGTGGCCGTCCTGATAGCCGGCGGCCTTCAGGAAGCTGACGGCCGGGAAGTTGCCGGCGTTGACCGCGTCGAAGAAATCGTGGGAATCGTACTGGTGGTTGCCGGCGTCACCGTTGTGTCCGATCATCTGCACGGAACTCGGGCGGGTGTGCTGAAGATTTTGTGTCGAGACGTAGTACTGGAACGGCTGATGGTGCGGAATGTAGTCCGCCTTCTTCACATTCGTGATCATCGAAGTATGGTCACGCTTGCAGCCGGTGCTGTTATCGGGATTCACGATGGTGAGGTCGAAGCCCCCTTCGAAGAAGCCCCAAGTCACGTTCGCAGCACTCAACAGGTCGCCGATGTTCTTGCCGCCCACCTGGAACTGAGCACCGGCGGAGCAGACGTCGCCGATCGGATCGGCATCGCCGTAATCACTGAAGCCGCCGTGGCCGTCAGCGATCACCGGCGGGTTGCCCATGACCTGGGTGACGCCGTTGGTCTGACCGGATACAAGGTTCAAAGCGCCCGGAGTCGACGGCCCGAAGGTCGTGTCGTACGAGTTGTCGCTCATAGCGTAGTTCTGGGAGTAGTTCCACATCGCGGTGACGGTGTTGCCGTCGTAATAGCCCATCGTCAAGCCGGTGGTCACCACCTGCTGCGGCGGGGCGTTAGGCGGTGGACCGGCGACGCCGATGAAGAGCGGGAACAGGTCCATCACTCCACCGTCAAACGCCTGCTGCTCGGGCGTGTAGTTGTGGTCCTGATCGTTGGTGGCAGCCTGCGAGCGGTCCAGGCGGTACGGGTTAGTAGCACCCGCGCCATTGGCCGGATTCAGGTTCGGATTCGCGTTCAACAGCGTGATGCCGAGGCCGTTAATCGAGGGCGTGGCCGGCGACGGCGTGAACTGCGGCTCGCCCGGAGGATTGGTGGCGAACGGGTAGGTCCCGAAGTAGTGATCGAAGGAGACGTTCTCCTGAAAGATCACCACCAGATGTTGAATGGGCGTGGCTGTCGCGGGTGTGCGAGCCGCCACTCTCTGCGCTGGAGCGGCATTGGCCACCTCCGGCGTCATCAGCGGTCCAAAGGTTAGGGCCGCCATCAAAGCTGAAGCTAGGAACTGACGCATACTCCTCCTCATCCCCTTTTCGCGTGGGAAAATTACGACTTCGCTTTAAATATCTGGGGGACATCAAAGCGGAGTGTCGTGCCCTTGAAAATCCGGTTACGACGCGGCGGCGTTACAAATATTTACAGTTATTTTTGATAAGAATAGCTGTTAAGCGATAGCAGCTATCGTATTCGAGGGCCGATTTGTGCTCCCCGACCCGGCGGCGTTATACTGCGTAGCCCATCATGAAGGTATTCGTCGTCATCCCCGCTGCGGGCTTGGGAACGCGCATGTCAGCTCCCGCGAGCGGACTCAAGTCTAAGAGCAAGCAGTTTTTTGAACTGCAAGGCACTCCTATTCTCATTCACACGCTGCGCAAGTTCGGCGAGTGTCCCCGCGTCAGCGAAATCGTTGTGGCGCTGCGTAGCAACGAGAGGGCTAGTTTCGAGTCATCGGTTGCCCGCGAACACTTCCGCAAGCCGGTTCAGATCGTTGAGGGCGGTGAGCACCGTCAGGATTCTGTGGTCAACGCGCTGCGCACACTCAATGCCGCCGACGATGACATCGTGCTGGTGCATGATGCGGTACGGCCATTCGTGGATCAGGAAACGATCCTCGGCGTGATCGAGGGAGTGCAGAAGTATGGCGCGGCAATCGCCGGTATTCCTGCCATCGATACGGTGAAGCAGGTGGATCGCACCGCCGACGGCGCCGTAGTGATTGCGACGGTACCCCGCGAAAAGATGGTGATGGCGCAAACCCCTCAGGGCTTTCGCTACGGCTTGATTCGCAAGGCCTTCGAGGAGGCCCTGGCCGACGGTTTTGTCGGAACCGACGAGGCGTCGCTGATTGAACGCAGCGGCGGGACAGTTCACGTGGTGATGGGATCACCCCGCAATATCAAGATCACTACTCCCGCCGACCTCGACCTTGCCGAGCTCTTTATCTCGCAGGATGAGCGCCGCAAAGTGGGGCCGTCAGGGTAAAGTCGGGGCGGTGCCGGTGAGCCTAGCCGACAGGATGTTTCATCCGTTTACACGAAGAACAACAGCTCACCACAAAGGTACAGAGCACACGGAGAACAGAAAAAGTGCAGCTCTGAAACCTCCGTGATCTCCGTGCCTCCGTGGTGGCCCTTTCTCTCTTAGACCGTCCGCGCGCAATAAAGCCTGCGCTGCTCTAGACGCCGCTGGCGCTCGGCGCGCTGCTATCGGTGCCGGTGGCGCGCATTCCTTCCTGAACGCCGGAGCGCACCTGTCCCATGGCGCGTTCGGCGGTACTGCGAATGGACTCGACGCCGCGATTGACGCGCTCGCGTCCCTGCTCATAGGTGTCGCGAGCCGAACTTGCCAGGTCGTTGGCGCGATCAGCGAGATTGTTGCGGGTCTCTTCGCCACTCATGGGGGCGAACAGAATTCCTAAGCCGATCCCCATGCCTAAACCAAACAGAAAACCTTTCATGCCTTCCTCCTAACTTACACGGTGAAGTAATCGTCGAGCAGCTTCAGTTCAACCAAGAGAGATGCGGCGAGCAGGCGTAAGTTTGCCGTGGCCCGGGCATGTTCCTCGGCGCTGCAAAAACCGGCCGCCTAAGCGACCGGTTCGAGTGAACAGCAGTGATTGAGAGTTACTGTTGGGTAGGCTGTGCTGCCGCTGCCGGACCAAGTGCCTGCAGCTTCTGTGTGGCCATCTGCCCAATCGGAGTGGTGGGGCTTTCTTTTTGCAGTTGCTCGTAGAGCTTGCGCGCGTCCTGCGGCTGATTGTTGGCTGTGTAGAGATCGGCCAATTCGAATTGCGGTGTCCACTTGCCCACCGAACTCGCAGGGTGATCGATCAACTGCTTATACATGTCGATGGCTTTTGCGGTCTGGTTGGTGTCGACATACAAGCCAGCGAGTGCGAGCTTCGCCAGTCCGGCCATGCTCTTGTCCCACCCCGACGCGACCTCGCTGAGCTGCTTCTCGGCCGCGGCTGTGTTCCCCATATCGCGCAGGGTGATCCCTTCAAAGTAACGAGCGATGCGGCCGGATTCGGTAAATGAGTACTTGTTGGCAATCTCGGTGAATTCCGCGTTCGCGGCTTTGGCCCGATCAACCGCCGAAGCGTAGCTAGGCTCGCCGGGCACGGCCGGTTGACCTGCCGGACGGATCGGCGCGTTGTACTTGTCGATGGCTGCTGCCAGCGTGCCGCGGGCTTGCTGATTGCGATAGTTGACGTAGGCGTATCCGCCGATCACCACCGCCAGGATGATCGCAGCCACCACTGCCGCCGCGACCAGTTTCGGCTGGTTTTCAACCGCCCAGTTGAGGGTTGTGACCGTTGTCTCTCGGAATTCGTCTGTCTTAAGCTGATGTCGAGTGGAACTGCGCACGCGTGGTCCTTGTGTGGATTGCCAAAAGGCGGGTAAACATAAAGTCTAACAGGGCCAAGTTTGGAGGGTCAAACCGGCATCCGGACAGAACCTGATCAAGATCACGCTCTGCCCCTGTAGACCGCAGATTTGCGGCCGCTATCCAACCCCACTCACTCCAGATTACGGACCGTGGGAGCAACACGTCTCACTTACGCCGAACTCCGAACGCCTAGTAAGCCCAGAACGGCCCCGGGCCCAAGGGGGTATTCGCCCTCTCAATCGCGGTGAAGACGTTTCTTCCGTAGAAGAACGGCAAGCCCCAATCGAATGCTTGGGGAACGGCGGTTGATGGCCCGGCAAGCGTGGGGAAAACCGCGAAAGTCGGGTTGGTGGTGAACAGATCCATAGCGTTATCGACGCCGAAGGTGATCGGCGAACTTGCGTTGTTTATGCCTACATTGGTCGCGCTGATGGACTGGGTTGAAGCCGGACAATAGTACTGGCTGAAATTGCCGGTACATGCAGGTAACTGCGGCACCGTGGTCGAGTTAAGGAGGTTATTTGCGTTCAAGCCACTGCTGATGCTGCCCGGATAGTTCGTGCCGTTGTACGTCACCAGGAAATTGCCATTCGAATCCGTAGTGTAAGCAGCAGCCGAACCGACACCATTATTCGCCTGCGTGCCAATTCCGAGGAAGAGCGTACCGCTCAAGGTGGTAGCTCCCGGCGGAGTCACAGCGGGCAGTTGCAGCAGCACGCCGTTGTTATCGCCCGGGAGGAATGGAACCGGGTTGAGCACCTGGCTGGTGGTGGCAAGCGTGATCGGGTGGCAGGCCGCGCCGGAAGGACACGAGTAATAAACGTTGGTTGGGGCCTGCGTGCAAGCGGTACCACAATCCTGGGTGAATAGACCAACTCCCAGGATGCCGTTAGCGCCGAGAGCTGATAACGCGCTCAGGTCGGTTGTGCCGTTGCTGCACGTGCCCGGAACCGAAGATTCGCCGGCTTGTCCAATCACCTGCACTGCCAGGGTTGAGGCCTGTTCGCCGTCGAGCATGACGTCCGCCTGCGCAACGGGTCCCCAGACGAATCCATCTGCCAGCGGGAAGCATTCGTTCAACGGGTTGCCATCCGGAGCGAGCTTCTGCGGCAAGGCCAAGCCCAGTTCTCCCCCGGCGGCGCCGGAAGCCAGCAGACGCACGCCTGCCGAGCCGGTGTCCACCAGCAGATGATCAATCGTCTGGCAGGTAGCGGTTCCCGGGACGCAGATTGTTGCGCTGGCGAATGCGCCGTTCACGTAGGAGTTTGTTGGTCCAGCATCGACCGTGACCGGCACAACGTTATTCCCCGCCGCCACCGGATTCACCGTCACCGTGGCCGAACCCGCCTGGGCCGAATTCTGCACCGAGGTAGCCGTCACCGGAACTGCAGTGCTAGTGCTCACAGTCGGCGCCACATAAAGGCCCGAAGGAGTTGTCGTGCCTGGGCTCGCGGCCCACGTCACAGCAGGGCTGAAACTCCCTGTGCCGCCTACCGTGGCCGTGCATTGGCTGTCTTGATTGGATTGGATCGTAGATAACGCGCAGCTCACAGTCACGGAGCTGACGGTGCCGGCCGGGCTGATGTTCAGAGTGGTGAATGCCGACTTGGTGTTGTCCTGCACCGAGGTAGCGGTCGCCGTGACCTGAGTGTTCGTAGGCACAATTGGCGCGGTCAATACTCCAGAACCGGAGATGCTGCCCGAACTGACGCTCCACGTAACGGCATTGTCAAAGTTTCCAATACCATTAACCATGGCCGAGCATTGACTGGTCTGTGCTGACTGAAGAACGCTCGGCGAGCACGATACGCTCACCGAGGTGATGCTCGGCCCGGTGGGGTTCACAGTTATCTGGTAGGTGCCGCTCTGGGCGCTGTTCTGCGAGGAGACAGCTGTGATGACAGGCCTTTGCTGCGACGTAACCATAGGGGCGGTGAATAGTCCACTCGACGAAATGGAACCCTGATTGGAGCTCCATACTACGGTTTGCTTGATGTTCCCAGAGCCGCCGACAACCGCACCGCATTGGCTGGTTCCACCCGAAGTGATGGTATTCGGTGTGCAGGCCACGGACACGGATGTGACGGTGGGTGACGAACTGCCGCAGGCAGCCAGCAGCGCGAGTACGGCCAACACCAACGAAAGCAAAAGCCATTTGCCCACGTCAACTCTCTTCATTGGATCTCGCTCGACTGCACACCGCTCGGCAGCGCTGTTGGAAGGTAAGCCCGCCCGCGAAATGCGCGGAGATGACCGCTTTGCTGAACCACCAGGGTAGGGGTCTCGATGGCCAGCGGTCCGCGAGGCGGGTGCTGGCGCTGCTCGGAAGCCTGCCGGAATTGCTCGAAGTACGAACCCAGCAGCTGCTGGAGGTCCGGCGTGGTTGGCCCGTCCCATGCCACCCCAAACACTGAGCCGCCGGGAGAAACAAACTCTCGCACCGTTTGCCCGTTCGAAGTCCGGATCTCCTGAATCGTGTAGCGCGCATTGGAAGTGCTGCGCAGTGCTCCATTCATACGAGCGGAATCAGCCTGCACTGAGGCTGAATTGTCGCCCAGGGCTGCCCACGCGGGAGACACGAATCCCAGCAACGCGAAGAGCAGGATACCGCGAGCGGTTGCTTTACCAGCAAAACCGAATAACCAAGAGCCCCAATTCATCAATATCCTTTTGACCGGGCACGAGCACGGAAGGTATCTAGACTACCTACATGTCCCGGACTTCTTCCCGATTGTGAATCAGCCTCTCCCATCATAATCTGGGCGGCAACTTAGGGTGTAAACGCATTTTGCGCGGACATGTTTTCGTCGAAGGCCGCGTTACGCAGCTGCGACGGGATGGGCGACGAGAGCAAAATGGCTCGATTTGCGGTCCTCACACCCCGCCAACAAAAAGGGCGGCACGTGGCCGCCCTCAGGGAAACGGATTGCTTACTGCTTCTTGGGGGGCGTCTTCGACGTCGACTTGCCCTTTCCATAGCTGGTCTCGACAGAAGCTCCAATGCTGGCCAACATCTGCTTGGCCGCCTCAGCATTCGGACCGTCGGGCTTGAGTTCGAGGTACTTCTGGAACGCCTCGGCTGTTCCCGGAGGTGCGACGAACTTTCCATCCTTACCGGTGGTTGCCTTGCCGACCAGATTCACGCCTTTCCAGTAGTAGGCATCGGCCCTCGTGGGATCGGCGGCGATGACTTTGTCGAAGGCAGCAAGCGCCTCATCCACCTTGCCCGTATTGGTGAACACCGCCCCTTCATTGAAGTAATAGGTCCCGGCGTTGGCGGGCTCGGCTTCGGCGGCCGCGTTGTACTCCTGAACGGCTTTATCCGTCTGCCCCGCCTTGGCATATGCGTCGGCCAGTCCGCTCATGTAACCACCATTCTTGGGCTTAAGCTGAAGGGCCTTGCCGTAGGCGTCAATCGCCTCAGGATATTTCTTGGCGCCGCGATAGGCATCGCCCAAGTAGCCCCATAGCAAATCCTGCGCCGGATTCTGCTCGGCCGCCGGTTGCAGCAAAGCGATCGACTGATCGTAGTTGCCGGCTTTATCCAAATCGCGGGCTTGCGCCAGTATGGCGTTCAGGCCCTTGATCTTTTCGTTGGCTGCCTTGGCCGCCTCATACTTCTTCACTTCTTCCGCACTGGGGCCGCCCGCCTTGTCCTTCTTCAGATCGAAGTTGACTGGAGTTTCCTGGCTGGCCGCAACCGGAACCTTGCCAAAGGCGTCGATCCGCTTTCCGTCTTTGTCGATGAGAATGGCGTTGTAGGCCCCTGGAGGTAAGCCCATCGCCGTGTACTCGCCCTTGCCGTTCGTCTTGGTAGTCACCTTCTTGCCGGTCTCGACGTTGTCGAGCTCGACGGTGGCGTCGGCAATCGCTTTGCCATTCTCATCTTTGGCAGAGCCTTTCACCGAGCCTGCCTGCGCCAGCGCCGGAATGGCGCTAAGTCCAACTAGAATTGCCAGCAGAGAAACGAATAGAAAAAATCTCTTCATAGTGTTTGTCTCCGTCGCGCACCCAACCCTGCAAAGTGTCGCGAGAGCTTGATTAATGCTTCCGGGAAGCCGGCGCAAGGTACGGAATCGGGTCGTGAGCGCCCGCCGCTGCAAAGGCCCGCAAGCGGAGTACACAACTTTCGCAAATGCCGCACGCCTGGTCCACCCGGCTGTAGCATGACCACGTTAAATCGAAGGGAGCACCGAGTTCAAGGCCAAGCGTCACAATCTCCGACTTTCGCAGCCCGATCAGAGGCGTCTCGATTCGGATGGCTCCGTCCTTGGTGCCAGTACGAATCGCCTGGTTAAACGCCTGGTAAAACTCCGGCCGGCAGTCGGGATAGCCTGAGCTATCCTGCTGCACTGCTCCGATATAGAGGCACCGGGCACCCAATACTTCTGCCCAACTGGTTGCTGCCGAAAGAAAATGGGCATTGCGGAAGGGCACGTAGGTGACCGGGATCTCGGCGCCAATCTCTGGCCCCGCATCGGGAACGTCGAGCTTTTCGTCGGTTAAGGCAGATCCGCCAATCGCACGAAAGAACGGCGTGCGGAACATCAGCCGGGTGTGAATTCCCAGCCGGTCGCAAATCGCGCGAAACGCCTGCTGCTCGCGTTCCTCGGTTCGCTGACCATAGCTGATGTGCAATGCTGCCGTGGCCTCTGCACCGTGCTCGCGGACCGACAAGGCCGCGCATACGGTCGAATCCATGCCGCCGCTGAGCACAACCACTGCCGCCTTGTTTCCTGTGTCCGCCATCTCAGACGCCCTTCAGCGACGGCTCCCAAATGAACTTGTGAATCTGAAATCCCAGGCGCACGTTCAAGTTGTCCGCCAAAATCCATTCGGCCAGGTCGCGCGGATCGACCAGGCAATGATCAGCGCTGCGACTGCCAGTCGCGTCCTTGCGAAACGCCGGAGAAAAGATGATGGAGGCGCACAGGCTGGAGGCGACCTCCTGGATAAAGTCGCGCGCAAACTCGTAATCTCTGCGGCTGGCGATGACGAACTTCAGCTCATCGCGCACAGTCAGTGCGTTCAGGTTCTCCGGCAGGAACGTCCCGCCCTCGCCCGAGTCAGGACACTTCACGTCAACGATCTTCACCACCCCGGGAGGCACACTCGCCAGTGGACGCTCGCCGCTGGTTTCCAGCAGCACCGTATAGCCCGCGGCCAGCAGGTTTTCCATCATGGGAACGACTTCGCGCTCCTGCAACATGGGCTCGCCTCCGGTGACTTCGACCAGCCCCTTGGCGGGCGAGAGGCGACGAACTTCGGCTTCGATCTGCCCCTGCGTCATGCGCGAGCCGCCCTTGAAGGTGTACTCGCTGTCGCACCACACGCAGCGCAGGTTGCATCCCGCGAGCCGAACGAAGACGCACGGAATCCCCGCGTAGGATGACTCGCCTTGCAGCGATTTGTAGATTTCGATGATCTGCATGGAACAACCTGCCGCGGGTGGAGTACGCCTTCGGGGCGTACATAATGGCGCTCCCAAAAACCCTTGTCATCCCGAGCGAGCTTTAGCTCGTGAAGGACCTGCTTTTATGTTTTCTCTCTCAGCGAACTCGGCATCGCGAAGGTCCGTGCGGGGCACGAATTGACTCGTGCCGAGACGGATACACCCTCACAGCTCTTCGATGGTGATGTGATCGTTGGTATAGATGCAGATCTTCCCGGCGATCTTCATGGCTTCTTCCGCAATCGCCTTCGCATCCAGTTGCGTGTGCTCCATCAGGGCCGTCGCTGCCGCCGTAGCATACGGGCCTCCGCTGCCGATGGCTGCAATGCCCGAGTCCGGCTCAATCACGTCGCCCTGTCCGCTGATGAGGAAGGTCTGGCTCTGGTCGGCCACGAGCAGCAAAGCCTCAAGCTGGCGCAGCATCTTGTCGGTGCGCCAATCTTTGCCCAGTTCAACGGCCGCACGGCCAACGTTGCCGTGATATTGCTCCAGCTTCGACTCGAAGCGCGAGAACAAGGAAAACGCGTCGGCCGTGGAGCCGGCAAAACCTGCGAGTATCTTGTCCTGGTAGAGCCGCCGAATCTTGCGGGCGGTGTGTTTGATGACACCTTCGCCGAGCGTTACCTGGCCGTCTCCGGCCATCACCACTTTGTCGTTGCGGCGAACACAAAGAACTGTAGTCGAGCGGATCAAACGCTTACGTTGCATTGATAGTTCGATTATATCAGCGGAAATCGAAGGTTTCCGCTCGTTTGAAGTGCGGTCAGCTCGACCGCTTTTCGTGTGCAATCTCTCCGAGAGCAGCGTTGGTCGCGCGAAGATAGTCCGCCGGCGCAAGCAGAATTTGGGTGCCGCGAATGCCCGCCGAGATTGATATCACGTCCCACAACTCGATGGTCTCGTCAGCGAACACGGGGTAGTCTTTTTTCGCGCCCAGGACAGTCACTCCGCCGCGGATGTAACCCGTCAGCGGCTGCACCTCTTTCAGAGCGACAAGTTCGACCTTGCGATCTCCGCTGAGCGCCGCCAGCTTCTTGTAGTCGAGCTCGTAGTTGCCGGGGATAACCGCGAAGCACGGCCCATTGCGATCGCGGCGCGCCAGCAGCGTTTTGAACACCTGCTCGGGAGGCAAGCCGACCTTGGCCGCTGCACTTTCTGCCGCCAGGTCGTCAGGGTCGACCTCGTAGTCACGAAGTTCATAAGAGATACCCAGCGAATCGAGCAGGCGTGCGGCATTGGTCTTCATCGAAACTCGACCGGGCTGGTTATTTTGAGAACAGCATCACCTGTACGTAGGGAAAATCCTGAGTGTCCCTAAGACAATACCGCTGGTTCAGCGCCGCCTCGAAGGCCATGAACCTAGGATCGTTCGGCGGTAGGGGTGTAGTCACGACCCAAATCCTGTCGCGTCCTTGTGAGAATTCAGGTACTCGCGCAGCAGCAGGCACTCCCATGAAGTCACGCCAACCAACCCCGGAGTTGTTTCCCGGCCATAGAGTATCGGGCTTCACCGCCTTGCCACTGTGCGCGGCATAGTAGTCGTAAGGAAACCTCGTAGACAGCGAATAGAACACCACGCCGTCGTGCGACCGGGCATGGTCGAGGATGTAAGCGGTGGCCGAGCGGACGTCGTTGCGGCCAATATCAAAGTCGGCCTTGTAATAAGAGCGAACGCCACTGAGGCCGTATAACGCGACTAGAACCGTCAGCACACCCGCCATAAGCCGCGCTGACCTTGAAGGTAGACCGGCTGCAGCAGATAAACCTCCGGCCGCCAACATGATCCATGCCGGTAGCGAGATCATCAGATATCGCGGAGCAAATACCGGCCGCGCTATCGACACCAGCAGCACGATAGTCAGCGGTACGAAGAACCAGCAGGCCAGGATTACATAGAGGGAACTCTCCGGCTGCCCTCGCTTCATCGCCTTGACGCCAGCGATCAGGCCTGCGAGTACGCACGCAGCGTACATAATCAGCTCCGACGGCTGGACATTGCCAGACAGCTTCTGCAACAGCCCTATGATGTCCTGAAGTCCGGGTCTGGGAATCCATGCGATGGGGCCGGCTCCGGTCGTAGCTATGAATATCCAGATCGGCGCAGTCCACAGCGCCACCAGACGGGCCGCGCGCCGAAATTGCGCACGAACTTCCTGGCTCGAATCTGTTACGCCGGTCTGCACCATGACGCGCAACGCAACCCAATGCGCAACTACAACCAGCACCGCAAAGAAATGCGCGTAGATTGCCAGCGAGCTGGCAGCGATGTACCAGTCCCAATCGCGTCGCCGTCCGCTCTCGATTGCAGATACGAAAAAGTAGTTCGCAACAATGAGCAGCAGCACCAGCAAGCTGTAGGTCCGCGCTTCCTGCGCATACCTTACTTGAAATGCATTAACGCTCAACAGCAGGGCGCTCACCAGTCCAAACCTGGTGCCCAGCATTTTGCGTCCCAGCAGGAATATGGCTGGAATAGCAGCCACGGCAAAGACCACCGACAACCCACGGATCCAAGCTACTGAGTCTCCAAAATGCAACCATCCGCGCAGCAGCAGGTAGTAGAGCACCATGTTCATCTCCCGCCGCCACAGGATGCGGAGGAAGTTAAACCAGTCGAGCCGCGCCATGGTGATGCTGGAACCTTCGTCCAGCCAGAAGCTTTTGGTGGTTATGGCATGGAGTTGTAGCACCGCGCCGAGACCAGTCGTGGCAGCTAGCGCAAGCCAAACACCAACTCTACTTGGAAAGCTCGCGGGCTCGGTTTCACGGTGCCGAGTCTTGTTACGAATTGGAGAGCTGGTGGCGGACATAGGGCGAAGCTGACGGACTACGTAGGCACGCGAAGCAGCATGTATCCTGCCGCCAAACCGAATACCAGATCTGGCGACCACGCAGCCAGCATCGCCGGCAGCTGATTGGCGTTCCCCATGGCTTCAAATAGTCCAGAAGTTCCGATATAGACGACAGCGATGGCGATCGCAAAGGCAACGCCGGCCAATGCGCCCCCGGTCCTGCCGGACACCGCAAACGGAATGGCGAGCACCGCCATCACCAGCGTGATAAGCGGATAGGAAATCTTCTTCCCCAGCTGCACGCGCAGACGAACTGTGTCGAAACCACTCTGCTGCAGATCATCGATGTAATCCCGGAGCTCGCGGTAATCCATCTCTGACGACTGCCGGACTTCCTTCTTAAAGTAGCCAGGGTCCTCGTGCAGCTCGGTAAAGGTAGCTACCTCAAAGGTCTTATAGTCCTGGATCGACGATCCCTTCAGACTTCTAACCCATCCATTCTCGAAGACAAACTTATTCAGGCCGGGCTCCCAGTGTGCCTGCGCTGCAGAGATTCTTCGAGTTAGCTGAAAACTCTTGGGATCGAACTCGAAAATCGAGATTCCACGGAATGTATCGGTATCGGCGTCGAAGAATTGATAGTAATAAATCTCGTCATTGCCGCCGACAATCCACTGGCGGTTTGCCTGTAAATAGGTCTGTGCCGGCTTACCTTTAATTTCATTTCGCAGGATTTCCTGCCGCTTGTTGGTATGGGGTATGTAGACCTGATCGAAGAGGAACAATCCTCCGGCGAAGAGGGCGCTGAGCACGATCACCGGCAACGTCGCGCGGTACAAGCTGATGCCGGTGGCCTTCATCGCCGTCAACTCGCTCGATTTCTGCATCAGCCCAAAGGTGATGAGGACGGCCAGCATCACGGCGACCGGCGTCATCTGGTAAATCAGCGATGGGCTGAGGTTGAGCAGATACTCCATCAGCAGGAGCACCGAGACCTTGTTGCGCACGATGTCGGTGAACAGCTCAAAGAAGGTGAAGACCAGCGCGAGGATCAGCAAGGTTGCCAGGATCATCGCCAGATACATGACGAAATCCCGCAGAATCATGTCGTCCAAAATTAGCGGGAAGCGCGCGCTGAACCGCTTCTTGCCCTGGCGGCGGGCGGCAAAATCGACATGTTGCCACCGGTTCGGTCGCATGGTTCCCAACGCGTCCCACGCGCGCACCAGCTTTGCCCACAGCGCGCCAAGGTTCCCAGCCTCGCCGGGCATGCGATCCGATCTCCAGAGCAGCACCAGGCCGCAGAGGAAGAAGATCAGGTTGCCGCCCCACACAGCGAGCCAAGGCCACAGCTTGCCTTGACGCCCGAGCGATACCCCCAGCAGCGAGAAAACGTAATAGATGAAGACCAAGGCAATCGTCAGCACAAATCCCGTACTCTTGCCGCCCTTACGCGCCGCCAGACCTAGAGGGATGCCAACCATGGCAAGCACTAGGCAAGCTGCCGGCAAACCGAAGCGCCGATGGAACTCGATCTCGTAGTAGCGCGCCTTTAGCTCGTCATAGGCACGCGCCTTGATCGCCAAGTCGCGCTGCTCCGGAGTGCCCCTGATCGCGATGGCAGCGGCAGCCTTATGTTCGCGCGCTGCGTTGGCAAGCAATTCCCGCAGGCTCAGTTGCGCGACCGGCAGCAGATCGTAGGAGTTACGCTCGTTGGCAGCCGGCACCGCAATCGGAATGTCGGTGCTCTCAAAGGTCGTGATGGAGTATTGATCTTTGCCTTTTACTTCTAGCTGCTGCTGGCTGCCATCTTCCAGATGAAACCGCAGATTGTCGGGCGAGTCGTTCAGCAGTACACCGCGGTCTGCGACCGTGACCCGCGGTGAAGCGGGATCGGTTGTATCGGCAAGGAACACTCCGCGCCATAGGGAGCGATCCCCCTCAGGAATTGCGTCCTGGACATATAGAACCGTGTTCTTGAACTCCTCGTAGAAAACGCGCGGCTGGATTTCAAACGAAGCCTGCGACGATTTCAGCCGGTTCTGCAATGCCACCAGAGCTGCTGCTGATTTGGGAGCGATGTAGATGCTGTTCAGCATGGCGAGCCCCCAAACCACGATCGCAAACACCGAGACCGCCCGCACAAACAGTCCGACACCGAATCCGCTGGCGCGCATTGCCGTGACTTCGCTGTCCGCCGCCAGCCGGCTCAGTCCAATGAGGATGCCGACCAGCACGCCCATGGGCAAGGTGACGGTGAAGGTTGTCGGAAGGGTGAGAAAGAATATCTCAGCCACGCTGGGCAGCGGGGCGCTGTTGCGCACGATCAACTCCAGCAAGCGGCCCAGGTCCCGCATGAAGATGATGAAAGTGAACAGCACCAGCCCGAGAAAGGCGTGCGAGATTACTTCCTTCAGAATGTAGCGGGTGAGAATGCGCACGAATGGCTAGTTTAAATGCAAAACGAGGCCGAGGCGAGTAGCGCAATGCTCCTCTCGGAGCGGTCTCTGAGGTTCCTGACTTTCGTTCTTTAGTCCCCGTGCGCTGCCTGGGCCAATCGGGCCTCCTCGTACCACGGCGGGAGCACCTTTACCAATACCCACAGAATGACGAATGGCAAGATTGAGAGCACGATGGCGGGCAGCAACCCCTCTTTGGTTACAAAGCCCATCTTGTAGGTCGTGTAGCCCAGGAAGCTCTTAGAGAAGAGCTGGCCGCCGATGACAACGTTCCAGCGCATCGCAAAGATGCCGATCAGGGTCAACACTCCGGCAATGGAATACGCGAATTTACGTATCGCCTCGGGCAGATTCACCAGCTGCGTGATGGCCAGTAGCACCAGCGGAACGATGGTCCCGAAGCCGATCTGCAGCATGATCTGCGAGAAGTAGAGCTTGCTGTGCACCATGAAGTCGAGACTGCGGAACGACTCATCGGCTTCATAGATGCGGTGAATCAGGTCCACCATCTCCAGCGTGAAGTCAATGAGGAAGGTATAGAACAGGTACATCGCGATGGTGTCCACGCAGGGCATGTTGATTGGCCGTTTGCGCAGCCGGCAGGTCAGCATGTAGAGCAGCATCACCACCGAAATGCCCGACACCATGGCCGAGAAAAGGAAGACAACCGGCATCAGCGGAGTGGACCACCAGGGATTGGCCTTGATCGATCCGAAGATGAATCCTACGTATCCGTGCAGCAGGAACGCCGACGGGATGCCGATGACGGTGATGATCCATCCCACCTTGTCGTCAATCTTCAGGGCGCGCTCGCTCACGTTGTACGAACCCAGCGTCAGGGCGCGATAAAGCCACTTCTTCGGCCCGGCGCTCGACTGCGCCAGCTCAACGATGTCGCGGCGGTACTCCAGCCAGATCTCCACCACCAGTACGCCCAGCAGGTACCACAGATAAACGAAGCCGAACATCGCCATCGCCGACGTGCGGTGTGGTGTGAGGTACATCTCGAACGAGCGCTCCGGCCGCCCGAGGTGCAACTGCAAAGGCATAGGCGCAACAATCAGGAACGCCAGCGCCGTGAGCAGGGCAAGGCGGTAGGTCGGCTTCACCGCCTGCACATTAAACACGCGCTCCAGCGACGCCAGAATGAAGGCGCCCGCCACCAGGCCCGTGATGAACGGATAGAGCACAATGAGAACGCTCCACTGCAGCTCTATTTCGTTGGGATACATGAACCCTTCAACCGGAACGTGCACGGGATTCTCCTATCGCACCGAGCCGTCAAGCCCGTAGTAATAGACCTTGGCTTTGGTCGCCATATATGGTTTCAGCACCTGTACGCTGTGCGTCTTCAGGAACTCGTGAATGGGATCGTTCGGATTCTTGAAGTCCACCAGTTGTCTCGCGCCAGTTGGGCAGTTCTCGCAGCAGGCGGTGGTCAAGCCCTTGGTGATTCGGTGGTAGCACAGGCTGCACTTCTCCGCTGTATTGGTCGCCGGATTAAGGAACCGACAGCCGTAGGGACACGCCTGGATGCAATAGCGACAGCCGAGACAATATTTTCCATCGACCAGCACTACGCCATCGGGCGTATGGAAGGTCGCTCCCACCGGGCACACCTGCGTGCAAGGCGAATCGGCGCAGTGGTTGCAGAGCTTGGGGACGAAGAAGTTCTTGCCGCCCGTCTCCTTCAACTCGACGAAGCCATTCTTGCCTCCGTCGGGTGAGTCCACGGTTGGATTTTCAACCGTCCAGTCCTCGATGTGATAGCGCTCAACCCAGGTGCGGAAGTAGCCATCGGGGACCTTGTTCTCCAACTGGCAGGCGCGCACGCAACTGCCGCAGCCGATGCACTTCTCGATGTTCATCAGCATGCCGTACCAGTGGTCGGTCATGTTGTAGGTAGAAGCAGCTTCCGGCGTGCCCGCGATGATCGAGTCCCACGCTGCCGCGGCGACTGCAGTAAGAAGAAGGAAGTGCCGTCGCGTCATGCTCATTTCTTGACCTCCGCGGCTTCCGCTTCAATCACCGGAGTATGCGGCTTATGACAGGTGTCGCAGGGAACGCCCCCGGAGTGGTCTTCAGGAATGACCTGCGGGAAATTCTTCGGCTTGGCAGCATTCGCGGTATGGCAGCGAGGGCAGAGTGAAGTGGTCTCCAGCTTGGCGGGAACCACCGAGCCGGGATCTTCCACGTGCTTTTCCTGCGGACCATGGCACGATTCGCAGTTCACGCCTTTGTGCTTGCCCTTGCTCTTTACCTCGACGATGTCGCTGTGGCAGTCTTCGCAGGCCTTATGGCCGGCGTAGTTCAGGGGCTTGTCCATGGCTTCGGCGATCGCCTCGGCGCGAAAATGGCCGTATTTGCCAAAGCCTTTCGGCACCAGCGCGGCCCTGACCAGTAAAAAGATCAGGAATACCGCCGCGAACACCGCCGCCAGCCGAAAGAGATGTCCGGCGTCTTTGAAGTCCTTCATGGGTAGGAAGTCTCCGTCCTTGGGTAATACAAAATGCGCGACCGCAGGCGCGGTGCGCTCAGTCACAAAGTGCTGTGACAAGCGGCGGCGGCGGGGGAGAAGAAGATCGCGCGCGTTCGTCCGCTGCTTGGGCGGTGCGCAACCTGGCCGGACCGTTTATGCTTCGTGCATGGAGCCGATTTTCAAAGGCGCTATTCCCGTTTTGCCCGCCGCCGACACCGCAGGATCGTTGCGCTGGTGGACCGATATCTGTGGATTTACAGAGACAGTCGCGACGCCACCCCGCCGCATTATGCGGGCATCAACCGCGGCGACGCCTACCTCCACCTGGCAGGTATGGATGACAAGGCGCTGGCCCGTAAGGTCGGCGATCAGACCATGGTGCGTTTGGCGGTGAAGGGCATTGAAGCGTTATATGCGGAATACCAGGCGCGCGGCGGCGAGGTGCACCCTAACGGTGCGCTGCAGACCAAACCCTGGGGCACCAAAGAGTTTGGTGCGATCGATCCCAATGGAGTCTGCGTAACTTTTCAGGAGTAATGGTCGCAGCCGGCCGGATCTTGACGCTGCCCTGCGCTATCGCCGCTTAGACAGCATCCCCAGGATCTCTTGCAGTCCCTGGCGAACCTTCTTGAGCTTCTCACCGCGTTTTTCGGGCGGAAATGGCAGGCCGGCCTGGAGCTTCGCAGGTTTGGCTTCGGCCTTTAACTGCGCGCGCGCGCCGGGAATGGTGAAGCCTTCGTCATACAGCAGCTTCTTGATCCGCAGCACGTACTCGACATCCTTCTGCCGGTACATGCGCTGGCCGGTGCT
>JARLGI010000021.1 GCA_031296115.1 Acidobacteriota bacterium | reverse complement strand
GGGGTGGAAGTCTACTCCTATAATGATCATCGTTCGGCTCCTTTCTCCCGAGCCTGTTGGTTGGTCAGCACCACCAACTTTACTCGGGCATGGGAGCCGACATTGTCATGGAATCAGTTACACAATTACAACTACCCACTATTCACGAACCGCTATGCACTAGCCTAGAATGAAAGCACATGGCGCGCCGGACTCTTCGCCAGCTTAGGAACCGTGATGACACAGATTTTCAGCCACATGCCGCAAGTGTCGGTGGTCTCCATCATCGACATCCTGGTCGTGGCCTTTCTCGTCTACGAGTTCCTCAAGCTTATCAAGGGCACGCGAGCCATCCCCATGCTGTTGGCGGTAGCAATCCTGGCCGCAGCGCTCTGGATTGCCCACCTGGAAGAACTCAAGACGGTTGATTGGATTGTCGCCAATCTGGTTCCGTATGCAATTTTTGCGCTAATCGTAGTCTTCGGCGCCGAGATCCGGCACGCGCTGGCGCGGCTGGGGCGGCGCCTATCCGCGGGCCGTGGTGGCGTGTTCAGTGGAGCGGATAGCTACGAAGACATTGTGCTGGCGGCCAACCACTTTTCCCAGACCGTTACCGGCGCGCTCATCGTGATTGAGCGCGAGATCGGATTGCGCACTTTCGTCGAAAGTGGAGTGCCGCTGGACGCCAACCTGTCCTTCGATCTGCTGGTGACGATTTTCCGTCCCAGTGCGCCGCTGCACGATGGGGCAGTGATCGTGCAGAAAGCAAGGATCGCGGCGGCAGCCTGCTTCCTGCCGCTCTCCATGAATCCCCTGTTGTCCACGCAGTACGGCACGCGCCATCGTGCCGCCATAGGGATCACCGAAGAAACTGACGCAGTCTCGGTGGTGGTGTCCGAAGAAACCGGCGCTATCAGCATTGCGGTGGGCGGCCAGATCGAGTCCGACATTACGCCCGAGTACCTGCGTGAGCGGCTGAGCGAAGTACTGCGGCGGTATGTTCCGGCGGCGACATTGCCTACCCCGATTGGCGATCGCGAACTTGTCTCGGATGACCGGGCTTTTGACCGGTTGCGGCAGGAGAAAGACCTTGCCGACGGAGCGGAACGCTGATGACCCGCCAGTCGATTGTCAGTTTTTTTCGCAAATACGTGTTCAACAACCTCTCGTTCAAGCTGGTATCGCTGGGCATTGCCATCCTGCTTTGGTGGACGGTCGGACGCGACACTGCGATCGAAATTCCCATGACCGTCCCGCTGGAATTTCAGCACGCGCCCGCCAATCTCGAGATCAACTCCGACTACCCTTTCCAGGCGCGTGTCACCCTGCGGGGGCCGGAGCACTTGCTGCAAGGGATGAATCCCTCGACGGTGCATGCAATCCTGGATCTGGAAGGGGCTGGGCCGGGGGAGCGGACCTTTGACCTCACCGCCAGGCAGGTGCAGGTGCCGCGCAACGTGAAGGTGGTGCAGATCGTGCCGGCGCAATTTCATGTCAGCTTCGACCGTAGTGCCAGCCGCAGGGTTCCGCTGCAGCCCCGCGTCATCGGCACGTTGTTAAGTGGCTATGGCATAAGCGCGGTCAGCATTGATCCTCCCATGGTGACGGTGGTGGGCCCGGAGAAGCGGGTGAACGCCATCGGCAGCGCCATGACCGATCCGGTGGATGCCACCGGGCTGGTGGGTAGGGCGACCTTCACCACCCACGCTTACGTCCACGATCCGCTGGTGCGGGTGCAAACCGCAACGCCAATTCAGGTGGCAGTCACCACGGAGAAAACCTCGGGAAAGCAAGGCCAGCCTTGAGTTCGGCGCCGCCACGGATGCGACAGCTATTTGGAACCGACGGAATTCGGGGAGTCGCGGGCGAGTATCCGCTGGATCGCCGCACCGTCTACGCCATCGGGCGGGCGCTGGGGGAGCGTCTCGCCGAGCGCGACGCCAATGCTCGCGTAGTTATCGGCCAGGACACACGCGAGTCAAGCGCCGATATCGGCTCGATCCTTGCCGCCGGGCTGGAAGCCGCGCGCGTGCAGGTGGTGAGCGCCGGCGTCATCACCACCCCTGGCGTCGCCCATCTCACTCGGACGAACGGGTTTGCTGCAGGTATCGTCATCTCGGCTTCGCACAATCCGTGGCAGGACAACGGGATCAAGATTTTCGGCGCTGACGGCTACAAGCTCTCCGATCAACTGGAGCACGAGATCGAAATTGACATCTTTGCGCATCTCGAACAGTTGGCGGCAGGAGCGTCGGATGCGGCGGCTTTGGCTTTGGACATGCTGCCGGGCGAGCAGGACCTGCGCGAACAGTACGCTGACTGGCTGTCGTCGCTGGTTTGCGCCACGGACCTCAGCCACGTGAGAGTGCTGGTGGATTGCGCCAACGGCGCGGCCAGTTCCGTGACTCCGCTGGCATTCCGTCACTGCAACATCGTGGCCGATTTCGTTCATGTCGAGCCGGACGGGCGCAATATCAACGCCGGCTGCGGAGCGCTGTATCCGGAAAATGTCGCCCGGGTGGTGGCTGCCAGCGGTGGAAGATACGATCTGGGCATCACCTTCGATGGCGATGCCGATCGCGCCTTGTTCTCCGATGCTAAGGGACGCGTCGTGAACGGCGATGCGGTGCTGCTGCTGGCGGCGCGGGACATGCAGACGCACGTCCGCCTGTACAACGACACGGTTGTCGCCACAACCATGTCGAACATGGGGCTGGAAGCCGCGCTCAAGCGCAGCGGCATCCGGATGCTGCGCGCGCCGGTAGGCGACAAGTACGTGCTGGAGGAGATGCTCAAGACCGGTGCCACGCTGGGCGGCGAGCAGTCGGGTCACATCCTCTTCCGCGACATGGATGTGACCACCGGTGACGGTCTCCTGACCGCGCTGCGCGTGCTGGAGGTCATCGCCCGCACGGGCACTTCCCTGGCCGAGTTGGTGGCCGACATGAAAGTCTTCCCGCAGCAGATCAAGAACGTAAAGGTGCGGGAGAAGCTTCCTTTGGAACAACTGCCCGCCGTAATGGACGCCATTCGCGCCGCTGAAGGCGAACTACTGAACGGCAACGGCCGAGTGGTGGTGCGCTATTCGGGAACAGAAAAGCTGGCGCGGGTGATGATCGAGGCGGAGACAGAAGAGCTGATGCGCCGCCACACCGACGCGATCGCCAACGCGATTCAGCAGGCAATCGGGGTCTGATCCACCACAGAGGCCCAGAAGAGCAGCTCCCTCGACTCGGACTGAAGGTCCTCGCTCGGGATGACAGCCGTAGGAAGCCCTATTCCATATCCCGCCAATTTTTCCCCACGCCAACTTCGACCTTGAGCGGCACCTTGAGCGCGTAGACATTCTCCATCTGCTCGGTGACCAGCCGCTCCATGGCGTCCACTTCCTCTTCGGGCACCTCGAAGACCAGTTCATCATGCACCTGCAGCAGCATGTGCGAACGAAGCTTCCGTTCACGTAGCTCCGCGTCAATGCGGATCATGGCGATCTTGATGAGGTCGGCAGCGGTGCCCTGCAAAGGAGTATTGACCGCGGTGCGCTCGGCAAAGCCGCGCAGGTTGAAGTTCTTGCTGTGAATGTCGGGAATGGGCCGCACTCGACCAAACAGCGTCGTCACTTTCTGGTCGCGGCGCGCTTCGTCGAGCGTACGGTCAATGAACTCACGCACGCCGCTGTACTTCTCAAAGTAAGCCTGGATGAAGAGTTTGGCCTCTTTAGGGTCGATGCCGATCTGCTGCGAAAGTCCGAACGCCGACAGCCCATACACGATGCCGAAGTTCACCGCCTTGGCGCGGCGGCGATGTTCGGCGTTGACCATCAGCGGCAGCATGCCGAAAACCTGCGAGGCGGTGAGGGTGTGGATGTCCTCGCCGGTGCGGTAGGCTTCGACCAGCAGCTTGTCGCCGGAGAAATGGGCCAGCAGGCGCAGCTCGATCTGCGAATAGTCGGCAGCGAGCAAGACGTGTCCGGGTTCGGCGATGAATGCGGCGCGGATCTCGCGGCCAAGCTCGGTGCGGATGGGAATGTTCTGGAGGTTGGGATTGGTCGAGGCCAGGCGCCCGGTCGCCGAACCTGCCATGTTGAACGTGGTGTGCAGCCGCTTGGTGGCGGGATTGAGCAGCGCCGGCAGCGCGTCCACGTAGGTTGACTTGAGCTTGGAGAGCTGGCGGTACTCCAGCACCAGCCGCGGCACCTCGTGGCTGCTGGCCAGTTTTTCCAGCACGTCCACCGCTGTCGAGGTGGTCTTGCCCTTGCCGTGCTTCACGGGCTGCGGCAGGTTGAGCTTGTTGAAGAGCACGTCGCCGAGCTGCTTGGGTGAGTTGATGTTGAACTCGACATCCGCCTTTTCGTAGACCTCGCGCGCTTTGGCGCCGACCTCGCGCTCCAGCCGCTTCGACATCTCGGCCAGCACCTCGCAATCCAGCTTGACGCCCGCTTCCTCCATGCGCGCCAGCACCGGCACCAGCGGAAGGTCGATCTCGTCGTACACCTTGCGCAGCCCGGCGCTGTCCACGGCATGGCTCAGTCTTGCGGTCAGACGCAGCGTGACGTCGGCGGCTTCGGCCAGCGAAGGGCCCAGCTTCAGGTTGAAGTGGTGATAGGCGGTCTGGGGCAGGCCGTAGCTCGTGTAGGTGGGATCGAGCAGGTAGGCATACAACAAAGGATCGTGCTGCACGCCGGCGAGTGCCACACCGTGCTCCGCCAGAACATGCGTCGCCGACTTGGCGTCGTGCACCGTCTTGGAGATGGCCTCGTCCTGCAGAGCTTGCTTGAGAACTCGCGCCGCTCCGGAATCGTCGAGCGCCAGGGAAAGCGCCTTGCCCTCCTCGGCTGCAATCGCCAGCCGAATGGTTGCGGGAGCCGACGGAATCGGCACAGGAGCAGACAGTGAGAGCTGTTCGCTCTCCTGCTCCTCTGCGTTATCTTCTTCGGGCTGATTTGCCGCTTGCGGTGCCCCTGATTCCAGCGCGAGGGCCAGCATCGCCCCCGGCTTTCTGGCGCGCGCCAATACCGCTTCAACGTCGGAACCGGACTTTGCTTCGCGATAATCCGTTTCGCCCAGTTCCACACTTTCGCTGATGAAGTCTTGCACCAGCGTGGTGAACTCCAGTTCGGTGAACAGCGCGCGCGCCGCGGCGGCGTCCGGTTCCTGGGCGCGCATGGTCTCCGGCTCGAACTCGACCACGACGTCGGTCCTAATCGTGACCAGCTCCTTGCTGGTCAGGACGGCGACGCGATTGTTTTGCAGCGACTCGCGATAGGTCTTGCGCTCGACTTCGGCGGCGTGGTCCAGCGCGGCTTCCACGCTGCCGAATCGCTGGATCAACTCCACCGAGCCTTTGTCGCCGATTCCAGGAGCGCCGGGAATGTTGTCGACGGCGTCGCCGCGAAGGGCCATCACATCCACCACGCGCTCCGGCAGGACGCCCATTATCTCCTCGACCTTGGCGGCGTCGCAGATGAGATTGTCCTTGGGCGGGTTCAACACCCAGATGCGGTCGGTGACCAACTGCATCATGTCTTTGTCGCTGGAGACGACGAACACGGAATAGCCTTCGGCGGCCGCCTTGTGCGCCAGAGTGCCGATAACGTCGTCGGCCTCGAAGCCGGAGGCTTCTAGCGTGGGAATGCGATAGGCCTCCAGCGCGCGCCGGATGTAGGGAATTTGTTGCGCCAGGTCCTCGGGCATGGCGGCGCGGTTGGCCTTGTAGCCGTCGTAGGCCTTGTCTACGAAAGTCTGTGACTTGGCGTCGAACGTCCGCAGGCTGGCGATGGCCTTGGCCTGCTCGTCGCGGAAGGTCGGGGCGGCGACGTCGAAGACGGCGGCAAGATATTGCGGCGTGAAGTCGGCGCGCAGCTTGCGCAGCATGTTCACGAACACGAAGGTCGCGCTGGTCGGAATACCGGTCTTGGTGGACATCGGCCGCTGGCGTTGCATCGCGTGATAGGCGCGGAAGATGAACGACATCGCGTCGATCAGGAAGATGCGTCCCTTCGAGCCTTCGGGCTCCGGCGGCGCGGCAACTGCAGGCTTGGCGGTAGTAGTTTTTCCGGCGCTGCCTGGCTCGGCAGCGCTGGGTACAGTGGCGGATTTCGCGGTTTTACGGGTGGAGGGCAAGAGAAAAGTTTAACAAGGTGCGGGACGAGTTGCCATCACGACACCCATGAACATGACCCACCCCCCCGGCGTCATGCGCTGCCACTTGCCTTCTTTTTTTGCAAGACATATTGGTGACCACCGCCGCAAAGCCAATGGCAATGATGACCCATGTACACGACGGCCACAGTCCTGTCATCGTTGCCCCTGACGGGAGAGAGTTCGACATAGCCTCCGGAGTCCGGGTATCGCTCATAAAAAGCTTGCCATCCGTCGCCGCCGCTTGCAAAGAGCGTCTTGATCTGGTCGGAATAAATCAGCTCGTAAGGCTTATCAATTTCAAAATTTCTCCGCAGCCACTTCCTTTCGCTCTTATGCACGTAGTCATCAATGGCGGGGTCGGCTATGGGTTGCATTTTCTCGTCCGGGGTCACGCAGTTCGCAAACGACTCAGTCCCAACACGAATCATGAGAGTCTTAGCGCTCTTCCAAATTGCTTCCGAGGGAAGAATCACTGCATACACCTTGTAGGCTTCAGGATCGTCATATGAACTGGCGGCAGCCTCGGCCTGTTCTGCGAGAGGACTCGCGAAGAGCAGAATTTCTACCAATGAGAAGCAAAGGAATAGACGTGACATGGCGCGCCACCCTTTCCGGGTCTCAGTCTAGCACCGGATGATTGCTCACTCCACAAACATGCAATCTCCGTAGGAGTAAAACCGGTAGTGTTCTCTTACGGCATGTTCATAGGCCTGCAAAACGCGCTCGCGTCCGGCAAACGCGGACACCATCATCAGCAGCGTCGACTTTGGCAGATGGAAGTTGGTCAGCATCGCGCCGACAACGCGGAACTCGAAGCCGGGATAGATGAAGATGTCAGCTTCGCCACTTTGCACTGTGATGCGGCCCTCGGCATTTTGCCGCGCCGCGAACTCCAGGGTGCGAACAGTCGTGGTTCCGACAGCGACAATCCGTCGCCTAGCATCGCGTGCGCGTTGAATCTTGTCGGCGGCATCCGCCGAAATCTCGTACCACTCACGATGCAGCTTGTGCTCCTCGACTACCGCGACGCGCACCGGCTGAAAGGTGCCAAGTCCCACGTGCAGCGTGATCTCGGCGGTCTCGATGCTCCGTTCGCGGGTGCGCTCCAGGATTTTTTGCGTAAAGTGCAATCCCGCGGTTGGCGCGGCGACCGAGCCGGGCGGCTTGGCGTAGACCGTCTGGTACTGCTCGCGATCGTCAGGCGTATCGGGACGGTCGATGTACGGGGGCAGGGGAATGTGCCCGATGCGGTGGAGCACGCCGAAAAAGTCGGCCACCAGCTCGAAGCGCAGATGCCGTTCGCCGAAGGTACCGCGCCCGATGATCTCAGCCACCAACTCATGCGAGGCGTCGGTGGCTTCGGCCCCGAAGTAAATTCGCTCGCCCACGCCCAGCTTGCGCCCGGGATGCACCAGCGCCTCCCATTCCACCGGATTGGCAGAGAGCTGCTTCGTAAGCAGCACTTCCACCCGGCCGCGAAGGAAATCTTTTGCGGCGGGATTGCCGGCCGAAAGCTGCTGCGCGCGAGCGCCGCTGCGATGTCCAAAAAGCCGCGCCGGCAGCACCCTCGTATTGTTAAAAACCAATAAATCGTCCGGGCGCAGCAGCTCGGGGAAGTCGCGGAACCTGCGGTCCTCACGCCGATCCCAGCCACGGTCGAGGTGCAGCATCCGCGCGGCCGCGCGGTCTGCGAGCGGCTGCTTGGCGATGAGGTTCTCGGGAAGGTGGTAGGCGAAGTCGGAAACCAGCACCTGTTGATTATGCCCGACCGTCCAAAGTCACCGCGGAAATGTGCCAGTAGGGCCGAATCCGCCGAAATTCAGCCCCTTTCCGCGCAGTAATACTTTTCGGTTCGCCGCGACCTGCGGTAGGATAAAGCAAGTTTTGTTGAGGGGCCGCGGTCCACCGTATGAAGGCAGAGCAACTGCACAGGGACGAGATTGTCCGCTTCGGCAAGCTGCTGCACCAGACTGGTCTGGTGGCAGCCACCGACGGCAATCTGTCGGTGCGCCTGGAGAACGGCAACATCCTGTGTACTCCCACCCTGATGAGTAAGGGCCTGATGGAACCGGACGACCTGGTGATCGTGGATCCTAGGGGCAACAGGGTGAGTGGCTCTCGTGAAGTGTCCAGCGAGCTCGCCATGCATCTGTTCATTTATGGCCGGCGCCCGGACGTGGGCGCGGTGGTGCATGCGCATCCTCCCACCGCCACCGGATATGCAGCAGCGGGGATCGCCCTTGATCGCGCGCTGTGCTCGGAGATCATCGTGACCCTGGGTTCGGTGCCGCTGGCCAACTATGAAACTCCGGGTACTCCCGAACTGGCGGAAGCGCTGGCACCGCTGCTCAATGAACACGATGCCATCCTGATGGCCAATCACGGGGTCGTGACCTGCGGCGCTGACCTGCTTACGGCCTACATGAATATGGAGACCGTCGAACACTTCGCCAAGATCGCGCTGGTCACGCACCTGCTGGGGAAACAGCAGCCGCTGAGTGATCAGCACGTGGACAAGCTGCGTGAAATCCGCCTGAAGTACCACAATCATGTGGTTGCATCCGCATCGGGAAAAGACTGACCGGGTTTTTCGGTGATCCCCGCCCTACTCTCCGCCAAAACTGAATCTGAGTCCGGCGCGAACATTGACGTGCAACGCGGGATAGCCCAGCACCTCGTTGTAGTGGTTGTTCAGCACGTTGCCCACATTGCCGTACGCCGAGATGTGATGATTGATGGCGTACCATCCGCCGAGATCAACGCGAGCGAATCCGGTCGCATAATAAATGGGCGGTATGTACCCGAACAGAAAGTCGGAATCGGGTCGGCGGCCCATCGCCGTCACTCCAAGTGTTCCTCCCCAGCGCTGCCTGGTATAGGTCAGCAGCATCACGCCAGCCTGCTTGGGGCGTCGCAAGAGCGGCGCACCGACTCCGTAGATCCGCGGATCGCAACCGGCGGCAGGATCACACGGTGGCGCCTGCTGAATCTGGGTCGAAGTGTAGGTATAGGCGCCGGTCAGCGACAGGTGGTTGGCGATCAGGCCGCTCAACACAACTTCCGCCCCTTGGGCCATCGACTTGTTCAGATTCACGTACTGGCTGGTGCCGGTTTCGGAGTTGTATTCGTACTCAATCTGGTCGCGAAACTGATTGTGGTAGTACACCGCGCTGAGCGACAGCCGGTTGCTGAAGAGGCCTTGCTGCGCTCCGACCTCGATCGCGCGGTTCTGTTCCGGCTGGAGACCTGGATTCGGCAGCGTGGGAAAAGTCCCCGTGATGCCGAAAGTCTGCTCGAAGCTGGGCTCCTTGATGCCCTCCGAGTAGCCGGCGTGCAAGCGCGTGCCGCTGAATAAGGTGTTTCCTCGAAGAACAAGGACGCTCGCCGATATCCGGGGAATGACCTTGGTGTCGAAGCTCGAATTATCGACCAAGCCGAGACCACCGAGAACGGAGAGCCGCTTCCAGGTGACGGCCTCTTGCGCAAAGAGGTAGTTGTTGAAGCGCAAGCCGTGGGTCGTGCTTGTCCCAAAAGAAGAGCTGTTATTGATGTAACCGTTCTCGTCCTCGAAGGTGTAACCCAGGGTGGTCAGCGCCCAGGACCGCGGCGCGTACGTGCCCTGGTAGGCGAAGCCGGCGCAGTTGTATTTCGCCAGGCTGTTGAAGGCCGAGTCGAAAGGCCGGTCGAGGTCGTCGACCGGGTTGACGTTCAGCACGACGTGGTTGTACTCGAAGCCGCTGAACTCGTGTTGCCACGCCCCGGGACCGCTGACCGTTAGATCGCCGCTGGCCAGGAAGTTGTTCTGGTGCGCGTACTGATTAGGATCGGGCGGAATCTCGGGATTGCCGTTAAACCACCAGTTCGATTGCACGCCGGTCCAGCTGTTGTAGTGCCTCGCGCGCAAGCGAAACACAACCCGGTCGGAGATGCGGAGGCCGACGTTACCGCCTTGCAGCGAATTGGAATAAGCGTCGTTGACGCCTTGACCCTGTGTGTTGAACTCGTCGGCGAACAGGTTGTAGTCGATGATGCTGCGCGCGCCCGCGACCGCCGCGTAACCATGCGCGGTGGAGAAGTTTCCTCCGTCGGCGCCGAACTGCACCAGCGGCGTGTGGGTGCTGCCGGTTGCGGTCCACATCTGGACGACGCTGGTCATCGCGTCGGAGCCGTACACCGTACTCTCCGCGCCGCGCTCCACCTCAAGGCGCTCGACGTTGTTCATCGGAACCACACCGAAGTCAAAGAGCCCGCCCGGCGTGTTGACCGGCACGCCGTCAATGATCACCTTGTTGTAGTTCGACTCGCCACCGCGCACGAAAAGCGTTGCCAGGTTGCCGCGGCGTCCGGTGCTTTCGACAATGGCGCCCGGTATGAATTGCAGCGCATCGCCGCTGGAAACCGGGTTGAGAAGCGTTAGCTGATCATGATTGAGTTGGCTGACCGAGGTGCCGGTGTCTTCGGTTGGAGTAGGCGTTGCCGTCGCCGAGACCACGACCGTTTGCGGCGTGGTCGTGAGGTTGAGTTCGACAGTAAGGGTTTGCGTTTCAGGGATGGCCACGTTCAACGACTGCTCGGCGAATCCGGGAGCGAGGACTATCGCGCGGTATTTACCGTCAGGCAAGTTGGGGAAAGTGGCTGTGCCGTCGCCCGCTGTAGTTTGCACGCCCGCGCCGGCGTTGTTCTCGGCGTGAAAGATGCTGACCTGGACGTCGGCCACGCGATCGCCCGCGGGACTCTTCACGGATACTTTTAGATCGGAAGCAGAGGCTGCCGTACAGCAAAGCAGGGCGACGAGTAGAACACAGACGGCGGACATGGCACTCCTCCTTTGCACGCGAAAGGGGTTGGTTACAGTTCGCGCCGGTCTCCTGGCTTGCGAGTTGCGATTGGAATCGCGGACAGCGGCAGGGGCCTTCCCGTTTGCACAGTGGCCTTCCGCCAAGGACTCGCTTACAGTTGCGCGGCAGCACGGGCTTTACACCCGCTTCCCAGTTCCGCAAATGCGGAACGCGCGAACATCGATTGGCAAGGAACAACCTGGGCTGAAAATTTGCCAGGGTGAAACTTTGACTGTACTGTCGGTGGGTGGCGGTGTCAATTGCGAGATGAGGAAAACTGCGCCTCCGCAAACTCTGTGATCCGCTCCAGCGAGGCCTGCATCTCGGCGTGATAGCGGTCGAGCGCGGCGTCGTCGGCATCAGGCGGCACGAAGATGTGTTTACTGACGCGCACATGGACACGCGAGAACGGCTTGGGAATGGTGGTCGCGTCCCAGGTCTTCAACACCCAGGCTCGCTCGACGGCGACATAGAACGGGGTGACCGGAACGCCGGTTATGCGCGCCAGGAGAACCGGCCCCTTCTTGGCGACGTAGCGCGGGCCGCGAGGTCCGTCGATGGTGAAGGCCACGGTTTCGCCCGCGTCGAGCATCTTCTGCATCTCCAGCAGACCGCGCCAGCCTCCACGAGAGCTAGAGCCGCGCACGGGTACAAACCCGAGGCGGCTAATCACGCGCGCGATGTATTCGCCATCGCGGCTGAGGCTGGTGAGCACTCCGATGCCACGATCGCGAAAGAGGTACGCCGCGGTCAGAACACAGCGGTGCCAGAACGGAAAGATGCCGGGCTTGATATCGTTGAGCCCGCGGATGGAACCTTCTTCGTAGGTAATCGTCATCCGCAGAGTTCCGCCGATGAGCCACAAGAGGGGTGGAACGATCCATGCCGCCAGCGTGAGCTGCACTCGTTCCAGCATCGTGAGCTGCGGTGCAGGGCTTGCCTCAGCGGCCGTAGTGGATGGTTCGGGCACGCGAGAATTCTACCCCGCGTACTTCAACCAGCGCCGCAGTTCGGGCAAAGTCGGCCGCTTGCCGTACATCAGGATGCCGGTGCGGTAGATGCGCGAGGAAAGCGCCAATAGCCCGTAGATCGTGGCCAGCATGAGCGCAAAACATAGCACCAACTGCCAGATGGGCGGCGTTTCCACCATCACGCGGATAAACATCAGGATGGGAGCGAAGAAGGGAACCATTGATAGCCAGATGGCCATCTGCGAATCCGGGTGCTTGATGACGGGGTTGGCCAGGAAGATGGCCAGCAGGATCGGCAACAAGGCAGGCCACTGCATCTGCTGCGCTTCGTGGTCGGTGTTCACCATCGCCCCCAGCGCGGCGTACATCGTGCTGTAGAGAAAATATCCAAGCAGGAAGAAAACGCCGAACAGCGCGATGGCAGAGACGGGAATGCGGACATCCGACAGGTACGGTTTCGCGCCTACCATTCCCGGTGTCGAGAACCCGGCGCCAATGACCAGCCATATCGCAATCTGCGTCAACCCGACTGCTCCCACACCCAGGATTTTCCCTGCGAGCAACTCTTTCGCTGTGACGGAGGAGAGCAGTACCTCGAGAATACGGGAGTTCTTCTCTTCGATAATCGAGCGCATCACCGAGATTCCATACACCAGGACGTTGACGTAGAGCAGCATCACCATGAAGAACGCGGTCATGAAGACCGCCATGCCGCTGGTACCTTCGTGGCCTTTGGTGATGTGCACGGTCTTGAGTTCGACCGGCGTCAGTAGGGTTTCCACCTGCGGCCCGGTCATGCCTTTTTGCGCCAACTGGTGCTTCACCAAAGCTGTGCGCACAGCGGAACGCACCGCCCTATTCGTCTCGAAATCGGTCACATCCTTGGCGCTGTAGCTCGCTTTGTGATGGGCCAGATCGTCGGCGTTGAGCCAGAGAAAGCCATCGATGGTGCCGGCACTTACCTGCTGGCGCAGGGTTTCGCGCAGCTCGTCCGACGGCGTCGTAATGACCTGCACTACGAACCCGTCGGTTGATCCCAGTTCCTGCGGAGATCCGGCGACCTGCGGCGGCGGGGCGAGGAGTTCCTGCCTCACCGCTTTCGCCAGGTCGGGGTCGGCAGACACGACCACAATGCGTTGTGCGCCGACCGATTTGAATTCCGACAGTTTCGCAGGGATAAGGATGCCGCCGGCGAGCAGCGCCGGCATCAGCAGGGTAAATAGGATAAATGTTTTGGAGCGGGTACGCTCCAGGTACTCGCGTTGAACGATGAGCCAGACGTTATGCATTTTTCCCCACAACGTCGATAAAAATTTCTTCCAGCGAAGGCTCGAGCAATTCAAAACGGCTGATGCGCGCGCGGTCCGCCGCGGTGCGCAGCAACTGCTGGGCGTCAGCGCCCGGCTTCAGGCGAAGTTCAACGTAGTTCCCGTAGTTATTGAACGACTGCACCAGTTCGTTGCCCTCCAATTGCGGATCGCCCTCATACTGCATCTGCACATGGTTCGTGCCATAGCTCGCCTTGATCTTCTTCAGGTCGCCCTCCAGCAGCGAGCGGCCGTGGTCGATCAGGCAGATGGCGTCGCACAGCCGCTCGACCTGGTCCATGCGATGCGTCGAGAAGAGGATCGTCCTGCTGTCCTTCTTCAACTCCAGCAGGACGTCCTTCAACATAACTGCGTTGGCGGGATCAAGCCCGGCGAACGGCTCGTCCATGATGATGAGGTCCGGATTGTGCAAAAGGGCGGCGATGAACTGCACTTTTTGCTGCATACCTTTGGACAACTCCTCGACCTTCTTATGCGTCCATTCGCTGAGCTGCAGCCGCTCGCACCAGGCCAGGGAGCGCTTGCGGGCCTCGTGCTCCGTCAACCCATGCACTCGCCCGAGGAATACCAGGTGATCGAGCACCTTCATCCGCTTGTAGAGGCCGCGCTCCTCCGGCAAATAGCCAACCCGCTGCAATTGCTCACGGTGAAATCTTTCACCGAACAACCAGACTTCTCCTTCGTCCGGCCTGATGATGCCGATCATCATGCGGATAGTAGAAGTCTTGCCGGCGCCGTTCGGCCCCAACAGGCCATACACGCCACCTTTGCGAATGTTGATGGAGAGATGGTCGACGGCGACGAAATGATCGAAGGTCTTATGAATCCCGCGCAGTTCTACGGCATTGGCCATTGGGTTCGATTGCTGAGACCGGAGAAAACTATACTAAGGGCGCACTCGACTGTCGAGGCGCGTCAAAGTTCTACAAAATTGCGGACGAGTCGTTTGCCGTGCTCGGTGAGCACGCTCTCCGGGTGGAACTGCACGCCTTCGACAGCGAACTTGCGATGGCGCAACCCCATGATTAAGCGATCACGGTTGCGGTCGCGGCACGTGGCAGAAATCTCGAGCTCGCCAGGGAGCCCCTTCTCTTCGACGATGAGCGAGTGATAACGCGTGGCGGTCATTGGCGACGGGATGCCGCGGAAGATGGACTTTCCGTCGTGCTCAATGGAACTGATCTTGCCGTGCATGAGCGTTCCTGCCCGCACGACATTACCACCGAAGGCCGCCCCGATCGCCTGGTGCCCCAGGCAGACCCCCAGCAGTGGAACCTTTCCGGCGAAGTGACGGATTACCTCGATGCTGATGCCGGCCTCCTGCGGCGTGCAAGGCCCGGGTGAGAGCAGGATACGAGCAGGACGCAGCGCTTCGATCTCGCCAATCGTGATCTGATCATTCCGACGCACCACGACCTCCTCACCCAGTTCGCCGATGTACTGGACCAGGTTGTAGGTGAAGGAATCGTAGTTGTCTAAAACAAAGATCACAACGAATCTAACCTGCCTGTTCTGCAGCTCTGAGCAACGCGCCCGCCTTGTTCATGCACTCCTGGTATTCGCTCTCCGGATCAGAATCGGCTACGATTCCTGCTCCGGCCTGCAAGTAGGCGCGGTTCCAGTGAATCACCATGGTGCGGATGGCGATGCAGGAATCGAGATTGCCCGCGTAATCGGCGTACAGGACCGAACCGCCATAGACGCCGCGGCGCACCGGCTCCAGCTCTTCAATAATCTCCATGGCCCGCACTTTCGGCGCACCACTCAGCGTTCCGGCCGGAAAGCACGCGGCCAGCGCGTCCAAGGCATCGAGATCCTGGCGTAGCTGGCCTTCCAAAGCCGAAACCAGGTGCATCACGTGCGAGTACTTTTCCACGTACATCAAATCACGGACTTTCACTGTTCCGTAATCGCTGACGCGGCCGAGATCGTTGCGTCCCAGGTCCACCAGCATTATGTGCTCCGCCTGCTCCTTCTCGTCGCTGCGTAGCATTGCCGTCAGGCGTTCGTCTTCCGCGGGATTGGCGCCACGCCTGTGAGTTCCCGCGATGGGCCGATACTCCAGCTTTCGCCCGGACACCTTGACCAGCATCTCGGGCGATGCGCCCACCACGTGCAGATCATCAAGCTTGAGGAAGTACATGTACGGCGAAGGATTCACAGTGCGCAAGGCGCGGTAAATCTGAAAAGGATCGGCAGGGGGCTTGAAGTCGAGCCGCTGCGAGAGCACGACCTGGAAAATGTCGCCGGCGGCGATGTATTCCTTGCAGCGACGAACGCTCTTCACAAAGTTGTCATGCGACGTGCTGTTGTGCACCTTGATGGGCCTCTTTGCGCCCTTCTCGGACCAGTGAAGGTGGTGGCTGTGAACTCCGCGCGCCAGCTTCCCCTCCAGGGTTGCTATGTCGGCGAGTGCCCGATCGTAGGCCTTGCGTGGCGATTCACTGCGGAGGTCGGCGGCAGCGATGATATGCACCTGGTGCCGCAGGTGATCAAACGCCAGCAAGCGGTCGTAGAAAGCGAAGACACAGTCCGGCAAGCCGAGGTCATCTTTGGCGCGATCCGGCAGCCGCTCAAACTGCCGCACCATGTCGTAGGCAAAATATCCCACGCCTCCGGAGGTGAATGGCGGCAGCCCGTGCAGAGTCGCCGGGCGATGTTGCCGCAGGTATCGCCTCAACAACTCGACGACGCTCCCCGGACGGCGCTCCAGCCGGGAGCCCTCGCAAATCGTCAAGTCGTTTCCGCGCGCGGTGATCACCGTGCGCGGCTGCGCGCCCAGGAAAGTATAGCGGCCAATTTTTTCCCCGCCCTCCACCGATTCCAGCAGGAAGGCATACTTCTGCCGGGCGGCAATGCTTAGGAACGCTCCCACAGGAGTTAACAAGTCCGCGCTAAGCGTCTTGGCCACCGGGATGAGCGTGGCGTCGCGGCTGAGTTGCAGAAAATTCTTATAGTCAGGTGAGAGCATAGAGTCGTGGACGCTGGCTGCTGAGCTTACTGGGATTATACGGGAGCCTTGCAGGCATCACTTTACTTGCGCAGCGTACACCCGGCTGCATATACTTTGGAGGTTTGTCCGCCCGATACTGGACGCCGTTGCTCTGGATCGTGCCCCGCAGCACGCCTGCGATCATTCGGAGACTCTATGGCTACGACATCACACTCAATTGAACAGGAAAAGAATCCCTGGGAACAACAGAGAGCGCGTTTCAACCTGGCGGCCGAGAAGCTGAACCTCGATGAAGGCCTCTGGCGGGTCCTTCGCCAGCCCAACCGCGAAATCATTGTTCACATCCCAGTCATGATGGACAACGGGCAACTGGAAGTCTTCACCGGCTATCGTGTGCAGCACTCGATTGCCCGCGGTCCCGCCAAGGGCGGAGTGCGCTACGCGCCCGATGTCACCCTCGACGAAGTGCGCGCCCTGGCGAGCTGGATGACCTGGAAGTGCGCAGTGGTGAACATCCCCTTCGGCGGCGCCAAGGGCGGCATCATTTGCGATCCCAAGCAGATGTCGCGGGGCGAGTTGGAGCGCATGACGCGCCGCTATACGTCGGAGCTGATCGAATTTATCGGGCCGGAAAAAGATGTGCCGGCGCCCGACGTGAATACCAACGAGCAGACCATGGCGTGGATGATGGACACCTATTCCATGCATATGCGCCAGACGGTGACCGCCGTGGTCACTGGCAAGCCGCTGAACATGGGCGGATCACGTGGCCGGCGGGAAGCGACCGGGCGGGGCGTGATGATTATCTGCGATGAGTCCATTAAGCACCTCAAGATGGCCCGCGAGAGCACCCGCGTCATCATCCAGGGATTTGGCAACGTCGGCTCCAACGCCGCACTGCTCATGCATAAGGCTGGGTACAAGGTAATCGGCATTGGCGAATGGGACGGCGGTCTCTATAACAGCAAAGGCATCGATATTCAGGCTCTCTGGGACCACCGGCAGAAGGAAGGCACAATCCACGGCTTCAAGGGCGCGGAGCGGGTTGCCACCGAGGACCTGCTGGTCACGGAGTGCGAGATTTTGGTGCCGGCGGCGACGGAAAACGTGATTACCTCCGCCAACGCTGACCAGGTGAAGGCGAAGGTGCTGGTAGAAGGCGCCAACGGACCTACAACGGCCGCTGCGGACGACATTCTCGCGGACAAACACGTGTTCGTGATGCCCGATATTCTGGCGAATGCCGGCGGGGTTACAGCTTCCTACTTCGAATGGGTGCAGGATCGTCAGGGCTATTTCTGGAAGGAGTCCGTGGTCAACTCGCAGCTGGAGGACATCATGGTCTCGTCGTTCGAGGACGTGGTTCGCTACGCCGGGACCCATCATGTGAACAACCGCATCGCGGCCTACATGCTTGCGATTGATCGCGTGGCCTACACCATCCGGCAGCGCGGTATCTACGCGTAAGCGCCACAACACCGTGAGTTTGTAGAAGAACAGCCCCACTTTTGGGGCTGTTTTTGTTTTAGGACAAACAATTTTCTGTGACAGAGAGTCTTTTCTAATCGAAGAATGAGGCTGAAGAGAGAAGGTGCAGGCGGTGAGGAAGACTCCTTTGGGGATAGGTTTTGGAAAAATAGATAGCAGTAGCCGGGCGGTGGGAATGTGGGAATCGCGCCGCGATTCCCAGGTT
>JARLGI010000118.1 GCA_031296115.1 Acidobacteriota bacterium | reverse complement strand
TTTTGACGCCGCTTCCCCCAGTGACCCAAACCGTACCCGAACCTGGAACTCTGGCCCTGCTCGGCTCTGGGATTTTGGGAATCACGGGCATTTTGCGTCGCAAGATCAAGTTGTAGCTGGTTTGTGTTTCGTCCAAAAGGCCGGGGAGATGTTCCTCGGCCTTTTTTGCCAGTTCACCGCACCTTTATTCTTGACCGATGTCAGTGTGGATGGCCGATTGGTTCAATTGGGTTGAACGCTATTGGCGATCATTCCCGAACTGCTGCTTCTCATCAGCAAGAGCAGCCTCGCGGAATACCTCGCATGCGAAGTTGCACACAGGCGGTCTTCAAAGAAACCAGGTTGGATTGTGGTCTTGAAGACGATTCGACCACCGCTGCTCCCCGCGCTGGAGAATCGGTTTACAAGAGTGGCGTTTCCAGCAGATGCACTGCCAAAAGAGGAACTAGAATCTGTGTTAACCGCGCCCGATCGAAAGGATCGCTTTGTTGGCGGCACTGTTGATGAGCCGTCGAAGATTATTACTCTTTGGCGCGGTGACCTTAAGCCTCTTGTCGTGCCATTCGATGCATTTTTGCCAACTGCAAATGGCATTCGTCCCTGTTTTGACCTATTTGCCGTTGCCGATTATGGAGCTACGTTGAAATTTGGAGATTATGAGGCGGCTGCGGATGCAGTGCTTTATGAATTCGATCCAGAATTCCGGCGTCGGATGAAACAGCGCAGATTCGCGGAAGATGACAGTCTCGGCGCATCGATTCGGCGTTTGCGAATGCAGCGCCAATTAACTCGTCACGATTTCGAGGGTATTGATCCTAAGACACTGGCTCGAATTGCGAGAATCGAGGGAAACCTTAGAAAAACATTAGCGAGAAAGGTCGCAGCCCTTGAGGAATCAGTGGGGTAGGAATGAAATGGCTCCTCAGGTAGGACTCGAACCTACAACCCTCCGGTTAACAGCCGGATGCTCTGCCATTGAGCTACTGAGGAGTGTCTGCGCGCCGCCATCGGCGCATCAAGTTGTAGGAATATTGTAGCGGCGCACGGGCGCTGCGTCAAAGACTTGTCCGCTTCGCCGCGATTTCCTTCCGCGTTCTTCGCGCCTCCGCTTTGCTCCCGGGCTTTTTCGCCGCACTTTCATCGACATTCACTCGTCGAAGCTCTTTACTTGGCCGCGACGCCGTAAAGCTGCTACGCTTTTCCAGCGCGCCCACACCCAGCCCCGAATCGAACCGGGCCGCATTGCTGCGATGAAATTTCACCTTGCCGTCCACCACCTTTGCATTACTCTGATTGCGGCTGTTCTGTTTTCAGCGGCCGCACTCGCGCAGAACCACTCGAGCGCCTCTTCCACGATGAATATTCCCAAGCCGCCCGCAACCAAGCAGCAGCCTGTCACCGACGATTACTTCGGCCATAGGGTGGTCGACCCTTATCGCTGGCTGGAGGACGGCAGCACTCCCGAAACCCAGCAGTGGGTCGCCGAGCAGTTGGCCTACACGCGCAGCATCCTCGACAAGCTGCCGGGCCGCGAGAAGCTCCACGCGCGTATCGAGCAACTGCTGGAGATCGGCAATCTTGGAGAAACGCAGGTCGGCGGCAACTATTACTTCCACACCCGTCGTGACGGCAAGCAGAACCAGCCGGTGCTGTACGTCCGCAAAGGCGTAGACAGCAAAGACTCTCCACTCGTCGATGCTAACCAGCTCTCCAAGGACGGCACCCTCGCGCTCGATTGGTGGCAGGTTTCGCACGATGGCAAGTTCGTGGCCTTCGGCACCTCGCAGAGCGGCTCGGAGATGAGTACGCTGCGCGTGATCACCACCGCAACCCAAGAGCTGCTGCCCGACACTATCGAGCGCACGCGCGGAGCCAGCATTGCATGGAAACACGAAAACAGCGGCTTCTACTACACGCGTTATCCCAGGCCGGGCGAGGTTGCTGCCGGCCAGGAGATGTACAACCGCCACGTCTTCTATCACGCACTGGGCAGCGACCCGGCGAAGGACCCGCTCATTTTCGGGGAAGGCCGCGATCCGCAGGACTGGCCTGCCGTTTTTCTCTCCGACGACGGCCGCTGGCTTGCCATCATGGTCGAGCACGGCTGGACAAAGACCGAGGTCTTTCTCAAAGACCTGCAAGCTAACTCGGCGCCCCTCCCGATTACATCGGGCAAGGATTTCCTCTATTTCGTCCAGCCGTACAAAGGCAACCTTTACATCCTGACCAACGAAGACAGCCCGCACTTCCGTGTCTTCCAAGCGCCGCTGACGGCGCCGTCGCGCGAGCACTGGCGCGAAATCATTCCGCAGTCTGACGCCGTGCTCAAGGAGTTGCACATCATCGGCGGACAATTGTTCGCACTTTACGAGCACAATGCTCATTCGCTGCTGAAGCGCTTTGCGACCGACGGCAAGCCGCTCGGCGAAATACCACTGCCGACGCTCGGCACGATCTCGGACATCGGCGGCGACTATGACAGTACAACCGCTTTCTACCTGTTCTCGTCGTTCACCGTGCCGACCACCATCTACCGCTTCGACATTTCCGCGACGAAAAGCTCGGTGTGGGACGAGGTGACGACGGGCCTCGACACCAGCCAGTACGAAACCAGGCAAGTCTGGTACAACTCCAAGGACGGGACACGTGTACCCATGTTCCTGGTGATGCGCAAAGGGCTGAAGCCGACCGGCCACACTCCGGTCCTGCTCACCGCTTATGGCGGCTTCAACGTCAGCCTGACTCCGGAATTCAGCAAGACGATTTTTCCCTGGCTGGATCATGACGGCATTTTTGCCATGGCCAACCTGCGCGGCGGCAGCGAGTTCGGCGAAGACTGGCACCGCGCCGGCATGCTGGAGAAAAGGCAGAACGTCTTCGACGACTTCATCGCGGCGGCCGAGTACCTGGAGAAAAGCAGCTACACCGACAAGCAGCACCTCGCAATTCGCGGCGGCAGCAACGGCGGCCTGCTAATGGGGGCCGCGATCACGCAACGGCCGGACCTGTTCCGCGCCGTCATCTGCCAGGTACCGCTGCTCGACATGCTGCGCTACCAGAACTTCCAGATCGCCAAGCTGTGGATTCCGGAGTACGGCTCCTCGGAAGATCCGAAACAGTTCCCGTGGCTGTACGCCTATTCGCCTTATCATCACGTGACCACGGGCACAGATTACCCCGCAATTCTGTTCATGACCGCCGACACCGACACCCGTGTCGATCCCATGCATGCCAAGAAGATGACCCCGCTACTGCAGGCGTACACTGACGGCCCGAACCCGGTGCTGCTGCGCATCGAGCCCAAGGCCGGCCATGGCGCCGGCAAACCTATTTCGAAGCAGGTGGAAGAGTGGACGGACATTTACTCCTTCCTGTTCTGGCAGCTAGGGATAAAGTAAGCAACTGGCAACTGGCATTCGGCGATTGGCAAGGGAGGGATTTGGTTTTTCTCCGCTCCGCTCAACAGCGGGTTCCTCGTACCAAAACCGAGGCGCGCGTAATGACAACTTGCCTGGAGTTTCCCGATAGGCCAACTAGGTTTCGGGAGGGCAAACAGATCCTTCGACTCCTCGCTGCGCTCGTCGCTCAGGATGACAGGAAGGAGCAGCCGGAGCTGAGTGAGACGACGACAACAACCAGCGGCTAGCTGCTGGCGGTTACGGCGGCGTCGCCGATGAATTCCACGTTGGGCTTGTGCGGAATGATGCCGGCATCGTAGCCCATCTCCAACAACTTCACGATGGCATCGCGGCCATCCTTGCCGTAGTCGAGGGTGCGCTCGTTGACATACATGCCCACGAACTTGTCGGCCATCTGCGGGTCGAGGTCACGGGCAAACTGCATGGCGTACTGCAGCGCCTGCTCGCGGTGATCGAAAGCATATTGGATGCTGTCGCGCAGCGCGGTGCAGCAGGAGTTCATCAGTTCGGGACCAAGCTCGCGGCGGATGGCGTTGCCACCCAGCGGCAGCGGCAGGCCGGTCTGGTCGCGCCACCACTTTCCCATGTCCACAATCTTGTGCAGGCCTGATTTGTTGAAGGTGAGCTGGCCTTCGTGAATGATGAGCCCGGCTTCGTACTTGCCGGCCAGCACTTGCGGAATGATGTCGTCGAACGGTACGACCTCGGTCGCGATCTCAGGCGCGAACAGTTTCAGTACGAGATAGGCGGTGGTCATGGTGCCGGGGACGGCGATCTTGATCTGCTTGATCTCGTCGAGCCCAATCGTGCGCGAGGCCACGATCATGGGGCCGTAGCCCTCGCCAACGCTGCCGCCTGAAGGCATGATGGCGTACTTGTCCTGGATGTAAGGATAGGCGTGAAACGAGATGGCAGTGATGTCGTAGAAGCCCTCCAGCGCCTTGCGATTCAGGGTCTCGATGTCGCAAAGCGTATGGGTAAACTTCACCCCCGGCACGCGCACCTTGTTGGTCGCCATGGCGTAGAACATGAAAGCATCATCGGAGTCGGGACTGTGAGCGACCTTGATTTCGCGCGCGTCTCTGCTGTTATTGGTACGGGGCATAGGGAAAAAATTGTCAGTTACAACTTGAAGAGCGCAGAGCTACCGCAGACTCCGGCGCAGACGAAGCGCAGCAGCGGCGGCCAACATCACTTTCACCACTTCGGCAAAGAAGAACGGGTACAGCCCAAACATCGCGGCACGCTGCCAGCTATGGGTCATCATGGACAGCCAGCCCAAGCCGCCGGCGAAAAGAACGAGTTCGCCGACCACGCCGGCCACCAGATTACGAGTGAAGCCCGCACCACGCTCGGCAATCCATCCCGCCATGAACGCGATCACCGGATAGGCCCAAAGGTACCCAGCGGTGGGACCGAGCAACTGGGCTATGCCTCCGGGGCCGGCCGGGCTGAACACCGGCAGCCCCATCGCGCCATAGCCGAGATAAAGAGCAGCGGCGACGAATCCGCGACGGCTGCCGAGGGTCAAAGCAACCAGTAGCACCGCGAAGTTGCCCAGCGTTAGCGGTACCGGGGTAAACGGCAGCGGCAGCACTAGCCGCGAGCCGACGACGATCACGGCGCTGGCGCAAAGGACGATGCCGGCCTGCCGCACCAGGCTGGAAGACCGTGGAGCGAGGGTTACATCCGTAGGAAGCGCTGCCTTCAGCATGGGTTCCTCCCGACTTCAGGGCATTTTCTCTTCGGTGGTGCTTTGCGCCGCCTCGTCAAGAACGGACCTCACCTGGGCATCCATTTCTTCCTGGCGAAGATGACGCTTCACCCGCAGGTGGATCGCCAAACACACCGCAACCACCGCAACGGTGCCCAGCACCAGAAGCGCAAAGAAAATCTTGATTACCACAGTTATTTAGGATACCAGAATGGCGGCGCTGTATGGACGTGGATGATTGTCATGACGAGCGAAGCGGTGCATCTGCTTTCCTGGTCCCGCCCGCAACAGCAGATTCCTCGCGCCAAGCCCGGGCGCTCGTAATGACAACTTCAGGGACGACGGAAGGGCGCTTCGACTCCTCGCTGCGCTGGTCGCTCAGGATTGAAGCAGCAAATTAAGCGCTCACACTCCGACGGGGAATGGCTTCTCGCTGTAGTCTTCGCCGCGGTCGCGCACCAGTCGGTCGAAGCGCCCCTGCAACAGCGACATCAGCCCGGTGTACCAGTATCCGAAGACGAACAGAAACAGGAACGGCACAGTGATGTAGTTCTCATTGGCGACGGCGTACCACACGGTCAGCGCGAAGTAGCCGCCGATGAGCATTTCGGCGTACGGAATCCAGCCCAGGCGCTTGCGATATTTCTTGGCCGCCGCGGCCTTGTCTTTCTTGTCGATCACACGATACTTCGGGGTGCGCGCGAAGGCGCTCTGGTGGCCTACCAAGGCTTCCAGCACGGCCTTGGAATTGGTGATGGTCAAGCCGATGCCCAGCGCCATCAGCGGAGGCAGGAAGAAGAACGTGCGATACCACTTGCCGGGGAAAAGTTCCTTCTGCGAGACGAGGTAGAAGCTGGAGATGGAAAACGTCGAGGCTAGGAACAACGGAATGTCGATGTATAACATCTGGAACCAGCCCTGGTAGAAGCGGATGACCATGGCGGGCAACAGCAGCGTGCTGAGAACGATCATCAGCGGATAGCTGATATTGGCGGTCAGGTGGTACCACGCCTCCATCTTCTCGCGCCGCGAGACGTCGGCGCCCAGCACCTTCGGCAGGTCTTTCTTGGCGCACTGGATCAGGCCCTTGGCCCAGCGCGCTTGTTGCGTCTTGAATGCCGTCATCTCGATGGGCAACTCGGCCGGACACTCGACGTCCTGCAAGTAGCGGAACTTCCAGCCCTTCAACTGCGAACGATAGCTGAGGTCGGTATCCTCGGTCAGTGTGTCGTGTTCCCAGCCGCCGGCGTCGTCGATGGCCTGGCGCCGCCACATACCAGCGGTGCCGTTGAAGTTGAAGAACACGCCGGCGCGCGAGCGGCCGCCATGCTCCAGCACGAAGTGGCCGTCGAGCAGAATCGCCTCGACCTCGGTGAGGAACGAGTAGCTGCGGTTGAGATGCGTCCAGCGGGTCTGCACCATGCCGATCCTGGGATCGGCGAAGTGGTGGATGACTTTCATCAGCCAGTCGGCGTGCGGGGTGAAATCGGCATCGAAGATGGCCACGAATTCGCCGCTGGCCGTCTTCAATCCGGCATCGAGCGCGCCGGCCTTGAAGCCTTCGCGATTGGTGCGATGGTGATAGCTGATGTTGTGGCCGAGCGCGGCGTAGCGTTCCACAACGGCGCGCGCCACCTCGACGGTCTCGTCGGTGGAGTCATCGAGCACCTGGATCTCCAGCTTCTCGTACGGGTACTCGATGCGGCAGACGCACTCCACCAGCCGGTCAACGACGTACTGCTCGTTGAAGATGGGCAGCTGGATGGTGACGCGCGGTAACTCGGTGAAGCGCGATTCGGACTCGGTGACCTTGTTCTTGCGGTACTTGTAATACAGGTAGACGAGCTGGTAACGGTGCATCCCATAAAAAGCCAGCAGGATCAGAACGATGAAGTACGGGATGAGCAGCGCCATGTCGAAGGCATTGGCGTGGTACAGGCCCTTGAACGTGGTGTCGAGAAAGTGGGTGCGGAAGTAGTGGCGCAACCCGTGCGGTTCCACCAGCAGAATGCCGACCAGACTGAGAACTGCGTTCAGGATGTGCTCCGCTTAGAGATGTGTCTGCCCGCGGGAATGAGTTCCCGCCGCGGCTTGATTTTACCTGACGGGCTGTGGGAAGACACTGCGGGAATGCATTGACTGTTCCTCGCCGACGGCGAAGAATTAGGATGTTCATACTAGATGAAGTTCCCGGGGATTGGTTCTGCAGCATTCGCTTTGCTTCTGGTCTGTCAGCCGATGTTGGCCGGGCAGGCGGCCAAGCCGTCAGCCGCGCCCGCTGCGGCAAGAGCGGAGACAGAACTTTATCCCGACCAGGGCTTTCTTTCGCCGACACGATACACCAACCACTATTTTGGCTTCGCCTTCGATCTTCCGCCCAACGCACAGCTCCAGCCGATCCCGCGCCCAGCTGCCTCGGACGGCCGCATTCAGCTGCTGCAACTCGGCGGGCCTCCGCCCGATGAAGCGGCCATCTCCGTCGCCGCGGTGCCCATAGACGGCAGGCGCGTTGTGGACGCGAAAACGCTGCTGCGCAAGTCGCTCGATCAGGAACTGTTCATCGGCGTGGAAGAGTTGCATGGGCTGTCGAAGGCGACTCTCGGCGGCCGCCAGTTCTACTGGTACGAAACGCGGCGAGGGATCGATCAGCTCGTCACCATGGCCACCAACCTGAACGGCCACGTGCTGATTGTGCTGTTGGGGTCCCGCAGCGACAAGGTCCTGAAGGAATTGCAGTACTACTTTCAGCAGATCGTGTTCTTTCCACCTTCGCAGGCACGCCATCAGGCCGGCGCTGACGCGCAACCGTATGAAGGTCCGGCCATCTCAACCCATCGGTTGGCGCAGTTGAAAGCCGATCCGCCGGCGAAGCATATTGACCCGGGCGCCGTGCGCAGCGGCTTCTACGAAAACCGCTCGCTGGGATTCAGTTACCGGATTCCGGAGAACTGGACGCTGGAAGATGAAGGCGCGGTGGAACCGGCGCTGGAACGCGTCCATCAGAGGTCGGACCCGTTTGATCCGCCGGGCGCCGGCCGCGCGGAGCACGAACTGGCGCAGGTGTGCGAGCGCACACTGTTCTCCGCATGGGCGGAACGGCCGGGTACGGATGGCCATCTGTCGTATGACGATTTTGGCGAGGTCACGGCTGCTGCGGCGCCGGCGGCGTGTTTCCCCGGCTTGAACTTTCCCGCCAACTCCGCCGACCGCGAGGCCGTCAAGGATTTCCTGCTGCAGTTTGGACTCACTCATCCCATCGTGCGCGAGATGCGCGACGCCAAGGCCTTCTCGTCGGGCGACAACGTGTTCATCTTTCTGCATGGCACGGTGGCGCTGAAGGTGTCCGACGACAATCTGGCGCGGCGCTTGTCAGTGGGGATGTCAATCACCGAGCGGAATGGCTATCTGCTGACCTGGTTCTTCGCCGCGCCGCACGATACCGAACTGAGAGACCTGCTGGAGCAGCGAGCCTCGTTCGATCCTCCGTTGCCGAACAAGCATGCACCGGCAACCAAGCCGGGAGGCGGTTCGGCCGCGGCAGACGTTCCGTCTTCGGCGCCGCAAGCAGCGGCGAATGCGTCAGCGGTAGACGCAACGCCCAACAGCGGGCCGCCAACTGCGGCGCAAACCGTGCCGAAAGCTGATTCGGATTCTTCCTCGAAGCCGACGCTGTTGCGTCCCGGAGAGACGATGAAGGACCAGCAGCCTTCCGGGGCACCTGTATCCAAGCACTAGGCGTCGCTACTCGCCCAGAATTTTCCGGATCTGTTCGAGGTGGTTGAGGTCGTGGCCGGCAACTTGCCGCGCCAGGTCCGTGACGGTCATCGGGCCGCGCTCCGCGTGGATGCCGTAGCGCTGCCATTCTTCCGGAGTGAGTTGTGCGAACATGTGCAGGTTGGTCGCCCGCAGCAGGCGGAACAGCTGCAACGAATCTTCCGGACGGCGCGATGGATAATCGCCCAGCTTGTGCCACAACTCCTGACCGAAACCCGACAGCGCGCAACCGTCGTGCTCGATCATCTGGCGGTATCGCCAGGTGCTGACGAGTTCGGCGTCGGCGAAATGGGCCAACAGTTCCGCCACCGACCATTTGTCGGGCGCAGGCCGCTCGTGAAGCTGTTTCTCGGGGACAGAGACCACGAGATCGGCCAACAGTTCGGGAGTTTTGCGCATGACGTCTACAGGGTCCTTGCCTTCCACGTAGGCGAGCATGCGCGCTTTGTATTCTGCGAATGTTTCCATCAGACGGGGCCTGCCTTCTCGTGAGGTTTAGGAAATTTTGCGTCGTCTCTAATTCAAGAAAAACTTGGTGTACAGCGTGTCGCGCTGCGCGGGCCGGAAGCCGGCGTCGCGGATGATGCGCCGCAGTTCTTCCTCCGTCGTACAGTTGCGCACGCCCGCCGCGGCCACAACGTTCTCCTCGATCATCACCGAACCTACATCATTGCCGCCGAAGCGCAGTCCGGTCTGACAGACCTTCAGCCCCTGCGTCACCCAACTCGACTGCACGTTCTTGAAGTTGGTGAGGAAGAGTCGCGAAATCGCCAGCGTCTTCAGGTATTCGACGGCGGTGGCCTCGTCCCAGCCGCGTCCGCCCAACGCAGTATTCTGCGGCTGGAACGACCATGGGATGAACGCGGTGAAGCCGCCCGTCTCTTCTTGCAAGTCATAGACGGCCTGCCAGTGGTTGATGCGGTGCTCGTAGTTTTCGCCGACGCCGAACATCATGGTTGCCGTCGTTCTCATGCCGAGCTTGTGCGCGGTGCGGTGAACGTTGAGCCAGTCATCCGTCAGGCACTTGAGGCGGGCTATCTTGTAGCGCACTTCGTCGTCGAGAATTTCCGCGCCGCCGCCGGGAATGCTGTTGAGGCCGGAATCGCGCAGGCGGCGAATCGTGTCCTCGATGCTCAGCCCGCTGACCTCGGCGATGCAGATGATTTCCGACGCCGAGAAGCAGTGCAGGTGCACTTGCGGAAAGCGCTGCTTGATGCCGCTCAACAGGGTCTCGAACCAGTCAATCTTCAAGTCGGGATGCAGGCCGCCTTGCAGCAGAATGCCCGTGCCGCCCAACTCCACCGTCTCGCGCACCTTGTCGTAGATGGTTTCGAAATCGAGGACGTAGCCCTCTTTCGCCAGCTTGCCCTTGAGCGGCCGGTAAAAAGCGCAGAAGGTGCAGTACTCGGTGCAGAAGTTGGTGTAGTTGATGTTGCGGTCGATGATGTAGGTAACCACGCCTTCAGGATGCAGACGGCGGCGGACCGCGTCGGCCTCCATGCCGATACCGATCAGGTCATCGGAATGGTACATCTCGAGCGCTTGGGCTTTGGTCAGGGACATGCCGCCTCACTCCACAACATTCTAGCGTAATGGGACGTGCAGGCGGACGGCGATGCCGCGCGTGAATCGGAAGCGCCGGCAGCGCGCGATGACTTGTCCCGCGGGGATTCGCTTGCAGATTTTCGTTTACCCGTCGGATAACCCCCTCCCCCTCGGATGTGCAAAGTATTCATAACAAAGGGCTGGCTGAAGATAGTCCCGCCAAAATATTGGGCCGTTTGGAGTTACAGGTAGAGTCTTCTAACTAAAGGGCTTATCGGCCAAAATTTCGCCGACTTGGCCTTCGCGGCTTTACAATTCGTCCCGCGAAAAATAACCGAGTGGTTAACAGTCGTGTCG
>JARLGI010000117.1 GCA_031296115.1 Acidobacteriota bacterium | reverse complement strand
GGAGCGGAACGCGATCTTCGGGTTGTTCTTGCCCAATACCTTGGTGATGGCCGCCGTCAACGTGGTCTTGCCATGATCGATGTGCCCGATCGTCCCCACGTTCACGTGCGGCTTGCTGCGATCAAATTTCTCTTTCGCCATTGGAGCTCCGTATCTCTAGGTAAATCTGCGTAAAATGTTGCTCTTCGCGGCGGCTCAAAACGGCCGCCAAAACTACTTCGTACCGGCCGGACTTCTGCCCTGCACCTTCGCCACAATCTCTTCGGCCACCGCGCGGGGCGCCTCTTCGTAGCGAGCGAAGTGCATGCTGAACGTCGCGCGGCCCTGAGTGTTGGAGCGCATGTTGGTCGCATAGCCAAACATCTCGGCCAGCGGAACCATCGCCTTGATGACCTGCGATCCGGCGCGATGTTCGAGCGCCTCGATGCGGCCGCGACGGCTGCTCAAGTCGCCGATGATGGTGCCCATGTACTCCTCAGGCACGACCACTTCCACCGACATCACCGGCTCCAGCAGCACCGGGCTGGCCTTGCGTGCCGCTTCCTTGAACGCCATTGAACCGGCGATTTTGAACGCCATTTCGTTGGAATCGACGTCGTGATAGCTGCCGTCGTAGAGAGTGGCCTTGACGTCCACCATTTCGTAGCCGGCGAGAACACCGCCCTCCATGGCTTCCCTAATGCCCTGGTCTACCGGCTTGATGAATTCCTTGGGAATCACGCCGCCGACCACTTCGTTGACAAACTCGTAGCCCTTGCCGGGTTCGTTCGGCTCCAGGCGGATACGAACGTGGCCGTACTGGCCGCTGCCGCCGGTCTGCCGGATGTACTTGCCTTCCGCCTGCGATGCCTTGCGGATGGTCTCGCGATACGCGACCTGCGGCTTGCCGACATTGGCCTGCACGCCAAACTCGCGCATCATGCGGTCCACCAGGATTTCCAGGTGGAGCTCGCCCATGCCTTCGAGAATCGTCTGGCCGCTATCGGGATCGGTGCTGACCTTAAACGTGGGATCTTCCTGCGCCAGCTTGCCCAGCGCCACGCCCATCTTTTCCTGGTCGCTCTTAGTCTTCGGCTCGACTGCCACCGCAATCACCGGCGCAGGGAACTCGATGGATTCCAGGATGACCGGATGATCCTCATCGCAGATGGTGTCGCCGGTCGTGATGTTCTTCAGTCCAACGCAAGCGCAAATGTCACCGGCGTAAATCTCGGTGATGTCCTCGCGCTTGTTGGCGTGCATCTTCAACAGACGGCCGATGCGTTCAGTCCGCGAGCGTCCGCTGATGTAGACGCTGTCGCCCTGCTTGAGATGTCCGGAGTAGACGCGGATGAAGGTGAGCTGACCGACGAACGGGTCGGTCATGATCTTGAAGGCCAGCGCCGCAAACGGCGCGTTATCGTCCGCGGGACGCTCAATTTCTTTGCCGGTCTCCGGGTCCTTGCCGATGACCGGAGGAACATCTACCGGCGAAGGCAGATAATCAATGACCGCATCCAGCAGGGGCTGCACACCTTTGTTCTTGAAAGCGGTGCCGCAGATGACCGGGAAGACCTTCATCTTCAAGGTCGCGCGGCGCAGGGCGGCCTTCAGCTCGGCTTCGCCAATGGTTTCGCCTTCAATGTACTTGTGCATCAGCTCGTCCTGATCGTCGTTTTCCACGACCGTCTCGACGAGAATCTGATGGTAGGCCTGCGCCTTCTTCTTCAGCTCCGCCGGGATCTCCTGGACCTCGTACTCGGAGCCCATGGTCTCGTCCTTCCAAACGATGGCTTTCATCGCCATCAGATCGACCACGCCCTTGAACTTGTCTTCCTGGCCGATGGGCAGCTGGATGGCGACGGGGCGGGCATTCAGGCGCTTGCGGATGGTGTCGATTGCGTGCTCAAAATCAGCGCCCATCTTGTCGATCTTGTTGATGAAACAAATGCGCGGAACGCCGTACTTGTCGGCCTGGCGCCAGACGGTCTCCGACTGCGGCTCGACGCCATGCACGGCATCGAACACCGCGACCGCGCCGTCCAGTACGCGCAGCGAACGCTCCACCTCGGCCGTGAAGTCCACGTGGCCGGGGGTATCAATAATGTTGATGCGAACGTCTTTCCAGAAGCAGGTGGTGGCCGCCGACGTAATCGTGATGCCGCGCTCCTGCTCTTGCGCCATCCAATCCATCGTCGCCGTGCCTTCATGGACCTCACCAATCCGGTGCGTGCGTCCTGTATAGAACAGGATGCGCTCCGTGGTGGTGGTCTTACCGGCATCGATGTGGGCCATGATGCCGATATTCCTGCAACGCTCTAATGGAACTTGTCTTGGCACAATCTTTTCCGTTTCCTGCTGGACCTCAGCACCCATGGCTGAAGCGACTCCCAAAATCAACACCCGCCACACCTACCAGCGGTAGTGGGCAAAGGCCTTGTTGGCCTCGGCCATGCGGTGCACGTCTTCTTTCTTCTTGATGGCGGCTCCGCGGTTGTTGGCCGCGTCGAGCAGCTCGTTCGCCAGCTTGTCCACCATGCCCTTTTCGCCACGTCCGCGGCTGTAGGTCAGTATCCAGCGGATGGCCAGCGAGGTACGGCGGTCGGCATTGACCTCGACCGGCACCTGGTAGTTGGCGCCGCCCACGCGGCGGGTCTTCACTTCCAGCACGGGCTTCGCATTCTCCACGGCCTTCTTGAACAGCTTGATGGCCTCGTCGCCGCCCTTGTCTTCCAGCTTCTTCATCGCGTTATAGAAGATGGACTGGGCGGTGCTCTTCTTGCCGTCCCACATCATGGAGTTAACAAACTTGTTGACCAGCGTGGACTGGTAGACCGGGTCGGCCAGGGGTTCACGCTTTGCGATATATCCTTTTCTCGGCATAAATCCTCGACTAAGCCTTCGGCCGCTTGGCTCCGTACTTGGAGCGGCTCTGTTTGCGGTTGGCAACACCCACGGAATCCAGTGTGCCGCGAACCACGTGGTAACGAACGCCCGGCAGGTCCTTCACGCGACCGCCGCGAATCAGCACGATCGAGTGCTCCTGCAGGTTGTGGCCGACACCAGGAATGTACGTCGTCACCTCGATACCGTTGGTGAGCCGCACGCGCGCGACTTTGCGCAGCGCCGAGTTCGGCTTCTTCGGTGTCTGGGTATAAACGCGGGTACAAACACCGCGCTTCTGCGGACAGGACTGCAGCGCTGGACTGGCCGTCTTGTAATTCGGCGCCGTCCGTCCCTTGCGAACCAACTGGTTAAATGTCGGCACTCTTTGCAGCTCCTTCGTTCTTACGCCGGTTTCTGGCCGGCAAATCGTGCGCCCAGGGCTCTGCCAAGCTTGCGGCAGTATGCGGCCGCACAAAACTCGCGCGCGGGCTTTTGGCGCCGCGCGAAGTCTCTCAATTTGCGACTGGGCAGCAATCTCGCGCGGCCCGCAAAGGCCTCTCTGCCCATACTTCCCCGTGGATCAGCAATCGGGGAATATTGGTTTCCGATCAGGTTAGGCTTACGACGGTGGCGCCGTGGTCGTCCCGCAGACCAGCCCGAAAGCCGGCGCGGAAATCAAGGAACGAGGGCACTCCGTTTCGTTGCCTCGGCCTGCATACCCACCGGAAAGTCCGACGGAAGCGCAGGCACGTTTCAGCGAGGAATCCTGAGATTTGATTCTACAGGATTAGTAACGATGCAGCACAGCCACAACTACAGCCAGGCCAAATAGGACTCGCAGAACCTATTAAATATAACAACTCTGCGCGCCACCGTCAACCGAATCTGGCTGCGACTTCATGGGGCGCGCCCACCCGCGGCGTTCCGTCATCACAACTCCGTTTCTCCAGTTGGGTTTCAGGATATCGTCAATCTCACTGGCAACAGCGAGGCAGTGGCCGGCGACTTGCCGAAAGTATCAGCAGCCTCTACACTGAGGGCTTTCCGATAAAATGACTGTTGGTTTATGGAACCGCTGGAACAACCAGTCCTGGCGGGGAGGGTACATGCGGTTCTCAGCGGTAACTGTCCTGACTGCACTCTTAACGGTTTCTTGTCTTTCCTTCCTCGCTGGATGCGGTGGCAGCAGCACCAAGCCCCCTGTGGTTACCTCGATTTCGCTCTCCCCCGCCACTCTTTCGCTCAATGAAGGCGGCGTGGGAACGGTGTCGGCCTCAGCAGTAGGCCCTCTCGGCACAATCATCGTGGCCGACATTACCTTCACCAGCAGCAATACCAGTATCGCCACGATTTCCAGTGCGGGCCTGGTGTGCGCCGGCCAGTGGGACTCGAGCTTCATTAATTGCACGCCCACAATCGGCCAGGCCGGAGTGGGACAGGTAACGATCACCGCGGCTTCAGGTGCCGCCCAGGCGACCATGACCGTCTACGTGCATCTGCAGGTGGATCGGGTCGTGGTAAACGCCCCCAGTGGCTGCACCAGTTCCGGGCAGGTGGTGAATGTAACGGCATCCGCCTACAGCACTTCGGCTCCCGGATGCTCCCAGGCGTCACCCTGCGACATCACTTCCACCGTTGGTCCCTTCACCTATAGCTCAAACAACTTGAATGTGGCCGCGAACTCGGCTGGAATTCAGTCCACTTACTCAGCAGTCACCAACAGCCCCACCTATAGTTCCGGTGGATCGATTACTGGCACAAAAGGCCAAACCTGCAATCTCTCCAAATTCGAGGTTGGAGGCACGACCGGAATCGATCCGATTTACTCGGCGGCCACCAACAGTCCAACGTACGTTTCGGGGGGAGTAGTCTCGGGGTCCGCGGGCCAAACCTGCAATTTCTCCAACTTCAATGGTGTCACGGGAGCCACGGCGGTGGTCGCCTTGACCGGCACGAATACGATTGCCACCGGCACTCACCTTACAATTACGGCAGAGGGATCCGGGGCAACGTCACCCCCCACGACGTCCACGTTGACCAATGGCACAGCCACCTGCAGCGGCACGGCAATCGTCATCACGGCCTTGACCACCACGACCGGGCTCGGTTCTGGCGTAATTGGCGCCACCGCAACCGTGACCCTGACCGGTACCAATGCCATTGCCAACGGAACTCAGCTCACGGTCACGAATCCCGGTTACGGCGGAACCACCCCGCCTACCACCGCTACGCTCGGCAACGGCACCGCCACTTGCAGCGGCACGGCGAACGTCCTCACCGCGTTGAATGGAACCGGTGTTCTGACGGCTGAAGCTCCAGGTTCGACGCCGGTCTTCGCCTCGGTCTCCGGCGTGAATAGTGTCGGCGCTCCGTACATCACCTGCCCGGTAGCCACCGTCCTTGTGCACAGTGCTTCCGACTCAACCGTTTCGTTTACCTTGAGCAAAGGCGCGACGCAGCCGCTTACCGCCGACGTTTACGACACCACTGGCCAATACATAAAGCCGCCGCTGACCTGGGGGACCTCCGCCGCCGGCAGCGTGACCGTGGCCAATACCGGAGTCGGTAATAACCCCGCTACCATAACCGCGGCCGCTCCGGGAACGGCAACCATCACCGCCAGCTGCAGCTCTCCGAACTGCAACATCAACCTTCCGGCACAATACAGTCAGAATATCGTTACCGCCACGGTGACCGGAACCACTTCCACGACGGTTTATGCGGCCAGCACCAGCTCCCTGACGCTGGTCCCTATCAGCACCGACACTAACTCCCCAGGCACGGCCATCACCCTGCCGTACTTGCCGAATTCCATCGTCGTGAACCCTGCGGGTACCTTTGTGTTTCTGGGCTCCAGTTCCGGTCTGATGGTAGTCAATGTGTCCACCGGCGCAGTCGGTACGTTGAGCGTCAATGGAACTATCGTGGCCATCACGCCCGACAGCAACTACCTGTTGCTTTCAGACAGCACCGGTAATGCGGTGAACTCGGTGAACCTGAGTACCCAGGCTCTCGCCTATGCCAGCACGGGTTTCACCACGCCGTCAGGCGCCTACACACCCGACAGTAGCTTCAATGAGTGGCTGACGGCGACCCAGTTCGCCTTCGGAATGCCGTCCGTCACACCCACCATGACGACGCTTGCCTACACGCCGAGCGCCGTTAACATCATGGCGGAAGGCGGGCTTACCTACATCACCAGCAGCATCGGCCGCGAGATCGATGTGCTTTCCACTTGCAACCAGTCAGAAGTGCAGGCCATCGCGGCCAACAATCCGACATTGGTGCAGCCAATCCCCAACGGTACGGGAGCCGTGGCCGCTGATTCCCCGGCCATCGACGTCATCTCGATCTCGACTCCCCTGCCGCTGAATGCCGGCTGTCCCGTAACAACGGGAAGCACGCTCACCAGCTACGACCTGGGCGCCGGGACCTTCACCGCCCAGCAGATGTTCCTCAGTCCGGACAGCACGCAGGCGTGGATCATCCCGAACCTGCCTTCGCTGCTGAACTTCAATCTGCAATCGCTCACGCCGACGGTCATTCCGCTTGCCAACGGCGCAACTCCGTTCAGCGGCGGCATCCGCATGGACGGGCAGCAGGTTTATATCGGGGCCAGCGACAACACGGTGCATCGCATCGATGTTGCGTCGCTTACCGATGCGGCGCAGATCCCTGTAGCCTTGAAGGATTCCAACGGTAACGTGGTGGCACCAAGCCTGGTGGCCGTCGTTCCCCACTGAGGCGGCAATCCGGAAGCAAGAAATGAAGAGCGACCGCCTGGCGTGAGATGCGGCCTAGCTCTACGGCCTACAGCTTCTCGGCTTTGCCGAGTTCTTTGGCCACGCTGTCGAGCACGCCGTTGATGAATTGCACCGATTCAGGGGTGGAGAAGCGTCGCGCGATTTCCAGGGCCTCGTTGATGACCACCGGGCGGGGAGTTTTGGGAAATCCCAGGAACTCCGCCACGCTCGCACGCAGAAGATTGCGGTCCACGGCCGCCATACGGTCCAGTTTCCAGTGCTCGGCGTTACGCTCGATGATCTGATTGATCTCCTCGGACCGTTCCACCGCAATATCGAACAGCCTGTCGGCAAACTCCCGAACGGTTTCGTCCAGGTCTTTGCGCTCGCTCCAAAAGGACTTCCGAACCTGGTCCGGTTCTTGGCGTCCCATGTCGAGCTGAAACAGCATCTGCAGCGCTAATTCGCGAGACTTGCGCCGCGTGGTGACCTTGCTCATGGCTTGCCACCTGGGGTGGATTGGGTCGAGCGGCACTTCAGCGCCGCGTCCAGCCCAACCCAAAAAGGCTTTCGGGGCTTCAGCACGTCCCACGTGCTAAAGCCCCGGGGAATAAGGTACACGAATGGAACGCGGGCCTGAAGGCCCACTCTACCTGTCTTGTTCATTGCCCGCCCCTGACGGTGTTGGTGTCCCGGGGTCGCTCTGCTTTTCGGCCCTGGGGCGGCGCCGCCGGCCCTTGACCTTATCGCGCAGGGTGGCCATCTCCACAGCGGCGAGGCCCGCCTCGAACCCTTTGTTGCCGGATTTCAATCCTGCGCGGTCAATGGCCTGCTGCAAGGTGTCGCAGGTGAGAACCGCGAAGGCGTGCGGAACGCCGGTTTCCTGCGCCGACTGGCCCACACCGCGCGTGACCTCATTAGCGATGACCTCGTAGTGCAGGGTGTCGCCGCGCAATAAACAGCCAATGCAGAGGATGGCGTTGTACTTCTTGGTTACGGCAAGTTGCCGGGCCGCGGCGGGAATCTCGAACGATCCCGGAACGTGAGCAATCGTGATGTCCTCGGACTTGGCGCCACACTGGCGCAGAGCTTGCAGCGCCCCATCCAGCAGGCGCTCGGTGATGAACGAGTTGAAACGGCTCACAACGATGGCAAAGCGCTTCCGTGCCGCATTGAGCGATGCTTCGAGTCCGCGTGTCGCACCTGGCTTTTTCGCATAGGTCAGAAACCCAATCCGCAAGCCGCCAGTTTCCACCTCAAACAGCCGCGCGCCGTAGGGCGTGTCGGCGATTTCCCTGCGGATGGTGATAGGTGCCCCACCCAAGCTGCCTTTGCTTGGGTGGGGGTTTTCTCCGAGCTTCTTTACGATTTCGTAAGCGAGCTCCGCGTCGGAAACCTCCACCATTGCGTCCACGCCGGGCACATTCGGCGCAGCGATGAATTCAATCCCCCCGCTGGGTGCCAGCATCTCGACGCCGTGGCTTCCGCCTTCATGCCATTCGTTGCCGGGAGCGAAGCCCAGCGCCCGAAACAAATCGAGCGCCGACTGCAAGTCGTCCAGCGACTTGCCGAGGACACGGGGAAAAATGATGGAACGAATCATAAGAAACAGTTGTCAGTTCTCCGTTGTCAGTCGTCGGTGTTGTTAGACGGTCGAGCTTGCCAACCGCTCGGAAGGCTCCGCGCATCGGTCCTACTGACAACTGGCAACCGACTACTGGCTACTTCCCCTTAAACTGCGCCGGCCGCTTTTCTAGGAACGCCCTCGTGCCTTCGTTCTTGTCTTCGGTGGCGCAGCAGACGCCGAACAGTGTCGCCTCAAGAAACAGGCCGTCTGCCAGTGTCATGTCGAGCCCGTGATTCACCGCCTCCATCGTGTACTGGATCGCCAGCGGCGCGTTGGCAATGATCTTGGCGGCAATCGCTTCGGCCCGCGGAATCAACTCGGCCAGCGGCACCACTTCGTTCACCAGCCCGATGCGGTGCGCTTCCTGCGCCGTGATCATCTCACCGGTCAGCACCTGCTGCATCGCCAGTCCTTTGCCCACCAGCCGTGCCAGGCGCTGCGTTCCACCGTAACCGGGGATGAGCCCGAGCTTCACTTCCGGCTGACCAAGTTTGGCATTGTCGCTGGCCAGGCGCATGGTGCAGGCCATGGCCAGCTCGCATCCACCACCCAGCGCAAAGCCGTTGATGCACGCGATGACCGGCTTGCCGAGGTTCTCGATGGCATTCACGATCGCCTGCCCGCGATGGGTGTACTCCTTGGCCGAGACCGGCGTCTGCTGCGCCAGCTCGTTGATGTCGGCGCCGGCGACAAAGGCCTTCTCGCCTCCGCCGGTGAGGATGACCACGCGAACTTCGGGGTCGTCTTTTGCGGCCGCGAAGGCCTCCTTCAGCTCCTGCATGGTGGCCATGTTCAGCGCGTTGAGCACCTTGGGACGGTCAATGGTGATGCAGGCGATATGGTTCTTCTTCTCGAACTTGAGGTTCTGGTAGTCGGTCATCTGCTCCTCATGGGTGACGCCAGCCATGTACTGATGTGAACTTTAACGACTTGTCACCACGAGCGGCCGGGGTTGGCGCGAGGGATCTGCTTCTGTCCTGTCGGAGCAGAAGCAGATTCCTCGTTTTGCTCGTAATGACAAATCAAGAGACTCGCAAAAACTTAGGCAGTCTGTATTGCCCGCGTGCGCTACACAAACGTTCCCGGCACCGGCTTGTTGGGGTCGGCGTAGTCGTAAAATCCCTTGCCCGACTTCCGTCCGAACCAGCCTGCCAGCACCAGCCGCTTCAGTAGCGGAGGCGAAGCAAAGCGCCGCTCCTTAAACTCGTCGTACATCACCTCCGTGATGTAGTACGTGGTGTCGAGGCCGACGAAGTCCAGCAGCGTGAATGGCCCCATGGGGTACCCGCAACCCAGCTTCATGGCTTCGTCAATGTCGGTCATGGAGCCCACACCCTCTTCATACGCTCGAATCGCGTCCAGCAGATACGGCACCAGCAGCCGGTTCACGATGAAGCCGGTCTTGTCGCTGGTGCGCACAGGCACCTTGCCCAGCTTCTTGCCGAACTCCACCGCTGTGTCGTACACATCGCCGGCGGTCGCGATGGTCTTCACCACCTCCACCAGCTTCATCATTGGGACGGGATTGAAGAAGTGGAGTCCGATGAAGCGCTCCGGCCGCTTGGTCGCGGTCATCAGCTCGGTGACCGAAATCGACGAAGTGTTAGTGGCGAAGATGGCATCTTTCTTCACGATTCCGCCGAGCTCGCCATAGATCTTGCGCTTCAGGTCCACGTTCTCGATGATGGCTTCGACCACGATGTCACAGTCGGCCAGGTCCTGCATGTTGGTTGTGCCCTTCAGTCGCGACTGGGCTTCGGTTTTCTGCTCCGCCGTCAAGCCACCCTTGGCCGGCCCGCGCTCCACCAGCCGGCTCAGCGACTTTTCGATGCCCGCAAAGCCCTTGTCCAGAAACTTCTGCTCTTGCTCCAGCACCGTCACGTCGAAACCCCCGGTGGCCGCGACCTGCGCGATGCCCGAGCCCATCAATCCACAGCCGAGTACGCCTACTTTCTTGATTTCCATGAGAGCCTCTTTAGAAGAATAGTGAATCCGAAATTATGGTGGTGAAATCTCTTAGCCCGCGTTGCGAACCACGGCAAGCCGAGGTCCCGCTCCTTCCGCACTGAAACGTGCACAGCAGTTGCACCTGCGCAGTCGGCTACTCGGGGGGCGTCACCTTCGGCTGGCCGCCCAATCCCGCCCACTTCTGCAGCAACGCCAGCGTCGCCGCAAAATCCAGATTGTTCCAACCCTCTTCGCTCGACAGCTCGTAGATTTCGTCCACCGTCTCCAGGGCCGGCAGCTTCACCCGGCTTTCCTTGGCAGCATCCAGCATGAGGTGGATGTCCTTGTGCATCAACCGTAATGGGAAGTTCGGCGAATAATCATGGCGCAGCACGAACGGGGCCTTGTAATCCACCACGCCCGACCGCACCATCGACGCCTGGATGAGCTCGATCAGCTTGTGTGGATCGACACCCTGCTTCTGCGCCAGCGTGTAGGCCTCGGCAAAGCCTTCGTAAATGAGGGCGATCATCAGGTTCATGCAGAGCTTGGCCGCCTGGCCTTTGCCGGTATCGCCGATGTGGATGACTTGCTTGCCCATGGACTTGAACAGCGGCTGCAGATATTCGACCGGCTCCGGCGCGCCGCCTACGATGAATATCAGCTGAGCGCTCTCTGCGCCGATCTTTGAGCCCGTCACCGGAGCATCCACCCAGTGCACTCCCTTTGCGTTCACCTTCTCGGCAAAACGCAACGCGGCGGAAGGAGAGATAGTGCTCGAATCCACGACGATCATGCCTTCGCGCAACGATTTTTCCACGCCATCTTCAGCAAACATCACCCGCTCCACCGCCGCGGTATCGGCGACACACAGCCAAACCACGTCGGCTTCCAGCGCGGCATCGGCCGGTGACACGGCGGTCCGCGCACCTTCCACGTGCTGACGGGCACTGCGGTTCCACACCGAAACTTCATGTCCTGCTTTAACCAGGTTAGAGGCCATCGGCCGTCCCATAATGCCCAAACCGAGGAAAGCAATTTTCATTCGCGTCTCCTTGTGCCCAACCTTTGATTTAAGCTGACTGGCAAGGTAAGGTCAAGCAAACAGTTCAACGCGTTCGGCTCCCGCATCGGAAAGCCCGCCACCCGCGTCTAATTGTTCTACGTTCATGCTGGGAATCACCATCCGCCGCAAGGCAAGACAATTTGGCACGCTGGTGCGCCACTCCGCGATGACGCTGCGCACCGGAGTCACTCGCAAGCCGGTGTTCGCCCGCCGCGGCGAGTTGGGCGTTACCTTCATCGGGCACTCCAGCTTCTTTCTGCAAATCGGCGGGAAAAACATCCTCGTCGATCCCAATTTCGCGCGCTGGATATTCGTCCTCAAGCGCCTGCGTCGCCCGGGACTGCGCCTTCGCGATCTTCCGCCCATCGACGCAGTGCTGGTCTCGCACGCGCACTTCGACCACCTGCACCGGCCCTCGCTGCGGGCAATCGCGTGGCTCACCCGCCGGCAAACCGGCAAACGGCCTCACATCATCGTGCCGCGCCACGTTCGGGACCTGGTCAGCGACCTCGGCTACGGCCGCATCGTTGAGCTCGAATGGTGGCAAAGCTTTCAGCTCGGCAACGTCGAGATCACCCACACACCGGCGCGCCATTGGGGCGCTCGCATCGTGCGCGACACCCACCGCGGCTTCGGGGGATATGTCCTGCGCTCTGGAGCACATTGCATTTACCACGCCGGCGATACCGCTTACTTCGACGGCTTCGCGGAGATTGGCCAACGCCTGCAGCCTGACGTCGCGTTGCTGCCCATCGGCGCCTATCATCCCGACTCGTTCCGCCGCGTGCATACCAGTCCGGAGGACGCGGTACAGGCGTTTCTCGACCTGGGCGCGCGCTGGATGGTGCCCATGCACTACGGCACGTTCCGCCTCTCGC
>JARLGI010000116.1 GCA_031296115.1 Acidobacteriota bacterium | reverse complement strand
TGCTGCGCAGCCTTTGGTGGCGTCTGCTGTGCCGCAACGAGTGTGACCCAAAGGAGGAGGAAGAACGCGGCGGCGGGACGTCTCATAGGCTTGTAGCTGGAGTCAGAATCATGGTACGCGAGCGAGCAGCAGAAGCCAAACTACGCGATAGCCGGTGGTCAGTTCCCGCTTCCTGCGATAACCTTCGAATTCGCACTGCAGGAAAGGACCTGCGATTCTTGAACACGAATTCGCCTAAGCCCGACGAGCGCTTCTCCAAGCCCGAACTGCGGTACCGCATCGCCGATTACATCAACGATCGCGCTGGCGCAGGTCATCGGGGCCGTGCCAGCCAGCTCAAGCCCGCCGCGGCGGGGCGCTCGTTGGGGACCCCGGCTGCTGCACGCCCAGTCTTCTGTTTCCTCCAGTAACTGGCGGCCTGCGCTGAATGGTGATGACCCAGTACTAACTGGTAATGAATTCGCGTGGCGGCCACGGCCCGCTCAATCGCAAACGCACTCCTTCGGATGGCCCGGCGCTCCTCAGGGAAGCCACGAATCGCTCGCGGTCTTCGCGCCGCACCAGGGCAAACCAGCGATGGGCCCTGCGCTCCTGACGCGACCGCCATTCCCGCACCACGCCGGCGGTCACGCTCTTCAGCTTGGTATCGATCGCGGCGATGCGCACTGCCGCCTCCTGCCTCCGCTTCAGATACTCGCTGCCCTTGACCGGAGTCGCCGGGTCAGCCTGCTCGTCTGCCTCCCAGTTCCCCACGATCTCATACTGCACGGCATCGCCGATTCTCTCCAGCGCAGCGCGATACAGTTCCTGCTCCGCCGCGAGTTGCTGTTCCATCGCCTCGCCGTTCTCCAGCAGGGTGGGAAACCTAAACGGGATAGGCGTCGTTTCGGCGAGGATTTGCCGCAGCACCTGGTGGAACTGCGCCGCAGCTTTCTTCAACGACTCAGGATTGCCTAGGCAGGCTTCCGGATCGGCAAGCTCGCTCCAGTACACTCGCAATTCTGAAAGCGTGTACGACTGGACTGAGGCATCGCAGACTCCAGGTGCGACGCTCTCGTTGGAGTTTGGCCGAGCGACGCAATAGAGAAGAATGGGCATTCATTGGCTCATACGGGGAATCAGAGAATGAGAGAAGCTGCCCTGTTGCCGCCGAAAAGCGCGCACCGGGCTATCCGGTCAATGTCGCAGAAGGCGCGTCTCACCCGCAAGCTAACCTCGCGTCGCAAGCGAGAGGGAGAGCATCGCTGCTCTCCCTCTCGGTCAATCTGCTGAACTTCTACCGCCGTGGTCCACGGCCTCGGCCACCGCGGTCGCCGCCGCGGCCACCGCCCGGCCCGCCACGTCCACGGCTCCCACCTGAACCTTCACGCCGGGGACCGGTGTGTTCCCGACGCTCGCCATCGCGGTTAAAGTTCGGCTCGCCACCTTCATCGGCCTTCGGGTGCCCGCCTTCGAACGCAACCGCTGCGTCGCCGTCGCCGTCCGCCGGAGCCTCGCCGCCGCCCATCTTGGCGCGCTGCTCCTTCAGGATGGCCTTGCGCGACAGCCTGATGCGATTGCCTTCCACCGCCAGGACCTTCACCAGCACCTGGTCGCCTTCCTTCAGCTCGTCGCGAACGTCGTTGATGCGATGTTCGGCGACTTCGCTGATGTGCAGCAGACCGTCGGTGCCAGGAATAATCTCGACGAATGCGCCGAAGTCAGCCAGCCGCGTGACCTTCCCGAGGTACGTCTTCCCTACCTCGGCGGTCGCGGTGATGTCGCCAATCATCTGCAACGCCCGGGCGGCCGCCGCCTGGTCGCTCGAGGAAACGTTAACCTTGCCACTGTCTTCGACGTCGATCTTCACGCCCGTCGCCTCGACGATGCCGCGAATCACTTTGCCACCCGGCCCGATGAGGTCTCGTATCTTGTCGGTAGGAATCTGCAGGGTGTAGAAGCGCGGCGCGTACTCGCTGATCTTGGTGCGCGGCTCAGCAATGACCTCGTTCATCTTGTCGAGAATGTACAGCCGTCCATGACGCGCCTGCTCCAGCGCCTCGCGCATGATCTGGGGCGTGATCCCCATTACCTTGATGTCCATCTGCAGGGCGGTAATGCCGTCGCGCGTGCCGGCAACCTTAAAGTCCATGTCGCCGTAATGGTCTTCCGCGCCCGCAATGTCGGTCAGGACGGCGTATTGATCGCCTTCCTTCACCAGGCCCATCGCCACTCCGGCCACCGAAGCCTTCAGCGGAACGCCAGCGTCCATCATGCTGAGCGAAGCGCCGCACACGGTCGCCATCGAAGACGAGCCGTTCGACTCCAGGATGTCCGACACGATGCGCATGGCGTACGGCCAGTCGGTTTGCTCCGGCAGCACCGCGGAAAGCGCGCGCTCCGCTAAGGCGCCATGGCCGATCTCGCGACGGCCCGCGCCACGCAGGAACGCCACTTCGCCTACCGAGAACGGCGGGAAGTTGTAGTGCAGCATGAAACGCTTCTTGGCTTCGCCCTCGAAGGCCTCCAGCCGCTGCATGTCTTCGCTGGTGCCCAGCGTAGTGGTGACCAGCGCCTGGGTTTCGCCGCGAGTGAAGATTGCCGATCCGTGCGTACGGGGCAGCCCGCCGACTTCAATCCAGATATCGCGGACCTGGTCGAACTTGCGGCCATCGGGACGGCGGTGCTGCTTGATCACCTGCTCGCGGAAGAGCTGCTCGCGCAGCAGGTCGAAGTAGGTGCCGGCCTTCTTATAGCCCGCCTCGTCGGTCTCCTTGTCGAAAGCAGACCGTACCTCTTCCTTGAGCTTCTTGATGAGCGCGTAGTTTTCGTTCTTGGGATACTTTTCGGTATTGACGGCATCCACCAGGCGCTCGCCAAACTTGGAGCGCAGTTCGCTCAGATAGGCCTGATCGACGACCGGGGGCTCGACCGCCCGCTTGGGTTTGCCAACCTTCTTTGCCAGATCGCTGATGGCGGCGCAAATCTTCTTGATCTGCTCGTGCGCGAACTCGATGCCCTGCACCACCGTCTCTTCCGACACCTCGCGCGCGCCCGACTCGATCATCACGATGCCGTCGGCGGTACCGACGACCATCAGGTTCAGTTTGCCGCCACGCTGCTCGTCGTACGTGGGATTGACCACGAAGTTGCCGTCCACCTGGCCGATGCGCACCGCGCCGATCGGGCCATGGAACGGAATGTCGGAAACACTCAGCGCCACCGATGCACCGTTGATGCCGGCAACGTCGGGATCGTTGGTGGTGTCCGCCGAAAGCACCATGGCGATGACCTGGGTCTCGCAGCGGAAGCCTTCAGGGAACAGCGGACGGATAGGCCGGTCAATCTGCCGGCTGGTCAAGATTTCGCGCTCGCTCGGTCGTCCTTCGCGCTTGATAAACCCGCCGGGAATGCGTCCCGCGGCGTAGGTGTACTCGCGATAGTCGACGGTGAGCGGAAAGAAGTCGATCCCCTCGCGCGGGTCGGCGTTGGCGCAGGCGGTGGCGAGTACCACGTTGTCGCCGATGCGCACGATGCAGGAGCCATGCGCCTGCTTGGCTAGTTTGCCGGTCTCAAAGTGGATGGATTTGCCGCCGTGCAGCTCGACACTGACTTCATGCTTGTTGACGCCGTGCAATGTGGCCGTCATCTCTTCGTTCATTTCTCAATTCCTTCCGTTACGAACACAGACCGATGGATCGCCGTTATCCTTGTCATCCCGAGCGAGGACTTTAGCCCGAGTCGAGGGACCTTTTTCCGCAGCGACGATGGGAGATGGAGTGTCTTGCCGCCAGCCGAGAGAAGCTGGACCAATAGGTTGAGGCGCGCCCCGCGCCCCACAGGCCCGTACTGCCCGAAGTACCTCCCAGACAAAGCTTGGTCCAGGGCGGCGTTACGCTCGAAGCTTGATAGTTCAGTGGCTGGCAAACGGCTTACTTACGGATGCCGAGTTTCTGAATGACGGCTTTGTAGCGTTCGGCGTCAGACTTCCTGAGGTAATCGAGCAAGCTGCGACGCCGGCTCACCATCATGAGAAGACCCCGCCGGGAGGCATGGTCCTTCGTGTGCGTCTTGAAATGCTCGGTCAATTCGCCAATCCGCGTGCTCAGGATGGCAATCTGAACTTCCGGCGAGCCGGTATCGTGCTCGTCTCTCCGGTTCTGTTCAATCAAGGCGGCTTTTTTCTCTCGGGCTAACACTGAATCGGTTGTGCTCCTACTCTCTAATCGTATGTTGTTACGTCAGTAAGGATAACATGCAGTATGGAGAACGGCAAAACGGCCCGATTACGAGGTAGTGGTGCCGTTTGGAATCCACAGGGGTTGAATGCCGAAGCGGACGGCGTAAACTTGGAACATGGCACTTCGCATTCCAAGGGAGCACGACCGCGTTACCGCTCAGGGCCGCAACGGGGTATTGGCCGTGGTGGCTGTTGATAAGAAATCGAAAACCGCCGACCTTCAGTTTGTCACTGGCAACGGGCCGGTAGTGCAGGGCGTTCCATGGACGGCTCTGCACTACATGGACGAAGAGGACTCCAGCCAAGCCGCGCTGCGAGAATTAGCCCAATGATGCCGATGAATAACCCGATGGCTCCCAAGAACAAATAGCGAAGCCAGGCCTGTGGACGCGAAACGGCACCACTACCGATTACGACAAAAGCTCGACCACCACCGCCTCTGCGTGTATTTTCGTCGTATCCAGCAGCGGGATGCCGAACGCGCTCTCGTCCCGCAGCAGCAATGGCAACTCCGTACCGCCCAGGATGACCGCCCCGATCTGCTCCTGCTCCTTCAGCCTGCGGATAATCTCTAGCAGCCTCTCGCGAGTCTCCGGCAAAAACACGCTCTGCAACAATTCGCCAACATATTTCTCGTGGAGATAACTCTGCTCATCCTTCCCCGGAACCACCACCCTGATTCCTTCTCGCGAGAAAACTTCGGGATAGAATGTCGCCTGCATGGTGAACCGCGTGCCCAGCAGCGCAATGGTCCGGATTCCGCGCTTCTTGGCCTCAGTGCAAGTGGCTTCGACAATGCTGATGAGCGGGATCGGCGAGCGCTGCTGCAGGTCGCCGAAAACAATATGCGGTGTGTTTGCGGCAATGATTCCGAAGTCGGCGCCCGCCCGGGCGAGCTTCTCCAGTGCCTCGGCCAGGTAGTCAATGACCTGACTCAACTGATTGCCGTTCATCCAATCCAACAGCTTGTTCACATCCACGCTGTTGATAACGATGGATGGGCTGTCGTCCGGCCGGTGCGCCCGGTAGCCGGCGAGGATCAAACGGTAGTAATCGATGGTGGATTCCGGCCCGATGCCGCCAATAATTCCGACAGTCTTCATACAACCTGAGTCTACCTTCGTTCGGGTAGAGCGGGCCTTCAGGCCCGCAGCTGGCGGGTGAATGGAGCGGGCCTTTAGGCCCTGAGGCCCATGCCCTTTTCCCTCGCCTACCGCGTCGTTTTCTCTAGCAAGTAGAGGTACGACTGGTAAACCTGCCCGGTAGCCCGCGCCATGCCGATCTCGCAGGTGCGGCTGCTGGAGTAGCACCCCTCCGGATGCTGGGCCTTCACCTCGGCGGCCTCGTGCTTGGTCGCCGACTGCGTGAGCTCGGGAATCAGAAATCCGCGATCGCCAGCGAAGCCGCAGCAACCCGCGTCAATCGGAACCGTCACCTTCTCGCTGCACGCCTGCGCAATGGATTCGAGCTTCCCGTTGATGCCCATCTTCGTGACCGAGCACACCGGATGCAGCGCCACGGAACGCGACTTCGCCTTGACCACCAGCTTCGGCAGCAGCTCGTCATGCGCGAACTCGATGCTGTCGAGAAATTTCATGCGGTCATGGCGCTGCTGATTCTCCTCGGTGAGATACGGGCGCGCGCCCCTGAAACCGTAGGTGCATGGGCTGGTGTCCACCACGATCGGCAACCTACCCTGCTCGGACCAGCGCCAGAACCGCTCGACCGCAGCGTTGAGCGATATCGCCTGCGCCTTGGAAAATCCCTTAGACGAGAACGGCGTCCCGCAGCAACTCCCCGCGACATCGCCCGGGATGTAGAGCGGCACTGCCGCGCGACGGCCTAACTCAACCATCACTTCCATCAGCGAATTGTCGTTCGCCTCGCCCGGCAGCCGGCCCATCACGCGCGTGATGCACGAAGGAAAGTACACGGCCTGCGCTCCGGCGCTCTTGGTAGCCGGTACTGCTCCTGCGGCGAACGGCATGTCGGATGTCCACTCCGACAGGTTCTCGCCGCCAAAGTGTTTCATCGCACGAGTCAGGCTTTGCATCCCGCCAACGCCGATCACCTTCTCCGCCACATGTCCCAGCCGCAACGACCAGCGCAACAGC
>JARLGI010000115.1 GCA_031296115.1 Acidobacteriota bacterium | reverse complement strand
TTGGTTGCGGGGGGTGGATTTGAACCACCGACCTTTGGGTTATGAGCCCAACGAGCTACCAGACTGCTCCACCCCGCAGTCTGATAATACCTGCCGCTGAACGTCAGGTCAAACCTTCGCCGTGCCCTCGCGCTTGCGTCGCAGACGCCTGCAGGTGAACGATGATGTTTTCAAGGCGCGCAATTGTGCGCCGCTTGCAACCGGGTGTTAGCCTTCAGTCATGGGCGAAGACAAACAGGGCGACAAACCTCAGGATGCCGCGGTCCTGTGGGCGCGCTACTCGCAAATCGCATTCATCATTCCCGGGGCCGTGGTGGTTGGCCTGCTCATCGGCAAGCTCCTCGACTACTGGTTGCACACGCGCTGGCTCTTTCTCGTCGGCGTGATCCTGGGGGCGGTCGCCGGTTTCGTAGACATGATTCGCACCGTCACGCGCAGCAAGAGCTGACCCATCGCAATGGCGGAAACTCCCACGACGCCCGCGTCCGAGCCGCAATCCTCCTCCGCCGACAGGTTCTACGGCGGGGCGTTGGAGCGCATTCGCAAGTTTATGCTGGCGATCGCTCCGCTCGGGCTGGTGCTCTGCCTCATTTTCTTCCGCTGGCCGGTGGCTGCGGGATTCCTGGTGGGCGCTCTCATCTCGTACCTCAACCACCGTTGGCTGGTGCACGCGGTGGACGCACTCGGCGAGCGGCTTACGACCGGCCAGAGCCAGGAGCGGGGAGGCAGCATCGTGTTCCGCGCGGTGTTGCGGTACATCTTCATCGGCGCCGGAGCGTATGTTATATTTAGTGTTTCTCTCGCAGGACTTTACGGCTTCCTGGGCGGAGTTTGTCTTCCCATTGCGGCCGTAGCCTGCGAAGTCGCAGTCGAGCTGCATGGCGCACTGCGGCGCGGACTCTAGCTCCCGATACATTTCTTGCTGCTCCCGGCCAAGGCCCAGAGTGTGCCGGGCGGCAGCAAGCGCAGCACAATACGACAGTCATACGAGCTGATCTTTCATGCATGAGCAACTCTGGATAACGGCCCTTCTGAACAAGTACCTCGCGGGCGCGGTTAATGCGATTCTCGGCGCCGTTCATGTGCATGCCCGCCATCCGCAAGCGCCCATTCCCAACTACGTAGCCATGCAGTTGCTGGTCTTTACCCTCTTGGTGTTGGCCTGCATTCTTGTCCGTTCCCGGCTTTCGGTGGAGAGTCCGGGCGCGCTGCAACATACCATGGAGGCCATCGACGGCTTCGTGGGCAAGCAGGGCGAGGAGATCATCGGCCACGGTTCCGAGCGGTATACCGCGTACTTGACCTGCCTGGGCATCTACATCCTGACCTGCTGTCTCATCGGCTTGATTCCCGGCTTTGAAGCGCCCACCGCGATCCCGTCGGTGCCGTTGGGCTGCGCGCTGGTGACCTGGTTCTACTACCACTATCAAGGCATCCGCGAGAAACGCTTCGGATACATCAAGAACTTCATGGGACCGATGCCGGCAGTGGCGCCGCTGTTGCTGCCTATCGAGATATTCAGCCACCTCGCGCGCGTCATGTCGCTCACCATCCGTCTGTTCGCCAACATGTTTGCCGGCGACATGGTGACGCTGGTGTTTTTCTCGCTGTTCCCGATTGCCGTTCCCGTCGTCTTCATGCTGCTGCACGTGGGCGTTTCGTTCATCCAGACGTACATTTTTGTGCTGCTGGCGACGGTATACATTTCAGAAGCGGTATCGCATGAACACTAAGAGTTAGCAATTAGCAACTAGTAAAAGTTCGATAGCGGGCTTCCATTCGTTTCGGACGTCTTGATCGTGCAATTGGCTTTGGCATTACCAACCAACCAAAGGGATCGATGATCAACGCTAGTTGCTAATTGCTAGTTGCTTAAAGGTTCGCTGCCAGCGTGAGGGCGTCAGCACGGTGAACGTCAACCACCTCCTGGCAGCAATTCATAAGGAGAAACACAATGCGGAAAGTCACGATCGTATTTTTTGCGCTGCTGGCCATCCTGCTGATGACCATGCCGGCGTACGCGCAGGGCGGAAGCGCTGCTCCCCAACCCACCAACTGGGTGCCCATCGCCTCCGGTTTCGGTATTGCCATTGCGGCGGGCTTGGCCGGTCTGGGACAGGGCCGGGTCGGCGCTGCGGCTTGTGAAGCTATGGCCCGCAACCCTGCTGCCCGTCCGGCGATCCAGGTGGCGCTGATTCTCGGCCTCGCTTTTATCGAGTCGCTGGTGCTGTTCACGCTGGTTATCATCTTTGCCAAGGTCGTCTAGCTGCGGCCTCGGCAGTTCGGCAGCGCCCCGTCCGCAGACGGGGCGTTTTGCTGGCTGGGAACGAAGTCCTGACCTGGTTTCCGCACTGGGCTAGGATTTTTCGAGCCTACGGCGCTTGAGAAGCGCACTACAATCTTTGCGCGCTTCACACGCACGGCGTTGGCAGGTTTTGAAGGGCCACGGCTTTTTAGCCGTGCCGACAAGCCTGTGCTTCCTGGGAGCGGGTAAAGGGTGTCGCCCCTTACGGGGCTCGGTCCAATTCTTGAGATTTACCCCGCGCTTACGCCCGGGGCTAACGGCGGTGCCGCAGCTGCGCGGCCGGAGCGTTGCGAGGCATTGAGCAGAACAACGCTGAATTGGGCTCGGGAACCAGGGACTTACTTCACCAAGTCCCGTGCGCTGGTGAGGGCGTATTCCAGCAACCGTCCTGGCAGCACGCCGAGATAAATCGTTGCGATCAGGCTGATGGCCAGGCCGATGCCGAGCGTTGCGGGAATGCGGGCGACGGGCGCCTCAGTGCGCTCGTCGCGCATATACATGTGGACGATAATGCGCAGATAGTAGTATGCCGCGATGGCGCTGTTGATGACGCCGATGATGACCAGTCCGGTGAGGCCCGACTGGAAGGCGGCGGAGAAGACGTAGAACTTGGCAAAGAAGCCACCCGTCGCGGGGATGCCGATGAGCGACAGAAGGAAGATGGTCAGGATGCCGGCCAGCGGGGGAGAGCGGCGGCCGAGTCCGGCGTAGTCATCGATCGTGACGTACTTCTCGCCCTCGCCCGAGAGATGGCTGACCACGGCGAAGGCGCCGACGTTCATCGCCGCGTAGGTCGCGGTATAGAAGATGGCTCCCGAGATGCCAACTTCGCGTCCCGCGGCGAAGGCCACCAGCAAATATCCGGCGTGGGCAATCGAGGAGTAAGCCAGCAGCCGCTTGACGTTCTGCTGGACCAGCGCGCCGATATTACCCAGCGTCATCGAGAGGATCGCGGCAAGCCAGACAATCCAGAACCAGCCGATAGCTCCGGTACCGAATAACACGCGCAGCAAGACGGCAAAAGCGGCGGCTTTCGGTCCGGTGGACATCAGCGCCACGACCGGCGCGGGCGAACCCTCATAGACGTCGGGCGTCCAGACATGGAAGGGCGCGGCAGCAACCTTGAAGCCGAGGCCGACGAACATCAATCCCACGGCAAGATAAGCCAGCGTGGACTGCTGCGTTCTTAGCGCGTGCGCGATGGTGTAGATGTTGGTCGATCCAGTTGCGCCGTAGACCATGGCCACGCCGTAGAGGAAAAACGCAGTGGCGAACGAGCCGAGCAGGAAATACTTGAGTGACGATTCGCTGCTCTCGGCCACGCGGCGGCGCATGCCGGCCAGGATGTAGGTGGAGATGGAAGAAATTTCGAGCGCGATGAAGATGAGGACCAGTTCCACGGCCGAAGTCATCAGCATCATGCCGACGGTGCCGAAGAGGATGAGGCCGTAGTATTCGCCGGCGCGTATCTTCTGCACCTCGAGGTATTCGCACGAGGTGAGCAGCACGACCAGCGCGATCAGCAGGATAACGATATGAAAGAAGACGCTGAAGGTGTTGACCTGGACGCTGTGGAAGAAGGCGTCGCCGTAAAAGCCCACCTGGTAGGCGGTTGCGGCCAGGCCGGCGAGCACGCCGACGAGCGCAATCATGCCGAGCGGCCGCTTGGGGCTCTGCTCGGGAATCAGCGGATCCACGATCATGACGAGGATGCCGAAGACGGACAGCACCAACTCAGGAAGGATCCGAATGTAGTCGACCGCCGAAATCATCGGACCACCTGCCCAGAAGGTTCGCGGTGATTGGCTACTGGGTAGAGCAGGCCTCCAGGCCTGCGTTCCAGGGACACTGCTTCCTCTTGTCGCTTCAGCCTGTTGTCACGGGCTGAAACGACAAAAGTCTTGTCAGCAGCCGGGGACGCGGTGCTGAAGCGCCGCTCTACCCGTGCGTCAGACCGCTCGCACAAAACTCCAACTTCGTGTGGATGTTGGGTTGGGTGTGGCGCTTTTAAGGCAACTGCTTGGTTTGCGTTCGAGAACTGCTTCAGTGCTGCGCCCACCGTGGGATCAATCGAGTGCAGCCACAACATGGGAGCAACGCCCATCACCAGAGCGGCAATGGCCAGCGGCCACAGCGAGACCCGCTCGCGCGCGTCAAGATCGCGCAGCTGAGCATTCGCCGGGTTGGTCACACTGCCGTAAAAGACGCGCTGGTACATCCACAGCAGGTAGCACGCGCTCCAGATGACGCCGGTCGCGGCCAGAATTCCGTAGAGCTGCTTCGCCATGAACGCACCGCTCAGCACCATGAACTCACCGATGAAACCGTTCAGCAGCGGCAGGCCGACCGAGGAGAGCATGATGAAAGCGAAGAACGTGGCGTACACCGGCATGGGCGTGGCCAGGCCGCCGTACTCTGCGAGATCGTAGGTGTGGCGGCGATCGTAGATCATGCCCAGCAGCATGAAGAGCGCGCCGGTGGAGACCCCGTGGTTCAGCATCTGGTAGACCGCGCCGTCCACCCCGATCTGGGTGAAGCTGAAGATGCCGAGCACCACGAAACCAAGATGGCTGACGGAGGTGTAGGCGACCAGCCGCTTAATGTTGGGCTGCACCATCGCCACCAGCGCGCCGTAAACGATGCCGATGATCGCGAGCGTGATAATCCACGGCGCGTTGCGCCGCGCCTGGTCGGGGAAGAGCCCGACGTTGAAGCGCAGCAAGCCGTAGGTACCCATCTTCAGCAGGACGCCGGCCAGCAGGACCGAGCCGGCGGTGGGAGCTTCCACGTGGGCGTCCGGCAACCAGGTGTGGACAGGGAACAGCGGGACCTTGACGGCGAAGGCCACGAAGAAGCCGAGGAAGAGCCATATGGAGGCTTGCGCGAAGTTGGCGACCTGTCCGCCCTGGATCGCGTTCTGGATAGTGACGAAATCGAAGCTACCGGTCTTGGCGTAGAGCCACAGGATGGCCGCCAGCATGAAGACCGACGCGATCATGGTGTACAGGAAGAACTTCACCGCGGCATAAATGCGGCGCCCGTGGCCGAAGATGCCGATGACCAGCGCCATGGGAATCAGCGTGGCTTCCCAGAAGAAGTAGAAGAGGAAGAAGTCGAGCGCCATGAAGACGCCGATCATCGCGGTCTCGAGCACCAGCATCAGGATGAAGAATTCCTTCACCCGCTCGTGAATGCCCTTCCAGGATTTCAACACGCATAGCGGCATCAGGAAGGTGGTGAGGACGACCAGCCAGAGCGAGATGCCGTCAATGCCGAGGTGATAGTGGATGTTCGGGTGCGAAATCCACGGGATGTTCTGCTCGAACTGGAAGCCGCTGTTGCCGCGGTCAAAATGCCATGGCAGGTGCAGCGAGGCTAGCAGCGTGATCAGCGAAATGCCCAGCGCGAAATAGCGCACGTCGCGGTCGCGGCGCGGGAAGAACATCAGCAGGATCGCGCCGGCCAGCGGCAGAAAGATGACGATGGTGAGGATGTTGTTGTCGATGAAGTTCATCGCACACCTCGCCAGACCATGAAGGCGATGACCGCGGCAGCGCCGACGGCCACCCATCCCGCGTAGGATCGGATGTTGCCGGACTGCATCCGCCGCATTCCGTCCGAGGCTTCCTGCGCGCCGGCTGCGCCGCCGTCAACCCCGCGATCGATCAGCCCCTGGTCAATGCCCTTCCAGAAGACGCTAGTGGACAGCGCGATGATTGGCTGGATGAAGACTGCGGCGTAGAGTTCGTCGATGCGGTACTTGTCGAGCACCAGCGTGTAAAGGCCGTTGAGCGACCTGGCAATGCGCGCGGGAAGGTCCGTCCGCTTGAAGTAAAGGAACCAGGCGATCAGGAAGCCGATGGTCGCGGCGGCAACCGAGATGGCGCTGAACAGCAACTCGGTGCTGGGGCTCTCAGGTGCGGCCGCGGCTTCGGCGGGCAGGGCCAGGGCCGTGGACTGGAACACAGGATCGAGGAAGTGCTCAAAGCGATTGGAACCGCCCATCGCCGCGGGAATCCCAACCCATCCGCCAACGAACGACAGAATGGCCAGCAGCACGAGAGGAATCACCATAACCCAGGGGCACTCGTGAGGAGCGCCGTGCTCTTCGTCGTGATGCGAATCATGGCCGTGCGCTTCCGTGCTGGAGGTTGCGCCGCGGTACTCGCCGAAGAACGTCAGGAACCACAGGCGGAACATGTAGAACGCGGTCATCCCGGCAGCGATGACGCCGATCAGCCACAGCGCGTGGTTGCCGCTCGCCCAGGTGCGCCACAGAATTTCGTCCTTGGAGAAGAACGCTGCCAGGGGAGGGAAGCCGACGATGGTGAAAGTCGCCACCGTCATGCACCAGAAGGTCCAGGGCAGGTACTTGCGCAGGCCGCCCATCTTGCGCATGTCCTGCTCGCCGGCGATGCCGTGGATGATGGAGCCGGCCGACAGGAACAGCAGCGCCTTGAAGAAGGCGTGGGTCATCAGGTGAAAGATGCCGGCGCCGTAGGCGGCCACGCCGCAACCCATGAACATGTAGCCGAGCTGCGAGATGGTGGAGTAGGCCAGCACCTTCTTGATGTCGGTCTGCACCATGCCGATGGAGGCGGCGAAGATCGCGGTCAGGGTACCGATGATGGCAACGGCCATCAAAGCCTGCGGTGTACGGTTGAAGATGGGGTTGGAGCGCGCCACCATGTACACGCCGGCTGTGACCATGGTCGCGGCGTGGATGAGCGCGGATACCGGAGTCGGACCTTCCATGGCGTCGGGCAGCCAGACGTACAGCGGAATCTGCGCCGACTTGCCGGTCGCACCTACCAGCATCAGGAGTCCTATGGCGGTGAGCACTCCGGCGGCGCCGCTCTCCACGGGATACTTGCTGACCAGCGTCCATAGGCTGTCGTACTGCAACGTGCCGAAGTGCTTGATCAGCAGGAAGAGCGCGATCAGGAAACCGAAGTCGCCGACGCGGTTGGTGATGAACGCTTTCTTGCCGGCATCGGCCGCCGACTTCTTCAGGAACCAGAAGCCGATGAGCAGATAGGACGCCAGGCCCACGCCCTCCCATCCGACGAACATCAGCAGGTAATTGTTTGCCAGCACCAGGGTCAGCATGAAGAACATGAAGAGGTTCAGGTAAGCAAAATAGCGGTAGTAGCCGCCTTCATGCGCCATGTAGCCGAGGGAATAAACGTGGATCAGGAAGCCGACGCCGGTTACTACCAGCAGCATGACCAGCGAGAGTTGGTCGAGGTAAATGCCAAACTCGGCGGAGAACGGGCCTGCGGCAAGCCAGTTGGCGTAGCGCTCGATGTGCGGAATCCGGTCAGCAGGGAGCCCGGCGAACTGCGATGCCACCCATAGCGCATATCCAAAGGCCAGCGCGGTTGAGCCCAGCGCGATGGTATTTACCAGCGCCTTGGGAAAGCGCTTGCCCAGCAATCCGTTAATGGCTGCGCCGGCCAGTGGCAGCAATGGAATGATCCAGAGGTGCATATTGTCTCTTGCCGACCAACGCGCAGTCGCGCGCCGCGTCCGGTTACAGCTTCAGCACGTTCACGCGGTCCACGTTCAAGGTTTCGCGCGTACGGAACACAGAAATAATGATGGCCAGACCGACCGCGGCTTCCGCTGCAGCCACGACCATCACAAAGAAAACAAAAATATGACCATCCAGTGACTTCAACTGCGCGGCGAAGGCCACAAAGGACAGGTTCACGCCGTTCAGCATCAGCTCGATGGAAAGAAAAGTCGTAATGATGTTGCGCTTGATCAGGAATCCGGCGACACCGCAGGCGAACAGCACCGCGCTGAGAATCAGGTAGTAGGAAAGAGGGACCATCTACTCCTCCCTCCGCGCCAACACCACGGCGCCCATGATGGCGATCAGGATTAGGATCGACGTTACTTCGAAGGGCAGCAGGTAATCGCGGAACAGCAACTGACCCACCGCCTGCGGATTGCCGAAGACGTCACTGCCGTTCATCACTGAGGGACCGCCGATGGCGATCTTGTCCAGCCCGGTGATGCGGCTTACCACCCACGCGGAGATGCCGAGTCCAATGATCAATCCCGGAACGCCCAGCAGGGTCGCCACTCTGCTGGCATGAGGCGTGCGCTCTTCCACTCCGGCGTTCAACAGCATGATGACGAAGACAAACAGCACCATGACCGCGCCGGCATAAACGATGACCTGCACGGCGGCGACGAACTCCGCGCCCAACAGCAGGTAGATCATCGCGAGCGAGCCCATCACTACAATCAGCGACAGCGCGCTGTTGATGGGGTGTTTCTGCGCCAGGAGGTTGATGGCGCCTCCCACGCAGACGGCCGCGAAGATAAGAAAGAGTGCAAGATGCATGATGTTCCGTTACGCCGGCCGGAACAGCCGACCGGGTACAACCGTTTCCAGGATCCTGCGGTTACTTCAGCGCCACGACCAGGCTGGTAATGACGATATTCGCGATGGCCAACGGCAGAAGGAACTTCCAGCCGAAGGCCATCAACTGGTCATAGCGGAAACGCGGCAACGTGCCGCGGACCCAGATGTAAATAAAAATGAAGGCGATTACTTTTATGACGAACCAGCCCACCGGCATCAGCGCTTGCATGATGGGCGGGCCGAATACCGGTCCTGACCAGCCGCCCAGGAAAAGCACGGTCGCCAGGCACGCCACCGTAAACATGTTGGCGTATTCGGCCATGAAGAACATGGCAAACTTCATCGAACTGTATTCCGTGTGGTAGCCGGCGACCAATTCGGATTCGGCCTCTGCCAGATCGAAGGGAATGCGATTGGTCTCAGCGTAAGCCGCCATAATGTAAATAAAGAAGGCGACGAACTGTCCCTTGAAGAAATTCCACTTGGGGATGAAGCCCAGCCAGGTGCCGGCCTGCGAGTCCACGATGTCACGCAGGCTGAAGCTGCCGGCATAAATCAGGACGCCGATGAGCGAGAGGCCGAGCGCGAGTTCGTAACTCATCATCTGCGCCGAGGCGCGCAGGCTGGCCAGCATCGAGTACTTGCTGTTGGACGACCACCCCGCCAGCGCCACTCCGTAAACGCCGATCGAGGTCACGCCGAGAATCACCAGCAGCCCGATGTTGACGTCGGTGATCTGCAGTTGGGTATGGACACCCGCAACCGTGATCCACGGACCGACCGGAATGACCGCGATGGAGGTTAGCGCGGTGACCAGCGAGATCATCGGAGCCAATATATATAAGGGCCTGTTGGCGTAAGGAGGTGTGAGGTCTTCCTTAAAGATAAACTTTAAGCCATCGGCCAGCGGCTGCCAGATGCCGAACGGGCCCACCCGCGAAGGTCCCCAGCGGTTCTGCATATGGGCGACGACCTTCCGCTCCGCCAGCGTGGTGTAGGCCACGCCGGTCAGCAGGATGAAGACCGCAATCACGATCTTGATCAGCGAAACGATGATATAGGTTCCAATGCCCATGTTCAGTTGTCAGTCGTCACTTGTCAGTAAAACCTGAGACCCCCGGTTCGAACTCTCGAACAATCACAATCTTCGGGGGCCTTATTTCTAAATTTCTAAGGACCCTGTCTTGCCGCGGGATCGTAACCCGCTACCATCTCTGGTTCCACCGGCGACGAGTAACGCTCCATCACTGTGTTCAGCGTCGCCGAGAAACGTCCCAGCGTTCCCGACGTAAAAAGTGTGTCGTTGGCCGGCAGCACCAGCTCCGGATGTCCCAACCCCGTGGCGCCGGTAATCTGCACCAACTGCGTGTGTACGTCCTGACCCGAAAGCAAGCTGAGGCGCGAAATGTCGTAGGCCGGTACCAGCCGCTGGATCTCGTCCAGCATGGCGGAAGGATCGAACGGGCTCATCTTCGGCTCGAGGTTGTGCTCGGAGAGCCAAACCGCGTGGCGGTCTGCCTCGCCCGACTGCGCGCCGCGGCTCTGACCCATGTCGGCCCGTGTTCCTTCGCCGCCGAAGGGAACCAGCTTGCGTACGTCGTAGCCCATAGTGGCAGCGATGCGCACGATGCACTCGAAATCAGTGCGTACTCCGGCGAAGTCGCCCGCCTTCTTCAGGATCTGCACGTCGCCGCAGGTGCTGGTGACCGTGCCGGCCTTCTCGTACGCATTGGCGACCGGCAGCACCACGTCGGCGATCTTCGCGGTCTCGGTGAGGAACATGTCCTGCACGATAACGAAACTCTTGGACAACGCGAATGGATCGATGTTGTAGCGGGCGATGGGATTGGAGCCGACGACGTAGAGTGCCTTCAGCTTGCCCTCTTTGGCGGCGTCCATCATCTGCAGCAGGTTCATGCCGGAAGTGGCTGGAATTTCATCCAGCCAATCCGTATGGAACGTGGTCGCGCTGGCTACCGGACCGTAGCCCGGTAGCATGTCGGGGTAGAGACCCATGTCGGCAGCGCCGCGTGAATTGCTGTAATCGCCCAGGCAAATAAATTTCGCCGAGCGCGCGAGCCCGAAGTCCACCAGCGCTTTGACGTCGTTGCCGCGCAACTCCGAGCCGAAGATGATGACAAGGCTGGTCTCCTGTTTCAGCGCGTCGCGCAACGCTGCAAGCGCTTCGCGGCTAAGCTTGGGCGATACGATACTGTCGGCTGCGGCGTCGCTGCCGGCTATGAACTGCGCGAAACCGCCTTCCGAGCCGGGAGCAATCTGCGCGAACGACGCGGCCTGGCGGCGCAGTTTAATCGGGTACGAGTTCACCACGTAGAGCTTGGAGTGGTGCAGGCGTACGTTGGTGCGAATCTGCCAGGCCAGCAGCGGATGCTGTTCGGTAGGATTGTTGCCGATCAGCAGAATCGCAGCAGCGTTGTGCACGTCGCGCATGGAGGCTGTCGCTTCAGCCTTGCCCGCCAGCGCGGAGGCGAAGGCGGGAAAGTCGGCGGTGCGATGATGGTCAATGTTGTTAGTGCCCAGCGCCAGCCGCGCGAACTTTTGCAGCAGGTAATTCTCTTCATTGCTGGTGTGGTTAGAGCCGATAATGCCAATCGCGGCCGGGCCGTCCGTGGTCAGTACCTGCTTAAATCTGGAGGCGATCAGCTCAAACGCCTGCTCCCACGTTGTGGGAACCAGCTTGCCGTCACGCTTGACCAGTGGCTGCTTCAGGCGGCAGTCGCTGTGGGCAAAATCAAAAGCGTAGCGGCCCTTCACGCAGAGGAAATCCCCATTGATGCCGCTCTTGTCGCGGTTATCGCCGCGCACAATCTGCATGCCGGTGTCGGCGCGGCGAGCGCCCAGCGTCGTCTTGCAACCGTCGGCGCAGTGGGTGCAGACGGTGCCGGTGTGCTTCATCTCCCAGGGCCGTGTCTTGTAGCGATAAGCTCCGGAAGTCAGCGCGCCGACCGGGCAGATGTCGATGCACATCCCGCACTCTTCGCACTCCAGGTGGTCTTGCTTGTTGGGGGCGATGATGGCGCTGCTGCCGCGGTTCTGGATCCCCAGCGCCCATACATCCATGCCTTCGCCGCAGACGCGAATGCAGCGGTAGCAAAGGATGCAGCGCGGACGGTCGAAGTAGACCACTGGCGACCATTGCTGCTCGTCGCGGTGGTTCTTCATGTCCATGAACTTCGATTCGGCGGCGCCGTACTTGAAGGTCATGTCCTGCAGTTCGCACTCGCCGCCGGCATCGCAGACCGGGCAATCCAGCGGGTGGTTGGCGAGCAGAAGCTCCAGCATGGACTTGCGGGCCTGCTTGATCTTGTCGCTTTCGGTGGTGACCACCATGCCCTCGGCCACCGGCGTGGTGCACGCCGTCTGCAGCTTGGGCATCTTCTCCACTTCCACCAGGCACATGCGGCAAGCGCCCTGTAGCGAGAGGCCGGGGTAGTAGCAGAAAGACGGAACTTCGATGCCGGTGCTCTTACAGGCCTCGATGAGGAGCGTCCCCGCGGGAACCGTGAGTTTCTTGCCGTCGACAATAAGGGTCACGTCAGCCATAGAACCTAGCAATTAGCAACTAGCAATTAGCAAACCCACTACCCGAGTCATTCTGAGACGCGGACCTGAAGGCCCGCTCTACCCGTCACACCAGGGCTGCTTCGTGCACCTTCTCGTAGGGGCACGGCTTGCCGTCCAGGTGGTCCTCAAATTCTTTACGGAACTTCTGAATGTAGGAGATGATCGGCATGGCCGCCGCATCGCCCAGCGGACAGAAGGTGCGACCGAGCATGTTCTCCGCCAGGTACTTCAGGTTGTCGATGTCCTTGGCGACTCCGCCGCCGGAATGGAAGCGTACCAGCGTCTTCTTCATCCAGTCCGTGCCTTCGCGGCAGGGAATGCACCATCCGCAGCTCTCGTGCTGGTAAAACCTGGCTACGCGCAAGGCGAACCGCACGATGCACATCTGGTCGTCGATAACGACGACGCCACCCGAGCCCAGCATGGAGCCGGCTTTCAGCACCTGGTCGAAATCCATGCCTACATCGATTTCATCGGGCGTCAGAATCTGCACGGACGAGCCGCCCGGCACCACGCCTTTCAGGCTCTTACCCTTTATCATGCCGCCGGAGACGTCGTAAATCATCTTCTTCAGGTTGTAGCCCATGGGCAGCTCGTAGACGCCGGGGCGCTCGAGCTCGCCGCTCATGCAGAACAGACGCGTGCCACCGTTGCGCGGCGTGCCCAGGTTCGCGAACCACTCGCCGCCGTTGAGGATGATGTGCGGCACACTGGCCAGGGTCTCGGCGTTGTTGATGACCGTGGGGCCGCCCCACAGACCGACGACGGCAGGGAAGGGAGGCCGGATGCGCGGAACGCCGCGCTTGCCCTCCAACGATTCCATCAGCGCCGATTCTTCGCCGACTTCGTACGCGCCGGCTCCGGAGTGCACGAAGATGTCGAGGTCAATGCCCGAGCCGAAGATATTCTTGCCGATGAAGCCGCGCGCGTATGCGTCGGCCACCGAGCGCTCCATGATCTCGACCAGATAGCGGTACTCGCCGCGAATGTAGATGAAGCCGGTCTTGGCGCCCACCGCGAGCGAGGCGATCATCACGCCCTCGATCACGGAATGCGGATCGTGCTCGAAGATCAGGCGGTCTTTGCAGGTGCCGGGCTCGCTTTCGTCACCGTTGCACAGCACATACTTGGGCTTAGGCGACTGCTTGGGCACGAACGACCTCTTCATTCCCGTCGGGAATCCCGCGCCGCCGCGGCCCCGCAGCTTCGACGCCTTCATCTCGGTGATGATCGCGTCCGGCCCCATGGTGATGGCCTTCTGCACGGCTTTGTAGCCGTCCAGTTCGAGGTAGCGGTCGAGATTGGCCGCGCCCAGGCCAAAGCGCCTGGAGACGACCTTTACCTCATCGGGATGGGAGACTAAGTACGCCATGCCTACTGGTGTTCCTTCTTCCTGATCCCATCGATCAGCTCGTCAATCTTCTGCGGCGTCAGGTTCTCATGGAATTCATAGTTCAGCATCAATGCCGGCGCCCACGAGCACGCGCCGATACACTCGACCTCTTCCATGTGAAACAGCCCGTCGGCCGTCGTTTGCTTGTTGCCCACACCCAGCTTCTTCTGGCAATGCTCGAGAATCTCTTCGCCACCGCGCAGCAGGCAGCTTACGTTGGTGCAGACCTGCAGGTTGTACTTGCCGATGGGGTGCGTCCGCAGCATCGAGTAGTAGCTGATGACGTTGCGCACTTCCAGCTCCGACAATTCCGTCCGCTCCGCGATCTCGTGGATGGCTTCGTCGTTCAGCGCGCCGAGTTCATCCTGGATGTAGAGCAGCATGGGAACCAACACTGAGCGCTTGGTCGGATAATGCGTGACCATGGCGGCAAAGCGCTGTTCGAGTTGGTCAGAGAATTTCATGTCTTACCGGTCGCAATCTCCCAGCACGATATCGATGCTGCCGATGGCGGCCACCACGTCGGCGATCAGGTTTCCCTCGCACATCTTGCGCAGCGACTGCAGGTTCGCGAACGAGGGCGAGCGCATGTGCACGCGATACGGCTTGGCGGTGCCGTCGCTCACGACGTAGTAGCCCATCTCGCCGCGCGGCGACTCAATCGGGCTGTAGACCTCGCCGGCCGGTACGGTGAAGCCCTCGGTCACAATCTTGAAGTGATAGATGAGCGCTTCCATCTGCGTTTTCATCTTCTCGCGATCGGGCAGCACGACATGGGGCGCATCGGCCTTCACCAGACCTTCAGGAACGCCTTCCAGCGCTTGCATGGCGATTTTCTGCGATTCGCGAAGTTCCTGCACGCGGACCATGTACCGGGCAAACACGTCGCCATCCCTAGAGACGGGCACGTTGAACTTGAAATTCTCATAGCCGCTGTAAGGCTGATCGCGGCGGAGGTCTACGTCCACTCCGCTGCCGCGCAACGTGGGACCGGTAGCGCAGAGCGCGATGGCGTCTTCGGGCGCAAGATACGCCACGCCCTTGGTGCGGTTCACCCAGATGGGATTGCTGGTCAGCAGGCTCTCGTACTCATCAATGTTGGCTGGGAAGCGGGCGAGGAAGTCCTTGACGCGCTCGAAGAACCCGAGCGGCGGTTCCAGCGCCAGCCCGCCAATGCGGAAGTACGAGGTCATCATGCGCTGGCCGGCAACTGCCTCGAAAAGCCGCAGCACATCTTCGCGCTCGCGGAAGCAGTAGAGAAATACCGTCATGGCGCCGAGATCGAGCGCGTGCGTGCCCAGCCACACCAGGTGCGAGTTGATGCGCGTCAGCTCGTTCAGCATGACCCTGATCCACTGCGCCCGCGGCGGGACTTCCAGCCCCAGCAACTTCTCCACCGCCAGGCAGTAGGCCAGGTTGTTGGTCATGGGGCAGAGGTAATCAATGCGGTCGGTCAGGGGCACGACCTGCTGGTAGAATTTGGCTTCGCAGGTCTTCTCGATGCCGGTGTGCAGATACCCGATGTCGGGCATGAGGCGCACGATGGTTTCGCCGTCAATCTCCAGCAGCAAGCGGAGCACACCATGGGTCGACGGGTGCTGCGGACCCATGTTCAGGATCATCGTCTTGTCGGCTGACGGATCCAGCACTGGCGTGGGATTCATGTGGGCCATGGTTAGCGGTAGCCCTCGACGGGATAGTCCTTGCGCAGCGGATGACCTTCCCAGTTTTCCGGCATCATGATGCGGGTCAGGTTGGGATGTCCGTCAAAGCGGACTCCGAAGAGATCGAATACCTCGCGCTCGAAGGAATTGGCCCCCGGCCAGATGGGTACCAGCGAATCCACCGCGGGATCGCTGCCCGGGACTTTGACCTTCAGACGAACATACTTCTTGTTGGGGATCGAAAAGAGATGGTAGACGACCTCGAAACGGGGCTCGCTGGGATACCAGTCCACGCAGGTGATGTCGGCCAATGTGCTGTATTGCAGAACTCCGTCATCCTTCAACGTCTGGCAAGCCTGGCGCAGGCAGGTACGGTCCACCCAAATCGTGAGCTCGTTGCGATCGAACTTGGCGCCGGTGACCGCCGCCGCGTTCCATGCGAGGAGGGCGGCCACCTCGGGGCGTTCCTTCAACTGCTCGAGATCGGTGATTGCCGGTGCCAGTGCCATGAGTTAGAGCTTCTCCGCCTTGCCTTGTTTGTTCCAGTCGATGACACCCTTCTTCCAGACATACCACAGTCCCGCAAGCACGATGCCGATGTAAACCATCATCTCGGCGAACCAGAAACCGCCGAGGCCGTCCGCCTTGAGCGGACGTCCTACAATCGCCCAGGGATAGAGGAAGATGGCTTCCACGTCGAACAGGATGAACAGCATCGCCACCAGGTAGAACTTCACGCTGAAGCGCTGTCGGGCGTCGCCAACCGGCTGCATGCCGCATTCGTATTGCGACATCTTCGCGGAATTGTACTTGTGCTGGCCGACGAGAAAGGAGAGCAGCACCATACCGACCGCAATCACCATCGCGATCGCAATGTGAATCAGCAGCGGCAGGTATCGGGTGAAGTAAAAGTCCGGCATGAAAGCGCTATTACTCGGGATTCGCCGTGCGAGGGCGGGTAAACATTCGAGTTTATTGATGCTTAGCAGGCATGTCAACCGAAGTGCGCAAGCGTTCACGCGCTATTTACGTTGGTGGTAAATTGGCGTCGAAATTCGTCACGTGGCGCGAAAATTACATGGATCCGCAGGGGTAAGGAAGACCCCGTTGCGTCTACCCGCCGCCCACAAAGTGCACAATCTCCAGCTGATCGCCGTCCTTGAGCGAGGTGTCGGCCCATTGGGTGCGGGAGATGATCTCGCGGTTCAGCTCAACGGCGACGCGATCGCCTTTCATGCCTAGTTGTTCGACGAGCTCTGCAAGAGATAGGGGAGGGGCGAAGGTCTTCTGGTTGCCGTTGATGGATAAGAGCATTTAGATAGTTTCGAGTTTCCCGTTTCAAGTTTCAAGCACAACCCGAGGCACGAAGGTCATTCACCAAATTTTTTTTGGATGAACGCCGCCCGCACGGCTTGGGGATCAGGCACAATACCAAGGACATCCGGTGGTGAGGAGGAGAATTATGGCAGTAAAACCAGTTCCCGACGGGTATCACACCGTCACGCCGTACCTGATCGTGGACGACGTCGCTGTGGAGATCGACTTTCTGCAGCGGGCTTTCGGCGCGGTGAAGACCTACAGTCATGGCGACCCGGACGGCAACATTCGGCACGCCGAAGTGCGGATTGGCGATTCGATGATCATGATGGGGCAGGCCCGCGACGAATGGCATGCCCAGCCCGTCATGCTTTATCTGTACGTCCCTGACGTGGACGCCACCTACAAGCAGGCCCTGCAGGCCGGGGCAACGTCAGTCCAGCAACCCGCGGACCAGCCGTACGGTGATCGCAGCGGCGGAATCGCGGACGGCCAGGGCAATCAATGGTGGATAGCTACGCACGTCGAAGACGTGTCGCCGCAGGAGATTGAGCGGCGCTACAGCGCAATGGCGAAAAAGCAGGCTGCCGGCGCCGGAACCGATAAGTCCAAGTAATCAAGGCTATTACTCTTGCCGCCGCCGTTCGAGTTGGACGGAGGCCTTGGCCCGTCCAGCGCAAGAGCCGGTGTATAATTTCGGGTTGCCCGCGCGGTTTCCGTGTACCGGGAGGCTTTTCCTCCCCTATGTCCAAGGACCGTGGCTGGGCACCCTGTATTCATCCGAAGCCATTCAAACATCTGAGGTCTCTCCATGTCAGGCCACTCAAAATGGGCCACCATCAAGCACAAGAAGGGCGCGCTGGACGCCAAGCGCGGCAAGATTTTCACCCGGCTCATCAAGGAAATCACCATTGCCGCCAAGAGCGGTGGTGATCCCGAAAAGAACCCGCGACTGCGGACGGCTGTGGCCGCCGCCAAGGCGGAGAACATGCCGGCCGACAACATCAAGCGCGCCATCCAGCGCGGAACCGGCGAGTTGCCGGGCGTTTCGTACGAAGAAATTACCTTTGAAGGCTACGGTCCGGGTGGAGTCGCCATTCTGGTCGAGGTATCCACCGACAACCGCAACCGCACGGTCAGCGAAATCCGCCATGCCTTCTCCAAGAACGGCGGGAACATGGGCGAGGCCGGCTCGGTCGCCTGGATGTTCCACAAGAAGGGCGACATCCTCGTTTCCAAGTCAGCTGCTAAGGAAGATGATCTGATGAACATCATCCTGGAAGCCGGCGCCGACGACCTGAAGGACGATGGCGACAGTTGGGAAGTTCTTACCGATCCTGCCGTGTACGAGAAGGTGTTGGAGGCGGTGAAAGCTGCGGGCATCAAGCCGGACGTCGCGGAGATAGGAATGGTTCCCCAGACCTATACCAAGCTCGAAGGTCATCAGGCGGGCACCATGATCCGCCTGCTGGAAGCGCTGGAAGATGCCGACGACGTGCAGCACGTCTACTCGAATTTCGACATCGACCAGAAGCAACTGGAGGAAGTGACGGCGAGCAGTTAGCAGTCAGCAGTCAGCAAAGACAGTCGATCTCAAAGGCCGCTTTCGGGCGGCCTTCGCTATTCGTGAGGCGGATTTTTCCGCGATACGCCGTTTACAATCACAAGAGATGAATTCTCCTTTGCTCACAGTCCGCTGCATCGTCGTATTGGCCCTGCTTACGCTTTCCATCGTCACCGTGGCGTGCAGCAAGCCAGAACAGACGACTGCTGCAGCCGCCTCGGGTGCGGCGACGCCGGCCTCTGACAGTAATTCTGCTGCCAAGCCCTCTGTCAGCACTCCGCCGGCGCAAAGCGCTCCAAGCGGCCCCAAGCCGAACGTTGACGGCAATCACGTCATGCGGTATGTGAAGGAAGTTGTGGCCTTCGGCTCGCGTCCCGTGGGCAGTCCCGGACACGCGAAGCTGGAGCAGTACATTCTCTCCAAGCTGAAGGGCGTGGATGTCGAGCAGGACAAGTTCACGGCAGAAACGCCGGTGGGAAAATTCGCGATCAACAACATCATCGCGAAGTTCCCGGGCCGCGAGGATGGCATCATCGTAGTCGCCGGGCACTACGACACCAATTACCCGCTTCCCAAGACCTATGTTGGCGCCAATGACGGCGGCTCCTCCACCGCCATGTTGCTGGCGCTGGCCGATCAGTTTCGCGGCCGGACGCTCGACGGCTACAGCGTCTGGCTGGTGTGGACGGATGGCGAAGAAGCCTTTGTGAAGTGGACCGCCACTGACAGCCTTTACGGCACGCGTCAGCTAGCGGAGAAATGGGAGAAGGACGGCACGGCCGGTAAGATCAAGGCGCTGATGGTGGTGGACATGCTCGGCGACGCTGACCTGGATGTTCTGAAAGAGACTCGTTCCACGCCGTGGCTGAGCGAACTGGTGTACCAGGCGGCCAGCAACCTGGGTTACCAGTCGCACTTCTACAAGATGCAGGGCGGCGTTGACGACGACCACATGCCGTTTCTGAAAATCGGCGTGCCCGCAGTGGACATCATTGACCTGGACTACGGCTACAACAACGTATTCCATCACACGCCGCAGGACACCATCGACAAGCTGAGCCCGCAGTCGCTGGCGATTTCAACGGACGTGGTTTTGGAGACGATTCAGCTGATCAACGCGCGGTGAAGCTGCTGCAATTTTTCAGGGTTTGCCGGGTGGAGCAGGCCTTCAGACCTGCAATCAGCTTGGGAATTTTGCTCTGCGCTTTAGCGCTCGAGATAGAGCCTTGCTTCTTACCCCAGCGGTTAAAGCCGTCCTGTAGCCAGGTCGAAATGTAGCGCCGAAGCGCTGCTCCACCCCCAATTCCGCAACCTACTCCGCGAAGAAGTTTGCCATCTCCATCTCATTTCACTCCGATATGGATGTCCACCTGCGCGTTGTTGGGATCGGCGGCGCGCAGGGCGTAGACTTCGAAATCCGCTCGGTACGCCCGCTGTCCATTCGCCGGTGTCTGGTAGTACTCCCAGATTCGCTTCCACGTTTCGACGACAACCTTCGCCACCGGCCCGCGCTCCGAAGTGAATACCGCGTAGCGCCCAGCGGGAACGGTCTTCACTACCATGCCGGTCGGAACCGTGGGATTCGGTATCGGTTTCGCCCGCGCACCCAAAATGAACGTGTACTGACCATTGGCGTCGCTCGCGTAGTCGGTGTAGACCGCAAGGATGTTGTCGTCCAACCGATCGGGAATCTTCTGCAGCAGCCCGTGGCTCAGGAACTCCTGCCACTGTTTGCCGATGATGCCGTCGGATCCGGCTTCTTTCGCGTTGTTGGTACGGGCTTCGGTCCCTACCACCTGAAACTGCTCTTGTTCCACGATTCTGGGTTTCATCGTCACCTCGGCCACTGTGCCACACATCATCATTCCGCCCGCGGCAAGGACAACCGTCCGCATTCGCGCTCGCAGACGCATTGCAGCTGTGCATTGTATAGCGAAAGCGTACTACCGAGGACTATCAGCCCAAGTAGATCTTTGGCGTTCGGGTCGCGCCTTTGATACTCTCGCTGTCCGGCTCGGCTAACGGAAACTCGGAGGGTTCGTTTGCAAACCATGGTTCATTGGGTTCGTTGTTCTGTTGCTCGCGGCGTCTGCGCTCCAGGCACAGGTAGATAGCGCCACCACGAAACTCGCCTGCGATATCTTCCAGCAGCTCATCGAGATCAACACAACCGATTCGGTGGGCAACGTGGCCATCGCCGCACAGGCCATGGCGCAGCGCTTCCGCGACGCAGGCTTTCCCGACGCCGACATTCACCTGTTAGGGCCGACCGATCGCAAACAAAACCTGATGGTGCGGCTGCGCGGGACCGGAACGCACAAGCTCATCCTGTTAATGGGGCATCTCGATGTGGTGGAAGCCCGCCGTGAAGACTGGACGACGGACCCATTTCAGTTCGTCGAAAAGGAGGGATATTACTACGGCCGGGGCGCGCAGGATATGAAGGACAGCGATGCGGTTCTTGTGGCCGTTCTCATCCGGTTTAAGCAGGAGGGATACAAGCCCGACCGTGAAATCATCCTGATCCTGACCGCGGACGAGGAGGGCGGAAAATACGACGGTGTGGACTGGCTGCTGCGCAACCACCGCGAGCTGATCGACGCCGAGGTGGGGCTCAACGGCGACGGCGGCGGCGTCACCAGTGAACAGGGCAAGCCGCTTATCTTCGAGGTGGACGTGAGCGAGAAGCTGTATGCCGACTATCAGTTTGAAGTGACCAATCCGGGAGGGCACAGCTCATTGCCCACCGCCGAGAATGCTATCTACCGCCTGGCCGACGCACTCAATCGGCTGCAAGCCTACCAGTTTCCTTTCGAGCTGAACGCGGTGACGCGCGCCTGCTTTGGAAGCATGTCGCAGGTGGTGACTGGGCAAAGCGCCGCCGACATGAAGTCGATCCTTAAGACGCCGCCGGACAAAGCGGCGATCACCCGGCTCTCAGCAGATCCTCCCTATAACGCGACCATGCGCACCACGTGTGTCGCGACCATGCCGCAAGGTGGACATGTGGAGAATGCTCTTCCGCAACGAGCTACGGCGAACGTGAACTGCCGAGTCTTGCCCGGGCATTCGCGGGAAGAGGTGCGGCAGGAATTGGTCAGGGTGGTGCCGATGCCATACGTGTGGCCGCCCGTGCCTGTTTCATGCTCGGCAGCGCGACGCGGTATCCTCTTTACATGGACGCAAAGCCCGTTTCGGTGGAACGATTCGACCTGGATGTAGTGGTAATCGGGGCGGGACCTACTGGTCTGGCCTGCGGCATCGACGCCAAGCGCGCCGGACTGACGGTGGCCAACATCGACAAGGGCTGTCTGGTGAACTCGCTGTACAACTATCCCAGCAATATGACGTTCTTCACCACGCCTGAGCTGCTGGAGATTGGCGACCTTCCTTTCTCCAGTCCCAACCAGAAACCTACGCGGCAGGAGGCGCTGGAGTATTACCGCAAGTGCGCCGAGCACTACCAGCTCGATGTGCGGCAGTACGAGCCGGTGCAGAAAGTGGAGGGCAGCGACGGCAACTTCGTCGTTCATACCACTAATCTGCATGAACACAGGCGCGAGTACCACGCGCGCAAACTCATTCTGGCGACCGGGTACTACGACCGGCCAAACCTCATCCGCGTTCCCGGCGAAGAGCTGTCCAAGGTCATGCACTACTATCGTGAGCCGCATCCGTTCTTCGGGCTGGACGTGCTGATTGTCGGTGGCAAGAACTCGGCCGCCATCGCCGCGCTGGAGTTATGTCGGCATGGCGCGCACGTGACGCTGGCTCACCGCGGCGCAGGCATGAGTGGATCGGTGAAGTACTGGATCAAGCCCGACATCGAGAACCGCATCAAAGCCGGGCAGATAAAAGCCTACTTTAACTCCACGGTGCGCGAGATCACGCTGGAACATGTCGTGCTCGACACGCCGCAGGGAGAAGTGATGCTCCCCAATGACTATGTCTTCGCACTTACCGGCTATCACCCCGACTTCGAGTTCTTGTGCGCACTCGGCGTCAGACTGAGCGGCGAGGCCGACAAGAAGCCGGTGGTTGATCCGCAGACGCTGGAAAGCAATGTGCCGGGAGTTTATCTCGCTGGCGTCATCGTAGCTGGCATGCGCACCAGCGAGATCTTCATCGAGAACGGGCGCTTTCACGGCGCGCTGATTGCGGCCGACCTGAAACGGAAGCTTTTGCCGGAGACGATCACGGCTTAGCGACCACGCTACTCGAGGCTGACGCTTGCCTCACCGAGTTGCTCGTTGATGAGCCGGGAGACCAATGGCTTCAGTGGTTCTCCCGATTTGGCGAGCACGAAGGCGTCCTTCTCTTCCGACCAGTCAAGCTTGAAACTGGTGGACAAGGCCGAAATCCAGATTTGCCGGACGGGAGCATTGGGCGAGATGACGAACCGTCCGGGCGGCTCGTCGAAGCTGATGTGCAGAGCGCCGGCATTCTCCTCGACTTCGAAATCCGCGTCGATTTCCGCATCATAAAGGCTGCGCTTCAGGTCATCCAGAGCGGCCTCCGCGCGGCGTCGAAAATCCTGTTCGTCCATGACGGGATTATAGCCGCTTACTTCTCTGTTGACAGACGGGCGAGGCCGGCCGAAGTTCTATCCAAGGTAGCGCAGAAACTCCCGTGGTGAATTGTCGAAGCCGGGAAAAACGCTGTTGAGATGGTCGTTCCCCAGATGCCGCGAGACGGCTTCTCCCAGCACACGTCGAAAATCCGTCGTCAGTGCGAGGTCGCGTCCTTCATTGAGCTGCGATGGTTCAAGTCCGGGCCAGCGGCCGTAAACACGTCCGCCGCGCACCGGGCCGCCGAGGATGAACATGACGTTGGCGTGGCCGTGATCGGTGCCGCGATTGCCGTTCTCGCGCGCCGTACGTCCGAACTCCGACATGGTGACGACGACCGTGTCTTCCGCCAGCGCACCCAGGTCGGTCCAAAAGGAGGCGATGGATTGCGAGAACTCGCGCAGCACGTTGGAGAGTTGACCTTCGACCGCGCCTTCGTTCACGTGATGGTCCCATCCGCCGATGTCGGTGAAGGCTATCTGCACTCCGAGGTTCGACTTGATGAGCTGCGCGGTCTGCTGCAGGGCATCGCCGAAGCGTCCCTTCGGGTAGTTGGCGCCCGGCGCTGGCGTGTAGTGCCGCGGATCTGCCGACTTCAGCATCTTGACCGCTTCGAAGGTTTCCGTGGCGGTGCTATGCAATACGGTGTCGACTGACTGCGCGTACATTGCTTCAAAAGTGTTGCCGAGCGGCGCCGCCGCGGGATTGCCGCCGGAAACGCCAAAGCCGTTGACGTTGCTGACCGCGACAGCGGCGGCCTTGCCGGATAGGATGCGCGGCAGGGAAGTGCCGAGCGCGACCGCCCGGAACGGGCTGTCAACCGGATACGGCTGCGATTGCACCGTGCGATTGAGCCAACCGTCGGTGGTGGCCTTGACGCCGGGCGTACCCGATTCCATGTAGTCCTGGGCATCAAAGTGCGAACGCGTTGTGTCGGGCGAGCCGGCGGCGTGCACGATGGCCAGATGATCCTGATTCCACAGCGGCTTGAACGACGACAGCGACGGGTGCAGGCCGAAAAATCCGTTGAGATCGATGACTTGCTGACGCGGGATGTTGATGCTCGGCCGCATCGCATAGTAAGCATGCTCGGCGTGCGGCACCACGATGTTAAGCCCGTCGGCCGCGCCGCGCTGGAAGATCACAACCAGCCGCTTGTTGCTGGCGCCAGGTGCGACTGCGCCCCAGGCTGCGCGCGTTAGAAACGAGGGAATGGCCGCTGTGCCGACCACCGCCATCGCTCCGCCCTTCATGAATGCCCGTCGTGTGATGCTCATGATGTTCTCAGTTACTTTCGCTGAAACTCCGGCGAGCCCAGCAGCAATCCCGCGATCACGTTCACGTTCGTGGGCCGGTTGGGGTCCGCGAACTGCGCGATGGCCTGCGGCGCGGCAATGCGCTCTTCAATCGTCTGGTGCGTCTGCTGGGAAACGTTGCCCGCCAGCAGCGTCTGCTCCAACTCCAATTGCACCTTGTAAGGATCGTTATCGGAGGTTGCCGTTCCCTTTGTCAGTTGCGAAAGGTCGAAGCTCGTGCCCGGCAAATGATTGGTCGAAAGCGCCAAGCCAAAGTTCATGCGGTCGAGCAGCGCTGCCGAGTTTACCCACACATCCGACTTGGTGGAGTAGCCGGTCGGCGGCTGCGAACCGTATAATAGCATGCCCATCTTATTCAACGTAGCCAGGAGCGGCTGCGGGTCGGTGATGTCGGCCTGGGTGGCGCGCAACGACGAAACCACAAACTCAAAGGGCGTCTTCACCCGCGCGCGATACGCCTCCGGCGCCCAGAATTCCGGCGAGTGGAACATGGTGCGCAGCACCTCGCGAAGGTCACCGTCGCTCTTGAGGTAGGTCTTCGCCATCGCGTCAACCAGCGATTGCGGCGGGGTGTCGGAGACGAAGCGCTGGGACAGCTCGGTGGAGATGAAACGCGCTGTCGCAGGACTGCGTGCCAGCATCTCCAGCACTTGCACGCCCTCATTTTCACCACCTTCTTTGATGGTGCGGCCAAGCACGGTTTTCTTGCCCGGCTCGTGCAGCCGCTGCTTGAAGGTGAAACCGCCGCCCTGACGAGGCTCCTCGATCGTCCACCCCGTAAAGACGCGCGCCACCTGGGTCACGTCCTGCTGCGAGTAGCCGCCGTTCACGCCCAGCGTGTGCAGTTCCATCAACTCGCGCGCATAGTTTTCATTCAGGCCGCTGCTGCGTTTCTGCTGTTTGTTTTGCGCATTCGGCTTTTGCTGCGGGGGCGGATAGCCCGGGGGCCAACGGCGTGGCCCGAATGGCCCATTCATCCGCGCGGCTTGCGCGTGTGGATGTTCGGGCACTCCGTGTGCAGCGTCGGAATCAGGGCCTTCACTCTGCCAGTTGTCGAGATAGAACAGCATCGCCGGGCTCTTGGCGGTCGCGATCAGCAGGTCCTGAAATTTGCCCAGCACGTGCAGACGAATCACGTCGCGCTCATAGGCGGTTACCAGGTAATGATCAGCGCCCTTGCCGATAAACACGTTGAAGTGGTTGAACCAGAAGTCGGTCAGCACCTCTTCTAGTTGGCGATCGCTATACACGGCGCGCAGCAGCTTCGCCGACTGCACCTCGTTGTTGATGACGCCCGCCGGATTGTTGAGTGCCAGCACGGTCTCGCACTGCTCGGCCGTCAGGCCGGAGAGCAATGCCTGGCGCTTCTCGAAGGGTAGCCCCTGCGTAAGGTCGCGCTGTTGCGCTACGGGCAGCGCAAGAATCCGTTGCATCCGCTGGTCCGCACGTAATGCAATCAGATCGTCGACCACACCGTGCGCGTCGCGGCGGTCTTGCTGCCGCTGCATGGCGACCGGAGTTGCGATGCCGTTCGGCTGAGCATTCGCAGGCGTGGCTTCCGCCGCGTTCTGCTTCTGTTCCTGTTTCTGCTCCATGCGGTCGAGTCCGGCCACATAGACAGCACGGCGGTAAGGATCGCGCGGCATGGGAAGCTTGCCTTCCTGCACAGCCTTGAGAACTGGATTCGGCGGGAAATCCAGCAGCATCTCGCGCGAACTCATCTGCAAGGTGCGGTAGCCGGCGAGCCGCGACTGCATGGCGCTGTCGTCAATCTTGTCGGGATGCAGCTGCTGCTCGATCCACTTGTCCACGCCCATTGCGGTCACGAACTGCACATCGCCGGGACGCGGCCCGAAGGCAAGACGATCAAGGGCATGCAGCGCCCGCTTCTGCTCGGTTGCGGCGTCGGAGACCTTTGATTTCTTGGCGGCGTAAAGGCTGGCGGCGAGAAGGAGCGTGAGGACCAGGCAACCTGCGCGCTGTAACTTGTGTCTGCTTGTTGGGCTGGTTGCGCCGAGGTTCATGAACTGGCTTCTTCCTCGCTCAAGGTTTCATTGCTTATAAACCGCACTCCTCGAAAAAGTTGCTGGCACCTCGGTGCGAGCCCGTTAGGGCGTTGTCTTTTGGAACTCCTTCGCGGCATTTGCGTAGTGCTCGAAGGTTTGCGAATCGAACAGCACGAATCGCACCTCGCGAACGTCCTCGGCCTTCTCCAGCGCCGCGACCGTGCTCGCGATGGCGACTTGCGCGGCCTGCTCCACCGGATAGCGATACGCGCCGGTCGAGATGGCGGGGAAGGCGAGCGACGCCAGCTTCAGTTCATCAGCGACGCGGATGGATTCGCGATGGCAACTGGCCAGCGTCTCGGCTTCGCCGCGGTCGCCGCCGTTCCAGAACGGACCGACAGTATGAATCACGTAGCGCGCGGCAAGACGTCCGCCAGGAGTCGCTACCGCTTGCCCGGCCGGAAGCCGGCCAATGCGCTCGACAATAGCTTTGCTGGCTTCCAGAATCTCCGGACCGCCGGCGCGGTGGATGGCGCCGTCCACGCCGCCTCCGCCGAGCAGGGAAGAATTGGCGGCGTTGACGATGGCGTCGGTCTGCTCGCGCGTAATGTCCGCAGGGCCGGTGATGACCAGGGTGCGACCGGCAAGCGCGATGCGTAGCGGATTGGTGGTCGGGCTCATGAGATCACTGTAGCGCGCTGCGGGCAGGTTCGGGTGCTCGCTCTTTGATTTGGTACCCCCTCCCCCTGGATGGTTCCTTGGAATCATAGAGTTAGCGAGATTTCGGCGGTAAGGTCGTGCATTCATTGAAGTTATCGTATACTATTGATTCTGAATAACTTGCGGGTCGCAGGGAGCCGCTTGCACAATTAATAGAGAATTTACGGTCTCGCTCACGCCGCTCCGTCCTTCTTTACGGCAAAGTGCCGCCCAAAACAAATAGCCGGGTGTCCGGCACACATGTGCCTGCCGACCCGACTACGTTCTCAACCTAGCGCGATTCCGCAGCGTTTGTCAGTGATATTCGAATATTTATTTTTCGGTGTTCCCAAAAAGGGAGGGGAACTTATTTCGGCGGTTTCGCCTTGCTCGCGAAGTAGGCGTTGAGTGCGTCGCCCCACTCCTTGCCCGCGCCTTCGTCCCTCTTCGTCATGTGCTGAACGTGGCCGTTGGCTTCCGGTATCAGCGCGGTCCGCTCGTAGGAGACGGTGACCGAGGTCTTGTCCACTCCCTGTCGGGTGGCGTGAATGTCGATCAGCGTCGTCATGGCGTCGTTCAGCACGTATGCGTATTGGACGTGTCCCGCGGTCAGATCGAGTGCGGTATTGATCCACACGCTGGAGCGCTGGCCATGCTCGACCTTGAAAACCCCGCCTTGCTGATCGCGCGCGGGATTTGGGTAGATGAACTGTGGGTCCCAGTGTTCAGCCCACTTGCGTTCCTCGTGGGCACCGAACAGCGGCACCACCTGCTCAAAGGGAGCGTTGACCACAAAGCTGAACTGGGTGCGGGTATGGGCCAGGGTGGAGACAGGCTTCTGCGCACTTGCAGAGAGGGAAGCAAGCAGCGCGAGCAAGAATGTCAGGGTAGAAATCATCAGGGTGAGTTTCATCGCCGCTCCTTCAGGTGATGGCTATCGGTGGCTTTCAGCGTCAGGCCGTAAATCTGCCGCAGCTTCTCGATTTCCTTCAGTGTCTGCGGCGAAAAAGGCGCCTTGCCTTCGAAGGCATGCAGAACGATGCCTTCCAGCAGATCGCCCAGTGTCAGATCTTTAAGTTCGGCCAGCCCCTTCAGCACCTTGAGCAGGCGCCTCTCCATGCGGACGCCGGTCTGGACCCGTTCAATTTCGACATAGGCTTCACGATGTTTGGTCATGTGTACTAATGTATCAAAGTACCAAGATAACGTCAAGGCTTCCTGTGCTTGCGCATCCTATGGCAAGGGGCATGCCCCGTCGCGAGCCTAGGTCCTATAATTCCGCCGGAGGCACCATGCACAAGCTGGCTGTTGTCACCGCCGTTCTCCTGCTGACCACGCGCATCGTGGCCCAGACCGCACTCCCCAAGGCGGATGTCACAGTGGACTCCGTGGACTTCACCGGACCCACCAGGCTTTCGCAGGCCGAGCAGCAACAAATCGCGGACGACGTTATCGACCACCAGTACCAGCGCAGCAATTTGAAGGAAATCAAGGAGCGGGTGCTCTACGCATTGCAAACGCGGGGTTACTTCAAAGCGCAGGTCGGCGAGCCGGAGGTCAAGGTCCTCAGCCAGGGCAAGCGCCGCGAAATTGTTGCAGTCACCATCAGTGTGAACGAATGCGAACAGTACCGGCTGAAGGACATCACCTTTGCGAATGCCAAGGTATTTCCTGCAGACGAGTTGCGACGCCAGTTTCCGCTACAGAACGGCGACCTTTTCGATACCGAGAAAATACGCCGGGGCCTGGAAGCAATGCGACGCCTCTACATAGGCAAAGGCTACATGAACTTCACACCCGTGCCGCAGGTACAGGTCGACAAGTCGTCGCGCACGATTGCACTTGCTATTACGGTGGACGAAGGTGCGCCGGCAGCAAAGCCGTAGGGGCAGCTCTTGCGCCGGCGCGCTGATAGCGTCAGCCGAATTAACCCGCGAAATCCACAGCGCCCTCTTATGCTCCGCGACGTTCCCTGATAAGATCGATAAAATCCAGTCCCCGGAGAAACGATGCAGGCAATCCTTGCGCTGGAAGATGGACGGATCTTCCGCGGCAAAGGCTACGGCACCAAAGGCGAATGTTACGGGGAAGTTGTTTTTAACACCTCCATCACCGGCTATCAGGAAATCTTCACCGATCCTTCCTACGCCGGGCAGATCGTAGTTCTTACCAACCCCGAAATCGGCAACTACGGCACCAACTCCGACGACAACGAGGCCACGCGCCCCTACATCGAGGGGCTGATCGTGCGCGAGTTTTCGCGCGTCAGCTCGAACTGGCGTTCGCAGGAAGTGGCGGAGGAGTACCTGGAGCGCTACAAGATTCCGGTGCTGGCGGAGATCGACACGCGCGCGCTGGTGCGGCATCTGCGGGCCAATGGGGTGATGCGCGGCGTCATCTCCACGCTGGAAAGCGACGTGGACAAGCTCATCGCCAAGGCGCGCTCCATCCCGAAGATGGACGGCACCGACCTGGCGAAGGAAGTCACGACGCGCAGCGTTTACGAATGGGACGAGGGCGTGCGTTCGCACGAGCCGACGGAAGTCGTCGGCGTGAAGGACGAACCGCCCCGGCACCATGTTGTCGCCTACGATTACGGCATCAAGCACAACATTCTGCGGCGCCTGGTGGGCGAGTGCTGCCGAGTGACGGTTGTTCCTGCCACCACCAGCGCGGAAGACGTGCTGGCGCTCAAGCCCGATGGCGTGTTCCTGTCGAACGGGCCGGGCGATCCCGAGCCGGTAACCTACGCGCAGGAGAGCATTCGCCGCATGATGGGCCGTGTGCCCATCTTCGGCATCTGCCTGGGCCACCAGTTGATTGGCCTGGCGCTGGGCGGCAGGACCTACAAGCTGAAGTTCGGGCACCACGGCGGCAACCATCCGGTGAAGCAGATGGCGACTGGCAAGGTCGAGATCACGGCGCACAATCACAACTACGCCGTCGATCCTGATTCGCTGAAGCGGAGCGATGTGGACCTGACGCACATCGACCTGAACGACAATACGCTGGAGGGTCTGCGCCATCGCTCGCTGCCGCTGTTCAGCGTGCAGTACCACCCCGAGGCCGCGCCCGGCCCGCACGACTCGCACTACCTGTTCAAGGATTTTGTGAAGATGATGGAGGAGTGGAAGCGTCAGTAATGCCACGCCGCAACGACATCGCGAGAGTGCTCATCATCGGCTCGGGGCCGATTGTTATCGGACAGTCGGCCGAGTTCGACTACTCCGGCGCGCAGGCCTGCAAGGCGCTGAAGGCCGAAGGCTACGAGGTGGTGCTGGCCAACTCCAATCCGGCGACCATCATGACCGATCCGGAGATGGCCGACCGCACCTACGTCGAGCCGCTCACCCGGCAGTACCTGGAACAGATCATCCGTGTTGAGGCCGAGATGCTGGCCGAGAGCGGCAGGCCCGGCATCTTCGCGCTGCTGCCGACGGTCGGCGGACAGACCGCGTTGAACCTTGCGGTTGAGCTTGCCGATAGCGGCGTGCTGGAAAAGTACAACGTGCAGCTCATCGGCGCGCAGCTTGGCGCCATCAAGAAGGCGGAAGACCGACTGCTGTTCAAGGATGCGATGGCGGCCATTGGGCTCGATGTACCCAAGTCATCGCTGGTGAACAACCTGAAGGACGGGATTGATTTCAGCAGCAAAATTGGCTTCCCGGTGATCCTGCGGCCGTCGTTTACCCTCGGCGGCACCGGCGGCGGCATCGCCTATAACCGCGAGGAGCTATTGGAACTGCTAGCACGCGGGCTCGATCTCTCGCCCGTGCACGAAGTGCTGCTGGAAGAGTCGGTGCTGGGCTGGAAGGAATACGAGCTGGAACTGATGCGCGACATGGCGGACAACGTCATCGTCATCTGCTCCATCGAGAACTTCGACCCGATGGGCGTGCACACCGGCGACTCCATCACCGTCGCACCGGCGCAGACGCTTACCGACCGCGAATACCAGGCCATGCGCGACGCGTCCATCAAGGTCATTCGCGAGATCGGTGTCGAGACCGGCGGCTCGAACATCCAGTTCGCGGTCGACCCACACAATGGGCGCATGGTCGTCATCGAGATGAACCCGCGCGTGTCGCGCTCATCCGCCCTGGCATCGAAGGCCACGGGCTTTCCGATCGCCAAGATCGCTGCGCGGCTGGCCGTCGGCTACACCCTGGACGAGATCACCAACGACATCACGCGCAAGACGCCGGCGTGCTTCGAGCCGACCCTCGATTATGTGGTGGTCAAGATTCCCAAGTGGCAGTTCGAGAAATTTCCCGGCGCAGACGAGTCGCTCGGCCCACAGATGAAGTCGGTCGGCGAGGTGATGGCCATCGGGCGGACTTTCAAGCAGGCGCTACTGAAGGGCGTTCGCTCGCTGGAAACCGGACGGCGCGTCACGGCCGACGATATCGAGCCGCGCATTCTGACCAAGCGGCTGGTCACGCCGCATCCCGAGCGCCTGGCGTACATCCGCTACGCGCTCGCGCAGGGCATGTCCGTGCGCGAAATCGCGCAGATGACCAACGTCGATCCCTGGTTCCTGCATCAGCTCAAGGAGATTTCCGACGAGCAAGGGAAGCTCGGCACGGGCGCAGTTGACGCAGAGCGGCTGCGTGAGCTGAAGCGCATGGGCTTTTCTGACGCGCGGCTGGCAGAGGCATGGCGGGTGGGCGAAGGCAAAGCTTCGGCGGAGAAAATCCACCAACTGCGCAAGCAGCATGGTGTGCAGCCCGTGTACAAGCGCGTGGACACCTGCGCCGCCGAGTTCGAGAGCTTTACGCCCTACATGTACTCGACCTACGAGGAAGAGGACGAGGCGACGCCGACCGAGCGCAAGAAGGTCATCATCCTGGGCAGCGGGCCCAACCGCATCGGGCAGGGAATTGAGTTCGATTATTGTTGCTGCCATGCTGCGTTTGCGCTGCGTGACGACGGCTTCGAAACCATCATGGTCAACTGCAATCCGGAGACCGTCTCGACCGATTACGACACCAGCGATCGCCTGTACTTTGAGCCGCTGACCTACGAAGACGTGATGGCGGTGTATGAGCACGAAGCCGCGGGCGGCGCGCCGGTAGGCGTCATCGTGCAGTTCGGTGGGCAGACTCCGCTGAACCTGGCGCTGCCTCTGAAAGCCGCGGGCGTGCCGGTCATCGGCACTTCGCCGGAGAGCATCGACCTGGCGGAAGACCGTAAGCGTTTCGGCAAGCTGTTGGAAGAGCTGTCCATCCCGCAGCCGCGCGGTGCCACGGCGGCGAGCGTCGAGGAAGCGATTGCCAATGCGAACCGCATCGGCTATCCCGTGCTGGTACGGCCGTCGTACGTGCTGGGCGGACGCGCCATGATGATCGCCTACGACGACGAGTCGCTCGTCCGCTACATGAAAGAGGCCGTGGAATATTCGCAGGAGCGGCCGGTGCTGATCGACCACTTCCTGGAGTCGGCCACCGAGATTGACGTGGACGCGCTTTCCGATGGCGAGGACGTGGTCATCGGCGGCATCATGCAGCACATCGAGGAGGCCGGCATCCACTCGGGGGACTCGTCGTGCGTGCTGCCGACGGTGGACATCCCGCGCCCGCTGCTGAACACGATTCGCTCTTACACGCTGGAGCTGGCCCGCGCGCTGAAGGTCGTAGGGCTGATGAATGTGCAGTACGCGATCCAGCGCAACCGGGTGTTCGTGCTGGAAGTGAACCCTCGCGCTTCGCGGACCGTCCCGTATGTATCGAAGGCGACCGGTATTCCGCTGGCGAAAATTGCTGCGCGCCTGATGACGGGCCGCAAGCTGCGCGAGTTTCTGCCGGAGAACATCGAGCGCGGCACCGATTTCGATACCGGCAACTTCTTCTTCGTGAAATCGCCGGTCTTCCCCTGGGGCAAGTTTCCCGGTGTGGATACGGTGCTCGGTCCGGAGATGAAGTCCACCGGCGAAGTGATGGGCGTGGCCGACAATTTCGGCGAAGCGTTCGCCAAGGCGCAGGCTGCGGCGGGACAGGTGCTGCCGACGAAGGGCACGGTTTTTATGAGTGGCAATGACCGCGACAAGCCCTTCATGCCGGAACTGGCCAAGCGCTTCATCGAGATGGGGTTCAGCATCGTCGCCACGCATGGCACGGCGCGCCTGATGGAAGCGGCTGGGCTGCACGTCGAGCGCGTGTACAAGGTCAAGGAAGGCCGGCCCAACGTGGTGGACCTCATTAAGGGCGAGCGCATTCAGCTCATCATCAACACGCCGCACGGTGTCGAGCCGTGGTTTGACGAGAAGGCCATACGCCGCGCCGCTGTAATGGCGCGCATTCCGACGATTACGACGCTGTCGGCAGCGCGCGCCGCTTGCGAAGGAATTGCCGCGCTGCAGCGTGGCGAGGTGAAGGTCTACGCGCTACAGCAGCTACATGCGGAGCGGATAAAGCAGCGACTCGTAACTAGCAATTAGCAACTAGCATTCAGCTTTTGGCCGTCAGCCAGCGCACCGGAAACCTGCGACCGAGGCAACGACGATAGAATTGCCATGACGAGCGAATCCGGGGTCGCGGCGACAACTGGAAGAAAAGCAGATCCCTCGTCGGCCTGAAGGCCTCCTCGTGATGACAATTCCAAGGCGGTCCCTCTTTAGTAGTTGAGTGGATCCAGCCCGCTGCCACAGTAGTTGGCTGGACCCGGCCCCACGAACTCCCGAGTCCCTTCAGGGACAGCACATCTTGCTCCCGCCCTCCGCCAAAACCGGGGCGAAAGACGGGGCGCCCGGCGTAAGGATTGTTTGTGAAATCGGCTGTTCGCGCCAGCTACGGCTGAGCATCCGAGACGTAACCTGCGTCACAGCTATCTCCCATCGGTCATGATGTAATCGCTGATAGCTACGGGCGAGGCAAACATGTGGCTTGTCGGTATTTGAAAGGCTTACAAAAAGCCGAGGAAAAATGTGAGGCGACGACGAAAAGCTGTGATGCTTTCTTCGTGGATGAGTCGGTTACCAGAGCGTTACAGACATCCCTGCTCGTGCATGGCTGTTCTGACATAACTTCAACTCATGTTCAACTTGACGGACTGCACAAGGCTGGTCTCGTCCGAATGCAAGGCTGATGGGATCTGAATCTGATATTCACCGAGGAGAACGACAAGGGCTGGCAATTCCTACAGACCATCATCGTGCCGAACAAATACGAGGAAGCGGGTGTAAGCGTAGCGTCGGTTACAGGGGATGATTCTCCACAAGTGCTCATTCACAAAGTCCGGTACGGGTCGGGCACGGGAATCAAGCAGCAAAACTTTGTGGTGTACAAGCTCATCAACACGAAGCTATGTCCCGTCCCTCGATGCGGTTGAATCCGCCTACGTGACGCCGCCCTTTGGTGAGACTGAAGTCTTCCAAGACAGCCAATTTGTATATGTACCGCCGACTGCGCCTGACAGCAAAGGATTCGCCACGGGCCCTGCTTTCAAGGAAGTCGAAGTAATTAAGTTTGCGGGAGTGAAAGTGGAATTAAGAAGAGACCACACGTGGTCGGCCAAGACTCGCCGTTTCGAAGCTTCGCAGTGGTTTTCAGCACGGGAGCTGACTCGTGACAAGAATCCCGGCGAATAGCAGGCGTAATATCTCCATATCACCAGCAACGGTCGTACAACCCGGACCTGCTAACCGCCGCGTCTTATAATCCCCTCAGAGGTTCCCATGCTTCTACACGGCATCTTTCCTCCCATCACCACCCCGTTTTATCCTGACGGCAGAATTTACTTCCGCAAGCTGGAACAAAACGTCGACCAATACTCGCGCGGGCCGATTGCCGGCATCGTCGTGCAAGGCTCGACCGGCGAAGCCATCCTACTGAGCGATCACGAGCGCCGCGAGGTGCTGAAGTCCGCGCGGGGCGCGGCTTCCAACGACAAGGTCCTGATTGCGGGAACGGGAATCGAGTCGGCCATCGAGACCTTGCGGCTGACGGAATACGCTTACGAGCTGGGCTACGACGTCGCCATGGTGCGCACGCCGCACTACTACAAAGGCCAGATGGCGAATCCGGCGAACATGCTCGCGTTCTATCGCTTCGTTTGCGACCGCTCGCCGCTGCCCGTTGTCATCTACAACTTCCCGCAGGCGACCGGGTACGACATACCCGCCGAACTCGTCATCGAGCTCGCCGAGCATCCCATCCTCATCGCTATCAAGGAATCGGCCGGCTCGATCGAGAAGGTGCAGAAGATGGTAGAAGGTACGCGCCACATCAAGCGCAAGGCGACCGTCACCGAGACGTCTGCCGCCGTCACGGGACGCATGTTGAAGGCAGCGGCGTCTCCTGCCACGGGTGCTGACGGTGGCGAACTGGTTTCGATTGGCGCGGCAGCGGGAGCAGCTTCTGCGCCGAAGCCCTCGTCGGCCGCGGTGAAGGTTGTCGGCGGGTTGAAGACCCGCGAGAAGGAGGTCGGCTTCCAGGTGCTGGTAGGCGCCGCGCAGAAGCTCGAACCTTCGCTCGCCGTGGGCGCCGTGGGCGCCATCCTCGCCTTTGCCGACTGCGCGCCTACCGCCTGTTACGAAATCTATGCCGCTTGGAAAGACGGCGACGTTGCACTGGCGCGCGAGAAGCAGGAGCGCATCGCGAAGGCCGCACAGCGCATTGTGGGAGAGCTGAGTATCCCAGGCGTGAAGTACGCCATGGACTTCAACGGAATGTACGGCGGAACTCCACGCCTGCCGCTCTTGCCGCTGACCGCTGACAAGAAAGCAGAAGTCGAGCAGTTGCTCGAGAACATTCGGAACTAGCTCATCCTTGAGTAACGACCGGGTTGCGCCAGCGACATCCTGCGGTGACCTAAGTCACACGCCGCTCCGTCGGCTCCCGTTACAATAACGGTGTGGACTCTCTCATCATTGTAGGCAGGCAGTTTCGCTCGCGGCTCATCGTCGGGACAGGGAAGTACAAATCGGGGCAGGAGACCGCCCGCGCCATCGCGGCTAGCGGCGCGGAGATGGTCACGGTCGCCGTGCGGCGGGTCAATCTCGACCGCAGCAAAGAATCGCTGCTCGACTTCATTGATCCGCAGAAGTATTTTCTGCTGCCGAACACCGCCGGCTGCTATACGGCTGACGAGGCCATCCGCACCGCACGGTTGGGCCGGGAAGTCGGCCTGTCGGACTGGGTGAAGATCGAAGTCATTGGCGACCAGCAAACGCTTTTTCCCGACGTGCAGGCGACGATCGAGGCGACCCGCGTATTAGTAAAGGAAGGCTTTACTGTTCTGCCCTATACATCTGATGATATCGTGGTTGCAAAGCGTCTAATTGATGCCGGTGCCAGCGCCGTTATGCCTCTGGGCGCACCCATCGGCAGCGGTTTGGGGATCCAGAACCAGGCCAGCATCCGCATTCTGCGCGAGATGATTACCGACGTTCCGCTGATCGTGGACGCTGGCGTGGGGACGGCTTCAGACGCGACCATTGCCATGGAGCTGGGCGTGGACGGCGTGCTGATGAACACCGGAATCGCTGGAGCACAGGACCCGGTGCTGATGGCCGAGGCGATGAAGAACGCCGTGGCCGCCGGGCGGCTGGCATTTCTTGCAGGACGCATGCCGCGGAAGCTTTACGCGACGGCGAGCTCGCCGCTGGAAGGCGTGGTGCGCTAGGTCTTCGGCGCCGTCAGCAGGTAGTGGTAGAAGTCTTCCAGGCCGTTGAACATGATCTGGATGCCGATGCACACCAGGATGAACGCGGAAAGGCGGATCACGATGCTGGTGCCGTTGGCGCCAAGCAGGCGCTCCAAACGGTCGGCATAGGCGTAACACAGGTAAATGCTGAGCCCGATCAGCACGATTCCAATCAGGGCTGACAGTGCGCCTACGATGAGTTTGAAGTGCGTCTCCTCATGCAGGTTGCTGCCCAGGGTGACGGCAACGGCGATAGAGCCTGGCCCGACCGTGAGCGGCATCGTCAACGGATAGAAGGCCTGCGACAGGATTTCCTCGTTGCTCGGCTGGGACTCGGCCTTGCGGTCGGGCAGGTCGCCCTTGCGATTTAGGATGCGCCAACCCGCCACGGTGACCACCAGGCCGCCTCCAATCTGCACCGCAGCCAGGCTCACTCCGAAGAATTCCAGAATGTAGCCTCCGATGAAGATCGAGGCAACCAGCAGGACCATGCCGTTCACCGCAACCCGCAACGCAACCGTTCGGCGGGTGGCCTGGTCGTAGTCCATCGTCATTTCCGCGAAGATAGGCGCCAGACCCAAAGGGTTCACGATGGGCAGCAGCGCGGCGAAAACCAGCAGCACATTCTTGACGATGGCATTCATCCGAGTGACCAGCATAGCGCATGGCTGGCTGATTCTGTAGGAGCTGTGGTGGGGTGATATTCTCCCCGTTGACCGCGCGGTCGTGTTACGGGTTGAATAGGACGGAAGGCGCCGCCGGGCAGCCCTTCTGCCGGTGAGTTATGGGAATTCCGCCGCGGACACTCGGAGCACTACAGGTCAAGCTGCGCGAGTCGCTGGTCACACGCGCGGTGGTCCTGCCGATTCAGCAATTCATTCACATTCAGGGGATCAGCAGCATTTTTCTGCTGGCAGCCGCCGTCGCGGCGCTGGTATGGGCCAACTCGCCCTGGCACGAGTCGTACCACTATGTATGGGAGATGGAGTTGTCGCTGAGCCGGCTGCAATTACCGGTGCACGCCTGGATCAACGACGCGCTGATGGCCATCTTTTTCTTCCTGGTGGGGATGGAGATCAAGCACGAGATCGTGCATGGCGAACTGGCCGACATGAAGCGGGCAGCGTTGCCCATCGTCGCCGCGCTGGGTGGCATGATTGCTCCCGCGCTGGTGTATGTGCTGCTGAACCATGGACACGAAGGGCAACACGGCTGGGGCATCCCCATGGCCACCGATATTGCCTTCTCGCTCGGCGTGCTCGGCATGGTAAAAGGCATTCCCCAGGAGTTGAAGATTTTTCTGTTGACGCTGGCCATCGCTGACGACATTGGCGCCATCGCGGTGATCGCCATCTTTTACAGTGGCTCGCTGGATGTGGCAGCGCTGATTACAGGTCTGGTTCTGCTCGGCCTGGTCGTGGCTTGTTTGAAGCTGGGCATCTCACAGCCCGTCCTTTACTTCGTTCTGGGAGTCGGTTTCTGGATCGCGATTTTGCGATCGGGCATTCATGCCACCATCGCAGGCGTGATTCTGGGGTTCGTGGTTCCGACCACGGCACCTTTGTCTTTAGAAGAGTTTCGCGAGATCGCCAGCCAAACCGCAGTTCGGTTCCGTGATGCGATGGCGGGCGGGGACTTGAAGGGCGCCAAGAGCTTGCTGGGCTCCCTCGAACTGGCTGTGCAGAGCACTGAATCCTCGGCAGAGCGGCTGACACGCCTGCTGAACGACTGGGTTTCATTCATTGTCCTGCCCCTGTTCGCGCTGTCCAATGCGGGGGTGACCTTCACCAGCGGCGTTTGGGGAAGCTTGCTGACCAGCCGCGTCGCATGGGGAATCCTGCTGGGTCTAGTCATCGGTAAGCCGCTGGGTATTGTTGTGCTGTCCAAAGTTGCCGTCCGCTGGGGTCTGGCACAGCTTCCGAATGGGGTAACCTGGCGACAGATAAGCGCCGTCGGCGTGCTGGCCGGAATCGGTTTCACCGTTTCCATTTTTATCAGTTCCCTGGCGTTCGACGATGCCGCCCATTTGATGGAAGCCAAGACCGCAGTGCTGGCTGCGTCGGTGATTGCGGGCGCGGTTGGCTACTTTGCCCTGCGTAAAGACGGCGGGCCTGATCTGCCACCAGGGATTGCGAGCGTTGCTGAATCGGACTGAGTCGCTTCGACAAGCCAGAAACGGGTTACAATTTCCTCAGTTCGGCCGTTGCGTATATCGGGTCGTCTGTAACTCATATGCTTGTTGAAGTCCTTCGCGCCGATGCGGGCGTCGAGCCAAATTCCGTTGTGGCAGCAAGGCGGGCCGGATGTGGGTAGTAACTATGAGGAGTAGGATGATGCATCTTCGAATTCAAGCGCTCGTGCTCAGCGCAATGCTTGCAATGACCCTGTTAGCCTGCAGCAAGAAGGAGCCTGCCCCAGGTCCGCCAGCGGCAACCGTTGGGTCAATGGCGCCTAATCAGCCTGCTGCGGGCCAACCGGCCGATCAGCAGAGTCAACAGACGGCGGCTTCCAGTGCGCAAATGCCCGCTCAGCAACAGCAGCAGCAAATGGCGCCGGCCGCGGCTGCTCCTGAGCCGCCTCCGCCACCTCCACCACTGGTCGTGCCAGCCGGGACCCACCTCGTGGTCCGCATGGGCAGCACCATTTCCACCAAGACGGCTAACCAGGGTGAGACCTTCATGGGCTCTCTCGCCAATGCGGTTGCGGTCCATGGCGTGGTTGCGATTACCGCGGGTGCGGGCGTGACCGGGACCGTGATTACCTCGAGGTCCCCAGGCAAGTTTAAGGGCGAAGGCGTGCTCACCATCGCTGTCGCCTCGATCAATGTTGGTGGTGCACCGATGAGTGTGGAGACTTCGCCGTATACCCAGACTGTGAAGGGCAAGGGCAAGAGGACCGCGGTCGCGATCGGCGGCGGCGGCGGCGCCGGCGCCTTGATAGGCGGAATCGCGGGCGGTGGAAAAGGTGCTCTCATCGGCGGCGTGGTGGGTGCTGGTGCGGGTACCGCGGGTGCAGCGTTCACTGGAAACAAGGAGTTGGAGATTCCGGCGGAGTCAGTAGTCACCTTCAAGTTGGCGAGCCCTATCACCGTGCATCGCGTGGCGCCGAACGCCATGGGACAGATGAACCAGTAACCTCTTCCAGCAAATGAACCAAGGGAGGCTTCGGCCTCCCTTTCTTCTTGCTAACGTGGTTGCTTACGCGCTCACCTTGCGCAGTACCAGGGCAGAGTTCTTCGATCCGAAGGCAATACAGTTGCAAATCGCGTGTTCGATTTCGGCCTGCCGTCCTGCTTCGGGAACATAATCGAGATCGCAGTCGGGATCGGGTTGCTCGAGGTTGATCGTCGGCGGAATTTGCTTGTGGCGCATGGCCACCAGGGTGGCGGCGATGCCGGCCGCGCCACAAGCGCCCTGCGGGTGCCCGATCTGCGCCTTCAGGCTGGACATTGGCGTCGCGTAAGCCTTGTCGCCCAGGGCCAACTTCAGGGCGCGCGTCTCGATGCGGTCATTGAGTTGGGTCGAAGTGCCGTGCAGGTTGACATAATCCACATCAGCGGCCTCGATGCCAGCATCGGCCATCGCCATTTGGATGGCGCGTGCCGGCTCTTCGCCGCACTCCTGCAAACGCACGCGGTGGAACGCTTCGCAGGTGGATCCGTAGCCTGCGACCTCGGCTAGAATGTTTGCTCCGCGCGCGCGGGCGTGCTCGTACTCTTCCAGGAAGAACATCCACGCCCCCTCGGCAACCACAAAGCCGTCGCGATCAGCGGAGAAGGGCCGCGAAGCCCGCTCCGGCGCGTGGTTCCACGATGGTGTCATGATGCGCATCAGCGTGAAGCCCTTCATGATGCCGGGTGCGATAGGGGCGTCGACACCACCCACCAGCAGCATGGGGAGGAACCCGAATTGAATCTGCCGCAGGGCGTAGCCGAAGGCGTCGGTGGAAGAGGTGCAGCCGGTGGTGATCACGTGGCTCATGCCGCGCAGGCCGAAGCGCATGCTGATCTCGCTGGACAGCGTCCCCATGGTTCCGCTCGGAATGCAGAACAGGCTGACCTGCTTAACCTTCCCTTGCAACCAGAGGCGGACCTGCTCCTCGGAGAATTCCTGCGCGCCGCCGCCCGAGCCCAGCGCGACTCCGATTTCGCGCTGCTGGTCCAGTGTAAGTCTTGTGGGCTCGATCCGCGCTTCGCGCAACGCTTCGGTCGAGGCGGCCAGCGCCAGAGGCACGGCCCGGGAGACGTGCTTGCGCTCGTGCGCATCCACCCAGGCCAGTTCGTCAAAGCCCTGGATCGCGCCGGCAATCTGCACCGGCAGGTCGCTGGGGTCGAAGCTGGAGATGCGCTTCACGCCGCTGGTGCCGGCAAGGATGGCACGGCAAAAGGCCTCGTTGCCGATGCCGTTCGGGCTGACCACGCCCATGCCGGTGATGACGACGCGTTTTTTCATAGAAAAGAAGCAATCAGCAACTAGCGACTAGCAACCAGCAATTAGCGATGTAAGACATGCTAACCGACTGTTCGGGGCGTATCGTTCGTCGACCCACATTCACCGCGCCCCTAAGATCCAAAGTTAAGATGCTAACAGGTAGAAGCTGACCGCTAGTCGCTAGTTGCTAGCTGCTTATCCTAGTCCTGCTACTGTATTACTTGCGCAGCAGTTTCCGCGACCCGCTTGTCACTGGGAATTTACATTTCGGTGCCGTTTTGCAGCACGAAGTGCAGCTTCTGCAACTTCGCCTCAAGTGTGTTTTCCCGTGCGCTGTTCGACCGTTACGTGGAACAGGTTTGCGCGGAGATTGCCGCTGCGAGCCGCACTGCCCGTGAACTTGGCGGTCGCCTGGAGAAGCGGGTGGACTCGATCTATCTCGGCGGAGGCACGCCGTCGGTGCTGGCACCCGATCAGCTGGAGCGTCTATTTCACGCGGTGCGGGAGCAGGTTGAGGTCGAGAGCGTCGCGGAAATCACCGTGGAATGCGCGCCGGGAACCATCGCCCCCGATGTTCTGGAAGCGCTTCTCCGTTGCGGAGTCAATCGTGTCAGCCTGGGTGTGCAGTCGTTCGCGGACAAGGAGTGCTCATCCGTAGGCCGTCTGCACACGCGGGCCATCACGTTGGACGACGTCGCTCGCTTGCGGACCGCGGGTATCGGCAACATCAGTATTGACCTGATTGCCGGCCTGCCGCACCAAACTTCCGAGAGCTGGGAATTCTCGCTGAGCGAAACGCTGGCGACCGGTGTGCCTCATGTCAGCGTGTACATGCTGGAAGTGGATGAGGATTCGCGCCTAGGCACCGAGCTGCTGGCCGGTGGCAGCCGTTATCACGCCCACTTCGTCCCCGATGATGACTTGACTGCCGACCTGTATCTCGTAGCCTGTGAGCGGCTGGAGAAGGGAGGCGTGAAGCAGTACGAGATTTCAAACTTTGCGCGGGCGGTGACCCACGGCATCGGGCTGCGCGATTCGCGGCACAACCGGAAGTACTGGACGCGACAGCCCTATCTGGGATTCGGCTTGGATGCGCATTCCATGCTGCCGGCCGACACCGAATTGAGATCGCGAGGCATCGAAGCCGTGCGCTTCGCGACTCCCGCTTCGCTGGAAGCCTACTCAGCGGCGGGCAACGAACTCGATCCGCCGGCCGCGCGCTCGGACCAACTACTGGCTTCGCGCACCCTCGTTGACGCCCGGGCGGCGCTGGAGGAATCGTTTTTCCTGGGGCTGCGGTTGAACGCCGGCATCTCGCTTGCTGCGCTGGCGCAACAATTTGGCTGCGAAGCGGTCGAGGAGTGTCACCCGGTCATCGCCGAGGCGATTGCCAATGGTCTGATGGAAGCAGCTTCTGAGCGGGTGCGGCTGACAGGCAAAGGACGTCTGTTGTCGAACGAGGTTTTCGGCAGCTTTCTGCGGGGCGCTAATTCTTCCGCGGTCGGCGGTTTTTCTATCTGATGAAAGCCGGGTCTGCGTCGCAATTCCTAGTAAACTGAATCCATGAGCCAAGCACAGGAAGATCGCGCCCGGGAGAGGTTCGCCGAAAAGATGAGGCAAAAGACGGCAAAAGCGAAGGCGGACGCCGAGGCCCGGCGCGCAAACAAGCCCGGCGCCAAACCGACGAGCCCCGAAGAACCCAAGCCGTGACTGTGGCTGGTAAACTCAACCGTTAGTTAAGAGCCGTTAGGATTCCCGTATGTACACCTCCGTTCCGCAATCGGAAATCGAACAGCGTTCTGCCACGGCCGGTGTCATTGATCTGCGCAGTGACACCGTCACCAAGCCATCGCCCGAGATGCGGCGTGCTATGTTCGAGGCCGAGGTCGGCGACGACGTGTACGGCGAGGACCCAACCATCAATCGTTTGGAGAAGCGGGCGGCCGAGATTTTTGGCCGTGAGGCGGCCCTGTTTGTTCCCAGTGGGACCATGGGGAACCAGATTGCCATCAAGCTGCACACGCAACACGGGCAGGAAGTCATCTGCGAAGAACGCGGCCACGTCTTCAACTACGAGATGGCCATGATGGCGCACTTCTCAGGTGTACTCCCGCGGACGGTCTGGGCGGAGGACGGCATCCTGACCTGGCAACACCTTAAGTCGAAGCTGAAGAGCAAGAGTTACCACGCGGCGAAGACCGGGCTGGTATCGCTGGAGAACACGCACAACCTCGCGGGCGGCACGATTACGCCGCCGGAGGTCTTCGCCGAGATCTGCGACAACGCCCACGCCGCCGGGCTGCCGGTTCACCTCGATGGCGCGCGTATCTTTAACGTGTCCGTCGCGCTGGGCATTCTGGTGGCTGAACTGACCGCGAAGGCCGACACCGTGATGTTCTGTCTCTCCAAGGGGCTCGGCGCGCCGGCGGGGTCGCTGCTGGTAGGCAGTGCCGAGTTGATGGACCGTGGCCGCCTTTACCGCAAGGCCCTCGGTGGCGGCATGAGACAGGCTGGGATTCTTGCTGCCGCCGGTCTGATTGCACTGGAGCAGGGTCCACAAAAGCTAAATCAGGACCATGCCAATGCACGGTTCCTCGCCGAGGCCCTGGCGCAGATTTCCGGCATCAAGATTGATCCTGCCAAGGTGCAGACCAACATTCTGATGTGCGACACCGCGGGCACGGGCATGAATTCCGGCGAAATCTCACGCAGACTCGCCGAACGCAAGGTGCTGGCCAACGGCGTGGGAGCCGAACACATCCGATTCGTGACGCACCTCGACGTGAGCCGTGAGCAGTGCGCGCAGGCCATCGAGGTGGTAGCAGCCATCTGCGGAGTGAAAGCCCAGCGCGCGACAGTCTAAGGAAGGCATTTATGCGGTATCGGCCATTTGGCAAAACCGGATTGCAGGTGAGCGAGGTAGGCTACGGCGCCTGGGGCATCGGCAAGGCCCTGTGGGTAGGGGCCGAGGATGAAGAGTCGCTGCGATCGTTGCGCGTTGCGCGTGGCGCCGGCGTCAACTTCTTCGACTCTGCGCTGGCTTACGGCGAGGGACACAGCGAGCGGTTAATTGCCCAGTGCTTTGCCGACGCAAAAGACATCGTCATCGCCAGCAAGGTGCCGCCAAAAGACCGCAAGTGGTCTGTAGGGCCGGGCGCTCCGCTGGGAAATACCTTCCCCAAGAAATACGTGCTGGACTGTCTCGATCAGAGTCTGAAAAATCTCAATCGCGACAGCATTGACGTCTACCAGTTCCACACCTGGATTGACGACTGGGCCGGCGATCCCGAATGGCAAGAGACGGTCCGCGAGATGAAGTCGTCCGGCAAGGTCAGGTTCGTCGGCATCTCCATCCAGAACCACCAGCCGGCCAACGTACTGAAGGCGCTGGACAGCGGACTGATTGAATCCGTACAGGTCATCTACAACACCTTCGATCAGTCGCCGGAAGACCAACTCTTTCCCCACTGCCAGAAAAACGGCATCGGCGTGATTGTGCGGGTCCCCTTTGACGAAGGCAGCCTGACCGGCAAGATCGGGCCCGACACGCAGTTCCCGGAGGGCGACTTCCGCAACATCTACTTCGCGGGCGAGCGCAAGAAAGAAGTTTGGGGGCATGTGCAGGCCATCGTGCGCGACCTGGGCATCAGCATCGAGCAACTGCCGGAGATTGCGCTGCGCTTCTGCCTGTCGCATCCTGCCGTCTCTACCGTCATACCGGGTATGCGAAACACCAGGCATGTGGCGGCCAATACAGCGGCGTCCGATGCCGGCCCGCTGCCCCCGCAAGTGCTGGCGAGGTTGCGGCGGCATCGCTGGGTGCGAAACTATTACTGGACATAAGAAGGAAAAACCATGATGGACCAAACGATGGACGTGGAAATTCGCCGCTGCTTGGTTTGAGGCGACCTGCGACGCGCGGCCGGGAGCCTGAAGCGCGAATTGCAGTCCAAGTACGGGATTCGTCCCCGCGTGAAACACGCCATGGGCGAACTCGAGATTCTGGTAAACGGTAAGCGGGTGTTTTCTCACAAGGAAAGCGGCACGAAGCCAACTGCGGCCGAACTTCTCGTCCTCATTGAGGCGCAGCGGCAGTGAGAAATCTCTGTTCGCGATTTATCTCTCAACATCCCGTATAATCGCCTGTTTCGGCACGTGCGCTTGCTCAGGCTAAGGGCATTGTGCACTTGGTACTCGTCGAACCTGGCAACGGGTGGAGCAGGCCTTTTAGGCCTGCATGGGAATGCCATCTCGAATCTCGCGCTTTAGCGCCTGAGGTGAAGGCTTATCGACTTACCTCACCGGCTGAAGCCGTTTTCAAAGGCAAGTTTTCAATGCAGCGCTAAAGCGCTGCTCCACCTGCCCATCAAGCGAAACGATCAAGCTCGGAGGAACCGTTTGGATTTCCAGCTCTCGGATGAACAACTGCAACTGAAGAAGATGGTGCGCGACTTCGCCGAGCGTGAAATTGCGCCCAACGTGATGAAGTGGGACGAGCCCGGGGAATTTCCGCTGGCGACCATCAAGGAGCTGGGCAAACTCGGACTGCTGGGCACCATATTTCCGACGGAGCACGGCGGCGCGGGCATGGGCTACGTCGAGTTCGTGAGCTCGATCGAGGAGCTTTCACGGGTGGACGGGTCGGTCGGCATTACCGTAGCTGCGCACATTTCCTTGTGTTCCAATCACATCTTCGTGGCGGGAAACGAAGAGCAGAAGCGCAAATACATTCCGAAGCTTGCTATAGGCGAGTTCCTCGGCGCATGGGGGCTGACTGAGCCGGGATCGGGCTCCGACGCTGGCGGGGCGCGCTGTTCGGCGGTGCGCCGAGGGAAGTGCTGGGTGCTGAACGGTACCAAGACATTCATCACCAACGGTCACTACGCCGATGTCGCGGTGGTGATCGCCGTTACCGACAAGACGGCGCACACTCATGGTCTGTCTGCGTTCGTCGTTGAGAAGGGCACTAAGGGGTTTCGCGCCGGCAAGAAAGAGAACAAGCTGGGCCTCCGCGCCAGCGATACCTCCGAGTTGATCTTCGAGGACTGCGAGATTCCCGCAGAGAATTTGCTGGGCAAAGAAGGCGACGGTTTCATTGACGCGATGAAGATCCTCGACGGCGGCCGCATCTCCATAGCGGCGCTCGGCTTGGGAATGGCGCAGGGCGCGTACGAGGCGGCGCTGAAGTACTCCAAGGAACGCGAGCAGTTTGGCCAGCCCATCAGCGAGTTTCAGGCCATCGCATTCAAGCTGGCGGACCTGGCGACCGAGATTGATGCCGCGCGCCTCCTGACCTACCGCGCCGCAGCCATGAAAGACGCGGGCATGAAGACCACGCTTGAATCCTCGATGGCAAAGCTGTATTCGAGCGAGGTCGCGGTAAGGTGCGCCAACGAAGGCGTGCAGATTCACGGCGGCTACGGCTTTATCAAGGATTATCCGGCGGAAAAGTTCTATCGCGACGTGAAGCTGTGCACCATCGGCGAAGGGACCAGCGAGATCCAGCGTCTGGTCATCGCGCGGCAGATTCTGAAGGATTGAGATGGCGGCGACTGCGAGATGTTGCGATCTGCGGGTTGTGACGTGCACACATTCGGCTGTGACAGGGGCGGCTCGGAACCTCGGTCGCGAGGGGGTAGAATTTGCCGAGAGGGGATTAGGTTTGGCGGGCGCAGGAAGACACGAAGGCTCCGAGTTTCCGAGCACAGAGCGCCCCGCTGCGGGGCGGCTTCAAATCCCTGCGGCTCAAAACTTTGCCATGTTCTTGCGTGTTAACCCATTGAAAATAAAGATGGCGTTGGGGGGGTAGGAGGTACCATAGCTTGGCAGATTCTCTGGCTCTTCCCATCAGAATCGAGGGCGCCCAGGCTGGAAATGGCCAAGTCGCGGACCTCGTTCGCCGGGTCCGCGCCGGTGAAATTCGCGCCTTGTCGCGCGCCATCTCCACCGTCGAAGACCATACCGGAGAGTCCCGGGAGCTTCTAAAGGCGCTCTTTCCTTACAGCGGGAACGCGATGCTGCTTGGTCTGACCGGATCTCCCGGGGCAGGCAAGAGCACGCTGGTAGATCAGCTTGCCCACCACTACCGCAGGCAGGGCAAGACCATCGGCGTTGTGGCCGTCGATCCCACCAGCCCGTTCAGCGGCGGAGCGATTCTTGGCGACCGCATCCGCATGCAGTCCCATCATGCCGATCCGGGTATCTTCATCCGCAGCATGGCCACGCGTGGCTCGCTGGGCGGCTTGGCCAGCACCACGGCTGACGTCGCGACTGTGCTCGATGCCAGCGGCCGCGACATCGTCATCATCGAAACCGTCGGCGTGGGGCAGGACGAAGTGGACATCGTGCGCCTCGCGGACGTGACCATCGTCGTGCTGGTGCCCGGCATGGGCGACGACGTGCAGACCATCAAGGCCGGCATCATGGAGATTGCCGACATCTTCGTCATCAACAAGGCGGACCGCGAAGGCGCCGAGCGGGTGGAGCGCGAGATTCGCGCCATGCAGTCGCTGGCCGGCCGCAAGGACGACTGGACTCCGCCGATCATTAAGACGGTCGCCAGCGACGGTACCGGCATTCCCGAGTTGGTTGCCGCCATCGAAAAATACCAGCAACACCTGCAACAGAACGCTCGCGCGCAAATTCGTCGCATCGAGAACTGGCGAGGCAGAATCACGGAGATGCTACGCGACGCCTTATTTCAACGGGTGCTGCAGTACTACCTCAGCGAAGGCGAAGCGGCGCGTTACGCCGCCGAGGTGGCCGAACACAAGCGCGACCCGTATTCACTGGTGGAGAAAATCGTGGACGGGTTGGGGAAACCGGAATGAGTCACATCGATCACCTAGGCATTGCCGTAAAGTCGCTGGCTGCGGCCAGAAAATTTTACGAACAGCTCGGCTTGCAGGTTATGCCGGAAGAGACGGTCGAAGCCGAGAAGGTACGGCTAGCGATGGTACCCGTCGGCGAAAGCCGTCTGGAGTTGTTGGAACCGCTGTCGCCGGATTCGACCATCGCGAAATTCCTGGAGAAGCGCGGGGAGGGTTTGCACCATGTAGCGCTGCACGTCAATGATCTCGCTGGGACGGTTGAGCGGCTCAAGGCTGCGGGTACGCGGCTCATCTCCGATGACATCAAGATTGGCGCGGGCGGGCACTTGTATGTGTTCATTCACCCGTCGAGCGCTGGCGGCGTGCTGCTGGAGTTGGTAGAAGACGCACCACAGGGCGTCTGACTATGCTTATCGTTGCGGTGGATACATCGGGACGAAAGGGAAGCACTGCTCTTTGCCGCGGCGATGCCGGCGGCTTCGAGGTTCTGCAACTGGCGTCGCTGGAGCACGGGACGTATTCGGCGCAACTGATGCCGTTGATTGCCCAGGTGCTGCGGCAGCAACAGCTGGGTAAAGCCGACGTAGATGGCTTTGTGGTGGTCTCAGGTCCGGGATCGTTTACCGGACTTCGGGTTGGACTGGCCACTGTAAAGGGTCTTTGCGAGCCGCTAAGTAAACCGTTGGCGACGGTATCGATGCTCGAGGCCATCGCTATCGCCTACGGAAGATTCGGCGAAACGGTGACCGCACTCTTGGACGCAGGGCGGGGCGAAGTTTATGTCGGTGAATACAAATTGGGCGATGGGAGCGCGGAGAAGATTCGGGAGTCTATCGCGAAGCTCGCCCAGTTGGGCGATCTGCTGGCATCGCAGGGCCGGGTCTTCACCCCGGATACCAGGATTGCCGAGGTCGCAGGAACCGGCTCTGGCGTTCAGTTGGCCGAGCCCGTGCTCGCCGACGTCATTGGGCATATTGGGCTCCGCAAGCTTCTGGCCGGCGAAGAAACTGATCTAGCGACCGCAGATGTGAACTACATACGCCGCTCCGATGCAGAGGTTTTTGCCTCGCCGAAGCGCTGAGATGGTGCGCTGTTGATTGGCGACGACATGCTGATTCGTACCGCAACCTTCGCCGATGTGCCTGCGATGTGCGAGCTCGAGGAGCAGAGCGTGGCGGCAGCACATTGGTCCGAACACGAGTACGACGCGCTCTTCGCCGCTGACGCGCCACCGCGACGAGTGCTGGTGGCGGTGAACGGGACCGACGATGCGGTTATGGGCTTCTTGATCGCGTCGTGTGCGACCGATGCGTGGGAAATCGAAAACGTGGTCGTCGCGCCGGAAGAACGCCGGCAGGGCATCGCCAGCGAGTTAGTGAGTAATCTGATAAGCCGAGCGCGCGCCGGGGCCGCCACCTCGGTGCTATTGGAGGTGCGCGAATCGAATGCCGCAGCCCGCGGGTTGTATGAGAAGCATGGATTTAGACTGCAGGGGAGACGTCCTCAGTATTACCGCGATCCAGGCGAGGACGCGCTGTTGTTGCAATTTTCTATTGCAGTTCTGTGACAAAATGGCTTGAAGCGGCCTTGCGCCGTGTGCTAGCGTTTTGTACTGCATCTCTCCGGAGGTCCATTGAATGGCAGCTCAGGTACGCGATCAGCTTCTGCAAAGTAACGATGAATTTCGCAAGCTTGCCCAGGAACATTTCCAATACCAACAACGCCTCGAAAACCTGATTCAGAAAAAATATCTTTCTGAAGACGAGAAGCTTGAAGAAGTGCGACTGAAGAAGCTGAAGCTCCGCCTGAAGGACCAGATGGAAAGTTTGGAACAGAAGTTCCGCGCCGACCACCAGGTCGTTTAGTCCTTGCTAACCGCTTGCGCGTGGCGGTAGAGACCGGATTCTCTACCGTCCGACTCTACTTCTGCATCTCATCTCACCCTTCCGCTTCTCGCGACGGTCAACTGTCCGCCCATTACGTCTCACCACAGAAAATGGCGAATACTCGCGACTCACGAGTGGAGGAATGGTCCACATTCCGGTGGCGATCGCGCCCCATCGTGAACTGTCAGCGGAGAAGCCGTCGAATGGGGCGGACGCGTGCACGCGATTCACGCCGGCTTCGCGGGGCCTTCGACGGGAGAAAAGTACCAGGAAGTGCAGCAGCGAATGGACCAACTGACCCGTGAGATCCTGGGTTCAGCGAATTAGGGCGTCAGCAAGGCAGGCTCTATAATCAATCCAGCCCATGGTTCGCGACGGGATCTATTACGGACTAGCTTGTGTGATTGTGGCAGCCCTCCTGGGATGGCTGACCACGCCTGCTGTGGCGATTGTTCCGTTGCTGCTGGCGGCGTTCTTTCTCTGGTTCTTCCGCGATCCTGAGCGCGACATTCCTGCCGTGGACGGCGCGATTGTGTCCCCAGCGGACGGGAAGGTTACCGATGTTAGTGAGGTATCCGGTAACGACGGAGCGCAGACTCGTATCAGCATATTTCTCAACGTTTTCGATGTGCACGTGAACCGGTCTCCCATCAGCGGCGCGATTACCAGCGTGCAATACCGCAAAGGTGAGTTTCGCAATGCCATGGGTCCGGTTTCCGCGGAACGGAATGAGCAGAACATTGTTACTGTCCGGGGAGACGCAGGCACTGTGGTCTTTAAGCAAATTGCCGGGCTTCTGGCGCGCCGCATCGTATTTACCAAGAAGATTGGCGACCACGTCGCTCGTGGCGAACGCGTTGGCCTGATCAAGTTCGGTTCGCGTGTGGACGTTGTCCTTGCCGCCGGTGCGGAGATGAAGGTACGTGTGGGCGAACAGGTAAAGGGCGGATCCAGTGTACTCGCGATTGCGTCGCCACAAGCCATCATGCAGGACGTGCACGACGCTGCGGAGGCGCGATGAGCGAGCAACCGTTGCGCAGATACGGAGAAACGGACAACACCCGCGGGTCGCGAAAAGGGCTCTATGTCCTGCCGTCCCTGTTCACGGCCGGCAATATTGCCGCCGGCTACTACGCTCTTTCGCAGGCGATTCAGGGAACTGCGGCCGATCCTTGGCACTTCGACCATGCCGCCAAGGCGATCGGCTTCGCCATCCTGTTCGATGGATTCGACGGCCGTATTGCCCGCATGACAAATACCACCAGCGCCTTTGGGCGTGAACTGGATTCGCTGGCTGACGTGATCGCCTTCGGTGTAGCGCCTGCAATCCTGGCCTGGATGTGGGGCTTCAGGATGCTGCCGCCCATCGATGACAACGATCTGAGAACCAAGGTCATTCAACTCGGCGCCATCGCCACGTTCATCTTCCTCGTGGCCGGGGCGAGCCGTCTTGCGCGCTTTAACATCCAGACCAATCCGCAGCCGTCGAACCCTGGCCGTCCGGGGCGAAAGTATTTCGTCGGCATGCCTATCCCTGCGGGCGCAGGGGTCGTCGCGGCGGTGGTTCACCTGGTGGGAGGGGCTCCGTTGCAGTATTGGTGGCTCTCCATCGGATGGGGCGTGTTCGTCTTCGCCGTTGCGTTCCTGATGGTCAGTACCTGGCGGTTTTATAGCTTCAAGGAAATCAACTTGCGTGAGCGCCGAAACTTCCGCTGGATGATCGTATTCGGGGGAATCATCGCTCTCGGGTGGTTCTTCTCGCAGTATGTACTGTTCGCGATTGCGCTGGTTTACACCCTCTCGGGCGTGCTCGCCCGCCTGTCGTTCGTCTTCCGGCGCCCTGGCGTGCCGCCACCTTCGCCTCAGGACGAGGCCTCTCACGCATAATGAAAAACCAACCAAGTAACAGCTCAGCGATTCGCCCCGACGCGGGGCATTGGGGCGGCGTGTTTCGCGTGGCCGTGATAGGTGCTGCCACACTCAAAGGGCGGGAACTGAAGGAAGTTCTCACCGATCGCAATTTCCCAGCGCAAGACATCCGCCTGCTGGACGATGATGAATCGCTGGGGCAGTTGGAAGCGGTGGGCGAAGAGCCCACGTTTATTCAGAGTGTCCTGCCTGAGCACTTGGAGAATGCCGACTTCACGTTCTTCGCGTGTGATGAGAACTTCACGCGCAATAGCTGGCAGATGGCGCGCAAGGCCGGTAGCGACATCATCGATCTTTCCTACGCGCTGGAGGGCGAAAAAGGGGTCCCGCTGCGCGCGCCGTGGATCGAACGAGAGTTATGCATTGGGCCCAGAATCGATTTTTCAGAAGCTTCCGTGACGATTGCCCATCCGGCGGCCGTAGTGCTGGCGCTGCTCCTTCTACGCGCGCAGAAAACCGCCTCCATCGTGCGCGCTGTCGCGACCGCCTTCGAACCCGCTTCGGAACACGGCAAGCGCGGCATGGACGAATTGCATGAGCAGACGGTAAACCTCCTGTCCTTTCAGCAGCTCCCCAAAACGGTGTTTGATTCCCAGGTCGCCTTCAACCTCTTGGACAGGTACGGCGAGAAGTCACAGTCGTCGCTGCAGTCGGTCGAAGACCGGATCCTGCGCCACTTACAAAGCATTGTGACCGGCAAAGTGGTGGTGCCTTCGTTGATGCTTCTGCAAGCGCCGATCTTCCACGGCCACGCCTTCTCGCTTTACATTGAATTGGAGCAGCCGGCACAGTTGGAAGAGATGACGGCTGCACTTTCCGGCGACCATGTTGACGTGCTGCAAGGCAGTGAGGAATCGCCGAGTAATGTAAACGCCGCCGGGCAGGAGCAGATACAGGTGTTCGTTCGCCGCGATTCACAACGGGCCAACGGGTTCTGGATATGGGCCTCCAGCGATAACCTTCGGATCGCCGCCCTGACGGCAGTAGAATGTGCGGAGAGCATGATCGCGTCGCGCCCGCGAGGAACCGTACAGTGACGAAGCGCCGTCGCCTACGCGGATTGAGCGCGGGCTGCATCGCCTTGCTGCTATTGGCCGCCACGAGTTGTGGATATCACACTGCGGGGAACGCGGTGCGTTTGCCATCGGATCTTCATACGATATACGTGCCAGCGTTCGCGAATGCCACCAATATTTATGGATTGGGACAGACGCTGACCGAAGATGTGATCCGTGAGTTGCGCAGCCGCACGAACTACAGGATCGTGACAGTGAACGATGGCACAGCAGACGCCACACTCACCGGCACCGTCACCTACTCCTCTATTGCGCCGCTCACCTATGATTCGCGGACAGGACGTGTCTCGTCTGCGATGGTGATGCTTGGATTCAGCGCATCGCTCAAAGGACAAAAAGGCAAGGTGCTTTGGGAGAACCCTAACTATTTGTATCGCGAGCAGTATCAGGTATCGCGCGACGTCGCCAGTTTCTTCGAGGAAGAGGAGCCGGCGGTGACTCGCGTTGCCAACAGCTTCTCAAAGACCCTGGTCAGCGACATCCTGGAGGCGTACTAGATGCGAAGTTTCGCGGCCTCGGACCGGTTTGTGGCGGACGTGATGTCGCGCAAGCTGGCTCCTGCGTACGTGTTCATTGGGGACGAAGCCTTCTTCCGCAAGCGGTGCCGTGATGCGATCTTGCAGCATCTGGTCCCGGCCGACGTTCGGGAATTGAGTCTGTATGACATGGATCTGAGTGAGGTTGACCTCCAACAGGTGCTTGACCAGGCGCGGACGCCTTCGCTGATGTCGCCGTTTCAGGTGTTCTTCATACGGGGCGTAAAAAACCTGTACGGCCGCGGAAAGCACAACGACGAGTTTGCCGCCATCGCCGACTACTTCAGCAATCCCAACCCCGACGTGTTGCTGATCTTCGTCGCTGACCACATCAACATACCGGCCGATGTCCGTCGCATGGAGCTGATCGACAAAGACCGCTACGAGCGCATCCGCGAGACGCTGGGAGAACACTGTTCCATTCTCGAGTTTGCGCGTGTGGATGACGGCGACGCCGTAAAGTGGGCTGTCGACACGGCTGGTGCAGAAGGCGTGAAGCTGGAGACCGATGCAGCGCGCGAACTGGTGGATTCGTTGGGCGGGGACATGATGATGGTCGCCAACGAACTGGAGAAGTTGGTTCTTTTCGTCGGCGACAAGAAGCGCATAACCCTGGGTGACGTCGAAACTCTGGTGCTCGCCGCCAAGCAGCGTTCGTTCTACGAGTTGACCGATGCCATCTCAGCGCGGGACCGGGCTCGTGCGCTAGAGGTGCTGGACGCAATTCTCAGCACCAGCGACGGGGACGAAGCAGCCATCGGTCATCTTTACATGCTTTCGCGCACTTTCCGCCAGATGCTGGTCATTCTAGAGCGCAATGTGCGCGATTCGCGCGCGCTCTGGCAAGCTTTGTGGCAGGGCTTTCGCATTCCACCTTTCGCTGCCGAGGACATCATTCGCCAGGCGCGCCGTTATAAATCGCGCCGTGAGCTGACAAGCGCGATTCGGCGCGTGGCACGGGCCGATCTTGCACTGCGCTCTAATCCTCCCAGCAAGCGTCTGGTGCTGGAGAACCTAGTGCTCGACCTCACCGCGGAACCCAAACCTCAAGAGGCGGGATGGCTGCAAGACGAGCTGCCCGTGTAGAGCATGGATGTTGACGCATATCTGCGCCGGATTGACTATCACGGCCCGCGCCAATGCGCGCCGGTCACTCTGCAGGATCTGCACCGCAAGCACCTATTCACGGTACCGTTCGAGAACCTCGATATACCACTAAAAGTCCCGATCAGCCTGGATCTCGACCTGATTTATGAGAAGGTCGTGGGCCGTAATCGTGGCGGCTTCTGCTACGAGCTTAATGGCCTGTTCTGTAAGCTGCTGAAAGCGTTGGGATTTCGCGTGCAGATGCTGTCGGCGCGGGTACGGCGCGACGACGGCGGCTTTGGCCCAGAATTCGACCACATGCTGCTGAAAGTGGATCTGGAGGATCCGTGGTTAGTCGACGTGGGCTTTGGCGATTCCTTCGTAGATCCAATCCTTTTCCGATCTGGCGGTGCCGACCAGGTGAATGGACATCGCTATCTGGTCTTACCTGCCGACGATGACTGGCTGCTGGTTCGAGAGGATGAAAAAGGCCAATCTCCGCTCTATCGCTTCCGAGACGAGCCGCGCCAGCTCGATGACTATCGTGAAATGTGCCACTTTCATCAAACCGCGCCGGAATCCGGCTTCACACAGCGCTGGATTTGCAGCCGGGCCACGCCAGATGGCCGCATAACGATGGCCAACCGGCGTTTGATCATCACGAGAAATAGCGGCCGCGAGGAAAGCGTGCTTACCACCGATGCCGAGGTGCGAGCCGGGCTCTCGGAGAACTTCGGCATCGCGTTTCCTGCGACGGTCGATTTGGCAAGGCTTGGCAGCGAGGAAAAGATCAAGGCGTGAACGGGAGCGACGCTGCTCCGAGGATGGGACCGTCGTCTCCTTTCTGGACGAATACCACAGCCTTTAAGGCTTTCGCGTTCCCGTCGGACTTTTTTGGCACTTCAATCTCGCCGTCGAACTTTCCGTTCTTCATCTTCCCAATGGTACGAAGCTGCACCTGCGCCAGCTCCGATCCCGTAAGCTGCGCCACTACATGCAGACGAGTTGCACCTTCCCACGACATGCTTATGTTCGCAGGTTTTGCCGCGACGGCCGCTGCAGCAATCGTGCGATAGACGCCCGAGCGATCGTTGCCCACCAGTTGCGTTCGGCCGTCAATCACCATCTGCGGCGTGTAGGCCGATGCAAGGTGAAATCGCGCGGCGTAGTCTTGCTGGCGGCTGCTGAAGGCGGCTGACGAAAAGCGGTCTGTCCAGCCAATGTAGTTCCAATAGTCAACGTGCTCCCCGAGAACAATGACTTCGGGCGTCTTGCCGGAACCATTCTGCGACAGCTCCATCAGCAGCGCGTCGGCCGGCGGGCAGCCGGAGCAGCATTCGGAGGTAAATAATTCAATTACCACCGCTTGGCTACTCGGCGGTTGAACACCGTAAACGGAAGCACACCAAGCCAGAATTGCCAGGAACAAAAAGAGCGTCTTCATACCGCGATGAGATTCGTCTAGCCCGAATTAGTTACGTGTGCCGTGCGATTTGCTGCACCGCGGCCAACTTGAGGTTATTTCTTCTCTTTCACATCCACGCTGGCGATGGTGTTCTCCCATTCCAGTTTGAGCGTTGCGGAACTGGCGCTGGTCTTGTCGAACGAGATGGTGAACATTTCCAGGCCGGAGAGCCGTTGGGTGACCTTCATGTTGACGCGCTCGAGGTCCTGGCCCTGGCTGTATTCCGTGCCCCATTGACCGGTTTGCTTGTTGATGATCAGCTGCCAGTTGCTCATGCCGGGCTGCGTGTAAAGGGTGTATTCGCCCTTGGGAACGGCCTCTCCGCCGATGAGCAGGTCGACGTCGGTCTTCAGGCTGGTGGCAGCGTTAGCGCCGGTGCGCCAGACCTCGTCGTAGGGAACCAGTCCGCCAAAGATCTTGCGACTGCGCATGGAAGGACGGCTGTACTGAATGGTGACGGTCTTTCCGTCGCCGAACTTCAGCGTGGCTTCGCCGGGAGGGCTCGCCGGTTTCTGCTGTGTGAATGCTATGGCTGTTAGGGCAATCGTCACCAGGACGACGAGGACGGCTGGGCGGCACTTCAACATTACACTCTCCCGTAAACTGCGAGTCGTTTCCACGATGTAGCCGTTCCATTATTCACGTTCGCGGCCAAGGTTACAATTCGGGTATGGGCGTTCTTGATGACAAGCGGCAAGAGCTGGAGAAGTACGAGTTCATGATGGGCGTTCCGCGCGGACGTCTCGCGGTCGCGATGGATGTCTTGACCGATGCGCTGATCATGGTCGGCCAGCACGGCGTCTACTGCCAAAGCGCCCGCCAGCCGGGCAAGCCGGCCATGGACATTCAGGTGGTGATGAAGGGCATAACCGATGCGAAAGAACTGATTTCCTCGGTGATGGAAGAAATCAGAAAGCAAAAACAGAGCGCCGCCGCCGCAGGGCTATAGCCTCACCAACTGTGACCGGCGTCGGCTAGTTCTTCCCCGTCGCAGTGTACCGCCACAAACAAATCTCGTTCCCGTCCGGGTCCTGGAATGCGGCCAGCAGTCCGCCGGTCTCCGGGTGCGCAGGGGTAGTGGGAACTCCCTTATGCTGCAGTTCCAGGAGAGTCGCGGCGATGTCGTCCACCTGCAGGCAGAGCCGCGCATTCCCGCCGCCCGCAAGCTTGCTCGCGTCGGTGGTGGGGACGATTTCGACCAAGACTCCGTCGATCTCGAAGCGCGCTACGAAGTCCCGGGACGCTACTTTGAACCCGAGAACATCGGTATAGAAGCGGATGGCGCGCTCAATGTCCGAGACGTAATAAAAGACGCAGTCAAATTTGAGTTTCATAGACTGCCTTCCCTTGCGGCGGGCCGCACTCGCGACCCGCCGACTCTCAGGATGAAAGCTGGATGGTCCCGCTTCCGTTGAAAGCTACGCCGTCACGTACTTCCCGGTCTCCAGTACGCGCGCGGCAATCTTCTCCTGCAACGCGATCACGTTGGCCGGCTCGTGCTTGGCCAGGCGGCGGACAATCGCCATCTGGGTGCGCAACATGTCGCCTTCCGCCACGTCGGCAATGACCTTCTTGGCGGCGGCTTCCAGCTTGGTAAACGCGCCTTCGAGATAGACCTGGGTCATCGCGACCACGAGTGCGCCCTTGTCTTCGCCGTTGGCTTCGACATACTTGCGCGCGCGCAGCAACGCAGAGTCCATGGCGAACACTTCGATCACCATGTCGGCGATGGCGCCCATCACCTCCTGGTGGTCGACCAGCTTCTGCATGTACTTCTGCGAGGCCGCTCCCGCAACCAGCATGCAGAGCTTCTTGGCGTTCTCCACGAGCTTGCGCTCAGCGGCCAGCGTGCCTTCCAGTTCCTCGCCGGAAGGACCCGCCATGACCTCGTCCATCGTCTTCTTGATGGCCGGCAGCAGCGCGAGCTGCCCACTCATGGCGCGCTTCAGCAGCCATCCGGTGATGATGAGACGGTTGATCTCGTTGGTGCCTTCGAAGATGCGGTTCACGCGCGAGTCGCGATAGGCGCGCTCGGCGGGATACTCCTCAACGAAGCCGTAGCCGCCGTACACTTGCACGGTCTCGTCCACCACAAAGTCGAGCATCTCGGAGGCCGAGACCTTGATGATGGAGCACTCGACCGCGTACTCCTCAATCGCCTTGCGTACCGCCTCGGGGTTGTGCTCAATGGTGGAGAGCGCGGTGTCCATCATGCCGACGGTGCGATACACCATCGACTCGCAGGCATAGAGCCACGCCGCCATCTGCGCCAACTTCTCGCGGATGAGGCCGAAATCGGCGATGGTCTTGCCGAAGGCCTTGCGCTCCTTGGCATAGGCGATGGCATGTTGCAGGGAAGTGCGCGCGCCGCCGACGCAACTTGCCCCCAACTTGAAGCGGCCCACGTTCAGGATGTTGAAAGCGATGATGTGCCCTTTGCCGATGTCGCCGAGCACGTTTTCCACTGGTACTTTGCAATCGTTCAGGATGAGCGGCGCGGTGGAGGAACCGCGGATGCCCATCTTCTTTTCTTCGGCGCCAACGGAGAAGCCGGGGAAGTCCTTTTCGACGAGGAAGGCAGTGAACTTCTCGCCATCAATCTTGGCGAAGATGGTGAACAGGTCGGCGAAGTGGGCGTTGGTAATCCACATCTTCTCGCCGTTCAGGATGTAGTGCTTACCCTCCGGGCTAAGCACCGCACGGGTACGGCTGTTCATGGCGTCGGAGCCGCTGGTGCTCTCCGACAGCGCATAGGCGCCGACGATTTCTGCGGTCGCCAGCTTGGGCAGATACTTCTTCTGCTGCTCCTCGGTTCCGAAGAAGACGATGGGCAGGGTGCCGATGCCGCTGTGCGCGCCCAGAGTCACCATGAAACTGCCGTACTTCGACATGAAGTCGGAGATGATGGCCGAAGAGACCTTGTCCATCTCCGAGCCGCCGTACTCGCCGGGGATGTCGGCGTTGGTCAGGCCCATCTCGGCGGCCTTCTGCAGCAGCTCGCGCGCGACGGACCATTCCTTGTGCTCCATCTTCTCGGCGACGGGCACCACTTCGTTGGTCGCAAACTCCTCCGCCAGCTTGGCGACCATCTGCTGGTCTTCGTTGAAGTCTTCCGGAGTGAAGACGTTGTCGAGGTTGTGATCTTCGAGCAGAAAACTTCCGCCCGTGGTCTTCGTCTTGGGAGCTGCCGATACGGTGGTTGCCATAGAACCCTCGCTGTTCGTTTTTCGCTATTGGTAGGGCGCGGCTCAGCCGCGCCAGTAATGCCTTATTCTTGTCAACCCGAGCCGACTTCAGTCGGCGAGGGATCTGCTTCTCGAGTTCCCTGTGCCGTCCCTACGGGACTCGGGGCCTACAATTGCCGCCAACCCCGCATTCCGCGCCAACAGCGGGCGCTTCACGCTGGGCTATCATTTATCCGCCCCTTCGGGGCTGGCTCGCTGGTAATTCATATTTCTCGGCGTAACACGGAGTTGTATCTGAGCCCGATTCTGGCATCTAATAATGAACCGCTTTTAGCCTTGAAACCCGTTTGCTTTCGCTCTTACTCCTCGGTGTCTCTATGTTTCGGTGGCTTCTTGCTTCTGTTCCTCAGTGCTCTCCGTGTTCTCCATGGTGAATTGCGTTACTGCAAATTCTCAAAAATACCGGCCGCGCCCATACCGCCGCCGACGCACATGGTCACCATGCCGTAGCGGCCGTTGCGGCGCTTGAGTTCGCGAATGATGCTGGCCGTCAGCTTGGCGCCGGTGCATCCCAGCGGATGACCGAGCGCGATGGCGCCGCCGTTCACGTTGATGCGCGCCGGATCCACCTCGCCTTCCAGGATGACCGCCAGGGCCTGCACTGCAAACGCCTCGTTCAATTCGATGACATCGATGTCGCTAAGCTTCAGTCCTGCCATCTTCAAGACCTTCGGGATGGCGAAGACCGGTCCGATGCCCATCTCTTCCGGCTTATAGCCCGCGGTCGCAAATCCCACGTAGCGCGCCAGCGGCTTCAGCCCCAGCGCCTTGGCCCAGTCAGCCGACATCACGATCGAGACCGCAGCGCCATCCGACATCTGCGAAGAGTTGCCGGCGGTCACTGTTCCCTTCGCATGGAACGCCGGCTTCAGTGCCGCGAGTGCCTCCAGCGTCGTGTCGGCACGGGGGCCTTCATCCATTTTGAAGACGATGTCGGTGCGCTTGGGTTTGCTGCCGTTCGGCGTGGTGAAGCTGACGGGTACCGGCACGATCTCGTCGTCGAACTTACCGGCCTCGATAGCAGCAATCGCGTTCTTGTGGCTGCGCACCGAGAACTCGTCCGACATCTGGCGCGTGATGTTGAAGCGCTGCGCCAGGCGCTCGGCGGTGAGACCCATCGAAAGATAGGAGTCGGGATAGTTGGCGATGAGCCACGGGTTGGCCGAGACCTTATGGCCGCCCATGGGGATCATGGTCATTGACTCGACGCCGCCCGCGATGATGGTCTCCGCGCCGCCCGTCATGATGCGCTCGGCGGCCATGGCAATCGCCTGCAGGCCGGAAGAGCAGAAGCGGTTGATGGTCATGGCCGAAATCTCGATCGGCAGACCGGCGCGCAACGATGCGATGCGCGCCACGTTCATGCCCTGCTCCGCCTCGGGCATGGCGCAGCCGAAGATGACGTCCTCAATCTCTTTGGGATCGAGTTGGGGCACGCGCTCCAGCGCGCCCTTGATAGCGACCGCGGCCAGATCGTCGGGACGAGTCGCCCGCAGAGTTCCCTTGTTCGCTTTACCTACCGGCGTCCGCACGGCACTGACGATTACGACATCACGCATTCGAAGCTCCTAAGAAGCAATTAGCAACTAGCAAAAACCTTGTCATCCTGAGCGCAGGCGCGCCGCCTTTGCGCGCCGAAACCTGCGGTGCAGGGGGTATCTGGCAACCCCCCTCCCCCCCGGGCCCATCAGCAAAATCAATCACTTACAAGAAAAATTCTCGCAAGATAAACATAACGAACGGTTTACACTTAACTGCAAGCATCCCTACGGTTTGGCGTCAAAGTTCCTTGGTGCCGCCCCTACGGGGCTCTGTCTCGTTTTGCACGCCTACCCAGCGCTTCCGCGCTGGGCTGTCCTGATCCGCCCTCCGGGCTGGTTAGCTCGCCCGTCAGAATTCTAACAACTAACAACTAACAACTAACAACTAACAACTAACAACTAACAACTAACAACTAACAACTAACAACTAACAACTAACAACTAACAACTAACAACTAACAACTAACAAC
>JARLGI010000003.1 GCA_031296115.1 Acidobacteriota bacterium | reverse complement strand
GCCGGCAGTCTGGCCACCAGCGCATTCGTCGCGACTCACTTCGCTGCGGCAACTGCGGCCATCGCGTGGGCGGGCGCGGAATGGATCCGCAACGGCAAGCCCAGCGCGCTGGGCGCTATTTCCGGGTGCGTTGCCGGGCTGGTGGCCATCACGCCGGCTGCTGGGTTCGTCGGCCCCATGTCGGCCATGCTGATTGGATTGATCGCGGGCGTGGGCTGCTACCTGATGGTGGCGCGGGTGAAGGCGGTGCTGGGTTATGACGATTCCCTCGACGCCTTCGGCGTGCATGGAGTGGGCGGTACCATCGGCGCGCTGCTGACCGGGGTTTTCGCCACCAAGCTGGTCAACCCGATCTTCAAAGACGCACAGGGTAACGCTCTGCCGTCTGGAATGATGGATGGCAACTTCCACCAAATCCTCAATCAGTTGGTGGGGATCGTCATCGCCATCGTGCTGGCGGTGGTTGGGACGTTCGTCATCCTGAAGATCGTGGACCTGGTGCTGGGCGTGCGTATTTCGGCCGAGAACGAGATACAAGGCCTCGACCTTACGCAGCATGGCGAAGAAGGCTACTACTGGGAAGCCTCTCTGCCTTAGTCAAATCAAGATTCATCACGAATTATTGAAGGCCAATTTATGACCAAGCTGGAAGCAGTAATTCAACCATCGAGGTTCGAAGCGGTAAAGGACGCTCTTCTCGAGATCGGCGTCGAAGGCATGACGGTGACCGAAGTGCGCGGTCACGGGCGGCAGAAGGGGCATACCGAGTTCTATCGTGGCCGCGAGTACACCGTGGACGTACTGCCCAAGGTGAAGCTCGAGACTGTGCTTCCCGATCGCCTGGTGGACGCCGCCATTCAGGCCATCACCAATGCGGCACGCAGCGGGAAGATCGGCGACGGCAAGATCTTCCTGTCGCGCATTGACGATGCCATCCGCATTCGCAACGACGAGCGCGGCGAAACAGCTTTGTGAACGTGCAGGTCTGAAGCAGGTGAAGGAGAAGCATGTCCAGCCAGGCGGCCGACTACACGCTGCGATCCTTCTACCAGCAGGAATTTGCACGGCTGCGGGGCGAGTTTGAGGCGAGCGGTTCCAGCGAAGGCGCTATCAAGGGCCGGACCCGACTCGTTGACAAACTCGCTGTCGATCTCTGGAACCAACATGTGGCGCCGCGCGTGGATTCCGGCCTCGCGCTGGTTGCTCTTGGAGGTTTCGGACGCCAGGCACTTTTCCCTTATTCCGATATCGATCTGCTATTTCTCACTGGGAATGAAGCGCTCGCCGGCAAATTCAAAGACCCGGTACGCAGCATCTGCCAGGAGATGTGGGACATTGGGCTGCGGGTAAGTCCGACCACTCGCACACTGGAAAACTGTTCCCGCTTCGACCAGGACAACGTCGAGTTCGCGATCTCGCTGCTGGATTCCCGGTTCCTCGCCGGCGATGCCGGTTTGGTCGAGCGACTGCGCGGCAAGAATCTCCCGCAACTGTTGACGCGGGAGTGCGATGCCCTGGTGCAGCGGCTCACGGAAGTGACGCGAACGCGGCACCTGCGATTCGGTGACACCATCTTCCACCTGGAACCCAACCTCAAAGACGGGCCGGGTGGGCTGCGCGATTTCCAGATATCGCGCTGGCTGGCCATCATCGCCTCGGTTAGCGCTGGCGGCGCCTGGACCGACTCACCGGTATACGAGCACAACTCGGAAAACGATGAGGTCCTCGCGGCGGTGGACTTCCTCGCTGCCGCACGCTGCCATCTGCACTACCGCGCTAATCGCGATGAAAACGTTATCCACTGGGAAGCACAGGAGGAATTGGCCGCCCGAGGAGTTGCAAGCCGGACCGGCGCCGTTTCTTCCGCCGAATGGATGCGAATGTATTTTCGCTGCGCGCGGGTGGTCCATCGCAATACGACGCGACTGCTCGACCAGGTTCCGCGCAACCGCTCCTCGCTCTATCGTTCCTTTCAGCGCTGGCGCTCGCGGTTTTCCAACGAAGAGTTTTCGGTGGTGGATGGAAACGTTTTCTTGCAACAAGCGGTGGGCGCACGCGATGCCTCGGTTGTGTTGCGGCTCTTCACCTTCCTCGCGCGCCACGGGTTGGCGCTGAGCCTGGAAACTGAGCGGCGAATCCGGAATGCGCGTCGCGGCTTGACCGAGTCAATGCCCCAGGATTCGCGGCTTTGGGAGCACCTTCGCGAGATCCTCGCTCTGCCTCACGCGGCTGAAGCGTTGCGCGCCATGCATTCCCTCAACCTCCTAACGCTGGCAATTCCCGAGTTCGAGACTATCGATTCGCTGGTCTTGCGCGATCTCTATCATCGCTACACGGTGGATGAACACACCTTTCTTGCCATCGAAGTGCTGCATCGTCTGAAGGACAACGATTTGGAATGGCTACAGCCTTTCGGTGAGCTGCTAACGGAATTGGAGCGCCCTGAGCTGCTCTTCCTCGCGCTGTTGTTGCACGATACCGGCAAGGGACTGGAGGGCACCGACCACGTTCATAACAGCCTGCAACTGGCGGCGGCTGCGGCGGACAGAATGGACCTGCCTGCGGAGGATGCGCAGACGGTCTGCTTCCTGATTGCATCTCACCTGGAAATGTCGTCCACCATGCGTCGCCGCGACATCTACGATCCCGAAACAGTCCGCGAGTTGGCCAACAAGCTGGGGACGACGGAACGGTTGAAGATGCTCACGCTGCTGACGCTGGCCGACATCAAGGCGGTGAACCCGGAAGCGCTTACGCCGTGGAAGGCGGAGAACCTGTGGCGGCTGTACGCCGGCACCGCCAACTACTTCAGCCGCAGTGTGGACCAAGAGCGTTTTCATGCGGAGGTGTGTAGCGAGCAGGTGGAGCGCGTCGCCGCGCTGCTGCCCAAACGCCGCTCGCAGTTGCTGAAGTTTCTGGACGGCCTTCCGCAGCGGTACCTGATGTCGCACTCTCCCGAGCAGGTCATCCTCCACTTCGAAATGGCCAACCAGCTTCGCAGCGAACCGGTGCAGCTTGGCGTGCGGCGCGTCAGCGGACAGAACGAGCTGACGGTGGTCACCGACGACCGCCCCGGGCTCTTTGCAACCCTAGCCGGCATACTCTACGGATGGGGGATGGATATCACGAAAGCGAGTGCATTTTCCAACCGCGCCGGCGTGATCGTTGACAGCTTCTACTTCCGGGACCGCTTTCGCACTCTGGAATTAAACCCTCCGGAGCGGGAGCGCTTCAACCGGTCAATTATTCAGATCCTAGGCCGCGAGGCCAGTCTGGACTCGTTGCTGGAATCGCGCCTGAAAGCGGATACCAAGCCAGTCAAGTTGAAGGTCGAAACGCGACTGCGTTATGACAACGACGCCTCGCCCGGCAGCACCCTGCTGGAGGTAATCACGCAGGACCGGCACGGCCTGCTGCATGCCATCAGCTCGACCCTGGCGAGCGAGGGGTGCAGCATCGAGGTGGCCCTGATTGACACCGAAGGCGCGGTCGCACACGACGTCTTCTATTTGACGTTCGGCGGCATCAAGCTCACGCGTGAGCAACAGAGAAGCATCGAGTGGGCGCTCACCACCGAGCTGAGCGATTCGCTGCCCTCAAGCTGGTGATTGCCAGGCAAGCATTCAGCTCTCAGCAATCCGCGGTCGAATAAGTTCTGGGATTGTCATTACGAGCGCCTGGTTCTCGCGCGAAAAATCTGCGGTTGAACCGAGCGATTGTCGGTGCACGAAAAAGGAGAGGCCAAAGCCTCTCCTGATTTAGCGGACAAAATTGCGGGATTAGTCAGTATAGGGCGTCCACACCCCGTCCTTCTTCTCCATCAGAACAATGTTCGCCTTGGTTGGCGCCTGTCTGTAAAAATCAACGCCATACGACTTGATGAGGGTGGAGCGGTCCCAGGTGGTAAAACTCTTTACCGAGCTGCCCGACGCGTCAAACTCCTGGCCCAGACGATTCGGAACCCACTTCCACGTATAGGACACCTGTGCCAGATGCGGCTTGAGCATCTTGACTTCAGTCACTTCAACCACCTTACGCTCGGCCAACGGTACCCGGTAGCTCGTGGTGCCGTCGGGATTCTTGGTCTTTTCCACCCCGTTGATACTGCTCAACAACCGTTCGCCGCTGTCGGTCAAATTGACGATCAGCGTCTTGTCGCCCTTGGGCTTGGTGATAATGACTCCGGCCTTCGCCAGCAGCTTGTAGTGGGGATCGTGGATTTTTTCATTGAGGCTCGCTCCCACGTCACCCGTGCTGAACTGGACGGTCGCCGGGCCTTGCGCGTCCAAAATCTTTGTGATGGCCGTGGTAGCGGCCGGTACGCTCAATACATCACGTGCGCCTTTAATGAAGTAGAAGATCGCCCCGCCCACAACGAGCACCAGGCCGAAGATGAAAATGATCGGCACGAAGCCGGAGGACTTTCCCTCCATCGCGACTTCGGCGGCAAATAACTCGGGTTCCTCGGCCCGGGAATCGGACTGAGGTTTCGGCTCCTCGTTGAGCTTAGGATCCATAACGGTGGGCATTGTCTCACACCTCCGATGCGGTCAGGCTGCGTGCCTCGAATGCCGGGCGTGCCTGCGGGTCCGGTTGTGCGGCATGGCTGTTTCCATCCCGGGCAAACGGCAGCCTTGAACACTTCCAGTATGGACTTTGTAAACCTGAGCGCAGTGAGCCTCATCACTTCGCATTGTGAGGAGTGAACCAAAGTGGTTTCGTGGCCACTAAGTTATTGCAACACCTGGCACGAGTAGGTTTTTATCACCAGCCAGACCTTTGCTCCGGGCTCAAGCTGCAACGACCGTCGTGCGCCGGGTGTGATGTGCACTTCGAATTCGGCGCCGCAATCCACTTTGGCAATTACCTTGGCGTCGTGCTGCTGGAGGGAGGTAATGGCGCCGGGCAGCACGTTGCGAGCGCTGAGTCCCTGCGGCACGGAAGATGCCACCAGGATGTCGCCCGCCCGGATGCCGATGCGCAATGGCCGCGACTCATCGAGGCGGGTGAGTGGCACCTCAAGCTCGAGCTCGCAGCCGGCGACGCGACAGGTCATGGTGCCCTGGTCAGGATGCCGCGCGGCAATCGTGCAGGCAAAGATGTTCTCGAAGCCGGCGAGCTGCGCCACGCTCTCCGATGTAGGCCGGCCCAAGGCATCGTGAGGCGAACCCTGGGCGACAACTCTCCCGGCGTCCATGACGATGACGTTCTCTCCCAACGCGAACACCTCTTCCCGCTGATGAGTGACATACAGGACGGGGATCTGGTGCTTGCGGTTCCAGGCGCGCAGATCGTCCACGATTCGCGCTTTGGTGATGGCATCCAGAGCGGTCAGTGGTTCGTCGAGCAACAAAACCCGCGGGCGCGTCACCAGTGCACGGGCCAAAGCTATCCGCTGACGTTCACCGCCCGACGTCTCAGCCGGACGACGCTCTGCCAGCGGCAAGATGTTGAAGGACTCCATGATTTCGCGGCTGTGGGCTTTCCGTTCGTCGCCGTTCAGGGCATCCAGCCCGTACTCCACATTCTGGCGCACTGTCATGTGAGGAAACAGCGCCAGCGACTGCATCAGATATCCAACGGCACGGCGGTTGGGCAAAACGTTCACGCCCGATGCAGCGTTGAAGAGCGTCGTTCCGCCAATTGCGATCTCACCCTGGCCGGGAACCTGCAACCCGGCGATGCAGTCGAGGAGCGTGGTTTTGCCGGCACCTGATGCGCCAAAGAGAATCGTGAATCCAGCGGGAGCTAGAAAATGCACATCGAGAGCGAAGGAGGATTCCGGCCCGGACGAAACGGTCTTCCGCACCTCTACTCTCAAGCCGTCGCGGCCAGCCTCCGGGAGCGAGTTCATTTCCAGTCCCACAATCCCCATGCACTGCGGCGGCGCAAGCCGTAGAGGATGGCCAGCAGCACGAAGCAGAACGATAGAAGCAGCAGCGCGGTGCGGTTGGCGGTGACATAATCCAGCGCCTGCACCTGGTCGTAAATCAGGATGGAGACGGTCTGGGTGGCGCCCGGAATGTTGCCGCCGATCATCAGCACCACACCGAACTCGCCCAGCGTGTGCGCGAAGCTCAGAACGATGCCGGTCAGGACGCCCGGCAGTCCGAGCGGCAGAACAATCCGCCAGAACGTTCGCCAGCGCGAAGCACCCAGTAGGGCCGAAGCGTCAAGCAGCTTGCGGTCGAGCGCTGCAAATGAGGCCGCCATCGGTTGTACCGCAAACGGCAAGCTGTAGAGAACAGACCCCACGACCAAGCCTTCGAAGGTAAACGCCAAGCCGTGGCCGGTGAGCGCCTGGTACCAGCGTCCAAAGGGGCTGAGCGGCCCGATAGCGACCAGAACGTAAAAGCCCAGGACGGTAGGGGGCAGCACGATGGGCAACGACACAATCGCTTCGCACAGGAACTTCCAGCGCCAGCGCGAGAATGCCAGCCAGTAAGCCAGCGGAAGTCCGATTACGAGCAGCAAGGCCGAGACCACAACGGCCAGGCGCAGCGTCAGTGTGAGTGCCGGGAGGATCATCTGCCGTCCGGTACGCGAAATCCGTATTGCCGGAGCACAGCGCTGCCCTCGGCGGAGGTCACGTAATCCAGAAAAGCCTGTGCCGCCTTCTTGTGTTTAGAAGCCGAGATGATGACAACGCCCTGCCGCAGCTCGGGATACGAATCAGCCGGCAATTCCCAATAGCTGCCCGCGTCTTTCATGGAGGGTGCAAGCGCCAGCGACAACGGAATCAGTCCAGCCTGCGCATTGCCCGATTGCGCGAATTGTGCGGCCTGGCTAACATTTTCGCCAAAGACCAGCTTACTGGCGAGCTTGTCCTTCAATCCCAGGTGCTCCAGCGCGGACATGGCGGCGCGTCCATACGGCGCTGTTTGTGGATTCGCGATGGCGATACGCTTGATCGACGGCTGTAGCAAAATATCAACGACTTGGTGAGACCGACCCACACTGACTCCGTTCCGGACCCAGAGCACCAGGTGTCCCACCGCGTAGGTCCGCGGCAACCCGCCCTCCACCAAGCCGGCAGCCGCCAGTCGCTTGGGATAGTCCTCGTCAGCCGAGAAGAACAAATCGTAAGGAGCGCCGTTCTGAATCTGCGAAAACAGGTTTCCCGATGAGCCGAACGATAGTGTCACAGCGGTCCCGGTTTTCTTCTGATATTGGGCGGCCAGTTCCTTCAGGGCGTAATTGAGGTCAGCCGCGGCGGCCACCGTCAGTTCCTGCGCCAGGGCGAGATGCGCCAGGAAGAGCAGAACCATAACACTAACTAGTACTCTTCGCATACCAGGCAAGCTCGCAGTCGGCTCAGTCGAGAGAACACAATCCCTAGTGCCGATCTCATAAATGAGTTTTGAAAGGGCACGGCTTCAGCTGTGCCGCAACAGGCATTGAATGCATTGGGCTTTAGCCCCTGCGGGGAATCGAATTCCACAGACGCAAGCATTCATGAAACCGCTTCTTCTAGCTGGATGATTCTAAGCGAATCCACATGGGCTTGCACTCAACCGCGCGGGCGTCCCGTTTGCTGCGAGCTACGGACAAGGAACGGTGCCCCCCACGAACATGCCATCCAGTTGCTCCGTTCCGGGCTTTCCCGCTTGACCCCATCATGCATTTTCTGTAACAGTAACCGAGCGCGGTGCCCAGTGGAGCGCTGGCCATGCAGTCGAATAGCTTTCCAGTAGTCGAGTTTGATCGATCCAAACTAATGATACGTATTGAGGTCACTCTCAACGCCGACCCCACGGCCATTAGTCCCGTGGTGGAAGGCATTATGGAGATGGCGCGCCGGTTGGAATGCGCGGCCGGCAAGGAATTTGAGATTGAAACCGCGTTGCGCGAGGCCCTGGCCAACGCCATCGTGCACGGCTGCAAGAACGATCCCACCCAAAAAGTTCAGTGCTGCGTAGGCTGCGACGACGAGCGCGGCATGCTCATCGTGGTGCGCGACCCCGGCAGTGGCTTCGATCCCTTCGCCATCCCCGACCCTTGTAATGGAGAAAACGTCTTCTCCAACCACGGGCGGGGTATCTACCTGATTAACCAGCTGATGGACGAGGTGAAGTTCGAGAACAACGGCACCGAAATCCACATGCGCAAGTATCCCGTCCCGCGCTAGCTCCGACTAGAGGCTTTCCAGCCTGTAACCTCAGCCGCGCTTCTCAACGACGCTCTTGATCCGCTCAAACGCCCAGTCGATTTCCTCGCGCGTGATGACCAGCGGAGGAGCAATCCGAATCACGTACTCGTGCGTATCTTTGCAGAGCACGCCCTCGGCTTTGAGCGCTTCGCAGTAGGGACGCGCCGGCTCGTCGAGCTCAATCGCAAGCCACAAACCCTTGCCTCTTACCTCGCGCACATGCGGGCTGCGCAACGATTTCAGCTTGCTCAGGAAATACTCGCCAAGCTCTGCCGAGTTGTGGACCAGCTTCTCTTCCAACAGCACGTGCAGAGCGGCGCGGGCGATGGCGCACGCCAGCGGGTTGCCCCCGAAGGTGCTTCCGTGGTCTCCGGGATGGAATACGCCAAGCACTTCCTTCGACGACAACACCGCCGACACGGGATAGAAGCCGCCCGACAGCGCCTTGCCGATGATGACTACGTCAGGCGTTATGCCTTCATGCTCAAAGGCAAAAAGCTTGCCGGTGCGGCCCAATCCCGCCTGGATTTCGTCGGTCATCAGCAACACGCGGTGTTCATGGCAGATGTCTGCCGCCTGGCGCAGGAACCCGGCGGGCGGAATGATGATCCCGGCCTCGCCCTGAATCGGTTCCACCAGGAAAGCGCAGGTGTTGCGGGTAATCGCGTCGCGCAAGGCGTTGGCGTCGCCAAAGGGAATGATCTTGAAGCCCGGCGTGAACGGCCCGAAGCCGTCACGATACTGCGCGTCGCTGGAGAAGCTGATCGCGGTCACGGTCCGCCCGTGAAAATTATTGGCGCAGACGATGATCTCCGCCTGGCCATCGGGTATGCCTTTGACCTTGTAGCCCCATTTGCGCGCGGCCTTCACCGCCGTCTCCACCGCTTCCGCGCCGGAATTCATCGGCAGCGCCATGTCGAAGCCGGTCAGCGCATGCAGGTCCTGCAAAAGCAGCGGAAGCTGATCGTTGCGGAAGGCCCGCGAGGTCAGCGTCACCTTGTGCGCCTGCTCAACCATGGCGTGCAGGATCTTGGGATGGCAATGTCCCTGGTTGACCGCCGAATAGGAGGCCAGGCAGTCGAGATAACGGTGTCCGTCCACGTCATAGACCCATACGCCCTTGGCGCGTTCAATGACGACGTCGAGCGGGTGATAGTTAGGCGCTCCGTACTGCTCTTCCAATTCGACGAATTCGTAAGTCCGCAAAGTTTCCATAACAGCCATAATTCCTCACATCCTCAGTTCATAGAGTATGAAACTATTCCTTGTCCAAAAGCATGGTCAAAAGCGCCATTCGCACGTACAGCCCATTCGCCGCCTGTCGGAAATACAGCGCGCGGGGATCGTCATCCACGGTTTTATCCAGCTCCACCGTGCGCGGGAGCGGATGCAGAATCATGGCATCCGGCTTCATGCGCTGCAGCACGCTGGAATTGATGGCGTAGCGCGACATGCTCGGCACTCGCGGCAACCGATCGGGGCGAATGCGCGTCTGGTACACCACATCCACCAGTCCGACAACCCGGTCGATGTCCGACTCCAACTCATAGCGCACATTGTGCCGTTCCAGGTATTGCAGGATGTCGTTCTTCATCTGCAGCTCGGGAGGCGCGACGAAGAACACCTTTACCCGCTCGAACTTCGCCAGCAGGTAGGCCAGCGAACGCACGGTGCGTCCGCTTTCCAACTCCCCAATGAACGCAACGCTCAGCCCGTCCAGCGGGCGCTCGCGATAAATGGTGTACAGGTCAAGTAATGCCTGCGTGGGATGCTGTCCGCCATCGCCATCGCCGGCGTTGATGATGGGAACCGGCGAAACCCTGGCCGCGCGCGCTGCGCCGCCAGTCTCATGATGGCGGATGACGATCACATCGCAGTAGGTGCCGATGATGCGGATGGAATCTTCGACCTGTTCGCCTTCAATTTCTGACGAGAAGGCCCGGGCATGTTCGGTGGACAGAACGCGCCCTCCCAGCCGGTGCATGGCGGCCTCGAACGAGAAGCGCGTGCGGGTGGAGGGCTGATAAAAGAGACTGGCGAGGATGCGGTTCTGGTAATCCAGAGTCCCGCCGCGCGCGACAATCCGTTCCATCAGTCGGGTGCGGTCGAACAGTTCCATCAGCAAGGGAACCGTGAACTGCTGCGACTCGACAACGTGCTTCAGGTTCATGCGGAAGCGTCCTGGCTTCTTCTCCAGCAGTCTAGCTGCGTGCTCAGTGATTGGCATCGTTTTACCGGCTTACCGGCTCCTCAATTTCCTGCAATCCCGCTCTGTCGCCGGCGTCGGCATCGGCGACGACGTGCGTCCCCGCCAGCCCCAGCACGGCTTCGCACAGATGTTCGTAAGAGGTGACCACCGCTTCCCTGCCACCGCCACGCAGGAAGTGCAACACCGATTCCACCTTCGGCCCCATGTTTCCCGGCGGGAAATGACCGGCCCGGTAATGTTCTTCCAGTTGCGAAGCGGTGACGCGGGTAAGTGGTGTTTGGCCCGGCTTCCGGTAGTTCAAGTAAATGTAGTCCGTGTCGGTGGAGATGGCGTACAGGTCCACTCCGAGTTCGGCCGCCAGCAGCGCAGACGCGCGGTCTTTGTCGATCACCGCTTCCACGCCCTGCAGCCGGCCGTTCACGCTGATCACTGGAATGCCGCCGCCGCCGGTGGAAACCACCAGCACCCCGCGGTTCACCAGGGAGCGAATTACATCCAGTTCCAGTATTCCAATCGGTTCCGGCGAGGGCACCACGCGACGATAACCCCGGGCTGCATCTTCCACAATCTGCCATCCCAGCACCCGCTTCTTTTCTTCAGCATCGGCCCGCGAATAGAACGGGCCGATTGGTTTCGAGGGGTGCTGCATGGAGGCATCGTCGGCCGAGACCATGGTCTGCGTGATCAAACTGACGACCGAGGTGTGCAGTCCGGCGGCGGCCAGCTCATTCTCCAGCGATTGCGCCAGCAAATATCCGATCTCACCCTGGCTCGCCGCACCGCACACATCCAGCGTCTGCGGATAGACCAGGTCGGAAGCACGTTCCGAACGCAGCAATTGCGCGCCCACCTGCGGGCCATTGCCGTGGGTGATGACCAAGTGATAGCCCAAGCGGACAAGCCCGACGAGGGCTTCCGCCGTGCGTCGTGTGTTCGCCAACTGCTCGGCAATCGTGCCTTTCTCTCCGGCACGAATCAGGGAGTTGCCCCCCACCGCTACTAGCGCGGTCTTTGCCATAAAGTTCGCTCTCAGCTATTCGCTATTCGCAACCGTCGGTTCAGCCTCCTTCGGAAGGCGAAGAGCGAAAAGCGATGAAACACGAGCCTGGCAAAGGGAGGCGGTGAGAAAGGAACAGGAAGCACCGTCCTCCATCTGCCAAGCACAGGCGTGTGTCCTACTTCACCAGTTCCAACACCGAGTCGGGGACTTTCTCGCGCTCCGGAATCGCGCCGTCCCCCATCAGTTCGCGCATAATCGCCTTCTGCACGTGCAACCGGTTCTCTGCCTGTTGGAAAACGAAAGAACGCGACGAATCGATCACGTCGTCGGTGACCTCATCGCCACGGTGCGCCGGGAGACAATGCATGAACATCGCGTCGGGCTGAGCACAGGCGAAAAGGCCGGCGTTCACCTGATACGGCTGGAAGACCTCGCGCCGCGTCCTCGCCTCGGCTTCCTGCCCCATGCTCGTCCATACGTCGGTGTAAATCACATCCGCCCGGTCGGCCGCCACCACGGGATCGTTGGTGATGGTGCAGCTTGCATGAGTGGCCACACAGCGCTCCGCCGCCCAGGCGACGGCTGCCCCGTCAGGCTCATATCCGGGTGGAGTTGCGATCCAGACTTCGACGCCCAACTGCGCGCCGGCAAACATCAGCGAGTGGGCGACGTTGTTGCCGTCGCCGATGTAAGCCACTTTCAGACCACCCAGCCGTCCCTTCACCTCCAGCATGGTCAGGTAGTCCGCCAATGCCTGGCAGGGATGACTGTAGTCGGTAAGTCCGTTGATGACTGGAACACTCGCGTGTTTTGCCATCTGCTCTGCGATGTCGTGAGCGAAGGTACGAATCATGATTCCTTGCACCATGCGCTCCAGGTTCTTGGCGACATCGTAGACCGACTCCCGCTTACCCAGGCTGATCTCGGCTGGCGACAGGTACAGCGGATGCCCGCCTAGCTCCTCAATGCCGACGTCAAAGCTCACCCGGGTGCGCAACGACGGCTTTTCGAAGATCATGGCCAGCGTCTTGCCTTTCAGCGCACTGCTGTAGGCCTGAGGGTGCGCCTTGATCTGGCAGGCCACATCCAGGAAATGCCAGATCTCCTGGGGTGCGAAATCACGGATGGAAATGAAGTCCTTCGACTTCATGCTCACCTCCCCGCCCCGGCCAGTGCCGGCTTGTGGGCTTGCGTGAACTCCTCCAGCATCGGGGTAATGGCAGGCTTGCCCATCTCGTGCACTTCATAGCGGACGCGCACGCTGGGCTTGTCCAGCTTGATGGCGAGCGCCAGATCGATGGGGGTTGCCACCACCACCAGGTCGCAGGGCACCCGCTTGATGGTCTCTTCCAGTTCATGGCGTTGCCGGTCGCTGTATCCCATGGCAGGCAGGACCCGCCACAGGTGGGGAAACTTCTCGAACGTCTTCTGGATGGAACCGACCGCGTAGGGGCGAGGATCCACCAGCGACGCCGCGCCGAACTGATTGGCGGCAACCACGCCCGCGCCATAGGGCATCTCGCCATGCGTGAGCGTAGGACCGTCTTCGACTACCAGCACGTGCTTGCCGCGCAGCGCGTCCGGATCGGCGATGGTCACGGTGCATGCGGTCTCGATGACCTTTGCCTTGGGATTGTGCAGCGCGATATTCTGCCGGACGGTCTTGATCCCGTCCGGGTCCGCCGTGTCCACCTTGTTGATGATGAGCACATGCGCGGAGCGGAAGTTCACTTCGCCGGGATAGTAGCCCAGCTCGTGTCCCGGCCGATGCGGATCCAGCACTACGATGTCGAGATCGGGACGATAGAACGGGGTGTCGTTGTTGCCACCGTCCCACAGGATGACATCGCCTTCCTTTTCGGCCTGGCGCAGGATGTCCCCATAATCGACTCCGGCATAAACGGTGGTGCCTTCGACGATGTGGGGCTCGTACTCCTCGCGCTCTTCGATTGTGCACTGGTGGCGGTCGAGATCAGCGAGCGAAGCGAAGCGTTGCGCGCGCTGCGCCGCCAGATCGCCATACGGCATGGGGTGCCGGATCACCACAGGATTCCAGCCCAGCTTGTGCAGGCCACTGGCAATGCGGCGCGACACCGGGCTTTTGCCGCAGCCGGTGCGGACCGCGCAGACAGAAATGACCGGAACCTTGGACACCAGCTGTGTCCGCTCCGCGCCGAGCAGCCAGAAATCGGCATTGGCGGCGATCGCCCGCGAGGCCAGGTGCATCAACGTCGCGTAGGCGACATCGCTGTAGGAAAATACCGCGACATCCACGCCCTCGTCGCGGATGATCTCCTCCATCCTGTTTTCTTCGAGGATGGGGATTCCCTCGGGATACAAATCACCCGCCAATTCGGCGGGATAACGGCGGCCATCGATGTCAGGAATTTGGGTTGCGGTGAAGGCTACGACGTGAAATTCGGGGTTGTTCCGGAAAACTACGTTGAAGTTGTGAAAGTCGCGTCCGGCGGCTCCCAGGATGAGCACTTTTTTCATAGTGCGTCAAAGCGTCATTAAACCCATGAAGTGGGGACACTTTTCTCCTGCCAACAGCGTGCACCATGGGGCTGGCCCAACGCTGTGAGAGCGGTCACATAGCCGTGAGACATACGGCCACAACCGCCGGGGAGACTTTGCGAGCACCCGAGCCCGGGGTGAAGGCTCCCTCGTGCTATAATGCAGACATGACAGCAAGCAAGCAAATCGCAGTACTTTCGGTCAGACTGCCTGAAGAGGAAATGCGCCGCATCAAGAGCCTGGCCGCGAGTCGTGGCGTGACGCTCCAGGAAGCGGTCCACCAGGCCCTCGAGGTGTGGGCTTCCCGTCCCCAGCCCGCAGTCGCGCTGCCTTTGGATGCGCTGCAGGGCTCCCTCGCGCGCCTCGACGTAGAGAAGCTGATGCGTGAGGAGCGCAAAACCGAACTCGCCAAAGACAGGCGGTGGTCGTAGATGCGGGACCTGGTTCTTGACGCGTGGGCGGTCATGGTCTGGCTCAAAGGCCAACAGCCGGCCGCGGACCGGATGCGCGTGTTACTGGAGGCAGCCGGCCGCCGCGAGCACAAGCTCTCGATGAGTATCGTGAATCTTGGTGAGGTCTTTTATCTGTCCGTGAAGGCCCGCGACCTGGCCTATGGGCGGCGGGTCCTGGAAACTCTGCACCCGCGGGTGATGACCATCTCAGCGCATGACGAGTTGGTCATGCTAGCCGCCACCCTCAAGGCCCGGCATCCCATTTCTTACGCCGACGGCTTCGCTGCCGCCACCGCCCTCTTGCAGGATGCGCCGCTGGTGACGGGCGATCCGGAGATGAAGGTCATGGCGGCTGCGGAAGAGTCGCTCCAACTGGAGTGGATCGGCCGTTAAGCGGAGCGGCTTCGGCATCGAGATGACAATGCACTGGATAGCGGTCAGTGGTGCTGCCGGAGTGCTGCATGCTGACGGCTAACTCCTACCCAGTGCCACACCTCACACGGCGATGTGACCCATGTCACTTCGGCTTGGGCATTGGCTGAGTCAGAATCGAACCATCGTTCGGTGGTCAGTGAGCATTCCAACCGCAACGTAATTCCCAAGGTGCGACGGCGTAGGAACCAGGGAGAAGCCGGAACAGCGGTGTCCTCCTTCCTCAGCCCGCGAAAAGAAAGGGCAGCAATGGCCAAAGGTTCGGTGGAGATCGTGGTGGAGCGCTGTAAAGCCTGCGGTTTCTGCGTGGAATTCTGTCCCACCCACGTACTGGCGCTCTCCTCTGCCTTCAATGCAAAGGGATATCACACGCCCTACATGGTGCATCCGGAGAAGTGCAGCGGTTGCGATTTATGTGGCATGTATTGCCCGGATTTAGCCATCTTCGGGTACAAGCAGCCGGCTTCACCCAAGGAACGCCGCGGCTGCCGCGCCACCGCCGCCGGCCGAAGCCGACGCTAAGGAGGACCAAGATGCACGCTGACCCGGCGGGAGTCCTGACCGGCTCTCATTTTCTCGATGGCGACCACGCCTGCTGCGAAGGCGCACTGGCGGCTGGAGCGCGTTTCTCCTCCGGCTATCCCATCACCCCCTCGACCGAAGTCGTGGAGCGCTTCGCCTCCCGCGTGCCCACCGTCGGTGGCACTTTCATCCAGATGGAAGACGAACTCGCAGCCTCTATCACCCTTCAGGGCGCAGTCTGGGGCGGCGCGAAAGCTTTCACCGTGACTTCCGGCCCGGGCTTCTCGCTGATGATGGAGCACATCGGCCTGGCCATCATGACCGAAACGCCATGCGTCTTTGTGGACGTACAGCGCGGCGGCCCTTCCACCGGATTGCCCACTTTGCCGGCGCAAGGCGACATGATGCAGGTTCGCTGGGGATCGCACGGCGATTACGAAATCATTGCTCTCTGTCCCAACTCGCCGCAGGAATGCTTCGACCTCACTGTAACGGCGTTCAATTACTCCGAGCAATATCGCGTGCCGGTGTTCGTCATGATGGACGAAGTGGTGGGACACATGACCGAGAAGGTGGTCATTCCTCCTGCCGAGCAGATCGAGGTCACGCCGCGGCGCTATACAACCATTCCGCCCGGCGAGTTTCTCGCCTTCGAGCCCAAGGACGACCTGGTTCCCGACATGCCGCGCACCGGTGAGGGCTACAACGTTCATGTCACCGGCCTGACCCACGACAACCGCGGTTATCCCGACATGACGCCGGCCCAGCAAGACAAGCTGGTAAAGCGGCTGTGTAACAAGATCCGGCAAAACGTCGACAAGATCACCCTGTACGAAGCGGACCAGATCGAAGGCGCCGACGTCGCGGTCGTCTCCTATGGCATTACTTCGCGGGTGGCGCAACGCGCCATCGACCTTGCCCGTGACAAAGGCATCAAGGTCGGCAAGTTCCGCCTCATCACTGCGTGGCCGTTCCCCGAGAAACAAATCGCGGAGATCGCTGCCAAGGTGAAGGCGTTTGTGGTGCCCGAACTTAACCTGGGACAGATGGTGCGCGAAGTGGAACGCGCCGCCGCCGGCAAAGCGGTGGTCCGCCACGTTCCTCACGCTGGAGGCAGCGTGCACAAACCGGAAGACATTCTGCAGGCCATCATGGAGGTGGCACGATGACGACGATCGGAATCACTCCCACCAATCCGGTGGAACCGTTCCTGCGCACCGACCGCATGCCGCACATCTGGTGTCCCGGATGCGGCATTGGGACCAGCGTCAACTCCTTCGCCCGCGCGCTCACCGAAGCCAATATGGACCTAAAGAACGTGGCCATCGTCTCCGGCATCGGCTGCACCGGCCGCGTTGCCGGCTACATGAAGCTCGATTCGTTTCACACGACGCATGGCCGCGCGATTCCCTTTGCCACCGGGCTAAAGCTGGCCAATCCCAAGCTCAATGTGGTGGTGTACTCGGGCGACGGCGACCTGTTCGCCATCGGCGGCAACCACCTGATCCATGCAGCGCGCCGCAATGTGGACATCAAGGTCGTCTGCGTCAACAACCTGATTTACGCCATGACCGGCGGGCAGACCGCGCCCACCACGCCCGGCGACGTCGTGACTTCAACCAATCCTTACGGGACATACGATCCGTCATTCAACCTGCCCTACCTGGTGGAAGCAGCGGGCGCAGTTTACGTGGCCCGCTGGACCGCATTCCACGTTCGCCAGTTGGCGCGCGCGATGGAGGAGATGTTCACCAAGAAGGGCTTCAGCTTCATCGAGGTATTGTCGCCGTGCCCGACGCTGTATCAGCGCCGCAACAAGATGGGCGACGGCCTGGACACCATGAAGTTCTACAAAGAGAAGAGCCGAATCAAGAATGGCGCGCCCACCAACGAGGTTGCGCTGAGCAAGTCCGGCGAGATCATCGTGGGCAAGTTTGTAGACCGCGAGCGCGCCGACTATCGTGACCTGATGCACGACCAGCTGGAAGAAGTTCTCGGCGACCAATACGTAGAAGCGGAGGCATGCGAATGCAGCATCTAACCGAAATCCGTATCGCAGGCTTTGGCGGCCAGGGCGTGATTCTCTCGGCCATCGTCATCGGCAAGGCCGGCTGCATTTTTGAGGGCGGCTACTCCACCATGACGCAGAGCTTCGGGCCGGAAGCGCGCGGCGGGGCGTGTAGCGCGCAGGTCATCTTGTCGGACCAGCCCGTGCTTTATCCCTACGTCACTCGCCCCGACATCCTGGTGGTTATGTCTCAAGAGGCCTACACCATCTTCGCGCCCCAAGTCCGCGAAAACGGCATCCTGGTCATCGAGCAGGACTTGGTGCGCGTGGACAAGCTACCGGCAGGCGTGCGGGTCTACAGCTGCCCGGCAACGCGGCTGGCCGAAGACTTGGGCAAGAAGATGGTGCTCAACATCGTGATGGTCGGCTTCTTCGGCGCAGTGAGCGGAGTGTTAAAACCCGACTCGCTGCGTGACGCTGTCGCTGCGTCCGTACCTGAAGCCTATCGCGATTTGAACCGCAAGGCCTTCGACAAAGGCTACGAGTACGGCATCAAGACGCTGAATGGTGAAATACCCGCTGAGGAACCCCAGATCGAAGTAGCAGCCCTGGAAACCTAGCTTCATCCTTACGTTCATACAGGGCCGGCAGAAGTTGCCGGCCTTTTTCCTTGCACCTGAAAGGTCATACCTCCCGGGCAACATCCAAAAAACGGCGGCAGGAGCCCTTACGGGCCGGCCTCACCGTGCAGCGTCCGGGCTGCGAAGCGAAAGCCTTCAGGCTGCACCTTCACCATGCCCTGGTATGGGCGGTCGATGTCGGCAATCGCCACCAGCACTAACGAAATCAGGAATGTCAGCACCACAACTTGCAGCAGGTGAAAACTGAAGTTTGGCACGCCGAAAAAGCAGGACGCGGCGACCGTGATGATTCCGCCGGCGAGGAGCACGGTCCACAGAATCCCCGGCAAGCTCTCGCGGGCTTGCATGGCCCGGATTCGCCGATACTGTGTCAGTCCGCGCAGCTCTTCCATGAGCTGGTAAGCGGCAATCGCGTCCGGCCGGGCGTGGGCGCTTTCTCCCGCCAGGCTCCATAGCTGGTTGATGATCGCGCTGCCCTCATGCGACATCTGCTGGTTTTCCATGGTCGACCACTCGACGTCTACGGCGTTGTCGGCATACTGGGTACAGAGGCCCCGGATTTTTGCGGCGTTGGCATCCTGCAGCTGGCTGGCAATGCGGTATACGTTCACCAGCGCGTTCGCTTCCTGCTCCTCGTTGACCTGCGCCTGCTGGAACATGTTCCACACGCCCGACAAGGTGAACGCCAGAATCACGGCATAGGTGGTGCCTATAACGGCCACCACAGCGCCGGTGAAGTCATTGGATTCCTTGCGCGAGGTGCCGGCGGAGGAGCGCGTGACCACAAACAGGAACGCAATCGCGGCAGCCACGCAGCCGACAATGATGAGGATGTTGGTCAGCACAATGGTTACGCGGCCAGAGCCGCGTGGTAGGAAGCTTACACTGCTTTAGCCGCGAACCAAAAGACTTGCGCCTTATCGCTGCAGGTTCTCCACGATGACGGCAATTCCCTGCCCGCCCCCAATGCACGCCGTGGAGAGCCCGTACTTCGCTTTCCGCCGCCGCAGTTCATACAGCAGCGTGATCATCAGCCGCGTGCCGGTCGCGCCCAGCGGATGCCCCAGCGCGATGGCGCCGCCGTTCACGTTGACCTTGTTGCGATCGAGCCCCAGCTCTTTTTCGACCGCCAGATACTGCGCCGCGAACGCTTCATTGACCTCGATGAGGTCGAGGTCGTCGAGTTTCAGCCCGGCCTTCTTCAGTGCGATCTTCGTCGCCGGAACCGGCCCCGAGCCCATGATCTTGGGGTTGACGCCCGCAATGCCCCAACTCACGATGCGGCCCATCGGCTTCAGATTGCGTTTCTCCGCCTCGTCGAGCGGCATCACGACGACAGCCGCGCCGCCATCCACGATTCCGCTGGCATTGCCGGCGGTCACGCTGCCGTCCTTGCCGAAGGCCGGCTTCAGCTTCTTCAGGCTCTCCAGCGTCGTGTCGGGACGCCGGTTGTCATCTTCGGTGAACATCTCGCCCGTCGGCTCGGCGCGACGATTGCGCAGCGCCACCGGGGTAATCTCTTCCTGCAGCCGTCCGGCTTTGTAGGCGTCGTCAGCGGTTTGTTGCGAGCGCAGTGCGAACTCGTCCTGCATCTCGCGCGTAATGCCCTGCTGCCCGGCGTAAAGCTCGGCGGTGTTGGCCATGTAGAGCCCGCAATACGTGTCGAGCAGCGCCACCATCAGCGAGTCTTCCAGCTTGCCTTCGCCGAAACCGACGCCCCAGCGCATGCCGCGAATCACGTGCGGGGCCTGCGACATCGACTCCATGCCGCCCGCCAGTACAATCTTCGACTCGCCCAGTTGGATCATCTGCGCCGCGGTCACGATGGACTGCATTCCCGAGCCGCACAGACGGTTGACAGTGAGCGCCGGAACTTCCATGGGTACTCCCGCCTTGAGCGCGACATGGCGCGCGCCGTAGATGGAATCTCCGGAGGTCTGCTGCGCGTTGCCGAACACGGCGTGGTCAATCTCCGGCGGCTCGACGCTGGAGCGTTTCATGGCCTCGGTCGCGGCGATGGCGCCCAGGTCCATGGCGGTGAAATCGCGCAGCTTTCCACAGTAGCGCCCCATAGGCGTGCGGGCGCCGTTGACGATGGCAATATCCGTTGTATTTGGCATGAGTGTTATAGAACTAGATGCGACCGGCTGTGCAAACGTTCGAGTTTATCAGCCGTCCAAGAAGCGCAGCAAACGGAGATGAATTGACAGAACCCGCAATCCGATACACGATGCACGCACGCGGTTCGGCGCCACCATTCGAATCTGGGCAAATCTGATTTCCGCATCGAGGTAAAGCGATGGTCAAGGTGCCGGTATGCAGTGTGAGACTCTTGTCTGTCTTCGCGCTCGCGCCCGTGCTGTTGCTCTCCGCTTGCGGCAGCGGCTCCAGCAGGCCCTCCGAACCATCGCCGCCCCCTCCGCCGCAGATCGCACTCACCCGTCTCAGCACCGACACCTTCACCAATTCCGACAGCCAGCACGCCACCGAAGTTGAACCCGGCATGTTCGCTTCCGGCTCGACCATCGTGACCGCATTCCAGATTGGCCGGCGATTCAATGGCGGCGCTTCCAACATTGGTTTTGCCACCTCGACCAACGCCGGCGGCAGTTGGAGCAACGGACAGCTGCCCAACATCACCCAGTACGAGGGCGGCCCTTATGTCGCGGCCAGCGATCCCGTAGTCGCCTTCGACAAGGCGCATGGCGTCTGGATTATCACCACGCTCGACATCTCGGCCACTACCGACGTGGTCTCCGTCAGCCGCTCGCCCGACGCGATGAACTGGGGCAATCCCATCGTGGTCAGCGCCACCAACGACTCCGACAAGCAGTGGATCACCTGCGACAACACCGCCAGCAGCCCGTTCTACGGCCACTGCTACCTGGAGTGGGACGACCCCAGCCAGCCCGCCAACGGCCTCATCTGGATGAGCACCTCGACGGACGGCGGTCTCACTTGGAGCACGGCGATCAACAGCGCCAGTTCCTCTACCGGTCTCGGCGGCCAGCCGCTGGTGCAGCCCAATGGCAACGTGGTGGTGCCCATCCTCAGTGCCGACGGCACGCAGATGCTCGCCTTCACCTCGACCAACGGCGGCAGCAGCTGGAATGCGCAAGTCACCATCTCCAACATCACCGATCACACGGTCGCGGGCAATCTCCGGACGACGACACTTCCCAGCGCCGCCGTCGATGGCTCCGGCCGCGTCTACGTCGTGTGGCAGGATTGCCGCTTCCGCGCCGGTTGCTCGTCGAACGACCTCGTCCTAAGCAGTTCCGCCGACGGCAGCAACTGGACCGCGCCGGTTGGCATTCCCATCGACGCCACCACCAGCACCGTGGATCACTTCATCCCCGGCCTGGCCGCCGATCCTGTCACCAGCGGCGGCTCGGCACGGCTGGCGCTGGCTTACTATTTCTATCCCACGGCACAGTGCACCATCGCGACGTGCCAGCTTGAGGTCGGCTTCGTCTCCTCCAGCGACGGCGGAAACACCTGGAGCGCGCCCACCACGCTGGCCGGCCCTATGTCGCTAAGCTGGCTGCCCAACACCTCCTCCGGCCTGATGGTGGGCGACTACATCGCAACCGCCTACTCCAACGGCCAGGCCTATTGCGTGTTCTCCGTGGCACAGGCAAACTCTGGAGGCACCTTCAACCAGTCCATCCTCACGACCACAAACGCGCTTCCCGCACGGACTAGCCAGTTGAGCCTGCCCGTCATGAAGGCCGTGTCGACGGTTACTCGCCAGTCGGACCACGGGCCGCGCAAGTTCTACGACCTCGACCACGCGCACCCGATCCCGCGGCGCAGAGAATAGGTCGGCAACTCGCTTTCACCATCCGAGTCGCTTTCAGTATCCGGACGCTATCAGTATCCCGTGTGGAGCGGCGCTTCAGCGCCGTCTTGTGCCGGTTCCCCCCAGACGCGAGCCGGCTTCAGCCGGCATTGCGATCCAGCAGACTTTGCACAGCCCGGGCGACATTTCTTTGAGCCACGGGCGTCAGCCGGCGGTTGGGAGGCTGAATCGGGCGAGAGCCGCGGAGCGGCGGCACCATTGTCTTGTCCGCCTTCGGACAAGCAATTCTGAATCCGGACGCGCGCTCCCCACCTCCATTCCCGAAGCGAATCACAATCCCGCCTGTTTCAATTGTTTGCAGGAAACCCGATATGGCCGCAGACGTGTAGCTCTATGACCAACGCACCCGAGGAGGACGGCATGGCCAAGGTGGAGCGTGTGCGGCAGGAAGTGCAGGCACCGCTGGACGCAGCAGAACTCGAACGGCAGGCCGGACAGGGCTGGAAAATGGTCGCCATCGAGTGGGAGCGCGAGCTTCCCGAAGCGCAAACTCAGAAGCTCACGGAAGAGGTGCCGTTCGGGCTGCAGGTTTCGGCCGACGCCGGGCGGCTGGAGGAAAATCCTATCGAGCGCGAGGCCCTCTTCCTCATGATGGAGCTGACCATCCAGGACGGGCCGTATTCGGTCATCGCCGAGGAGCTGAACCGCCGGGGCTACCGTACCCGTCAGGGCATGAAGTGGACGCCCATCTCGGTTTTCCAGATGCTGCCCCGGTTGATCGACGTCGGCCCGCAAATCTTCGCCACCCAAGAATGGCAGCAGCGGCGCAAGCGCATGGCGGTCGCGGGCACGAAGTAAGAGACAGCAGCTCGTCTCGAATTTTTCACAACATGCGACGTCCCGTTATGACCCGGTATTGGCTAGTCTAATGCGGGGGTCTTCCCTATCGGGTTGTCATCCCGAGTGAGAGTGCGCCAAGAAGAGCGCACTCGAATCGAGGGACCTGCTTTTCTTCATCGTCGGCGTATTCCCTGAGTTGTCACCACGAGCGAAGCAGGGACCCGCTTCCCCACACGCCCGCTTCCCTGTCTTGTCAAGCACGACCGTAACCTGCGTCCTTGCGCGCGAATAGCGCAGCGCGCTATCACAGTCCTGCGAGGGCGAAGTTGTAGTGTCGCCTCGCGCCCAGTGCGCGGCTGCGGAAAAGCTCTTTGACAGACGCAGGGTAGAAGCAATCGCCGCTAGGTCCAGTCGGGTGTGTAGCGGATCGGATCGTCTCCTAACCTCTTGCAGGTGTTTAACATACGTATAAGACCTAGGGAATGATTAACTTGCAAGCATAACCTAGCTTAAGCCGTTGATTTCACTCATGGCAGGAGGGGGGAGGGGTGGCTTGCGTGATGGGGAATCTCACGCGAGAATCCGGTCGCCGTTGTGTTATTGAATTTGGTCGGTGAGGGCTTCGCCCCAGGACTCGCGCCAGCTGCCGAAGGATTCTTGGCAATTGTCGCAATACCATTCGGGGCTGTCGGGACGAATGCAGCACCCGCCGAGCACGTAGCCGTCCTGGCTCATCTCGAGGGTAGTCTCCGAGGCCGGTTGTCCATAGGTAATCTTCTTCACATCCTCATTGCTGTCGCACCGGGGACAGTTGGGAGCAAGACGATGCTTCATGGCTCAATCATCATATCGCCGGGCAGAGCGGTCAAGGTGCTGGCTGCAGATTTTGCAAAAAAAGCGGTGCAGAGTTGATTCTGCACCGTTCGCTACTTTGTCTTTAAAGTGTCGAGCTAGAACGCGTACTCGCCTGACCGCACGATGTTGCTACGACTGTCGCGCAGAGCGCGCCGGGTCTGGGTCTGCACCGCTTGCGGCTTACAGGGCGACTGCACATTTACGTGGACCGCAACCGGCGGAACAGGCGGAGTATCCATGGCGAAGACGACGTTCTCTACGCCGGAGTCGGCCCAGTTGATGGCGGAAGTGGGCAGTACATCGGCCGTCATCTGCACCTTGACCGCGCGGGCGGCAACTTTGGCGGCCACGGCGGAGGTCTTTACCTCGATCCGCTGTCGCAACGCGGGCGGCATGGTGAACGGGTATGAAATCGGATCCATTTGCAAGCTTGCTTGTTCGCGCGCCATCTTCTGCTGGATCTGCGCCCGTTCTGCCTCGCGCATCGCGGTTTCGCGGGCGCATTGCGCTGCGGCCAAGTTCTGCTGCGCAATCTGCTCAGCTGCCCTTGCCTGCATGTTCGCGAATGGCAGGTTCATCTCCGCCAGCAGTTGGGCCTCCTCCGGATACGCGGGGCGCAGATGGGTGCGCGCCTTCGCCAGCCAGCGGGAAAAAGCTGAGGACTCCGTCGGGCACTGCGCGCCCATCTTCATTCCGGCTTGGTGGCTTGGCGTCTTGGAGTAGGCTTCGAGCGAACGCAGCCCGCGGGAAAACACCGCGAAAGTCGCTATCAGGGCCAGGGTCGCTATCAGGTATCGGCGTTCCATGCTGCCTCCTACATGGCGGTGAGACGTGACAAACCGTGGATCGTTAGAATTTTTTCTGTGGCAATCTACGGTTCGTCACTGGTCAAGAGGCACGTGAATTGCCACGATCGGCGTCATGCAAGTCCTTGTACTTCGTAGACTTGCCATACACTCGCTGACTTACAGGTTATTTCGAGCGTCCGGAATCATGCTGGTTTGTCCGGAAGCGGACAAATCGGAGGTTCACAGTCGCCGACGAGTTAAGTCGGTGGAGATCGCGAGCGACCAGAGCAATTCGTCCCCGCTTGATAGCTGCTCGTCAATCGGACATAGCCACTCGCAGAAGGCTAGTTGGTGTCGCGCGCGACAGCGCAGCAAGCTTTCACTGCACGAAGGTGTTTCTGGCGCGAACAGCGATTGCGGGGAATGGAACAACAGCGAGGTCGATGAGTCAGCGGGCCAAACGCAGGAGTACGTCGAGGATTGCCAGGTCTGCTGCCAGCCGAACATCCTGCGGGCACAGTTCAACCGAAGAGAGGAACGCTTCGTCATTCACGCCCACCGGGAGAGCTAGAGTTGTCTCTCTGGCAGAACCTAGTCTTTGCGAATGTTATTCTTTTCTCCTTGACTCTTATTGGCGCATGCTGTCGCAACTCCGTTGTTTTCCCCTCGGGTAAGAGTCGACCCTCGCATTCGCCGGAAGGAATCCTATTGGACGCACATGTTCGTTCTCATCGCTTTGGTGCGCGTTGCATTGCCCTACTACTCGCAACTTCAGTCGCCGCTCCGCTCTCGCTATTCGCCGCAAACTCCAACAGTGACAATGAATCCGTGGATTGGGCCGTGATGACCCAGATCCGCCAAGAGGGCTTTCACAATTCGAAGGTGATGGAGACTGAGAGCCAGCTTACCGACTGGATCGGGCCGCGCCTCACGGGCTCTCCGAATCTCAAGAAGGCCAACGAGTGGACGCGCGATCAGCTTACGCAGTGGGGCCTAGCCAACGCTCACCTGGAGAGCTGGGGGCCGTTTGGCCGCGGCTGGTCGAACGATTACACCGAAGTGCGCATGGTAACGCCCACTGCTTCTCCGCTCATCGCCTATCCCAAGGCATGGACGCCGGGGACGAACGGCGTTCTGCGGGCATCCGTGGTAAAGGCGAAACTAGCCACCAAGGAGGACTTGGATAAGTACAAGGGACAGCTGGCCGGCAAAATCGTTCTGCTCGGCGAAATGCGTGAGGTCAAGCCCGAATCCGAAGCGGCCATGAAGCGATATGACGAGAAGAAGCTGGACGAGATTGGGCAGTACCAGATTCCCAGCGAGAAACCGCGTTTCAATCGCGAGGAGGTGGCCAAACGTATCGAGTTTCAGAAGACGCTGAACCAGTATCTGGTGGACGAACACGTAGCAGCGGTCATTGATCCCAGCCGTGCTGGCGATGGCGGCACCGTGTTCGTGCAGTCCGGCGGCGGCTATAAGCCGGATGATCCCACCGGTGTTCCCTCGCTGGTGATGGCCATTGAACACTACGGGCGCATCTCGCGCCTGCTCGACCGCAATGTCCCGGTGGAGTTAGAGATCGACGTTCGCAACCAGTTCTATGACACCGATCCCAACGCGTACGACACGATTGCGGAAATCCCTGGTACGGACAAGAAAGAGGAGGTCGTGATGCTGGGAGCGCACATGGACTCGTGGCACAGCGGCACCGGCGCCACCGACAACGCTGCTGGAGTTGCGGTCACCATGGAAGCGGTGCGCATCCTAAAGGCGATCGGCCTAAAACCACGGCGAACGATCCGCATCGGCCTATGGACGGGCGAGGAGCAAGGCCTGCTGGGATCCAAAGCTTACGCGGCACAACATTTTGGCACGCGACCCGAACCCACCGATCCAAAGGAGAAAGCGTTGCCCGATTACCTCCGAAAAGAGGAGGGCCTGCTTACCCTGAAACCCGAGCAGTCGAAGATCTCCGCTTACTTCAACATCGACAACGGAACGGGCAAGATTCGTGGCGTTTATTTGCAAGAGAACGAAGCGGTGCGGCCAATCTTCAATACTTGGATGCAACCCTTCACCGATCTCGGTATGACGACCCTGACTATGCGGAACACCGGCGGCACCGATCATTTGTCGTTCGATGCCGTGGGTATACCGGGATTTCAGTTCATCCAGGACCCGGTGGAATATGAAAGCAGGACCCATCACTCGAACATGGACGTGTATGAGCGCATTCAGCGCGAGGACATGATGCAGGCGGCGGTCATCATGGCTGCGTTTGTTTACGATGCCGCGATGCGCGACAACATGCTTCCGCGCAAGCCATTACCTAAACCATCCGAGGCGGACAAGGCCAAGCCGGACTCAGCTCCGGCCAGGAAATAACAAAAGAAAACAGCGGGAGGATTAACCCTCCCGCTGTTTTCGAGTGGTAATTGTGGCAAAACCTGCAGTCGGCAGCAGTGGCCAGTGGCCACTTACCAGTGGCGAGTTGCAACTTATTGTTGGCCAACGTTCTCCTGCGAACGGTCCAGCCTCAGCTTCGACCCTCCATCAACCCAATTGGATGCCCCTCTTTTTCCGCAAGCTCTTGCTACCCGTTCTTAAGGTTCCGGGGTCTAAAGGGGTGGCAGGGTTGATCCGAGTCTGGGTTTTCCTGGTAATTCCGCGGAACAAATCTCCGACCTGACACGTAACAATCAACAGACAAGAATGCTACCCATCTCGGGAGGCGGCAGTGGCGAACGGCAAAAATGGCAAAAACAAGAAGAAGCGCCTGATCATCATTTCCATCGTGACGGTGGCGGTGTTGACGCTGGTCATCGTGGCGGTGGCCGCGACTCGGGGCGGCACCAAAATCGATCCCACCAAGCTGGCGAAGGTAGAAAAAGGTGATCTCGCCAAGAGCGTCGTGGCGACGGGCAAGATCACACCTATTACCAAGGTTGAAATCAAGTCGAAGGCCAGCGGCATCGTGAAGAAGCTCTATGTTGATGCCGGCGATCGGGTGAAGCAGGGACAGGTACTGGCGGAACTCGACCGGGTGGAGATCGAAGCCCAGGTCAATTCTGCGCGCGCGCAACTGCTCTCGGCAGACGCCAACTTGAAGGGCGCTGAGGCCGACTTGAAGCGCGCTGAAGTGGATGCCCAGGGTGTTGATATTCCCACGCTGCAACGCGCTTACGAGCGCGCCCAGGAGATGTCGAAGGATGGAGTGGTGTCTCAGTCGGCCCTGGACGATGCTCAGAGGAGCTACATCCTTGCGGTCAATAGGCGTGATGTAGCCCGCGCGCAATACACCGTCAACAAGGCAAAGGTCGCGCAGGCCGGCGCACAGGTGAAGAAAGACCAGGCCACCCTGAATCAGCTGGAAGAACAGTTGAGCTATACCACCATTACGGCCCCTATCGACGGCGTAGTGCTCTCCCGAGACGTCGAGATGGGTGATGCCGTGAGCTCCATCCTGGTACTGGGTTCTGGCGCGACCCTAGTAATGACACTCGGTGACACCAGCGAGGTGTACGTCAAGGGCAAGGTGGACGAGAGCGACATTGGCAAGGTTTATCTTGGACAACCAGCCCGCATCCGCGTAGAGACCTTCAAGGACAAGACGTTCACCGGTCACGTTACCAAGATCTCGCCCATGGGTGTCGAGAAGGACAACGTGACCACCTTTGAAGTGCGGGTATCGATCAACAATCCCGGCGGCGAGTTGAAGGCCGAGATGACTGCCAACGCGGAAATCATCCTGGACGAGCATAAGAACGTGCTCATGATTCCCGAAGGCGCCATTCTGTACGACAAGGACAAGAAGGCCTCTACCGAAGTACCTGACCCGAAAGGCAAAGAGGGCAAGCGCAAGGTCGCGCTCAATATTGGGATCTCCAACGGCGCGAAGACGGAAGTTCTGTCCGGCCTCAAAGAAGGCGACCAGGTTGTTCTCCAGCAGTAACCTAGTTTTCTCCATGACGGGCTGCCGGCGGCGGCAGCCCGTTTTCTTAATCGCAGTAACTTCACAGGTCCTGGCGAGGCGTCATGAAGAAGCACTGCACTGCAATCCTCCTCACATTTCTTCTGGCTCCGGCCCTGCTGCACGCGCGAGTCGAAGGGCATTTCGATCGCACGCTTCAAGTTTCGGGTCCGGTCAATGTCGATCTCACCACTGGCTCAGGCGACGTCACTATCAAAGCCGGCGGCACCAACCAGGTGGTGATTCACGGACGCATCCAGAGCAATAGCTGGTTCTCCAGCGCCGAGAGCGTAGTACATCAAGTCGAATCGAATCCGCCGATCCAGCAGAGCGGCAACACCATCCGTATTGGCTATAACTTGTCTGAGGACGTGAAGCGGCAAATTTCCATCAGCTACGAAGTTACGGTCCCGGCGGACGCGACGGTGCAAGCGCACTCTGGATCCGGTGGTATTGGCATCGAGGGAGTTCGCTCGCCGGTACAAGGACAAACTGGGTCAGGCGACGTCCGCCTGCGTGACCTAGGCAGCAACGTGCACGTGCAGACCGGCAGCGGAGGAATTCGCGCCCAGGATGTGGGAGCTCCGTTCTTTGCTCACACGGGGAGCGGCGACATCGACGCGCAGCTAAACGGCTCGGGTGATGTTGATATTCAGACCGGCTCCGGCAGCGTGGAGATCCGTGGGGTAAAAGGAGGGCTACGTGCGCGGACCGGCAGCGGTGGCATCAAGCTGGACGGGAACGTCGCGGGTCCGTGGCAGGTGCACACCGGGTCGGGGAACGTACATCTCGCTCTAGGTTCGGGCGGATTTAGCCTCGACGTGCATACCGGCTCTGGAAGCATCCATTCGGATTTGCCGATCACGGTCCAAGGCTCGCTGGGTAGACACGAACTCAAGGGTGCGGTCCGCGGCGGCGGCCCTGAACTGCAAGTTTCCACGGGCTCGGGAGACATCGAAATTCGCTAGTAAAGCTAGTACCGTCCAAGGTAGCTCCGTTGGTCAGGGCTGTGGAAAATATCGGCCCGCCTCCAGTAATTTTGCTGCTGTCAAAGTCGCGCCTTATCGTGCACAATAATCACCTGACCTCTCTTGGAGCAGCCTGATTCCTCATGACGATGCGCACCCGAGGGCGAACCGTCCTCGTTGTCCTCTTGACCGTGCTGTATTGCGGAATTGCTCCGCCCGTGCGCGCGCAAGAGATCGTCGAAACCCGAGGAGGCGGCTTTGAGCCATCGTCGTATCTCAAGCCCGCCGCCAGCAGCGCAGACGCCAGCAGTTCTGCAAACGCCGCATCAAGCGGAATTGCGGTTGCGACGCCGCCCAAGAAAGAAACCGGTGTCGACTGGTTCCATCTGGCGCAAGGTACGTTCTCCTTTCTGGCGGTTGAACACGCCTTCCGCTGCGCTACCGAGCAAGGCACCCGCGACGGTTTCGGCGGCCCCTTTTTTGCCGGATATCTGAACGCGGCCGGCAAGCTTCATGGCTGGGCCGACGGCGATCCTTTCCTGGTCAACTACGTCGGTCATCCCATGCAGGGAGCGGTGTCCGGATTCATCTGGCAGCACAATGACCGCGCCTACCGCACCGTGGAGTTCGGCAGGAATACACGCTACTGGAAGGGCAAGCTGCGCGGCGCGGCCTTCGCCTACCTGTACAGCGTGGAATTCGAAATTGGTCCGCTCAGCGAAGCCTCTCTGGGACACGTCCAGGGCTTGTATCCGCAACAGGGATTCGTGGACCACGTGGTGACTCCAACCGTGGGTTTGGGATGGACCATCGCCGAAGACTCGATCGACCGCTATGTCATCCGCAACATCGAAGCGCATACCGCCAATCCCTACTTCCGCATGCTGGCACGCGGCGGACTGAATCCTTCGCGCTCCTTTGCCAACGTGCTGAACGGCGAACTTCCCTGGCACCGCGACGACCGGCCCGGCGTCTTTAAGCCTTATCCGGAGGCGGCAGCGGTGCGCAGCTTCATGGAGCAAGCCACCGCCAAGGTCGAGGTCCATTCGCCGCCGGGAGTGGCTCCGTTTGAGTTCACGGTGGAGCCCATCTTCAAACAGTATTTCGGAAGTGGCGCCAAAGGTTCCTGCGCCGGTGGCGGCAGCTCGGCAGCCATCCGCGTTGGCGACCAGTGGCAGATCGTGGTTGCGGTGAACGGTTGCAAGCTGCTCGATCTTCCGAACAACCTGTCCGGAGATTCGCTCACATACATGGTGGGACCACGCTGGACGCCCACAACTTCCGGACGCTGGAACCCGCATGCGCAGTTCCTGATAGGCGGCACCAAATTAACGCAGGAATTCCTGGACACCGAAAAACGCGCGGAGGTCATCGCCGAGATCTTTCCCAAGAAACTTGGCAACGCGCAGCATCCGCTTTACACCACGCAATACGAGACCAACGGCTTCGCCATCGCCGCCGGGACCGGAGTGGATTACAGGATCAACAACGCTCTTGCCTTCCGCGTCGCCAGCCTCGACTACTCGCGTTCCTGGAACAACGAACTGAACGGCGTCAACTACTCCAACGGCCTGCAGTTCACCACCGGACTAGTGCTTCGCATGGGAACGTGGTGAAGTAGCTCTAGGCATACAACTGCCACTCAGCTATCAGCCAGGAAAACAATTAGCTGACGAAGCATTTCCTGCCAGTCGTAGCAACGAAGTGAACTGCAGGTCGCATTATCCCCCGCACTCCGGCGCCAACCTGCTGGCCTTGACTCGCGCCCTTCGCGGCGGCTACTTTGCCAGTGATGTCTGAGACACGCATTGTCACCTTCACCACTGACTTCGGCCTGAGCGACGCCTTCGCCGGTATCATGCACGGGGTGGTGCTCAACATTCATCCCGAGACCTCGATCGTGGACATCAGCCACGCGGTCGCTTCCTACGACCTGCTCGATGGCGCGTGGACCATCGCACAGGCCTACCGGTACTTTCCGCCGCGCACAGTGCATGTGGTGGTGGTCGATCCCGGCGTGGGCGGCAAGCGGCGGCCAATTCTGGCCGAAACGGACGACTACATCTTCGTCGCACCGGACAACGGCGTGCTGACACTAGTGGAGGCACGCGAGCCGAAGTTCACCGTTCGCCACATTACATCGGAGCGCTATCTTCTCCAGCCGGTGAGCCAGACATTCCATGGCCGCGACATCTTCTCGCCCGTGGCGGGATGGTTGAGCAAGGGCATCGGGCCCGCCGAGTTCGGGCCGGAGATCTCCGATTACGTTCGTCTGCCGCTACCCGCGGTGGAGCACATCGGCGCTAACAGCCTGCGCGGGGCTGTACTGAAGGTGGACAAGTTCGGCAACCTCATCACCAACCTTGGAGGGCAGGAAGCGCCTGCACTGTTCGCGGCGTCGCTGCCAAAGGTCAGCATCCTGATTTCAGACCAGACCATCACGCGGCTGTGTCATTCCTATGCCGAGGGTAAGGAGGGAGAGATCTTCGCGATCCTGGGCAGCTCGGGATATCTGGAGATTGCGGCCCGGCAAGCCTCGGCTGCAGAGAAGCTGGGCGCGGCGGTAGGTACGCCGGTGGGGATTGTGCTGGGGGAATGAGAAACGCGGCGCTGAAGCGCCGCGCATTCGATTGCTGCCCTACTGGGCTTTGGCTCCACTTGCAACCTGCCCAGCGCTTCCCGCGCTGGGCTTAACTTCGAGACCGCCGCTGCGCGGCTCGGCCGGAGCAGAAAACGCCGCCGAGCAAAGATCGGCGACAGTTGGGACCCGGCCTTTACGTATGTAGCGCAATCCGGTCATACAGATGAGGGCAGGCAGCCTCTACGCCTTGGCGTAGTAGGCGGCGTTCTTCTCGACGAATTCCACCTTGTCGGCAGGAACCTCATCCACGATGAAAATCGAGTTGGTCGGGCACACCGGGACGCAGGCTCCACAATCGATGCAGCCCTCCGGGTCCACCCACAACTGGGTCGCTTCCTCAAACCCCGGCTCATCCTTTTTGGGGTGAATGCAGTCGGTCGGACAGGCTTCGACGCAGAGCTCATCTTTGGTACAGGAATCAGTAATGATGTATGCCATGATTGCGATCTCCAATCTGTTTGCTTGCTGCCGCCCTCACCGCGCGGCCGCCATTTGTGGCCAACTCCAATGTACAAAGGGGGCAACCATGAAGGCGGTGACGCGGGTCACTGACCGGTTGTGAGCCAGCGCACAAACGTAAAGCGGCCGAAGACGGCGGCTCACGGCAGAAGGGACTCTGTTGGGAAGTTACTGCGGATCGGGGCTGCCTATGTCGGCAGCGACCTTCCATGTGCCGTCGCGCTGCTTCTGCCATGTGGTCATGTAGCTGCCGTGGGAGGTGTGGGGCTTTCCGTCATCGCCTTTGGACTTCGCTTCGTAGCGGCCAATGGTGTATCCCACCGGCCCATTGCCGACGAACTCGGCCTTGGTCGGCTCCCAAGTGAGCTGAAAGTCCGGCGCGTTGAAGTCCTTGGCCATGCCGGCGCTGATCTGCTCCAGCCCGACTAGGGGTTCGGCGCGCAGCAACACTGCATTCGGCGCCATGAAGGACATCCAGCCCTCGATACGCTTCGCGGCGGTTGCCTTGGCAAAGTCACGGTCGGCCTGCATCAGGATGCCGGCGTCGCGGTCGGCGGCAAAGGCCAGGGTCGAAAAAATCGCTACACAAAAAGTGAACCGCACAATCGTCTTCATGGGGCCTCCCAGTATTCGCTACATTACCGATGGAACGCTGATTCCCATCACGCCCAGGACGTTGCTGAGCTCGCGGCGGACGACGGCGGCCGTCGCTAACAGAAACTTCTTCCTGCCCTCGTCGGCTTCATTCAAGATGTGATGGCGGTGATAGAAGTTGCTGAACTGTTGCGCCAGCTGAAACGCGTGCTTGGCGGCAAATGCCGGCTCGGTGGTGGCGATGCACTGCTCGACGACGAAAGAGGTCTTCCCCGCCAGCAGCCAGAGCTCCCAGATTTCGGTGCCGCTTTCATCGGCGAAGTATCTCGCGTAGTCGACGTCCGCTGCGAGCGCCTGTTCCGGTTCGCTGCCGGCTTTGCGGAAGATGTTGGTGGCCCGCACCACAGCGTACTGCGCGTAAGGGCCAGTCTCGCCTTCGAACGCCAGTGCCTCCTTGAAGTCGAAGGCTATAACCGACTGCTTGGTGAACTTCAGCATGAAGTAGCGCAGGGCGCCGATGGCGATCTGCTGGCTGATAACGGCGCGTCTGCCTTCGTTCAGCTCGGGATGCCGGCTGTCCACCTCTACCTTGGCCGCATTGATGAGCGCATCCAGCAGGTCGTCGGCTTTCACGCCGAATCCCTTGCGACCCGATACTTCGATGTACGACTTAGCGCGATCTTCGTCCTTTACCGCGTAGCCCAGTTCCATGGCGCAGCGCGGCGTTAGCGCCACCATCTCGTAGGAAAAATGGGTATAGTGCGCGGCCTGTTCGGTGTAACCCAGCAGCCGCAACGCCTCAATGACCGTGTTCTGCGGATCGCTCTGCCGCGAATCGATAACGTTGTAGATGGCCGCGACCCCGCCAAAGTGCGGATGCTCGGGCTCGCCCTGTTCCGCCGAGATCCATGCCTCGTGCTGATTGGGATACTGGTAAAACTTCTGATAACCGAAGTCACGTCCCAGCAAGCCGAACTTCCATAGGTGGTAGGCAATGTCCTTGCCCACGTAGCCGACTGTGCCGTTGGAGCGCACGATGACCTTGGCGTCCTCGTCGGGACCGCTTCTCTCTTGACCGCCGTCGTCGGGCTTCTTCGCAGCGGGCCGGGCCATGACCCAGCAGCCCTTGTTCTTACCTTCGGTCTCGAGGTAAAGAACGCCTTTGTCTTTTAGCTGCTGGAATGCGGCGTCCCAGAAATGCAGGCGCAGGATTTCGCTCTCGCGCGGCAGGAAGTCGTATTCGATGCCGAGGCGATCCATGGTCTCCAAGTGGCGCCGCAGAACGACAATGGACACCAACTCTGCAATGTCGGCCATCTCATTTTCTCCCAGCTCGATGGCATGCAATGTTTCAAGTCTTGCTTCAAGGTTTTCTTTATCCTTTTCGTACCACTGGGAGACGCGCGCGTAGAGGTCCCAACAGTAATAATCGAAGCGCTGGTTTGAGGCGATGATGCCGGCAATCTCCGGCTTCGACTTCTTCTCCAAATGGGCAAAACCAACCACCACGTCGGCCACCTGCGCACCGGTATTGTCGATGTAATTTTGAACGTCGACTGGGTGACCGGCTTGTCGCAGAAGGCGAACGAACGTGTCGCCAAGAATGGCGTTGCGCAAGTGCCCGATGTGGGCTGCCTTGTTGGGATTGATGCTGGTGTGCTCGACCAGAATCTTGCCGCTGACGTCGGCCGCGCCTTCGCCTTCGTGGGTCGTGCGTGCAGTCGCCGGGTTGCGGACGAGAGCCTGTGCAGCGATGTCGCGCTTAAGGCGGGCATTGATGTAACCGGCGCCCGCAACTTCCAGCTTCTCGAACCCTTTCGGCAGAGCCAACTGGGCGACGATTTCTTCAGCGATCTTGCGCGGCGCTTTGCGCAGGCGTTTGGCCAGCTCAAACGAAAGCGGCAGGGCGAACTCGCCCATCTCCACCGAGGGTGGTTGTTCGATGACCACGTTCGCCAGATCGAGCTGATACTTCTCCCGCAGAAAAGCGCGGACGGCGGCAGCGAGTTTCTTTTGTTGTTCCAGGTACACAGGCTTGGTTTCGGGTTCCGTTATCTCTACTAGTGAACGAACAGGATAGCAAAGACTGAATCGGACGGAGGTTTGACGCTGCTTCACGCCTTACCTATGATGAGATTTCTCCGGCTGTTGCGAGCAAATTCCATGCGTCTTGCTTATCTCGATTGCTTCTCCGGAATCAGCGGCGACATGTTCCTGGGCGCGCTGCTTGACGCCGGAGTTCCGTTCGAGCTTCTGCAAAGGACAGTTGCCGGCCTCAACGTCGGCGGGACGCTGGAGCTTTCGCGTGTGGACCGCGGCGGAATTTCCGCTGCCAAGCTGGATGTCATCGTCGATGGCCAGAAGGACCTGCCGCGCGATCAGTTTTGGGCGCAACAAACGACGCACGAGAATGAGCAACATCAGCATGGGCGACATCTGTCGGACATTCTCCGCATCATCGGCGGAGGAAACATCAGCTCGCGAGCAAAAGAGACGGCGGGCAATATCTTTCGGGCGCTGGGTGAAGCCGAGGCGAAAGTACACGGGGTCAGCGTAGAGAAGATCCACTTTCATGAAGTCGGCGCAGCAGATGCCATTGTGGATATCGTCTGCGCGGCGGTTGGGGCTGAGGCGCTCGACGTTGAGCAATTTGTCTGCTCGCCGCTAAACGTCGGCGGGGGAACCGTGACGTGCGCTCACGGCGTGATGCCGGTACCCGCACCGGCGACCCTCGAGTTGCTGCAAGGTGCGCCTATCTACTCCGGCGAGGTTCAAAAGGAACTTGTCACGCCGACCGGAGCCGCCATCGTCAAAGTGTTAGTCTCGAGCTTTGGACCGCGACCGATGATGACGACGGACAAGATTGGATACGGCGCGGGATCGCGCGACCTTCCTGGTCACCCCAACGTACTACGCGTCACGGTGGGCGAAACGCAAGACGCTGCTTTGGCCTCGATCGCTTCAGGAACGAATCTGGTGGAGGAGGAGATTGCCATACTGGAAGCCAGTCTCGATGACCTCAACCCGCAGCTCATCGGATACATTGTCGATCTGGCTCTTGCCGAGGGGGCGTTGGACGTTTTTACCAGTTCGGTGCAGATGAAGAAGAACCGTCCAGGCACACTGCTTACGATTCTTGCCAAGCCGCAACACGGACAGAAATTGCGGGCGCTTTTGTTCCGCGAGAGCAGCACCCTGGGCGTGCGCGTGCGGCACGAGAAGCGGTATGCGCTTCCTCGGCATCACGAATCAATCGAAACCCCATGGGGCGAGGTCCGCATGAAGATCGCCAGCTTGAACGGCACCGTCTCGCAGTACGCCCCGGAGTATGAAGATTGCCGGCGCCTCGCCGTCAAGCATCACGTCCCGCTGAAGACGGTGATGCAGGAAGCCATTCGCCTGTACCTGGACCGAAAGCATGGATAATCCCGAAAAGTTCTACATCACCACGCCGATATACTACGTTAACGCGCGGCCCCACATCGGGCACACGTATACCACGGTGGTGTGCGATGCCATCGCCCGCCGCCAGCGCATGATGGGCGTGGACACGTGGTTCCTCACCGGTACCGACGAGCATGGGCAGAAGATTGAGCGTTCCGCCGCGGCAGCCGGCTGCTCGCCCCGCGAGTTCGTCGATAGGGTCTCGCGCGAGTTTCGGGGGCTTTGGGACCGCATGGGGATCACTTACGACGATTTCATCCGCACCACCGAGCCGCGCCACGTGCGCGGCGTGCAGGCCATGTTCACCCGCCTGCAGGAGCGCGGCTACATCTACAAAGGGTCGTACAGCGGGCAGTATTGCGTGTCCGATGAGCTATACGTTGATACGGCGGAACCAGGCGCGCCGTGCCCCGAGTGCGGGCGGCCCACGGAAACCGTGCAGGAGGAAAACTATTTTTTCAAGCTCTCGGCGATGGAAGCGCCCCTCCTGAAGTATTACAGCGAGCATCCGGATTTTATTCGTCCGGAGACGCGCCGCAATGAAGTGATTTCGTTCGTGCGCAGCGGCTTGCGCGATCTGTCAGTCAGCCGCACGTCGTTCAAGTGGGGCATTCCCGTGCCCAACGACCCCAAGCACGTGATCTATGTCTGGCTCGACGCACTGGCCAACTACATGACCGCCCTCGGCTTCGGCTCCGACGATCCCAAGGACCGGCGGAAGCTGCAGCGCTACTGGCCAGCCGATGTACACATGATCGGCAAGGAGATCGTGCGCTTCCACTGCGTCTACTGGCCCGCGTTCCTGCTGGCCGCCGATCTGCCGCTGCCGAAGTCGATCATCGCGCATGGGTGGCTGCTATTCGAAGAGAGCAAGATGTCGAAGTCGCGCGGCAACATCGTGCGCAGCGAGACCATCCTCGACACCCTCGGGCAGGACGCGCTGCGCTACTTCCTGCTGCGCGAGATCGTTTTCGGCCAGGACGGCTCCTTCAGCTTCGACGCGTTGGTGCAGCGCTTCAACAGCGACCTCGCTAACGGGATTGGCAACCTGGCAAGTCGCACCTTGAGCATGATTTCACGCTACTTCGAGGGTGAGGTGCCCTACCCTTCGACCAGCGAGCGGATCCCCGCCGACGAGGCAATCGCGAGGTTAGCCGACCAGACCATCGCCGACTGCCAGGCGCAGTTCGAGCAGTTCCAGTTCTCGCGCGCTCTGGAAACCGCGTGGTCGCTGGTCGCCGCGGTCAACAAGTACATCGTTGAACATGAGCCTTGGGCCGTCGCGGAGCGCGAGGACAAAGACTCGCGGGCGCGGCTGGCTACCATTCTCTACACGTCGGCAGAGGCGTTGCGTGTGGTGACCGCGCTGGTGCATCCGGTGATTCCCGAGGCTACTGCGCGCATCTGGACGCAGCTTGGCCTGGGCGATATCAAGGCACTGGACTTGCGCAACCTAGCTTGGGGACAGATGCAGCTAGGCACCAAGCTGGGCACGGTTGAGCCAGTGTTTCCGCGGGCGGATAAGAGCATGGTGGAAAGGATGCAACAGATGGAGCAGCAAGGCGCCGCTGAGAGCGCTAACAAAGAGGACGAAGCCAAGGCCGCGACCGCGGAAGCTCACCCTGCAGGAGCAGGCGCTCAGGGACAACCCGCCACGCAGGCCGTGGCCGCACCTTCTTCCGCGCCCCCCGCAGTAGTTCCTTCGGAGAGCGAAAACAGAATCGCCATCGACGATTTCCTCAAGGTTGAGCTGCGCGTGGGCGAGATCAAGGTCGCCGAGAAGGTGAAAGGCGCCGACAAGCTGCTGCGCATGGAAGTCGATATCGGGAGCGAAGTCCGTCAGATCGTCGCGGGCATTGCCAAGGCTTACGAACCGGAAAAGCTCATCGGCCGCAAGGTTGTTATCGTCGCCAATCTTCAGCCGCGCAAGCTGCGCGGCCTGGAGTCGAACGGCATGATCGTCGCCGCCTCTCTCGAGGACGGATTGCCTGTGCTGGCGGGTTTCCTGGAGGATGTGCCGGTGGGGGCGAAGCTGAAGTAGCCGTTAGCCGACGGTGGTTGATCGCATATCGATCTGCTATCCACTATTCACTGGTCACCATCCGCGGACATGTACACCGACTCTCACGCCCATCTCGACGGCAAGCGCTTCGATGCGGACCGCGCTGAGGTGTTCGCCCGCGCGAAAGAAGCCGGCGTTACCACGATTCTCGCCATCGGCAACGGCGACGGACCCGGCACCGGCACGCTTGACTGCGCCATCAAGCTCGCGCAACAGTACGATTGGGTGTACGCCACCGTCGGCGTTCACCCCCACGAGGCCGCGCTGGCAAAGCAGAAAGACTTCGACCAGTTGCAGCAACTGGCGCGCGAACCCAAGGTCGTGGCGTGGGGCGAAATTGGCCTCGACTATTTCTACGACCACTCGCCGCGCGACACGCAGCAGCGGGTCTTCGTCCAGCAGATGGAGATGGCCCGCGCGAACAAGCTGCCGATCATCATTCACAATCGGCCATCCGACAATAGTGAGGATGCCTGGGACGATCTGTTTCGGCTCCTCCGCCAGCACTGGGCCTCCAGCGGCCTGGGAGGCGTATTGCACTGTTTTACCGGCACAGTCGAGCACGTGCGCGCCGCGCTCGATCTCGGCTTTGTGATTTCCTTCGCCGGCAACATCACGTATCCCAAGGCTCAGAACATCCGTGATGCCGCGGCGACGGTTCCACTCGACCGCATGTTTATCGAGACCGATTGTCCGTATCTGGCACCGGTGCCATATCGCGGCAAGCGCAACGAGCCGGCCTTCGTGGTCGAGACCGCCCGCCAGATCGCAGTTCTGCGCGAGCTCTCGCCGGAAGAGGTCGGCCAGCAGACCTCGCAAAACTTCGCAGACTTTTTCGGCTGAAGAAAGCCGACTGAGGTGCTACGCCTCCGCGCCTTATAATGCAGGGCGCATTGTGCCGCCAGTCTGCTGCAAACAGCACAGCTCTTGTTACACTTGAAGCCATGGCCGAATCATTCGACATCGTCAGCAAGGTTGATATGCAGGAAGTCTCCAACGCCATTCAACAGGCGCTGAAGGAAATCCATACTCGCTACGACTTGAAGGACTCGAAGTCCAACATAGAGATGGACGAAAAGGAAGCGCTGGTGCTCAGTTCCGCGGACGACTACAAGCTGAAAGCTGTCAACGACGTTCTGCAAGGCAAACTCGTCAAACGCGGAGTCCCGCTGAAGGCATTCACCTACGGACCGATCGAAGAGGCGGCCGGCTCCACGGTGCGGCAGCGCGTCACCATGCAGCAGGGCATTCCCATCGAGAAGGCCCGCGAGATCGTCAAGGTCATCAAGAACTCCAAGAAGAAGGTGCAGGCCTCGATCCAGGGTGATTTGGTTCGCGTCAGCGGCAAAGATCGCGATACACTCCAGGAAATCATTGCGCTGCTGCGGCAAAGCGATTTCGGTATTGACATGCAGTTCACCAATTACCGTTCCAACTGACAAGGCGACCGCTTGAATACGACCGTAACCCGCAACGCCAAAGAGGTGTTTGATCTGTTGCACGATGACCTCGCCGCCATTGAGCGCGAGTTCGGGCGTGACACTGTCTCCGGCGTACGGGCCATCACCGAGATTGGCGAGTACCTTCGCGCCGGCGGCGGCAAGCGCCTGCGCCCTGCCCTGCTGCTGCTCTCCTGCAAGCTGATGAACTACACCGGCCAGGGCGCCATCAAGCTCGGTGCGGTGGTAGAGATTATTCACACGGCGACGCTGGTCCACGACGACATCATTGACGAAGCGCAGACGCGCCGCGGACGCCCTGCCGCCAACACGCAATGGGGCAACGCCAAATGCGTGCTGGCCGGCGACTGGCTTTACATGCAGGCGTTCAAGATTGCGGTGCAGGAACGCAACTTCGCCATCCTCGACGCGTTGATTGAGCTGACCCAGGCCATGGTGGAAGGCGAGCTGCTGCAGATCGAGCGGCTGGGCACGGCCATCACCATGGACGAGCACTTCGAGCTCATCCATCGCAAGACCGCCTGCCTGTTCTCGGTGTGCATGAAGCTGGGCGGCATTCTTGCGAACGCCAGCGAAGCCGACCAGCAACGGCTGGCCGAGTACGGACGCAACCTCGGCATGGCATTCCAGATTGTGGACGACGTGCTCGATCTCACCGCCTCGGAAGAGGTCCTAGGCAAGCCGGTCGCCAGCGACCTGCGCGAAGGCAAGGCCACGATGGCCGTGCTGCACGCGCTGGAACACTGCACTGCGGTCGAGCGCGAGGCAATCCTATCGGTGCTGAGTAACGGCGGGTTCAATGGCATCGCGCCGGCCGATATTGTCGCCATCCTGAACCGCAATGGTTCGATCGATGCCGCCTACGCGCGAGCTGTGGAGTTCAGCAATAAGGCGCGCGAAGCCATGTGCACTTTCCCCGACTCTGAGATTAAGCGGGTGCTGCTCTGGGTGCCGGAGTTCGTGGTGGAGCGGGACAGCTGAAAACAGGTGTTACGGTTAGTGGTGAGGCCTTACTAGTTGGTTAGTTCTTCGCTAGTCGATGCTCCTCTAACCCCGGCCCCCAGCCCCTGATTTACACTCTCCCCATGGCGGCCCCGCAAGAAGTTGAAATCAAGTTCCTCGTATCAGACCTGAAAGCGCTCGAACAGAAGCTGCGAGCGCTCGGTTTTCACTGCGATATGCCTTCCACTCATGAAATCAACACCCTGTACGATCTGCCCGGACAGAGGCTG
>JARLGI010000114.1 GCA_031296115.1 Acidobacteriota bacterium | reverse complement strand
TCCCCCAACCTGGGAATCGCGGCGCGATTCCCACATTCCCACCGCCCGGCTACTGCTATCTATTTTTCCAAAACCTATCCCCAAAGGAGTCTTCCTCACCGCCTGCACCTTCTCTCTTCAGCCTCATTCTTCGATTAGAAAGGACTTTGACGGGGGATTCGGTGGAGAACGCGATTTGGCCCCGTCGCGCCGAGTTGGGCGGCCGTCGGCTGGCAGCCGCTGGCCGGCCCGACCTCGCGTATAATCTCCTGCATGCTTCGGGTAGCGTCCAGTCACCCGAAATCATCAATTCCGATTATGCCTGAACATATCCGTAAAAAGCTCGAGGAAGAGATTGCCGTCCTCGAACGCGAACTGAACCACGAACTCCCGAAAGAGCTGAAGAAAGCAGTGGCGATGGGCGATCTCTCGGAGAACGCCGAGTACCACATGGCCAAGCAGCGGCAGGAATTTGTGCGCGCGCGCCTGGGCCAGCTCAAGAAGCGCATGGGCGAGCTGTCCATGGTCAACATGGCCAACGTTCCGCGGGACCGTGCCGCCATCGGCTCCACCATCGTGGTTTACGATTCCACTAAAGAGGAAGAAATCGAGTACAAGCTGGTGACCAGCGAAGAGTCGGACGTGACCAAGGGGCTCATCTCCACAAGTTCGCCGATCGGACGCGCGCTGATGGGCAAGAAAGTCGGCGATGTGAGCGAGGTTGTCACACCTGCCGGCAAGCGCGAGCTGGAAGTGCTTAAGCTGACCACCATCCACGACGAGGGTTGACAGGGTTATGACCTGGACGAGCGCAGTCGGGCGGTCTTCCAAATGGCTGTTGTACAAGATTGTCCACGGCCTGGCGCTGACCAAGATTTCCCCTAACGCTCTCACCTTCATCGGCCTTTTGATTAACGTGGTCGCCGGCATCCTCTTTGGTTACGCCCATGGGGACAACCAGCGGCGCCTGTTTCTCTACGCCGGGCTGGTGATTATTGGCGCCGGCATCTTCGACATGGTGGACGGCCGCGTGGCCCGCGCCACCAACCAGGTCACGCAATTCGGCGGCTTCTTCGATTCCATCATCGACCGTTATAGCGACGTGGTGCTGTTCTTCGGCCTGCTGGTGTACTACGCCCGCGCCAACCGCTTCTTCTACCTGGTGATGGTGGCGTTCGTCATGACCAGCTCGGTCATGGTGAGTTACGCGCGTGCCCGCGCCGAATCGCTGATTCCCAGCTGCAAGGTCGGCTTCATGGAGCGTCCCGAGCGCATCGTTCTGGTCATCATCGGCGCGCTGTTCAACAGGATGGGGCCGGTGCTGTGGGTCATCGCGGTGTTGAGCACCATCACCGTGATCCACCGCATCACCTACACCTACCAGGTGCTGCGGACGATTGAACCGCCACCCACGCCGGTGCCGCCGGACCCGCTGAAGTTTGAGGAGATTGTGGGTTAGAAAGCAGTCAGCGCCCAGCAATCAGTTCCCCTGAGCCAATTCTCACTAGTCGAAGTCTGTGTCCCGTTCGCTGACTGCTGCCTTACTTCAGGTGCACCGCCGCCTCAACCGCTTTTGGACCTGCTGCCCCGCCTTCCCGCACCCTCGCCGTCACCGCTCCGTATTTCGGCTTGATCGTGTGGCACGACGGATCGCAATACACACCTTGATGGGTCTTGTCAGTCTCGGGATCGGGCATGGGTGACGCGACCGCGGCGTCGCGATCGGCTTCCAACTCGCGCTCCACGTCTTCGATGAGCTTGTGGTTCTCTTCAGCCGTAAGCCAACGCTTCACGTTGACCAGGTAGTTCTCGAAGCGGGCGATGGGGTCGCGCGCGCGCCAATATTCGAAAAGCTTGGCCGGCACATACTGCGCGGCGTCATGGATGGCGTGGCCTTTCATGCGCATCATCTTGGCCTCGATCAGCGTCGGGCCTTCCCCGCGGCGGGCGCGTTCGCAAGCCTCGTGGGTCGCGTCATACACTTGGCAGGGATCGGTGCCATCCACGATGATGCCGGGAATACCATAGGCAATCGCGCGCTCGGCCAGGTCCTTCACGCAGAACTGCAAATCGGCCGGCGTGGAATACCCCCACAGATTGTTTTCGACGATGAGCACCAGCCCCAGCTTTTGTACCGCGGCGAAGTTCAGGCTCTCGTAAGTCACGCCGGTGGACTGTCCGCCGTCGCCGACATACGTCAGCCCGGCAACGTTCTTGCCTTGCAGCCGCGCGCCCAGGCACACCCCCGCCATCACGCCTATCAGTTCGCCCAGCATGGAGATGGGCGCGCAGACGTTGCGCCGCTGCCAGTCGCCAAAGTGCGACGAAGCGTCGCGTCCCCAGGTGGGGGAATCGCCCTTGGCCATGTATTGCCGCATGATGTCGCGTGCATTGAAGCCTCGGACGAGCATGGCGCCCTGGTTGCGGATCATCGGGCCGAGCCAGTCGTCTGGGCCGAGCGCATAGGCGGAAGCGCACGAACAGCTTTCCTGTCCGAGTCCCAAGTACACACCGCCTACGACCTTGCCCTGCTTGTATAAGTTCTCTAACGCGACTTCCATGCGGCGGTTCAGCAGTATCCAGCGGTAAATGGCGATGCACTGCGGGCGCGACAGGTACTTCGATTCGCGGATGGGCGGTGCCGCGGCGCTGAGGTCGCCCTCGATGCGGTACTCGAGGTTCGAGCCCTCGCCCGCCACGAAGATGCGGAACTCGGGCCGTTCCAGTCGGTAGTCGGGAATGAGGTAAGTGCGTCGGGAAGATGCGGCGCCATCGCCGGCCACGGCCGCTGCGGGCTTCAGGGGAACGGTCTTCCTCGCCGCAACGGTATTCGTCGTCCGAGGCGAGCCATCTGGCGTCGTCGGCGGCTTCGCGGCCGAAGCCAGTGGCGCCTTACTCGATCTCTTCCCCGGAGGTCTGTTCTTAGGGCGCTTCTTGTGGGCCATAGACTTAAGAGACGATAAACGGAGGGCGCAAGCCGGCGCAACTCAGTGCATTACGCCAGTTCGCCGCTGTCACCGTGCAGTTTGCGCAGTTCCTTCGGGGGACGCGCTGGCGTGTCCTGGTTCGCGGCTGGGGCCGCTTCGGGCTTGGGTATCGTGGCCGCTGCCTGGGCAATCAGGTCATCCAGCGACTCCAGCCACAGCATCTGCGACTGAAACACCCGGCCAAAGTTTCGTGACGCGCAGGTCGCCACCTCCTCCAGGGGAACCGCTTTCTGCAGCTCCTTCTCGATGGAGGTGACTGGCTTGCCGGTCAGTCCGCAAGGCACGATGAGCGAGAAGAAGTCGAGGTCGGTGCTGACGTTCAGCGCAAAGCCGTGCGTGGTCACGCCGCGCGAGATGTGTACCCCGATGGCTGCAATCTTGGCTTCGGACTTGTTGCGCAACGCGTACGTCCAGACGCCGGTCATCCCCTTGATGCGCTGCGTCCCGATGCCGCAGTCACCGCAGGTGCGGATCAGCACCTCTTCCAGCCGCCGGACGAACTCCACCGCGCCAACTTTCGGATCGAAGCTGCGCAGGTCGAAGATGGGGTATGCCACGAGCTGCCCTGGGCCATGGAAGGTCACGTCGCCGCCGCGATCAATCTCGAACAGCTCCACACCCTTCTGCGCCAGGAACTCGGGCGAAGCCAGCACATTCTCAACCTCGGCGTTGCGACCCAGCGTGATTACCGGCGGATGCTCCAACAGTAACAGCGTGTTCTCGATGCGCCCCGCTTTGCGCAGCTCCATCAGCGTGCGCTGGAGCTTCAGCGCAGTCGCGTAAGGGACAAGGCCGAGATGGAGTACGTGGATGACCATAGAGCTTTTGGCCGCCAGTTATCAGCTTAAGGCATTTGGATGGTGCGCCGCTCACTTTCAGGGTTTGCGTTCGCGTGTCACGCTTTTGATGACGCTGCGACTGCCCGCGACTCCGGGAAAGCCGTGGGCCCGCCGCTGCTTCTGGGATGCTATGCTGGGCGTAGTCCACACTCATGAAGCGCGCTGTCGAAGAAGCACCGAGCGAAACCCAGCCCGCTGCGGAAACCCGTGGCACCGGGCGCAAGCTTCTGAGCAATGCCGTCTTCATCATCCTGATCGTGGCCGCGGCAGTGGCCGGTGCCCTTTCCGGATTGCTGCTGGTGTACTCCACCGATCTGCCGCAAGTCACCGAGTTGGAAACTTACCGGCCCAGCACCATCACCCAGCTTTACGACGACCAGGACCGCGTCGTCGGCCAGTTCGCGCTGCAGCATCGCGTGATCGACAAGTATGACGACTTTCCCAAGGTGTTGCGCGATGCGCTGATCTCCACCGAGGACAAGGAGTTCGAGCGGCACTGGGGAGTGGACGTGGTTCGGGTCTTCGGCGCGGCCTGGCGCGACATTATGCAAGACAGCCGCGCCCAAGGCGCGTCGACGCTGACCATGCAACTGGCGCGCAACCTGTTCCTTTCACCGGACCGCAATTTCCGCCGCAAGATCCAGGAGGTCATGCTTTCCATCCAGATCGAGCGCCGCTTCACCAAACCGCAGATCTTCACTTTGTACGCCAACCAGATTTACCTTGGCCACGGAGTTTACGGCTTTGAAGCCGGTGCGAATTTCTACTTCAATAAGAAAGCAAAGCAACTGACTCTTGAGGAAGCCGCGCTGCTGGCCGGTTTGCCCAAGGCGCCCAACGCGTATTCGCCGATCAACAATCCGGAGCGCTCGCTGCGCCGCCGAAACCTGGTGATCAACAACATGCTGGAGGACGGCAAGATTACCGCCGCCGAGGCGCAACGCGCCAAGAGCGCTCCCCTGGGACTGAACGTCCACGCGGAACCGAATGACATAGCGCCGAACTTCGTTGAGGAAATTCGGCAATACCTCGAGAAGAAATACGGCTCGGAGAAGGTGCATGAATCGGGCCTCAGGGTCTACACCTCGCTCAATCTCGAGATGCAACAGGCTGCCCAGCAGGCGGTGCGCGACGGCCTCGCCACCTATGAACGGCGTCACGGCTGGAAGGGCAACCTGCTGAACATCATCGCCAACGGCGATTCTCTCGCCACCTATCGCCACGTGGACTGGGACGGCAGCATCGCAGCCGGCAGCTACGTGCATGCCCTGCTGACCGACGCCGGCCTGGTGTCCGCGACCGTCCATTTTGGCCGCTATCAGGCACACCTTGGGCCGGCTGAAATCAAATGGACGCGCTACACTTCGCCGCAGCAGTTCCTGGCGCGCGGCGACCTGGTGTATGTGAAAGTGCAGGAGCTAAACGGCAGCGACAGCCGGGTTTCGCTGGAGCAGGAATCCGGAGTACAGGGCGCGCTGCTGGCGCTCGACAACTCGACCGGCGACGTGAAGGCCATGGTTGGCGGCCGCGATTTCGAACAGTCGAAGTTCAATCGCGCCATCCAGGCCGAGCGCCAGGTGGGCTCGTCGTTCAAGCCCTACATCTACACCGCCGCGATTGACCAGGGCCTGACTCCCGACGACACGGTGCTGGACGCTCCCATCACGTTTAACACGCCGTCTGGCCCCTACACGCCGCATAACTACGACGGCAAGTTCGAAGGCGTCATCACCTTTCGGCGCGCGTTAGCGCACTCACGCAATATCCCTGCGCTGAAGGTGACTGAGCGGATTGGCGGCATCAAGACGGTGATTGATTACGCGCGCAAATTCGGCATCACCTCCCCGCTGCCGATGTACCTGCCGGTCGCGCTGGGTGCAGCCGACATCACGCTGGTGGAGCAGACCTCGGCGTTCACCACGTTTCCGAACGACGGCGTGCGCGTGGTGCCGCGCATGATCCGCAAAGTCACCGACTACGATGGCCGCGTGCTGGAGGAAAACTATCCCGAGGTGCGGGACGTTGTCAGCGCCCGCACGGCGCGCATCATGGTCAGCATGCTGCGCGAAGTGGTACAGCACGGCACCGGTGCTGCCGCCAGCAAGCTCAACCATCCGCTGGGCGGCAAGACGGGGACGACCAACGACTTCACCGACGCCTGGTTCGTCGGCTTCTCGCCGTCTATCACCTGCGGCGTGTGGGTCGGCTTTGACGAGAAGAAGACGCTGGGCAACAAGGAAACCGGCGCCATGGCCGCGCTGCCAATCTGGATGGACTTCATGCGTGTGGCGTTGCAGGGGCGTGAGTCGGAGGATTTCGCCGCCCCGCCTCCCACTCCGCCCAACGCAGTCGCGCAGAAGGTAGACACCGCCGACACGGTACCGGCGGACGGGGAGTCCCACTGATGCGCCGCTTCTTCCGCTACATGCTGCGCGTGCTCGTGCTGGTGGTGGTCTTCATGGTGTCGGCACTGACGGCTATGCGCTTTGCCATCCACGGGCGGCAGACCACGATCCCCAAGGTGATTGGGATGACCCCGCTGCAGGCAGAGCGCGCGCTTAGTGATCACGGGCTGGTGCTCGACCGCGGCGACCGCTTCTTCAGCTCCGACGTCCCGCCGGGCCGTGTGCTGTCGCAAGTGCCGCCGCCTGGTGAGCAGGTGCGGCGGGGCTGGCGGGTCAAGGTGGCGGAGAGTATGGGGCCACAGCGCGTCGTCATTCCCGACCTCGTCGGGGGCAGCGAGCGTGCCTCCGAGATGAACATCCGCCGCCGCGGCCTGGAGCTGGGGGGCATTGCCACCGCCAGCATTCCCGGCGCTCCGCCGGAACAGATCGTGGCGCAGAGTCCGCCAGCCAACGCGACTAACGTGTCCGCTCCGAAGATCAGCGTCCTGATGGCCGCGCCGCAGGAGCCACATTCGTTTGTCATGCCAGACCTGACTGGGCGCAGCGAGGACGATGCCGTGAACGCAATTGTCGGCGCCGGACTGAAAGTGGGCCGCATCGCCAGCCAGCCTCCGCCGGCAGCAGAGAACGATGCCGCCAATGCCGTCCCGTCCGGCACCCGCATGGTGTTGAGAACCTATCCCGCAGCCGGACAACGTGTGTGGGAAGGGCAGGCGATCTCGCTTGAGGTGACGCGATAGCTTACTCGGCCTTGAACACCTGCCCGTTGTGCATGACGAACTTCACGCGGCCCAATTCCGTGATGTCTTTGAGCGGATCGCCCTGCACAGCGATCACGTCCGCATAGGCTCCCGGCGCTAGCACTCCAATCTGACCCGGCATCTCGAGCATTTCAGCGGGCGCGATAGTAGCCGAGCGAAGGGTATCCATCGGCGACATGCCGAACTTCACCATGTAGGGGAAGTCCTGGACGATGGGCTCGTCCCATGAGAAACCGCCAACATCGGTGCCGTAGACAATCCTCACCCCGGCTCGCAGTGCCCTCTTGAAGGACTGCTCGTGTTCCATGGCGCGAGCGCGATCGCGCCGTCCGGCTAGCGTGTTCTCCGGCGCCCATTCCTTGTAGTAGATAGCGATGGTCGGGCAATACCAAGTCCCCTGGCCCTTCATCTGGGCGATGGCCGCGTCGTCGAGGTCAAGCCCGTGCTCAATGGAGTCGCACCCGCCATCGAGAGCGCGATGCAGGCCCTCGCCGCTGTAGGCATGGCATGCCACCTTACGTCCCCAGCTATGGACCTCGCTGGTGATGGCCTTGATCTCCTCCAGCGTCAGTGTTGGTTGCGAGACCAGCTTTCCGTCCTTGTCGCTCCACGAGCGATGTGTCATGTACACCTTGATCCAGTCCGCGCCGTTGTCCATTTGCTCGCGCGCGGCCTTGCGCGCCTCGACGGGGCCGTCGATGATCTGCACGCCCTTCGGCACCTGGATCTCGGGTGCGTAACCCTCCAGCGGATAGCCGCCCGTGGTCGAGATCGCGCGCGTCGTGGTGAAGATGCGCGGTCCTGGAATGCGGCCTTCGTTGACGGCCATCTTGATGCCCACGTCGCCGTAGCCAGCGCCTTCGGTCTCCATGTCGCGGATGGTGGTGAATCCCTGCTCCAGCGCGCGGCGGGCGGAAACTGTGGCGCGGGCCGCACGATAGGCCAGCGGAAACTTCAGTAGCTGTCTGTCGTAACCGCCGAGTGCCGGGTCCTCGCCTTGCAGAAAGATGTGCGTGTGCGATTCGATGAGGCCGGGAAGCACCGTCGCGTTCGACAGAAAATGACCTTGGCGCCAGCCGGGAATTGCGTGGAAGCGGCATCGCCAACGCTCTCGATTTTGTCGCCGCGAATCACGATGACCTGGTTGTGCTTGGGCCCGTTGGCGCGCGGATCAATGAGTGTTCCGGCGCGAATGACGGTGACCTGCGGCGCTGGCGGTGCCGCGGAAGTGTCTGATTGACCGACTGTCGGAAGCGATGACAGCATGAGCAGGAGTGCCGCGGCAGATTTCTTCATTGTGCTCCGATTCACTTTCTAACTCCGTTTGGCTTTGAAGGGGCACACCGTCAGGCGTGCCGTAAGCTGAACTGTAACCCCCAGCTGCAGCCGCCGAGGGACCTCGGCCTTACTTGAATGATCGAAGCGCGCATGGGATTACGCTGAACCGAATTCCCTCAGGGGCTAAAACCCAGCTCTTCAATCGCCCCCGCGGTACGGCTAAAGTCGTGCCCTTTCAAAACCGCTTTCGGTGCTATTTGCTTACTTCATCTCCGCCGCAATGATGGCGTCCACTTCGATCTCAACCAGCATCTCCGGCGCAATCAGCGACGAGACCTCGATCATGGTTGACGCTGGCCGGATGTCACGGAATATTTCTCCGTGGACCTTCCCGACGGCCTCCCATTGGCTGATATCCGTGACAAATGTACGCGTGCGCACGACATCGCGAAAGCTGGCGCCCGCCTGTTCCAGCGCCCGGCCGATGTTCTTCAACGTCTGCACCGCCTGCGCGTACATGTCGCCCTGACCGACGATCTTGCCGTCTGGCCCAGTCGCAACCGTGCCCGCTACTGACACGAACGGCCCGACCTTCACCGCGCGCGAGAAACCTACAAGCGGCTCGTACGGCGAGTTCCCGGAAATATTCCTGCGCTCCAAACTGCACCTCCAGAAGAAGCGGCATTGTCCCACAACGGCGCGTCGGACGCACGCCGCTGCTCGCACCCCCTGGCAGTCAACCGCTCCGGCTGCTAACAAAATGCGGCTGTGAGCCGTTTGCGCGTGACTTTGGCGAACCAAAACCGCATCATCAGCAGTCCAATCAAGTAATCGTCCTCGGCAACGAAAGGCCGGTTGGCGCGGTGGCGCGACTGGCGGGAACCCGCAGAGTAACGCCGTGCCAAGCGAAAGGCTTGCGTTCCAAGGCGGACTGCGCTATCAACTCGCATCACAGAACGTTGTGAGGACGGCAACCGGAGGAGACGAACACTAACTTATGGTCCCGGAATCTCATCCACTGCAAGATCTGTTCACCGAGTTGATTAACCACCATTTCGACCGCGATGTCGGGCTGCGCGACGCCGAGGTGCAGGACTACCTCGTCAACATGCTGGCCGAGTTCTGCGAGTGCGAGCAGCTCTTCAAGGTCCGCGACGCCGGCGGTCGCCCACTGAACGACGTTGGCGAGATGCTGCTCCAGGCCGATCCCGTGTGCGGGCCGGCGCCGTCGTTCGATCACGAGCGCCAGGTGCGCAAACATATCGGCGACTACACCCTGTTCTTCTCCGGCATGTTTCCTGAGAGCATCAACCACTACCGCTTGCGCCGACAGCGGCTGGAGAACTTTGTGGATTTCATCAAGGCTGGCAAGGAGAGCTATTACATCGTCTCCAAGTTCGATCAGTTCGAGTACGCCCGGCTCGCGCCGCTGTTCGCCAAGCTGGCGCGCGAGTTCGAGTCGTGCGTGTACGGCTTGAACCTGGTGAAAAACCATCTGGAAGAGATGCGGCACCCGATCACCCGACAGGTGAAGCAGATCGTAATGTAAATGGAAAAGAACTCGCCAAGCAGACGCAGCTCCCGGGAAAAGTCCGTCCTTTTTTCATCCTGAGCGCTGTCACTCGTCCCACGGCCACCGAATAGAGTCTATGCTGGAGGATATGTGATAATGGCACATTCAGCATCGTGCATGTGCTGTCGGTATGCCTTACCGGCGCTGTGACGGATGACGCGTGGAGTGATTCGATGGAATCAATTGGGTCTCGACATGCAGGCGGCGATGGCGCAATGCCAACGCTGGCAATGGGGTTGTTTGCCCTGTCATTGGGGTACGCTATCAATCTAAAACGCGCGATCCAGTCATCATGGCCTCTTTCACAGACCCGAAATCCGTCAAAGTCAACGTCACCACCGGTACCGGCGTGGACATCGTGTGGAAGGACGGCCGCCACAGCGTCCATAGCCCTCCGTTCCAGCGAGATGCAGCACCCCATCACCCGGCAGGTGACGCAGATCGTGATGTGATTCAGATCGCCTGGGTAGACACAAGGGCACAGAGAATTCTGTGCCCTTTTTGTTTGCCGTGCGGCAGCGGCGAGTTAAGTTTCGCTTCAGTTATCTGGGTACACTCTGCCCATTGCCGTGCACTTCGCTCCACTTCGAGAAGAATCTTCCACTCGCCTGTTAAGAAGAGTGAACTCGAACGCCATTCGCGAACTTTTCCCCACACCCCGTGTTTCCATCTCTGAACGCGCAATACAACGGTGCAATTGAGCGAGTGAGCAAGACTTGGAGGGACATATGAAGAAGCATCTGAATTTCGTGTTACTCCTAGCACTGGGTGCGGGAACGCTGGCAACGTCGGCATCAGCGCAACAAGCGCAGCAGTTCAACGATCGCGACAACGCACAGCTTGAATACGGGGTCGCCAGCTCAAGCCAAAACGGCCAACTCCGACTGGCGGATTGGGACGATCATCGCCGTTGCGATGGCGACCACGACCGTGATGACCGCGGATGCTCGTATCAAGACCCCTATGGTAACCGCTACTACCGGGGGAACGTCTACTACGGCAATGGCTATTATGGCCAGCGCAGCAACGGTTATTACGACCGCAAAGGGAATTTCTACCCCAATGGCGCGAATGGGTACTTCGACGAACACGGAAACTGGCACTACTTCAAGGGCCGGCGCGACTGGGATGACCGATAGCAAAGGGACGAGATCACTACCTCACCCGGCACGCTCGCGACTAGGACCGCGGTCCCCAATGAGAGGACGATCGGCAGCAGGTCAGGTCCCATGGCCAAGCCCGACCGGTGTTGAAGGACCGCCTGGATCGGCGGTGATGCAAGAGGCCTGGAGCGCTCGACTCCGGAGCTTCTTGCGTTTGCGATTTCTGCGATACTAGAGGGTAGTGTCCGGCGCGAAACCTATGGATTCAGTCGCAGATCCGAAATCCGTCAAAGTGAACGTCACTACCGGAACCGGCGTAGACATCGAGTGGAAGGACGGCCATCGCAGCTCTTTCAGCTTCCCTTTCCTGCGCGATGCCTGTCCCTGCGCGCTGTGCAACGAAGAGCGCGGGAAGGACGGCCGCCAACCGGGCGATCCGCTGAAGCCCATGGTCGGATCTTTGCCCATGTTTAAGGCCATGGCCAAACCGACCCAGGTCGAGCCGGTCGGCAAGTACGCCATTCGCTTCACCTGGAACGACGGCCATCAGCACGGCATCTACTCCTGGGAGTACCTGCGCGAGCATTGTCCGTGCTCCGAGTGCAAGGCACGCCGCGCCATGGAAGCCCCGGCCATCAGCAGCCGTCCCAACTAAACACGAGTGTCGCAAGCATTGCAGTCTTACCTCGATAATCTGAATCCGCAGCAGCGCGAAGCCGTTGAAACGACGAACGGGCCGGTGCTCATCCTGGCCGGCGCCGGCAGCGGGAAGACGCGGGTCATTACCTATCGCATAGCCTACCTGATCGACACGATCGGCGTCGCACCTGATTCGATACTGGCCATGACGTTCACCAACAAGGCCGCCAGCGAGATGGCCAGCCGTGTGGACTCGCTGGTGGGCGCGCGGTCGGTGGCAAAGCCGCTCATTTCAACGTTCCATTCGTTTTGCGTCCACCTGCTACGCCGCGACATCGAGACGCTGAAGATCGGGGACAAGGGACATCGCAAGGAATTCGCCATTTACGACGAGGCCGACCAACAGAACGCGGTCAAGGCGGCTATGCGGCGTCTCGGCATTGATGACAAGCAACTGACGCCGCGCACCGTGCTCTCGAGCATCTCGTGGGCGAAGAACCACATGCTCGATCCGCAGGAGGTATACCTCGAATCGGCGGATCCCAAGCGCGAACGCATCGCCCAGATCTACAGGGTCTATACCGAGGAACTGGCCAAGTCGAACGCGCTCGATTTCGACGACCTTCTGCTGTATGCCGTGCGGGTGCTGAAGTCCTCGGGCGAGATCCGCGAACGCTATAACCGGCGTTATCGCTACATCCTGGTGGATGAATATCAAGACACCAACCGCCCGCAATATGAGCTGATGCGCATGCTGGCGGGAGACGAGCACAACGTTTGTTGCGTGGGCGACGAAGACCAGAGCATTTACTCGTGGCGCGGCGCCGATATCCGCAACATCCTGGAATTCGAGAAGGACTTTCCCGAGGCGCGCATCGTCCGCCTGGAGCAGAACTACCGCTCGACGCAGAACATTCTGCAGGCGGCGTCGGCGGTCGTATCCCGCAACGTGAAGCGCAAGGGCAAGACCCTGTGGACCTCGCGCAGCGGCGGCGCGCAGCTCGGATACTACGAAGCTCCGGATGGGGAGAACGAAGCCTTGTTCGCTGCGGACTACATCGCCAAGTATCTGTTGCAGGCAAACACCGAGAATGGCGAGGCGCCGCGTGCGGCGGTCCTCTATCGCACGAACTCGCAGTCCCGGCTCTTCGAAGAGGCCATGCGGCGCTACGGAATGAAGTATCACGTCGTCGGGGGCTACAGCTTCTACGAGCGCAGCGAAATCAAGGACCTGATCTCGTACCTGAAGCTGGTGCATAATCCCCACGACTCGATCGCGTTGCAGAGGGTGATCAACACGCCGACGCGCGGCATCGGTAGGACCACGATGGAAACCCTCGAGCGCATAGCGTTGGAGACCGGCGTTTCCTTGTGGGGTGGCATCGACGAGGCGATCAAGCAGGACCTGCTTCCAGCCAGGGCGATGGCCGCACTGAAAAGCTTCAAGGACTTGATTGAGGACGCCCGCGCGATGCACTTGGGGACGTTTCGCGAGCAGGTAGCGGAGACAGCGGCGGTTGCAGACGCAAAGCCGCCATCCTACGATTCGGAGGATTGGCAGCACACGATTGATTTCTCACCAGAAACGTTCGGCGAAGACGAAGCCACAGAATTTGTGCCAGCCAGCTTCAGCGGCGGACTGACTCCGAGCCCGACTGAGGAACCGGAGCGGGTCGAGGGCTTTCGCGCGCCGGGCGATGCAGCGTCAACCGGCGAGTTGCTGAAGTTCCTTTTCGACCGCACCGGCTACGTCAAGCAGCTGGAACAGGAAGACACACCCGAATCGCTGGCTCGCATCGAGAACCTGCGCGAGCTGGCGAATGCCGCCATGGACTCGCGCGACCGCGGCGAATCGCTCAGCGAGTTCCTGGATCACGCGGCGCTGGTCAGCGATGCCGACGCTTACGACGAGAACGCGCGCATCACGCTGATGACATTGCACGCCGCCAAAGGGCTGGAGTTCCCGCTGGTGGTTCTCGCCGGGCTGGAGGAGGGGCTGTTTCCCCATTCCCGCACGTTGCTGGCGACGGACGATATCGAGGAAGAGCGGCGGCTGTGCTACGTCGGCATGACGCGCGCCATGGACACGCTCATTCTCAGCCGCGCGCGTTATCGGCGGCGTTACGGCACCGACATGCCGGAAGCCAGCGTCGCTTCGCGCTTCCTGGAGGACGTGCCGGAAGCCTTGCTGCAAGACCTGGGCTCCCCGCGCAAGCCGTCGTATCAGGACCGCAGCGACCATGGCGCCAGCCGCCATTATTCTTATGAGGACGAGGACCAGCGCCCGCAGTATCCGTCGGAGCGCGCTCAGCGCCGCTCGTTCAGCGGGCCGACTTATAACTCCATCGACAACATCGCGGAGTTCTTTGCCTCACGGGGGAAGAAGTTCTCGCGACCAAAGGTCGACCTTCCCGCACAGACTGGCCGCACCGGATTTCGTCCCGGACAGCGCGTGCGTCATCCCAAATACGGTGAAGGCACAGTCTATCGGCGCGAAGGCGACGGGGAAGACGCCAAAATTACTGTACAATTTCTCAAGTTCGGCTTGAAGAAGCTGGTTGAGAAATACGCGCAGCTGGAAAAGGCGTAACTCGCGATAAAGGAACGCAGAGGATTCATGGCAAACACCAAGAGCATTACCGACAAAGTAGAACGCAAGAAGGTCAAACGCACTGCGCGCAAGAAAGCTGCGCCCAAAGCGCCACGCACCTATGCGCGCGGATCCGCCAAGCGCAAGGTGAAAAAGATGGTGCGCGGACAATCCAAGCGCTAGGCTTGGTACCTTCAACAGGGCTTTAGTCCTCCTCGCGAGGCTGAAGCCCTATTTCTTTGGGGGATTCTTGGCGAACTGCGCCGAACCGGCGGCACCGTTGGCCGCGGCGTTCTCATTGGGCTGGTCGAGATTGACCAGCTGCGAGCCGGGCGGCTGCTGCAGAGCGAACTGGTCGTCGCGCAGGCTTTCGTTGACGGCCATCTTGGTCACTGTCAAGCGGATCGAATACTCCTCCTTCGGCCGGTTGATTTCGATCACGTTGGGAAAGCTGACTCCGTTGTACTCCTTATAAACCTGGTAGGTGGCTTCGGTGGCGACGTTTCCGTCCTCATCGAAGATAATCTGGCGGTGCGGAACCAGTTTCACGCGCTCGAAGATGATCTTGCGCGCCAGGTACCAGCTGTCGCCCGAGCGCCGGATGATGTTGATTACATAGTCGGGTTGCTCGACGACTTTCCGGGTCTTCTGGTCCACGATGGTCTCGGTGTCGTTCTCCAGCACCGCAACTTCGTTCTTATCGATCTCCGGCAACAGTAAGGCGTTGTAGATGACCTGCGGCCGCAAGTTTTCCAGCGGATTAGGCGACGGCTTGTTCACTTGCGCGCTGCCTACGTAGAACTTGTTCTTCGCCGGGATGTATAGCTTGAAGTGGTCGCCGTCGCTGACCATGTCGAACGCCCGGTTGCGCACAACGGGGTACAAGCCAATCATGCGCAGCATGTCCGGCTTGCGCACAAGGATAAAGCCGGTGATTTCCTGGTAATCGGTGACTTTGCCCTTCTTTTCGCCACCGACCGAGGTGGCAATCTCCACGGTGGCGTTCAGCGACTTGATCTGCGTGGCTTCCGCATTGATGCGCTCGATGAGTTCCTGCTTGGTCGCCGTCTGCAGTTTGGCCGTACTGGTGCGCATTTCCACAACCCGGGTGCGGAACAGGCATCCAGTTTCACCAAGCAGGAGCACAGCGAGGGAAACCGCGAGGAACAGTGGCGATCGTTTCATGAGCAGATCGGACGCAGGCGACTGCGAATCTACTAGTATATCTGGTTTCCCAAAACCTTATTTGTTTTATTGGACTTATCCGCTCTTTTTACGACCAAGCGCCACAGTTCACCTACTGAGAATTGGCTACAGCGTGGCGATAGGCCGCCACATTCTGCGCATGCTGCCCCAAAGTGTTGGCAAAGCGATGATGGCCATTATTATCGCTAACAAAATAGAGATAGTCTGTCTGCGCCGGATACATGGCCGCCTGCAACGACGCGACGCCCGGGTTGGCAATCGGGCCGGGTGGCAGGCCCGGGGACCTGTAAGTGTTATACGGCGAATCGAACTGCAGGTCTGACTGGTAGATGGTCCCACGATAGCGGCCTGCCAGCAACGCCGCGTAAACCACGGTGGGATCCGCTGCCAGCCCCATATTCTTTTCAAGGCGGTTGTAATATACGCTGGCGACCATCGGACGTTCCTCCGGGGCAGCCGTTTCCTTCTCCACGATCGAGGCCATGGTCACAATGCGAGGCAGGTCGTCGTTACCCACCAACCCAATCTTCTGCGCCTCTTGCCGGAAACGGCGCACCATGGCCGCCACCATCTCGTGGGCGCTGTCGATGCGGGTGAACTGATAGGTATCGGGGAAGAGGTACCCTTCCAGCGTCTTGGCGCCGGGGTCGAAATCGCGGAGGAGGGATACGTCGTTCCTCGCCGCTGCGAGAAAGTCGGCTGCCGAACCGAGTCCGGCCTGTTCCACCGCGGCCGCGATGTCGAACATGTTGTAGCCTTCCGGCACTACAACGGTCCGCGCGTACACGTCGCCGCGGATGAGACGATGGCGCACCTCGAGCGCGTTGGCAGCATCCTCAAACTTGTACTCGCCGGCTTTCAGCGTCTTCGGACCTTCGATGTATTGCAGAAGCAGAAATGCCGATGAGCTGCGAATGATGCCTTCGCGTTGTAGGTCGCGCGCGATGCGCCGCGTACTCCAGCCGGGACGCAACAGCACAAACTGTGTTTGCGCAGGCTTCACCGGAAGCAAGGCCGCCCAAATAAACCAAACGGCAAAGGCGAGGATCAGAACCGCCACGAGTTTGAGGGAGGTGCCCATCCGAGATAGCAATTTAGATGAACCAGCGTGCCTCGACGCTGCTTAGCGTGCCTGCGACCTCCGGAACTCCATGAACGATTGCAGGATCAGCACCGCGGCCATCAGGTCCACGACTGCGGCGCGCCGCCGGATGCTCATCTCGGTCTCCCGCAGCAGGCGGTTGGCCTCGACCGAGGTCAGCCGTTCGTCATACAGATGCACCGGCAGCTTGAACTTGCGGCGTAGCTCCTCGGCGAACTGGTGCACCTTCTGCGACTGTATGCCTTCGATGCCGCTCATGCGGAGCGGAAGGCCTATCACGATCTCGCCTACGGCATGCTGCTTGATCAGCCGTCGCAAATAGTCCAGGTCGTTGCGCTTGGTACTGCGCCGCAAGGTCGGCAGGCCTTGCGCCGTCAGTCCCAGAGGGTCGGTGATTGCCAGCCCGATGTTGCGGGAGCCGAAGTCCAGCGCCAGAATACGTGTGGGCCCGCCGGACGGCCCCGTGCTCGCGGTATTTACCATTTGCGACACAGCAAAGCTATCATGTTCGGAATCCACGTTGATGCGAGTAACATAGCCAAATGCCGGACCACTTACTGGACAATCGGGAGCCGCCTGCAACGCCTGGCCGCGATCCCGACGTGGATGCCAACGCGGCGGGGGAACCGGAGCCGGTCACTACAGTTTCCATCAACCGCTCGACCGTTGCCGAGCTGGAGCGGCGGAGCATCCTGCGGCTGCAGGCTTCCGCGCTGCTGATTCTGGCCGCTGGAGCGGTGCTCTCGCTGATCTACATCGCCAAACTGGTCCTAATTGTCGTTCTGGTTTCGGTCCTCATCTCTTTCGTATTGGCGCCGGTCGTGGACTTCCTTGACCGCTTTCAAATACCACGCGGATTGGCCTCCTTCATCGCCGTGTTTCTGCTCGTCTGCCTGGTAGGCGGAGCAACCTATATTTCTTACAGCCGCGCCATGAGCTTCATGCATGAGTTGCCGATGTACAAGGCACGGATACAGTCGATGGTAGGCCAGATTCGAGAACAGGCGCACCAGATTGAGCAAACCACCGAGACTGTTCTGCCGGCGACAGAGGAAGACCGGAAGGCAGTCACCATCAAACAGTCCAGCAGTTGGACCGACATGCTCAGCCGCAATGCCAGTTCGGTGACGGAAATCGTGCTGGCGCTGACTTTCATTCCTTTTCTCGTATTCTTCATGCTGAGCTGGCAAGACCACGTGCGGTCCTCGTCGGTGATGCTGTTCAGCATGGAGAACCGCAACACCGCCTACGTCATGCTGGGCCTCGTCGCCGGCATGATCCGGTCGTTCATCGTGGGCAACTTCATCATTGGCGTCTTCCTCAGCCTGTGCAGCATGGCCATCTTCGGGCTGATCGGCCTTCCTTACTTTTACTTCCTAGGCGTCATCAGCGGTTTCCTCAGCTTGATTCCTTACCTCGGCCTAATGATGGCCATCATTCCTCCGCTGATTGCCGACCTCGGCCATCTGACTACGGCGACATCGCTGGTCATCGTGGGCGCCGTACTCGGATTGCACCTGGTCGCCATGAACGTGCTGTATCCCAAAATCCTGGGCAAGCGCCTGCAACTGAATCCGCTGGCCGTCACACTGGCACTGCTGTTCTGGGGATGGTTGTGGGGCGCGATGGGACTGATTCTCGCGGTCCCCATCACCGGCGCGCTCAAGATCATCTGCGACAACATCGAACGCCTGCGTCCATACGGGGCGTGGATGGGCGAGTAGCGGAAAGCCGCTCGTCGCTCCTCGCCTTTTTTCCTCGTTTCTCGCGCTTCGCAGGTCGTCCTCTTGCGCCGTGGGAAACGCCGCTCCGTGGCGAAAACTCTTCCTCGCGTTAGAATCGATGGTTGGCATTTATTCCGCCGCACCGGCCGAGAGCTATCGGCGGGCCGTTCGCGGCAACAGGAGTTCGAATGGCACACATGGTGAAGTGCGTAAAGTTGGGCCGTGAAACGGAGGGCTTCGACGAGCCGCCTTTTGACGGGCCGCTGGGACAGCGCATCTACGACAACGTCTCCAAGCTGGCGTGGGAGCAGTGGACCGAGCACATGAAGATGTTGCTCAACGAATACCGCCTGCAGCCGTGGAAAAAAGAGCACCAGGAATTCATCGCGCAGCAGATGGAAGCGTATTTCTTCGGGGAGGGTGGGGAGAAGCCCAAGGAATACGTCCCGCCGAGTCAGTGACCAATTGTCAGTAATCGGTCGTCAGTGGTCAGTCATTAATCGTCAGTGGCCAGTCACTGGCCACTCTGCAGAAGCGCCCATTCAGACGGTCTCAGATCTTTTCAGTCAGTCACCCGGCCATGATCGGGACTGACGACTGGCTGCTGACAACTGTTCATACTTGCGGCGCGTACACCGCCCACCCTCGCGGCGCGGCCCAGAAGTCCGCCGAGCCGTCGTTGGCAGAGTTTTTTGCTTCCGGAGCGTCATTGTCGTTCCCTCCGTAAGCAATCGGCTCGAAACGCGTGTTCGGCCACTTCGTTTGCACCGTGGTTCCATTCCAGGCGTCGCCTCGATTGTTCAACACATAAACCAGGCCGTGCTGCGCATCCGAGCCCGTGCGCTGCATGATGTACAGATTGTCGTCGGCGTAGAGCACCTGGGTCGCGCCGCCGGCGTGTTGCTCGTGCGCCGCCACCAGCGCGGCGATGCCGTTGGGCGTGCCGGTCTTCGCCAGCCCGAAGTTGTACCAGTCCATCCAGAAAACGCTGGGATAACCTTCGTGGGTCAGGATGAAACTGTAGGCCAGCAGCTTGTCATGGTTGATGGCACTGCCGGGATCGCGGATGGTGTCGTGATTGTCGACGAACGTGACGGCCTGCGATGGCGTGTCCTGGATCACCGTGCCCGGCGAGGCCAGGGTGTGCAGGCTGACGCCAAAGCTATCGCAAAGGTCCTTCAGCCGGTAGTGCAGGGGAAAATCGAAGGCCGAGACCGGATTGTCCATGAAGCTGTTGATGGAAGTGAGCCAGTCCTCGATGGTGCGCTCGCCGTCCCAGCACTCGCCGACGCAGAACGGATAGAAGCCGCCGTCGGCCTTGTTCAGGTAACGCAACTCGGCGATCGCCTTCACCATCCAGGGTGCGTAGCCCTTGACAAAGTCGAAGCGGAAGCCATCGAAGCCGATGGTTTCGATCATCCACTGCGCCAGGTTGATCATCTCGCCGTAGACGCGAGGATTGCGATGGCACAGGTCCGGCATGTCGCCGAAGGTCATTTCGTCGAACGTTTCGTACCGCGAAGGATGGAAGCACTCCCAGTCGCGGGGGAACCTGCCGCTGGCCGGCGTAAACTTGGTCCAGCGCGTCTTGCCGTCGATGGGGTTGGTCTCTTGCGCGTCGCCGCCGTTATTGTGATCGATCACGAGGTCGGCGTAGACCTGCAAGTTGGCCGCGTGCGCCTGGTTGACGAGCGTAATCAGCTCGGCCTGGTTGCCGAACCAGGTCCTGGTGCGGCCCTTCTGGTCAAAGTCGCCCAGATCGTAGTAGTCGTAGGGATCGTAGCCCATCGAGGGGCCGCCCAGGTTCGCGGCCTTATTAGCCGGCGGCAACCACAACGCGGTGAAGCCCGCCCTCTGCAGCTCAGGAATCTTGCTGCCGAGGAAGGTCCACCAAGTGCCGTCCTGCGATTCTTCTTGAGGACAGTTCCAGTAGAAGGCTTGAAATAAGACGCCCATGACACGCTCTCCTTTGGGAATGAGACGAGCATAGCGCAACCGGGGGTGGCGGGTGATAATTAGCGATGAAAGCTCAGTTAAGAAATCCTACGCCCGCGCGGCGTGCTCGTCTGGACCGAGCGGCAGGAAGTACTGCGTGCCGCGAATGGGCTCGCTGACGCGACGCAGCAGCGCCTGCAGGTCCTCACTGCGCTCCACGAAGTCGATCTCCGAGGTGTTCACGATCAGCAGGTCCGACGACGTGTAGTGAAAGAAGAAATGTTCGTAGGCCTTGATGACCTCTTCCAGGTAATCGTCGCTGATGGCTTTTTCGCCGGGCGCGTTCTTCTTCTTCAGCCGTTTCTTCAGCACCTCGGGCGTGGCTTGCAGGTAGATGACCAGGTCGGGCGGGGGCACGTTCTGGCGAAAGAGGTCGTAGTAGCGGTTGTAAAGCTCCAACTCCTGGTCGCTGAGGTTGACGCAGGCGAACAGCTTGTCCTTCTCGAAGATGTAGTCGGCGACGTAGGTCTTGGTGGGGTTGCGCTTCACGTCGAGCGCGGCCAACTGCTCGTAGCGCGCGATGAGGAAGGCGAACTGCGCCTGGAAGGCCGCGCCTGGCTCGCCGTCGTAAAACGGCCGCAGAAACGGGTTGTGCTCGGGCTCGGTGATGCGCTGCGCGTGCAGGGTCTCGGCAATCACCTGGCAGAGTGTGCTTTTGCCCACGCGGATGGGGCCCTCGACTGCGATGTACCGTGGTGGTTCGAAAAGGTTCGCCATGACGGAAAGAAAAAACTAATTCGCAGAATATCCCGACCGGGAGTCGGTGGCAATTGGCAGGATGGTTAACTTTGCGACGAGTTTTCCACCGGGGTCGGTCAGCAGTCAGCAACGAACTCTTCACGCAGGACTTCGAACGTCTTCGTCATTTCTCGCTCGATCCCCCTCGCTGACCGCCGATGCTGGATGCTGAGTGCGGAATGCTAATCTCCAATTGCTACTTGCTAACCGCCAAGTGCTAACCGCCCATTTAGAATCTCAGGTAATGCTCCCCGCAATTCTGAGCGGAATCGGCGTGGCCGGCGCGGCGGTCTGGGCCGGCTTCCAGACTATGTGGCCAACATCGCAGATCTGCGGCCGAACATTCATCGGTGCACCGCCCGGCTCGCGCGTGCTGGCGCTGACCTATGACGACGGGCCAAACGATCCCTACACTTGGCGCATGATGGAAGTCCTGAAGCGCCATGATGTGAGAGCCACATTCTTCCTCATCGGGCAGTTCGTCGAGCAGAAGCCGGAGATTGCACGCGCGCTGGTCGCCGCCGAACACGCCATCGGCAGCCACACCTGGGACCATCCTAATCTGATCTTCTCTTCCCAGGCGGAAGTGCGGCGGCAACTGGAGCGGACGCGGCAAGCGATCCTCGACGCGACTGGGGTCGACACGAAGCTGTTTCGGCCGCCGTTTGGCGGACGCCGCCCAGCGACCCTACGCGCAGTGCGCGCGGCCGGTTTCGAACCCATCATGTGGAATGTGACGTGTTACGACTGGAAAGCGAAATCGGCGGATGAGATTGTGGCCCATGCAGCGCGGCAGGTTCGCGGCGGCGACGTCATCCTGCTGCACGATGGCGGATACCTGCGCATGGGCGCCAACCGCACCCGCACCGTCGATGCCAGTGAGCAAATTCTCACCCGATACAAGAATGAAGGCTACCGGTTTGTGACCATTCCCCAGATGATGAACACTCCGCTTTAGTTTTTTCTAACCCTCACCGCTCCTAACCTGTTGGATCTACGCAACGCCGCGCTTGCTCTTTGGCCGCTCTCTTGCTTTAGCAACCTGCGGAGCAAGGCGATGAACAGCGGCCTTTACGCAGCCTGCGCCGGTTTGCGAGCGCGCACACAAGCGCTCGAGCTGGCGGCCAACAATCTGGCCAACCTCAATACCAACGGATACAAAGGTCAGGTTGCGAGCTTCCGCTCACAGTTGGCGACGGCCAGTGGCGCGTTGCGCAGTGCCGTCAATCAGGCCGTCAACAATTTTGGAGTGCTGGGCAGCACCCGGGTCGACATGGCGCAAGGCAGCCTGGAACACACCGGCAGCGATCTCGACTTCGCCATCCAGGGCGAAGGGTGGTTCGCGGTACAGACCGGCAGCGGCAGGCTGAGAAATTTTCACGTGGACCGCAGCGGACATCTGGTTACCTCCGAGGGCAACGTCGTGGCTGGCGCTGAGGGAGCTATCACCATACCCCCTGGCAAGCTCTCCGTCAGCCACGACGGGACGATCTCGGTCGACGGTGCGCTGGCAGGACAGCTGCAGGTGGTGACCTTCGCTCCGGGAACGGCATTGACTCCGGCGGGCAGCTCGTATTTCGCGGCCCCCGCGGGGAGTGAACGGGTCGGCACCGGCCAGATTGTGCAGGGAACGCTGGAGGGCAGCAAATTGAACGCCGTGATGGCCGCAGTCGGGCTGGTGGAGTTGCAGCGGCGCGCCGACTTCCTGCAGCAGGCGCTGACCGCGTTCCACGCCAACTTCAACCGCATCGCCGCCCAAGATCTGTCGCGCCTATAAGGAGCTCCATGTTTCGCGCACTCTATACCGCAGCTACCGGAATGGTCGCCCAGCAGTTAAACCTGGACAACGTGGCCAATGACTTGTCAAACGCCAGCACGTCGGGCTTTCCGGCGCCGCCGTTTGCAGTTCCAGGACTTGATGTACCTGAACTTGGTAATGCCGGGGTCGGCGGCGACACAGAACACGACCGTCGCTTCCGGCTTGCAGGTCGGACTGGGCACGCGCACCGCGGCGTCAGAGGTCATCCCGGTGCAAGGCGACTTTAACCAGACGGGCAACGCGCTAGACCTCGCCATCCAAGGCGCCGGCTTCTCCCAGGTCAAGATGCCCAATGGTGAAACCGGCTACACGCGCGCAGGAATGTTTCATCTTGACAACCAGGGCAATGTCGTCACCGCCGACGGCAACGGGCTCGACCGGGGCCATCACCATTCCGCCGGACGCGCTGTCGGTCACCATCGGGGCCAGCGTCTTCCAGTCGCTCAGCGATCTGGCTAGTCTAGCGTGTTGCAATCCAGCAGCAGCACCATGGACGACATCGCCAAAGCTACCAACGTAGTCCGCGCGGCCTACGATCAACTAAGCTCGGGGCGGGTCTTTTACGGCAGCACGCTGGACCAGATCAACGCCACTCAGACCTTTCTGAACAGCGAAAAGTTACAGCTTACGCGCAAACCAGTGACCTGGTCGGCGTGGACGCGCACGTGGCTGCCACCAATCTGGCCAATGCCGAAACCGCGCGCAATGCCGCCCTGCAAGCGGCAAGCCCGCGTGGAAAACCTCAGCCTGTTCAATTATCTCGGAACCCAGACCCGCTAGCCGCGGCGTCCAATCCACTGGCCCGATTAGCGCTCACGCATGCGGACTGCGCGGGGGTCAAGATGATAGGCTGTTGTCACCATGACAGCCGACGAAGTCAAAGAACTGCTGCAACTGACGCCGCTGCGAACTGAAGGCGGCTTTTTCCGCGAAACCTACCGCTCGCGCTGGTCGGTCTCCGAGGAGTACTTGCCGGAGGGAATGCACGGCTCGCGCTCCATCGGCACCGCCATCTACTTCATGATCACGCCCGCCACTTTCTCGAAGCTGCATCGCATGCCAGCCACGGAGATCTTTCACTTTTATCTCGGCGACCCGGTCATCATGCTGCAGTTACGCCCCGACGGGAGCTCGCATACGATTACCTTGGGCAGCGATCTCGCCGCCGGTCAGCAACCGCAAGTGGTGGTCCGGGGACACGTGTGGCAGGGCAGCCGGCTCGCGCCGGGCGGCAGGTTTGCGTTGATGGGCACAACCATGGCGCCGGGCTTCGACTATAAAGATTACGAGCAGGGCATCGGCGAGCAACTGGCGGCGCAGTATCCCAGCGCGGCCGAGCTGATCCGGCAGTACACGCGATAAGAGCCGCTTTTCGTTATTCGTTATTCGCTTTTCGCCGGGGCGCACGGCAAGAAGCTTCCCTGATTTGGTCCGACCAAAAAGCAGCACTTTCTGCGACGAGCGAACGGCAAAGAGCGGCCCTCATCCGCACTTGCCTGTCCCGTGGCACTCGCGCGCCTTTGACGCGCAGTTTCCGGGCTCGGCCAGCATCCCGTCGGGGCCGATGCAGGCCTGGGTATGCATGCACCAGAAGAGGCCATCGTTGGTGGGAGGCACCGAGGAATCCCGCTCGGCCTCGATGAATTGCCCTTTCCAGCGCAGCGCCGGGCAGAGGTCCTCGCGATGAGGATCGAAGCGTTCGGCATCGGGCAGCAGCATCATGCGGCACCTCCGGAATTGTGGACCGCGGCCTTGAGCAGGGCGCGCTTCACGGCGACCTTGGTCAGGGTGATCTTGTACTTGTTGTGGCTGAGCGGCCGGGCGAGCGCCACCGAGGCGTTGGCCGACGCCATTGCAGTTTCGGGCGTGATGCTCTTGCCGATAATCTCCTGGGCTCCGCCGATGTCGAGCCACGGTATGGGCGCGACGTGCCCAAGCACAATGCGCGCGCTCTTCACCGTGTTGCCATCCATCTCAAGCACTGCGGTGGCCTGCGCCAGCGGCCAGTCGAAAGCCGCTCTCTGGCGGACTTCGTAGGTGCCGATCTTCACGTTCTGCGACGGCGGAGGTACGACAAGTTCAATTACCAACTCGCCGGGCCTGAGGTCGTGTTCGGAGTCTTTCTGCGATTTGGGGATGACGAAGAAGTTCTCCAACGGCAGTTCGCGAACGCCGCTGCCGGGCGCGCTGGGGGAGTAAAGACGAATCTTCGCACCGTAAGCGATCAGCACGGGCGCGATGGTGGAGGGGCTGACGAAGTAAGCAGGGCCGGTGTTGCCCAGGATTGCCGAGTAGCGGTTGTCGCCCTCGAGCACCATGGACTTGCCGTCGGCCGTCACCGGCATAAGTCCCAGGCCGTTGCGGAAGTACCAGCAGCGCGGGCGCTGGCACATGTTGCCGCCTATGGTGGCGAGGTTGCGGATCTGCGGGCTGGCAGCTTCGTTCGCTGCCTCCGCCAGCACGGGATAATTCTGGCGGACGTTGGCATCTTCAACCAAATCCGCGATGGTGGTCAGCGCACCGATGCGAAGTCCGTTGCCCGGCTGATAGCTGGTACCGCGCAGGGTTTCGATCTGCTTGATGTTCACCAGGCGCCGGGGCGTGACGACGTCGTCCTTCATCAGCGCCAGCAAATCCGTACCGCCGGCCAGGATAGCGCCGTGCTCGCCGAGTAATGTTGCTACCTGCTCCTTCCTGGTCGGACTGGCGTACTCAAAGGCTTGCATGAGCGCCTCCCTGCTCCAAGGCAGCCAGCACCCGGTCGGGTGTGAGCGGCAGGAACGGCACCCGCACGCCGATGGCGTTGGCCACTGCATTGGAAATCGCTGCGCCGGGCGAAACCACCGGCGGCTCGGCCAGTCCGATCACGCCGCGCTCGTCATAACCTTTGCCGGTCATCATGTGCACCTTCAACTCGCCGATATCGGCGATGCCGGCCAGCCGGTAGAACTCCATGTTCGGGTTCAGCATGCGGCCGGTGACGGGATCGAGGATCTTCTCCTCGTACAGCGCGTAGCTGATGCCCATGATGAGCGCGCCCAGCACCTGGCTCTCGGCGGTCTTCACGTCCACCACCAGGCCGCAGTCCTGTACCGCGACCATTCTGTTGACGCGCACGATGCCGGTTTCGGTGTCGACAGAAACGTCGGCCATCTGTACGCCGCCGACACCGCTATTGGTCAGGTCCGGCGGCTTCGACTTGTCGGGATTCTTGCCGCGAACCGTCAGCGGCATGGCGCCCATCTTCGAGCAGGCTTCCTTCCACGACAGGCTGCGACCGGGATCACTCTTCACGCGCACGAACCCGTTCACTGCTTCCAGTTCTTCTGGCTTTGCCTGCAACGCGGGGGCGACTTTGGCGAACAACTGCTGGCGCGCATCCACCGCCGCGCGACGGGTGGAGGATGTAACTCCGCCGGAGGTGGTGCTACCGCCGCTGGCGCCGGAGACGGGATAACGACTGTCACCGATAAGCAGCTTGATGTTCTCCATCGGAATGCCAAGCGTGTCAGCCGCAACGATGGTGATGAGGGTGCGGCAGCCAGTGCCCAGGTCCTGCGTGGCCATCTTGATCTCGACCGAGCCGTCGGGATGAAGGGTGAAATCGCAATCGCTGTTGTGGCCGCGCCCTCCCCACGTGTGCAGTGAAAGTCCGAGGCCGCGCTTTACGGGTCCCGGTGACTTGTCGCCGCGCGGATGCCAATTCTTTTTCCATTCCATCAGCTCCGCTGCGATCGGAAGTTCATCGCGATAGATTTTCTTGCGCGTTCCGGTCAGCTCGAGGTTGCGGGTGATCAACTCCACCGGGTCGAGGTTCATCCTGGCCGCTAGGTCTTCGATCGCGCCCATGGAAATGACAGCCGCCTGCGGATGATTGGGCGCGCGCCACGCTCGGGCGCTGCCCTGGTTAGTAGCGATTGCAATGTTCTGTTTGCGCTGATTGGGAATCTCGAAGATATATGGCAGAGGAGGCGTGCCGCCGCCGCCCATTCCGCCGGTGCCCCAGGAGCGCGACTCCCAGGCGACGAGTTTGCCTTCTTTATCGGCGGCGATCTTCACCCGCGCAAATGTGGAGGGACGCATGCCCGCGACCTCCTGCTCGGCATCGCGTTCCAGCATGATTTTCACCGGCTTGCCGCCTGCCTTCTTCGACAGGTGCGCCGTCGTCATGCCCCAGCGGTCTGGACTGAACTTGCTGCCGAATCCGCCGCCGATGTACTGCTCCAACACCTGGATATTGCCCGCCGGAATTCCCAACGGCTCTGCTACCTGGCCCGCGATGCCGGAAAGGTTCTGGGTGGATATGTGCACCGTCATGTCCTCGTCTGTGGGCCACTCCGAGGCCATGCCGTGGGTTTCCAGACAACAGTGAGTGATGCACGATGCGCCGTAGATGCCTTCGGAGACCGCGGCCGCCGAAGCGAAGGCCTTGTCGGGCTCGCCCTGCGTCTGCACGGCAGTCTTCTTGTAGGGAGAGCGCGAGGTGGTGGCCTCGGCGTACTTCGCAGTGCGCAGCGCCTGCACCACCTTGGGATCGACGCCCGACTCCTGCGCGGCTTTCAAATATTTCTCGTCGGGCTTGAAGCTGATGCCGTTCCTCTGGATCGCCGCAATCACCTGCTCATCAGGGACCTGGTTGTCTTCCATGTCCTCGAAGTTGTCGCGGCTCATCGGCCCGGTATCGAGGGCGATGTTCTTCGGCGGTTCAGCGTCGGACACAAAGTGCGGCAGCACTTCATACTGCACCCTGATGGCGCGGATGGCATCTTCGGCGGTTGGTTCGTCAACGGCCGCAACTCCCACTATCTCATCGCCTGCCCAGAAGACTTCTATGCCCGGTCCCTGGATGACGTGCACCGCCTTTACGCCAGACATCCTCTCGGCCACGCTGGTATCGAGACTGGTGATGCGCGCGTGGGCGTACGGACAGCGTAGGATCTTTCCCGCGAGCAGGCCGTCGGGATTGTAGTCGTAGGTGTACTTGGCGCGGCCGGAGACTTTCACCGGGCCATCGACGCGCGAAATGGGCTTTCCCAGCAGCGGACGGGTCGCGGGATCGGGCCATTGATATTCGCTCATGACACCCTCCCTTTGGTCGCAAGCGCGACCGCGCGAATGCCGTTATAGGTGCCGCAGCGGCAGTAGTTTCCGCTGAGCCCGCGCCGGATGTCCTCCATTGTGGGACTAGGGTGCGACGCGAGGAAGTGCGTGGTCGCGACAATGAAGCCGGGCGTGCAAAAACCGCACTGCTGCGCGTCGTGCTCGACAAAAGCCTCCATCACCGGCGTGAGCGCGTCGCCTTGCGCCAGGCCCTCGATGGTGGTGATCTTGGTGTTCTGCGCGTCGATGGCCAGCACCGCGCAGGCATAGACCGTTTTGCCATCCATCAAGACCGTGCATGCGCCGCACGCCCCCCGATCACAAACGCGCTTGGCACCGGTCAGGTTGAAGTTGTCGCGCAACGCGTCGAGCAGGGTCACGCGCGGTTCCAATTGCGCGGTCAGCTTCCTGCCATTCACGTCTAGAGTAACTGCGACTTTGCCGGGCCCGTGGACTGCAACCTCTTCCCCGGCGGCCTCAACAAGCTTGGGTCCGAGCACCAACGGGACGGCAACGCCGATCCCGGAGATCTTCATGAAATCGCGTCGCGTCACGCCCGAGTTGGAGTCGGGCTTCTGCGCAGTATCGTCTTTCACGGCGCCTCCATCATGCAGCCAGCGAGTATAACTCCGGCGAAGCCTAGGCGACAGTGAGACGGGAAGCAGGGCTATTCGGAAGCCTGCGAAGGCGAAAAAGGCGGCCCGCCAAGGAGCCGCCTTCAGGTTGCAGAAAAAACTTGTCGCTATTTCTTCAAGGTGTGAATGTACTTCACAAGGTCGGTGATCTGCGCGTCGGTCAATTTGCCCTTGTAAGCCGGCATCTTGCCTTTGCCGTTGGTGATGGCCGCATTCAGGTCGGCGTCCGACATTTTCTGGATGTCAGCGCTGCCCAGGTCCTTGGTTCCCATGGCAGCCTTGCCGGCGCCTTCGGCGCCATGGCACATGGCGCACTTTGCCTTGTAGGTATCGGCAGCGGAGTCTGCCATTGCGACCTGGGGCAGCGCCAGAGCGAGCACGAAGCTAAACAGAGCGATACGTTGTAACCATTTTGTCATTCTTGTTCCCCTTCCTCACGGAATCCCTTTTAGAGGGAAGATATGAAAGACGCCACAAACCGCGGCGAGGGTAATGTACTCCCTGGAACGGCTTTGCGCCATACAACTTACGCGGGGGATCGGGTGGGAAAAGACACTCCCGGACGGGTGATATGCCGCAAGAGGGGATCGCGTGAAACCCTACAAGACCACTCTTGTCCATAATTAACCGCTTTGTTATCAGCGTCTTGTGGGAAGCGCGTTTGGTCCCACCGTTTGGCAGCCGCTGTGCCTTTACAGAACCGGAAACCATTTCGTCTGAGGGGGCTCCGTGGAACCAACTTTGGCAGTCATCGGTTTGAACTTCCGAACGTCCCCGGTGGCCGTTCGCGAGCGATTCTGGATCAGCGAAGCCCGCCGCCTTGAGGCGCTGCAGCACCTGGTACGCGCAGAAGGCGTCGAGGAAGTCATCGTTCTGGCGACCTGCAATCGCACTGAATTCATTCTTTGGGCCAGTGACGTTCCTACGGCGGCGAACTCCGTGTTGCGGTTTTTGACCCAGGAGTACCAGATCAAACTTTGCGAATGGTCGCACTTTTACCGCTTGATGGATGACGTAGCACTCACTCATATCTTCCGCGTGACTTCCAGTTTGGATTCCATGGTCCTGGGTGAACCGGAAATTACCGGCCAGGTAAAGGATGCCTGGGCGCTGGCCCAGCAGGCGGGAACCACGGGACGGTTCCTCGACGCTGTGATCCAGAAGGCGCTCACCGTTTCCAAGCGGACCCGGACGGAGACGGCCATTGGCTCATCGGCGGTCTCGGTTCCCTACGCCTCGGTTGAACTTTCCAAGACGGTATTGGGTGATCTCGCCGGGTGCGAGGTGCTGCTGATCGGCGCCGGCAAGATGAGCGAACTGGCGGCCCACTACCTGATGAAGGCCGGCGCCAGGAACGTGAAGGTGATGAACCGCACACTGGAGCGCGCGCAGGAACTAGCCCAGAAGTTGGGCGCAAGTCCCGTCCCTTACCAGGAGCGGTTACGACACATCAAGACGGCGGACATTGTGGTAACTTCCACCGCGTGCCCGCATTGCATTCTCAGCCGTCAGGAAGCGGACAGCATTGCCCGCGAGCGCGGCCACAAGCCGATGGTGATGATCGATATCGCCGTGCCGCGCGACATTGATCCCAAGGTGCGAGAGGTGGACGGTATTCATCTGTTTGACATGGACGACCTGGAGCACATGGTGCAGCGCAACGCGGTCGGACGGCAGGCCGCCGCCCAAGAGGCGGAAAAGATCGTGCAGTCGGAAGTCCAGGGCTTCCGCCGCAAACTGATGGCGGAACGTGTGGTACCTACCATCGTCGCTTTGCGCCAGCGCCTCGACGAGCTTTGCCGGCAGGAATTAGAAGTTCTTCGCAAGGAGTTTGGACCATTCACCGAAGACCAGAACCAGGCACTCACCGCACTGACGGCACACATAACGCAACGCATCGCCGGTTCACTGGCCCGTGAATTGAAGGAACTTCCGGCGAGGAACGAGCAGGACGTGCTGACCGCCGCGGTGAGCCGTTTGTTCCACCTTGAACAACCGCTACAGGTTGCCGCCGGCGCCAAGAATTAACTGACTGTAAAGGAGTATGCAATGCCTCAATCTGCGCAAGACGACAAAAGCACTACGCCTCTGAGCTTTACCAACGTACAAGCCTACACGCTGGCGGTTATCACGCTGGCGATTGGCATCGCGGTCGGCTACTTCGCGCGCGGGTCGGCTCCGACAACGGCGCCGGCAGAAACCGCGCAAGCCGCTTCGGCACCCGCAGGAATGGGAGGCGCCCCCATGGGCGCCGGACAACTCCCGGGTATCGGCGCTATGCAGCAGCAACAGCAGGCAGCTTCCCCTGAAATGATCGCTAAGGCCGCCGAACCCCTGCTGACCCAACTCAAGAGCAACCCTAATGACTTCGACACCCTGGTGAAACTGGGGAACTTGTATTTCGACGCCCAGACTTACGCGGAAGCGATTGGGTACTACGAGAAGGCCGTAGCGATACAGCCGAAAAATCCCGATGTCCTCACTGACCTTGGCACTGCGTACTGGTACACCGGAAACGCCGACAAGGCAATCTCCGACTTCAATCAAGCCCTGGCCGTCAGGCCGAACCATCCCGGAACCCTGTTCAATCTCGGGATCGTCAAGTGGCAGGGCAAGAAGGATCCCAAGGGCGCGATCGTGGCGTGGGAGAAATTATTGCAAACCAATCCCGAATATCCCCAGAAAGACCAGGTGCAGATGTTAATTGAGCGGGCGAAGATGCACGAAAGCAACCCCGGCAAGGGTTAGGTTCGTGCAGCGCGAGGTTGAACTCGCGCTACGCGCTCCCCGGGACGATGCCAGCGCAGAGCTCGTCCCGGGTTTTTTGTTCAGGAAGCTTTCCCCGGCCTATAGACCGCTTTCGATCCTTCCCCTGGTGAAGATATAATCTTCAAACTCAAAAGAGTGCGAGGTGACCGCGGTTGTTTTGAATTCTGGCCAGGAGACGCAAGTGCAGGCCTTCTTCCACGGCGTCTGATTGAGGGTTCGGTGCCTCATTGCCGGCAGCGCTCTTTAGGTTGCAGCCCGCCTAGACTTAATCAGACAGAGACTTACCTCGCAGCACTGATTGCAATGCCGGCGGTTAGCATGCCTCCGGTCGTACTTGACGCCCGACGCTGGAAAATCGCAGACCCTGGGTTACGCCACTACTTTATCGCCAGTTGTCTGCACCTGTACTAGTTCGTCGAAGAGAGAGCGATAGTGGATCATCGCGGTTCGCAGCTCTTCCGTGCTGGCTTCACCTCTGCCAAGCCGCAGTGCAATGTTGTGCGCCGAGCGGTAGTTCTCCACTACTCGGGGATGGTCGACGGAAATGTCCGCCGCACGCTGGTCAAAATCAGTGACCGGATAGCCGCGCGTCTGCATCAGCGAACACACCAGCTCATCGGCTTCAGTCACTGCACCTTTCGGATAATCGACAAAGCGGGATTGCACCGCCTTCCACTGGGTCAAGTAGCGTTCACGCTCCGTTAGGTCAAGATCGCGGATCTTCAGCATTTCAACCCGCGTTTCGCGGTCTGTCAGCTTCGCTTCGGCTTTACGTTCGGACCCATGCTGTCGAACAGCGCGGTCGTATTCCGGCCCGAAACGGTTGCGTAGTTCTGCCGTGGTGTTCCTGCGTTTGCGCATGTACAGCGCAACGGTTACAACGATTATCAGAACCACTACGACTGCCAGAGCAATCAGTTTTGGATCCATTAGATTTAGATTCATAGAGAACTCCTTTACGCCTTGAGTGTCTGCGGACGGTTAAGTTCGAGTTTGGACGTTTCGCTGCCTGAAGTAAGAGTCTTACATTGATCAGTATCCAGCGATCAGGTTGCCGAAAGCTGGCCAGAATTGCTCATCCAACCGAACGCGGCGGGCACCGACTCCAAGCTGGACTGGCGGGTAAACATCTGTCCGATGGACTCAGGGAGTACTTGCTGAAGGCCTGACACGGAATTTCTCCCGCCCTCATGCAACTTTGGACGGATCTTCTCTCATGTCGGAACTGCGATCCTGAAGAAACAACTCGCCTCGTGCTACTCGGTGCATCGCATCCACGATGACGGGTCCATCCATCGAACGATTGACGAGCCTTGTGCTCGCAACCAACGCACATAGGCGACCCGGTCGTTCTCCTCAGCGAGCACCAGCAGTGCAGTCTTGCTCCGCTTCAACATCCGCTGGATTTTCGAGAACGCCGGCAGAAAGCTCGTTGACAAAATCAATAGGTGGGGATTGACCTTTTTCAATGTGTTCAGCGACTGTCGGGACACTGGGCCTGTCCTACGATGCGAACGTCGTCCGCGATCGCCAGTAGCTGCGCCATTCCGATACGAAAAAGCTCCTGATGGTCAGCAATGATGACTCCAATCATGACCGCACCCCCGGTTCCTGCCGGGTGGATTGAGCAGGATAAAGTTCCTAAGGTAGCGCTCGCTCCTTTCAAAACTCTGGTCAAACTTGACCACCTGCACTTTGGCGGAGTAAGGAGGGAGGAATACGCGACCCCGGAGGTGGTGTCTATTCGTGGAGAAGGAAGGTGAGCAGTTCCCGGTGCACTCGCAAGCTACCGTTGTAATCGATCAGGCCCAGCTTGCGAAACCGATTCATGAAGAAGCTCACTCGCGGCCGGGTGGTGCCGATCATCTCGGCCAGGGTTCCCTGGCTTACTTTCAGAATGGCAGAATGTGGCTTGGATCGCGTCCCAAATCTGGCAAGCAACAGGAGAGTTCGTGCCAGCCGCTTCTCGCTGGAATTGAAAAGTTGATCGAGGAGGTCTTCTTCAATTCGGACCACGCGAGAGAGCAGATGTGTGATAAACAGCCTCGCGAACACAGGGTCTTTATGGATGATGCGAACGATGGTCGCCTTTTTCACTCTCGTGATCGTGGACAGATGTACCGCTGTCGCGGTGGACATCCGCAAAGAGGGGGTTCCTAAACAGCCTTCACCGAAAAAATCACCCTGCCGGAAAATGGCGATTACCGCCTTCTTGCCGCGCTTGGATAGAACCGTCAGCTTCACATTGCCAGCCTCAACGTAAAACATCGCATCCGCAGCATCACCTTGGGAAAAGATGACCTCATTGTTCCGGTACTCCCGACTGGTTTTATGACTGCCGATCCTCTTGAGAAACATCCGGGCATTAAGAGTAAGCGTACGTTTACTTGGCATTAGCGTCTCCCAAAGGGTCGCCCTTTGCGACACGTCGAGTCGAGGCGTGACATCGCCTCAATCTGAACTTCGCGAGTGATGTTCCCTCCGCTCAGGTCTCGCATGTCCGCGCCGTCTCCAAATTCCCGTTACAAACCGAACCTAACACCCTAGAAACTTAACGGGCTGTGCAAAATCGCTCAACTGACTGACATTTCCGACTTGGGAACCTGTTCAATATTGAACAGCCGCACATATCCCCGGTTTCTTGATGAGGCATAATTTCAACGTGGAGGCGCTGCCTCTCGGAGGTGCAAAATGAGCGCCAGCAGCGTGCCTGCCCGTAGTCAGGGCCCTCCAGCCAAGCGAATTACGTCAGTTGGCTCCGTGCGCTCCGCAAGTCCCGCCACCGCCGAACTTGAAAAACCTTCTCGGCTTCAAGCGCCCAAGTCGCAACCCAAAAATGGCAATACGGTTTTCGATACTCAGGCCTTTCTCGCGAGACCTGGGTTGGGTAGGAGGATTCTCAACCTGAAAAAGAATGAGGCGGCGTTGCCAATCGAACTTGGTGTCGAGTCATTGATATTATGTGGTGTACGATGTTTTGACGACCCACAGGCATCGCCAGCGCCAAGACACCCTATACCACGAGGCATGGTAAGAACATTGTCGCTATCTTCACTATGGACCCGCTGCCGGCTCAATGGTGATGTTTGCCGCCACCGTGACCGCTAGAATGACCGCCTCCGCTCGAGTGCGAGTGTCCACTGCTGAAATTCTTCCCGCCACTGAAGCTCTTCTGCGCGTGTCCACCGCCATGGAAATTCTCAGACGCGTGCCCGCCGCCAAACGGATGGAAGCCGCCCGAGTGCGGCGTCTTGCCGGAAGATCCCGCAAATGCCTTGCCCGAAAACCCAGAAGACCGCTCCCCGAAATCGCCGCGCTGATAGGCTGCGGTCTGCGCGCGATAGCTGGACTGCCTGCTTAGCTGCGACTCCAGCCGGTTACGCGCCTCCAGCGGTGGTCGGGCGTAGCCGACTCTGGCCGTTTGGTAACCTCGGCTGGAGCCTCCTGCCCGGCTCGCCGTATAGCTGTAGGGAGGCCGGTGGACGAACCCGTTGCCAGGTGTCGCGTTGTACCCGCCGCCTGGGCGGCCATAGCTGTAGGGAGGCCGGTGGACGAACCCGTTGCCAGGTGTCGCGTTGTACACACCGCCTGGGCGGCCATAACTACTCCCCAGCCCGGCAATCGCTCCCCCTCCCGAAACGGCGCGTGGTCCACCGTGCGGGTAGCCCCAATCGGCCACCGAAGTGCTGTGCGAATAGTAGTTCTCATGATTGAACAGCACGGACTGGGCCAGCCAGCTCAGTCCCCAGGCCAGCCAGCCCCAGGGCGTGTTGCTGAAGGCCGTCATCGCGATCCCAAGCCCATAACTCACGGGCGATGAGCCGAAAAATGACCCCAGCGCACCAAGCAGCGAAAACCCCGGATAAGGCGAGACCGGCTGTCCATAGACACTCCACGGATTATAGGCTGGCACATAAATCAGCTGCGGATTCACCGGGGCCAGCTCGATGTTGCCCTGGTCGTAGCTCACCGCTTCCTGCGGAGTGCTTTGCAGGTTTCCGGCCGCCTGCGCGCGCTGGCGCATCACCTGCACCGCCTCCAGTACGTCCTGCGGCTGGTTGTAGTAGGCATTGCCCAGGTCGGTGGTCCACTGCAGGTTCCGGGCCATCTGCGCCAACACCTGCAGAAACGCCGTCAGTGCCTTCACACTCGGGTCCCAATTCTGCGCGTCGGCTCCGGCTGCAATCTGTTCGGGAGACGCATAGCCTTGCATCTGCCGCCAACGATCGGCGTCAGTCACCTGCGCGGGATAGGTGGACGCAGTAAGCACCAGAGCGACAAGCGTATCCGGATAGAGCGCAATTGGCGCCACCAGTTGCTGCAGGTGCACCCCATTCAGCGGCTGAACCGGGCCATTCCCCTGCTGCGAATACGCATCAACCGTCTGGTAAGGCTGCCCTTCATAGCCTGATTGGTCTGACTGAAGCTGTCCGCTGTAATCTTCCAGCCCTTGTCCCAATTGCGGCGGGGGCGCCTGCTGCGCCAACAGCTCTCCCTGCCACGCCGGCAGCAGAAATAATGCCATCGCCAGCGCGACCAGACGTCTAAGCGCCGGCCCCACGTCTCCGCGGGCGCCTCTGCCGGAACAGTTGTGCAGGGGTGAATAAAGCCGCAGGCGCGAAAACTTGGCAGTGCGCGATGCGTGCAGGTAGGTTCGGGGTTTCATCTTCCCTCCCACTGACCCACATAGGCTCGCCCCGAGGTGATACCTATGTTCAAAGCCGCCGTAGGCTGGATGTTCCGGCCCGCGGCCTAGGCCGGAGGCAGCTCCGCAGCTTCTCTTACCAGCTTCATTTCCTGAGTTGAGAAGTTGCTGTACCGACCGGAGTCGATTGCCCGTTGCCGGGCCTGCGGCGGCATGCCACGCAGAGCGCGGATGACGTTCTGCACCTCGGGACGCGTCGCCGGCAGTTGGCGCACGGCCGAAGCAGAATGATAGTCGTTCGCGTTCACCGTCGAACCGGTCCCGTAGGTTTGAGGTGTCGAACGATAGACGGCCTCGTGCAACGTCAAATTGCCTGCACGGGTAGGGGGTCGAGAATCAGAGACACTAGGCTGCGCTGCAGGCGGATTGTTGCCGGGAGCATAGTTGCCGGCCTGGCTGTAGCCCGCAGGATCAGAATAGCCGTCGTTACCAGCCGGACTGTAAGCGGCGGGATCAGGATAACCGACTGGAGCGTAATAGTAGCTGTAAGGATACGGGTAGTATGGATAGTAAGGGTACGGATAGTATGCTGCGTATGGAGCGTATACGGGGTATCCGTAGCCCCCGTAGGGCCAGCCAAAATTGAAGCTCAGGCCGAATCCGCAACAGCCCCAGCCGCCGTAGCCGCCGTGGTAGCCATAACCGCCGTGATAGCCGCCGTAGCCGCCACCGTGATAGCCGCCGTAGCCACCACCGTGATAGCCGCCGTAGCCACTGCTGCCGTGGAATCCGCCACCGCCGCCGTGGAATCCGCCACCGCCGCCGTGGAATCCGCCACCGCCGCCATGAACACCTCCGGCGAAGATGAACTCAGGCGACAATCCGAGCGTGACCAAAGCCACGCCGAGCAAAAGAAATCGCATTAGATTAGATCGCTTCATTTTGTTTCTCCGCGGTAGCGCGCGTGCCGACGGCAGCGGGCTAGAAATTACCCTAACATTATAGACCCGACGCTGAGGCGAAAGTTACGCTATACCTAAGTGAGCCGTTGTACGAGATCAGAGCGGAAGCCCAGGAGGGGCTGACCCTCGTCAAAACCTCATACACCTTGAACTCGTTTCGAATCAGCAACATTCAAGAACAAGAATTGGCCACTCTGGGCAGGATGTAACAATGTCACGCGGGGGCGAAAGCCTCGGCTCAAGCTTTTGCGGAGCACAACTCTTCGAAGCTGTGGAGCCCTCAATGTGAATACTGCACCCAGAATCCGGGTGGTCCATAGGGCGGTGGGGGATAGCCGAAGACTATACCGAACGGCGAAGTCCGAACCCCAAGCCGTTGGTCGCGAACATGGGCCCAGTCATCAAATCCGTCGGGCGCCGGCGCCTTCTCCGTGGTGTGCTGCATTGAAGTTTTGTTTTGAAACCGCACCTGCTGGCCGGCATTTACCGTTACGGAATTGCCTGCGCCAGTTGCGGCAACAGCGCCTCGCCGCACCGTTACCCAGGTTTGATCCTGATTGGGGATAACATTGACCCGGTAAACTCCCGGCTTCATTACGGTCAGCGTGGCATTGGGAGTATCAATTTCGTAAATTTCCCCAGGCAGGAGGTATCTAACCGTAAGACTAGCGACGCCTTGATTGACCCCGAATTGGACGGTGCCTCGATTTACCGTAGTGAGGGTGACACTCGTCTCCGAACTCATTCGGATGAATCCGCCTGCTACGTTCAGTTCAGCTCGCGAGTCTTTATCTGCCCAAATACAAACCGGGGGCTGCAGAGGCCGATTAACCTCGGCTGCAACCCAGTCGCTACTTTCGCACGGAGCTTGCGACACCTGTCCCGACATATACTGCAAGCGAGCTGTTCTTCCCGGATTGTGGTTAGGGTAACCCCTGGTTTGTCCAATTAGCGAACCAGCGGTCACGAACAGGAGAAGCACAACAGGAAGACGCTTCAGTTCAGTCTTCATCACCATCTCCGGTATAGCCTACTTTTTAGTTACGGCAGGTGGGCCTGCCCGATTTCGCCTTACCAAGGTAGCGCCGCGCGAACTTGAGACACTGATGGAGCGGCTCGGCTCAAAGCCCACGACCGGAGTCGTGGGCTTGCGCCTTTTCGCTTGCCGTTCGGTTGGTTAGCGGCGTCCGCCGCCATGCCCACCACCACCGCTGAAACTACGTGCTGCGCCGTGAGATCCACCGCCGGTGCCGCCACGGTAGCCGCCACCTGGACCGCCTGCATAACCGCGTCCACCATAGGCCCCGTGGGAGGAGCCGCGCCCGTAGCCCGGGCCTCCGCGACCGTAATTTCCAGGACCATAGC
>JARLGI010000020.1 GCA_031296115.1 Acidobacteriota bacterium | reverse complement strand
CATCGACTACTCAGAATGCTTGCCAGGGCCACCCCTTTCTGCACCTACTCATTCCCAGTTCAGGCATTTCTACCACCTTCGTAACCTCGACTCTGCGCTTTTTCCGTCCAGGTCACTTCAGCAACCGATAAACTGGCTCCGAGGACAACAAAGAGTGTCCCTACGGGGCGAGTCGGTGAGTCCTGCTAAGTTCTTTGAAATCTGTTAAGTACCTGTAAGCCGCTGCGGCTCAATCATTTGCAACAGATAACTACGCTAAATTGTTGAAAACAAGGTATCGTGCATGAACATTTTTTGTGATATCCGTCACTCTCGCAGCCATTGGTAAATGGCAGGAGATCAGCGCGGGCGCTTTTGGCTGGAGGCTGGCAGCTGGTGGCTGGCAGCTAAAAGTCAACTGCAGGTCCCTCGGCTCCTCCTCGGCTACGCTCGGAGTCCGCCTCGGGATGACACCCATAAAGAAAGCGGAAGGCGAAAGGCCAACAGCTAAGAGCCGAAAGCGAAGAGCCAACGGCCAAGAGCGAAGAGCCAAGAGCCAAAGGGCACCCGCCCAAGTTTCCTGCCCCTGAGCCGATAGAAGTGTTGGATATGTTCGCCATCGTTGGCATGCTTGTCGTGTTGGCCGCGGTGATTGGCGGCTTCCTCATGGAGCACGGTCCGATCCGTGTGCTCATACAGCCTGCCGAGTTACTAATCATCGGCGGCGCAGCGATCGGTACCTTGCTGGTGGCCAACCCACTGCACACCTTGAAGGCGATCGTAGGCGGCGTGACCGGGGTGCTGCGGGGCTCGAAATTCAGCAAGCAGCGCTACCTCGATTCGCTCAAGATGCTCTATGAACTGTTCTCGAAAGCCCGCAAACAGGGCTTGGTCGCGGTCGAAAAGGACATCGAAGGGCCGAAAGAGAGTCCGTTCTTCGCCCAGTTTCCCAGCTTCCAGAAAGATCACGAGACGGTGGACTTCGTATGCGACACCATGCGCATGGTGGTCATGGGCGGAGTCGAGGCTTTCGACGTGGACCAGATGATCGAGGCCGATATGGACGTCCACCATCACGAAAAGCAGATGCCGATTGGAGCACTCAGTTCCATGGCTGATGCGTTACCCGGCTTGGGCATTGTGGCTGCGGTGCTGGGCGTGGTGCTCACTATGAGCGCGTTGGGTGGACCTCCCGAGGAGATCGGCAAAAAGGTTGCTGCCGCTCTGGTGGGAACGTTCCTGGGCATCCTGATGTGCTATGGCTTCGTCGGCCCGCTCGCCGCCAACATGACCAAGCTCGCCGACGAAGAGCGCGAGTACTGGCACGTGCTGCGTGTCGCGATGATCGCGTTCATGAAGGGCGTGGCCCCGCTGCTGGCGACCGAAATGGGACGGCGTGCGATTCCAGCGCATGTGCGGCCGAGCTTCACGGAATTTGAGGCGGCATGCAAGAACCGCGCGCCAGAAGGCGGTCAAGCGGCGGCGGCAGCGCCGGACGCAGATGCCGCAGCAGCCACGGCATGAGGAAGCCGGTGTGACCACGAAGCCGCAAATCATCGTCATCAAGCGCACGGGCGGTCATGGTGGTCATCACGGCGGCGCGTGGAAGGTGGCTTACGCTGACTTTGTTACGGCGATGATGGCGCTGTTCATCGTGCTGTGGCTGATGAACAGCAGCAAGCAGATCCAGGAGGCGGTTGGCGGCTACTTCAAGGACCCAAGCGGTACTGCCAAGATGGTCGGTACCGACAAAACTGGCAGTGGCGAGAACCTGCCGCTTCGCAAGCAGGACATGGCAAAGCTGAAAGAGCAACTGCAGGCTGCCATCCGCCAGATCAGCGACTTTGACAAATTGAAGGCGCACATCGAAATGACGGTAACTGCCGAGGGCCTGCGCATCGAGTTACTGGAGTCGGAAACCGGCCTGTTTTTCGAGAGCGGTAACTCGAATCCCACCAATTCGGCTCGCGAGGTTCTAACCGTGCTGGCGCCGGAGCTAGGCAAGATCCCCAACCGGATCTCGATCGAAGGGCACACCGACTCGCTGCCCTTTAGCGCCGGCGCGAATTACAGTAACTGGGAGCTGTCGGCCGACCGTGCCAACGCTTGTCGCAGGCTCATGCAGCAAAACGGGCTGCGCGACGACCAGGTCGCGGAGGTAAGAGGCTTCGCCGATCAGAACCTGCGTAACAAGGCGGACCCCACCGACGCCGGCAATCGGCGCATCACCGTGCTGGTAAAGTACGTCCAAAAGGACATCTCCGATCAGTCAGCACCGACAGAAGGGACGGCGCAGGCTGAATCGGGCAAAGCGGAGCAGCCCGAGCCCCCAACGGCTAACCACTAGGCTTGTGCCGACTATCCACTTGGATAGTGAAGACAGCTAGCGAACCACGAGTGGTGGCGTAAGTCACTGAATTTTCAGCTTCTCTCCTCAGCGTCACAATTGGGGTCGATTGGCACGCCGTGTGCTTGTCCAAATAGCATCTATCTCGGTGATTACAGGGACGCAACGAAAGCCCGGCAGAGAGCACGCTCCCGAGCGATACAGCAGGGTTCCTTAGGAAGACACGCAGCGCTACTTCTTGGACCCTGCTGACCCCTAACCGGAGATTCAAGATCCGACGGTCATGCGAGCGAAAGCCATGGCCGACTTCAAGGCTTCACGATGACCCGAGCCTTGGATGGAACGAGTGCCTGCGGGGGCAGTGACTGTGGTAATTGCGTTGCGGTGACGCAATCTCAGTTGCAACAGTCGTGGTGAGGCCCGAAGCCAATAGGCTTCGGGTTTTGCCGTTTCTATGCCTCTTTTGGCACGCCCCTCTCTGTTCTGATGGACTTTTCCTCCCCGCTGACTAAAATCTTCAGTTCGGCGTTTTCACTTAGATAGGCGTTCTGGAGGAAGCTCCATGATGGTAGGGGTTCCCCGTGAGAGCTTTCCCGGGGAGAGACGCGTCGCAATTGTTCCCGCCGCTGTAACCAGCCTGATCAAGGCGGGCTTGGAGGTCCTGGTCGAATCCGACGCAGGCCTGGAAGCCGGCTATACCAATTCCGAGTACGACAGCAAAGGCGCCAAAATCGCGCTCAGTCGGGGCGACGTCTTTGCGCGCGCCGACATCATCGCTCAAGTGCTTTGCTGCGGCGCCAATGACCTCACGGGAGCCGCTGATCTGCCCTTGCTGCGCCGGGGACAGTTCCTTATCGGGTTTATGCGGCCAATGGGAACACTAGAAACGGTGCAGGCGATCGCATCTACCGGTGTGACCTCATTCGCGGTGGAACTCATGCCGCGAACTACTCGCGCACAAAGCATGGACGCCTTGTCTTCGATGGCGACAGCTTCCGGGTACAAGGCGGTGCTTATCGCCGCCGATACCCTGCCGCGTATCTTCCCTATGCTGACCACCGCTGCCGGAACCATCACTCCTGCTCGCGTGCTGATCATTGGAGTAGGTGTGGCCGGGCTGCAAGCTATCGCAACAGCACGACGCTTGGGCGCGGTCGTCTCCGCTTACGATGTGCGGCCCGCGGTCAAGGAGCAGGTGCAAAGCCTAGGAGGACGGTTCGTCGAGCTCCCCCTGGAAGTGAAAGACGCTCAGGATGCGGGCGGCTACGCCAAGGCGCAGGACGAGTCTTTCTATCAGCGGCAGCGTGAGTTGCTGGGCAAGGTTATCGCAGAGAGCGATGTTGTCATCACCACCGCCGTCGTGCCCGGCAAGAAGGCCCCTGTACTGGTCACAAAAGAGATGGTTACAGGCATGGCGCAGGGCTCGGTAGTCGTCGAACTGGCCGCCGAGCGCGGTGGTAATTGCGAGCTGACCAAGAGCGGCGAGAAGATCTCGGTGAACGGTGTCACCATCATCGGCTGGGTCAACCTCGCCAGCTCCGTGCCCTATCACGCCAGCCAGATGTACAGCAAGAACGTCAGCAACTTCCTGCTGAACATGGTGAAAGACGGCAAGGTCAACGTGAACCTGCAGGATGACATCGTTAGCAGCACCCTGGTCACGGAGGGCGGGGAGATTGTGAATTCGCGCATTCGCGAACAGTTTGGCCTGCCGGCGCTGGCACAGGTTGGATGACGGTCTTGTTTACCACGGAGGACGAGAAGAAGCGCAAAAGCAAACACTGGTTTGTATCAGGGCACGACTTGAGTCGTGCCGGGACAATGCGCTTCCAAAACGGGGCTTCAGCCCCTGAACCTGCTTGCAGCGGCTGAAGCCGGGTCTTCTTATTGGCATGGGCGGCCCGGCTAAAAGCCGTGCCCTGATACAAGGCGGGTCACTGAAGGTACTTCCAGTTTGCGGAGCACAGGACAATGGGTTGGAAGACACTTACAACATTAAGCCGTAGGCAAAGTGAATTCCGCTATTCCGGATGTGTGGGCGATGGCGTTGTCCTTGATCAATCCGGTAATCCCAGAATCGACGCTGCATTCTTTACAGCAGCGCTACAGCATTTCTCTGGGCAAACGGTGACCGGTGGTTTCAGAGAGGATGATCCGCCCGCTGGCGGTTTTGGCGAATGGGTCGCGGAGAAATCTGCCGGGCTTAATTCAAGAAAACTAAGTGCGCGGCATGGCTCGTTTATGGCCGCAATACTCTGCCATGAGGCAAGCGTGAAATCTTGGATGGATGGCAACGCACTCAAACTGCACTTCCCTCACGCGCTACGAGTCGCTGCGAAAAAGGCGGCTCACGGGATAAATCGAACATGAAAGTTGATCTGATTACGAGTCTTTATGTTTTCATGCTCGCGGCCTTCATCGGCTTCGAGGTCATTCGGCGAGTGTCGCCGCTGCTGCACACTCCGCTGATGTCGCTGACCAACGCATTGGACGCGATCGCGGTCGTTGGCGCCATCATCCTGGCCGGGAAAAGCGAAACCCGGATGTCGACCATTCTCGGCACCATCGCTATCGTGGCTGCCACCAGCAACATCGTTGGCGGCTTCATCATTACCGACCGCATGCTCAAGATGTTCAAGGCGAGCAAGGCTCCCAAGTCATGATCATCGGCCAACACTTCATTGAAGTCACCTACCTCATTGCCACGGCGCTCTTCATTCTTTCGCTGAAGTGGCTGAGTTCGCCTGTCACGGCACGGCGTGGTGTTTGGGCCGGCGAAATCGGTATGGCGCTGGCCATCATCGGTACGCTGTTCTACAAAGGGATCGTCGACTACAAGTGGATCGGCATAGCCCTGGTTCTGGGCGTCATCATCGGCGTACCGCTGGGCAATGTGGCGATGACGGCGGTCCCGCAGCGAACCGCGCTGAGCCACGCTTTCGGAGCGCTGTGCGTCACGCTGGTCGGCACGGCGGAGTTCTATCTCCGCACGCCCGACGTTCCCAAGTTCACCATGTCGGTACTGTCGCTGGAGGTGATCCTCGGATCGTTGACTTTTACCGGCAGCTTGATGGCAGCCGGCAAGCTGCAAGAAGTGCTGCCGCAGCGGCCCATCACCTATAAAGGCCAGAACTTCGTCAACCTGGGAATGCTGGCGGTAGCGATCGTCATCGCCGTTCTGCTGGTGCTTGACCCAAGCCGCACCGCGCTGTATCCAGCCATGATCGTGATCTCGCTGCTGTTTGGCGTGATGATGATCATTCCCATCGGCGGCGCCGATATGCCCACGGTGATATCGCTCTTGAACTCCTACGCCGGCCTTTCGGCGGCCGCGATGGGTTTCGTTCTTGAAAGCAAGTTGTTGATCGTTGCCGGTGCCCTCGACGGCGCATCCGGATTCATTCTGTCGGTCAACATGTCGAAGGCGATGAACCGCTCGTTCAGCAATGTGCTGTTCGGAGCCTTCGGGCAGGTGCAGGCTGCGGCAGCGACCGCACAGGAAGCTCGTCCCGTGCGAAGCGCGAGTGCGGAAGAGGCAGCCGCGATACTCTCAGCGGCCAACCGCGTAGTCATTGTTCCGGGATACGGAATGGCCGTCGCGCAGGCGCAGCACCGTGTACGCGAGCTTTACGATGCCCTTACCAAGCGTGGCGTGGACGTGAAGTTTGGTATTCATCCTGTCGCTGGTCGCATGCCTGGACACATGAACGTCCTGCTGGCCGAGGCTGATATTCCCTACGACAAGCTGCTCGACATGGACGAGGCTAACCCCGACTTCCCGCAAACCGACGTAGCACTCATCATCGGCGCGAACGACGTCACCAACCCTGCCGCGCGCAGTGATGTCAGTAGCCCGATCTACGGCATGCCGATTCTGGATGTAGACAAAGCGCGCACGGTGATGGTGATCAAGCGCAGCATGAATCCAGGATTTGCCGGCATCGACAACCCGCTGTATTACCTGGACAACACACTGATGCTGTTCGGTGATGCCAAGGCGTTCGTCGGCAACATCGTCAAGGAGTTGAGCGGAGCCTCGGCAGCCCACGGATAACAGTCTTCAGTTTGTCATCCTGAGGTCGCCGCGGCGACCGAAGGACCTGCTGTTTGTAGCCACAGATGGCGGTCCCCGGCTCCTCGCTAACCTGCTCGCTTGGGACGACAACCTCACTCGTTCCATCCAATCGTTAAGAATGCTAGAGCGGGCGCTCTATCCACACATCCACCCTCGTCATCTGCGATACTAGAGTTACCGCAAAAAGCCGCAATCATGACGCCAAATACTGCAGAACCCAAGTCGATCAAAGTTCACCAGACCGCCGGCACCGGTATGGACATTGAATGGAAGGACGGACACCAGAGCCACTACTCGTTCCTCTTTCTGCGCGATGCCTGCCCCTGTGCACTGTGCAACGAAGAGCGCGAGAAGGACGGCCGTCAGCCGGGCGATCCGCTCAAAGCGGTCGCTGGCGCCTTGCCGATGTTCAAGGCGCTCGCCAAGCCGACCAAGGTTGAGCCCGTCGGCAAGTACGCGATCCGCTTCATCTGGAACGACGGACACGAGCACGGCATCTATTCCTGGGACTATCTGCGCGAGCACTGCCCCTGCTCCGAATGCAAGGCGCGGCGGGCCATGGAAGCGCCTGCTGCCAGCGCCAGGCCTAATTAGGAAAACGTTGGCGTATCTCCAACAACTCAATCCGCAACAGCGGGAAGCCGTTGAGGCCGTCAACGGGCCGGTGCTGATTCTTGCGGGCGCGGGAAGCGGCAAGACCCGCGTCATCACCTATCGCATCGCACACCTCATCGACGGTATCGGGGTTGCGCCGGACTCCATCCTGGCCGTCACGTTTACCAACAAGGCTGCATCGGAGATGGCGGGCCGCGTGGACTCTCTGGTTGGCGCGCGCACTCTGGCCAAGCCGCTGATCTCCACATTTCACTCCTTCTGCGTACGCGTGCTCCGCAAAGACATTGAAGTTCTGCAGATCGGCGCCAAGGGCTATCGCAAGGACTTCGTCATCTACGATGAGGCCGACCAGCAGAACGTGGTTAAGGCTGCGATGCGGCGGCTGGGCATCGACGACAAGCAGCTGACGCCGCGCAACGTGTTGGGCCGAATCTCGTGGGCCAAGAACCACATGCTCGATCCGCAGGAGGTCTATCTGCAATCGGGCGATCCCAACGTCGAGCGCGTAGCTCACATCTACGAGGTTTACCGCCAGGAGTTGGCGAAATCGAATGCGCTCGACTTCGACGACTTACTGCTGTTCACGCAGCGCCTGCTGAAAGCTTCAGCCGAGACGCGCGAGAAGTACAACCGCCGCTATCGGCACATCCTGGTCGACGAGTATCAGGACACCAATCGCCCGCAATACGAACTGATGCGCATGCTTGCCGGAAGCGAGCACAACGTCTGCGCGGTCGGCGATGAGGACCAAAGCATCTACTCGTGGCGCGGCGCCGATATTCGCAACATTCTGGAGTTCGAGCAGGATTTTCCCGAGGCGCGCATCGTCCGCCTGGAGCAGAACTACCGCTCGACGCAGAACATCCTGCAAGCAGCTTCGGCCGTCGTAGCGCACAACTTGAAGCGCAAGGGCAAGAATCTGTGGACCGAGCGGCAGGGTGGCGCCATGATCGGGTACTACGAAGCTCCCGATGGCGAGAACGAAGCGCTATTTGCTGCCGATTACATCGCAAAATATCTGCGCGAAGCTGCCGCCGATTCGGATGGCAATCCGCTGCGAGCGGCAGTTCTCTATCGAACCAATTCGCAGTCGCGCCTGTTCGAAGAGGCCATGCGCCGCTATCAGATGAAGTACCACGTTGTGGGAGGCTTCAGCTTTTACGAGCGCGCGGAGATCAAAGACCTCATCTCTTATCTGAAGGTCGTCCACAATCCCGACGATTCGATTGCCATGCAGCGCGTCATCAATACGCCTCCGCGTGGCATTGGCAAGAACACAATGGAGACCCTGGAGCGCATCGCTCTTGAGACGGGCGTTTCCTTGTGGCGCGCAATTGGCGAGGCACTTCGCGGCCAACTTCTGCCGCAGCGGGCGATGGCCGCACTGAAGGCGTTCAAAGAGCTGATCGACGACGCTCGGGCCATGCACCTGGGAACCTTCGGCAAGCGCGTGGACGAGACGTCTGCGGCGGATCACACAGCGTCGGCAGAACCGGAACAACTCGACGAGCAGCACTCCATCGACTTCTCGGCGGAGATGTTCGCCGAGGACGATAGCACCAATTTCTCGCCCGACGCTCTGTCCGACGACGCTGCCAGTTCCGGAGAAGGTGAAGAACGCGTCGAAGGCTTTCGCGCGCCGGGTGACGCCGCCTCTACGGCCGAGCTTCTGAAGTTCCTGATCGACCGTACCGGTTACATCAAGCAACTGGAGGCGGAGGACACGCCCGAAGCATTATCACGCGTTGAGAACCTGCGCGAATTGGTGAACGCCGCCATGGATTCGCGCGACCGAGGCGAGACGCTCAACGAGTTTCTCGACCACGCTGCGCTGGTGAGCGACGCCGATCAGTACGATGAGAGTGCGCGCATCACCCTGATGAGCCTGCACGCCGCTAAAGGGCTCGAGTTCCCTCTGGTGTTTCTGGCTGGCCTGGAAGAAGGGCTGTTCCCGCATTCGCGCACGCTGCTGAACCCCGAGGACATCGAAGAGGAGCGTCGTTTGTGCTATGTCGGCATGACCCGCGCCATGGATACTCTGATCCTCTCGCGTGCATGTTACCGCCGCCGTTACGGAACCGACATGCCTGAGGCCGGCGTGCCTTCGCGATTCCTGGAGGAAATTCCGCGCGAGCTGATGCAAGACCTCGGCTCAACTCGGCGCCCGTCCTATCGCGACACGACCGACTACGGCACCTCGACCCATTATTCCTACGAGGACGAGGACCAGCGTCCGCAATATGCACGGCGCGAGCCGGCAAAGCGCAGCACCTACAGCGGACCGGCATACAACTCGATCGACAACATCGCGGAGTTTTTCGCCTCGCGGGGGAAGAAGTTTACCCGACCGAAGGTCGAGGTTCCAGTGCCGACGGGCCACACCGGATTTCGTCCGGGACAGCGCGTGCGCCATCCCAAATATGGTGAGGGAACGGTGTATCGCCGGGAGGGTGATGGGGAGAGTGCCAAGATTACGGTACAATTTCCAAGGTACGGCTTGAAAAAGCTGGTCGAAAAATACGCTCAGCTGGAAAAGGCCTAGGGCCGCGACGTGGTCTCACGCCGAAAATGGCGGTATGGCCGGCCTTCAAATTCAGCAAATAAGGACACGAGATTTCATGGCAAATACGAAAACGGTTACCGACAAAATAGAACGCAAGAAAGTGAAGCGCACCGCGCGCAAGAAAGCGACTCCTAAGGCGAAGCGAACCTACGCCCGCGGATCGGAAAAGCGCAAGGTGAAGAAGATGGTGCGCGGACAGTCGAAACGCTAGTTGGCGACGAAGTTCAAGGCTCCATTTGCTTTTGCAAATGGGGCCTTTTCCTTTTTTGCTGTGAGCCAGCAGGAATCTAGGTTCTGGGGAAGCTCCGCGTCAGGGCACGACCTCCAGTCGTGCCGATGAATTCCTTTTAATGCATCCGAGTTCCTTCATGGACGGCATAAGAAGCAGATCGCTCGGCGACTGAAGTCGCCTCGGGATGACAGACAAAACAGGCCGCCGGTTCGGCACGTCTAAAGACGTGCCCTGACGCGGGCCTTCGCAATATCTGCATTCCCTAAGAGTCGCAACTATTGTTATCGATGTGATGTTGGAGTTGGCGGCGTGCTGCTGACACCGGCGTTCACAGGCTGCTCATCGAGATCGACAAGTTGCGAGCCGGGCGGCTGCTCCAAAGCAAACTGCTCATCTTTGACGGGCCCGTTAACGGTGGCCTTAGTAATGGCTATTGTGATGTCGTAGTCTTCCTGGGGCCGCTTGATCTCGATGATGGTGGGAACCCGCGCATCGTTGAAATACTTGAACGCCGAGTAGTTGGCGTCCGTAACAATCGAGCCATGCTTGTCATAGAAAATCTGGTGATCTGGTATGAGGTCCTGGCGGTCGAAGATGACCTTTCGCTGCAGGTAGTACTTTCCGTTGTTGTCCTTGCGAATGACGTCAACTACATAGGTTGATAACTGGCGGACCTGCTTCGTCTTCTCGTCGAATTCGACCGGATTGTCGGCTTCGAGCACGGCAATGTCCTTCGCCGGATCGATCGCATGCAGCAGTAGCGCCTCATAGATGACTTGCGGGCGCAAGTTCTCGATAGGGTTCGCCGCGGGCTTCACCACATCGTTGTGGCCGACGTAAAACTTATTCTTTACAGGAATCCACAACTTGAATTGGGCGCCGTCACTCACCATGTCGAAGGCTTTGTTCCGTACCAGCGGGAACAGCCCAATCATGCGAATCATGCTGGGCCTGCGAATCAGTACATAACCGCTAATCTGCTGATAATCGGTGACCTCACCCTTCTTTTGGCCACCCACCGAGGTGTCGATGTTTACCGTAGCGTCGAGCGTCCGCACTTTGGCAGCTTCGGTGTTGATGCGGTTCACCAGGTCGTCCAGGCTGGCCTTCAGCATCTGCTCGTTATTCACGCGAACCTGTACCTTGCGCGTGCGGAAAAGACAGCCGGGGCAACACGCCAGCACCGCAGCGATCAGGCCCAGCAGCAGGAATCGAGACACTTTCATGGAACGCACAGGCGAATCTCTAAGTATAGCCTGAGCAACGAGCCTTAGAAGGTGCAAGCAAGCGTCTTGCCCACGGAGAGAAGGGCGTCGGACCTGGTTCACCGCGACTGCGCCACAGCGCGACGGTAGGCTGCCACGTTGCGCTCGTGCTCCTCCGCAGTTCGCGAAAAGCGATGATGTCCGTTGTTATCGCTGACAAAATACAAATAGTCAGTATGCGCAGGATTCATCGCCGCTTCCAGCGACGCTGCTCCGGGATTGGCAATCGGCCCGGGCGGCAACCCCGCATATTTGTAGGTGTTGTACGGCGAGTCGAATTGCAGGTCCGACTGATAGATGGTGCCGCGATAGCGCCCTGCCACCAGCGCTGCATAAACCACACTCGGGTCCGCGCCCAACAGCATATTCTTTTCAATCCGATTGTTGTACACCCCGGCTACCAGCGGGCGCTCATCAGGCACGGCAGTCTCCTTTTCTACAATCGAGGCGACCGTCACAATACGGTGGACGTCCGCTTTACGCAGCAACCCAATCTGTTGCGCCTCCTGGCGAAAGCGATGAACCATGCCCGCAACGATCTCGTGGGACGTATCGATGCGGGTGAAGTGATACGTATCCGGGAAGAGATAGCCTTCCAGCGACTGCGCGTTAGGATCGAGGTCCTTGATCAGAAACAAGTCACCCTTGGCCGCAGTGACGAAGTCGCCGGCTGACCCCAGCTCGGCCTGCTCGACAACCGCCGCAATGTCGTAGATGTTGTAGCCTTCCGGCACCTGAACCGTACGCGTATAGACGTCACCACGCAAAATGCGACGCCGCACCTCCAACGCATTCGCCGGGCTTTCGAACTTGTATTCACCCGCCTTCAGGCTGCCCAGACCCTGCACGTAGTGCAACAGCAGAAAGGCATCGGCACTGCGAATAACTCCATCGTGTTGCAGCTCGCGCGCGATGTGCCGTGTCGTCCAACCTGGACGAAGAAGCACGAACGTTGTCTGCGATGGGCTCACCGGCAACAGCGCTGCCCAGGTAAACCAGCCGGCGACAAGCAGCACTATGAGAAGGACGATGACAAAAAACGTACGCATGAAGATTGCAGTTTAGATGATATCGGGAGTGGCCGTGTCGCATGGCGCTAGTGGAGCAGTTTGGGTGTCATCCCGAGTGAGCGCCTTTTGCGAAGCGAGGGATCTTCCACCCCAACACACGCAAAACCGGCGTGCGTCGGGGACCCCGGCCTGGGCGTGCCGATTCGCGCCGGCGCGCGAAAGGCACGCAACCGTATTCAAACTGCACCACTACGCGCATGGCGCGAAAGGCGTGGAAACCTATTCGGACCGTTTCGAGCGGCGATACTCCAGAAAAGCCTGCAGGATCAGCACCGCGGCCAGTTGGTCAACCACTTCGGCACGGCGGCGAATGCTCATCTCCGACTCGCGCAGTACCCGGTTAGCCTCAACTGAGGTCAGACGTTCGTCGAAGAGGTGGACCGGCAGCTTGAACCTCTTTCGCAGCTCCTCGGCGAAGACCTCGACCTTGTCCGACTGAATCCCCGTAGCACCGCTCAACCGCAGAGGCAGTCCCATCACCAGCTCGCCCACGCCATACTGCTTTATCGTTCGGCGCAGATGGTCGAAGTCGTTTCGTTTATTGGTGCGCCGCAGCGTTGGCAGGCCCTGCGCGGTCAGCCCCAGCTCATCGGTAACGGCAAGCCCGATGGTCTTTGAGCCGAAATCCAGGGAGAGTATGCGGCGCTGTGCAGCGTGAGCCTCTGTCGATAAGGTATTTTCCATTTTTCGATACAGCAAACGTATCATGGACAGAATCTAGGTTGATGTGAGTACCCTCAGGTAGGCTATGCCCGAAGACGCGGTCGACAAATTGGCCCCTCCAGTGTCCGACGATGCGGACATTGAGCAGAACGCCGCCGGAGGGCCGCGCGAGATTCCGCAGGTTTCGATTAATCGCTCCACGGTTGCCGAGTTGGAACGCCGCCGCCTGGTGCGACTGCAGACCGCCTCGCTCACGATTCTTGCGGTGGCGGTTGTGCTTTGCCTCATTTTTGTTGCCAAGCTCATCCTGGTGGTGCTGCTGGTTTCGGTTTTGCTTTCGTTCGTTCTGGCTCCGGTGGTGGATTTTCTGGTCGTCCAGCAGGTGCCCAGGGCAGTGGCGTCGTTCATTGCCGTGGCGCTGCTGGTCATGGCCACGCTCGCCGCAACCTACGTCTCCTACAGCAGAGCGATCGATTTCGCGCACGAGCTGCCCAAGTACAAGTCCCACATAAAGGGGATCGTCGATAAAGTTCGCAAGCAGGCGGAAGAACTGGAGAGTACAACAGAAGTAGTCATCCCGCCGCCGGCCGAAAAAGCCGTCCCCGTGACGGTGCAGCAGGGCGATAGCTGGACCGACATGCTGACGCGCAACGCGGGAGCAGTCTCAGAGCTGGCGCTGACGCTGACGTTTGTTCCGTTTCTCGTTTATTTCATGCTGAGCTGGAAGGACCATGTTCGAACCGCCTCAGTCATGCTTTTCAGCATGGAGAACCGGAACACAGCCTATGTGATGCTGGGACTAATTTCCGGCATGATTCGATCGTTCATTGTCGGCAACTTCATCATCGGCGTATTTCTGAGCGTTTGCAGCATGGCGGCCTTTGGGCTGATGGGACTTCCGTATTTCTACTTTGTCGGAGTGATCAGTGGCTTTCTCAGCCTGATCCCGTATTTGGGCCCGATACTCGCGATCGTTCCGCCGTTATTTGTCGACATCGGCCACATCACGTTGCCGTCGGTAATCCTAACTTTCATAATCGTGATCGGGCTGCACCTCATCGCCATGAACGTGCTCTATCCGAAGATATTGGGCAAGCGATTGCAGTTGAACCCCCTTGCGCTCACCATCTCGCTGCTGTTCTGGGGATGGATGTGGGGCGCCAGTGGACTGATCCTGGCTGTTCCCATTACCGGCGCAGCAAAGATTATCTTCGACCACGTTGAGCGGCTGCGGCCGTTCGGCACGTGGCTGGGGGAATAGCCCGAGACGATCAGCCGCCAGCATCGTCCCGCCGCCCGAGACACAGGCTAATTTTCACCGCTAAATGCCCGTGCCCCAGAACGGCGGCCTGGGCTGACCGCTTCCTGGCTCACTCGACCGCACGCCGGCCGGCGGACGCCCAGTTCCTGAAGGGCAACTACCAAGCCGGTTGCTCCTTCTAGTTCGTTCCCTCCGCAATCTGCAGGTCGAGACAGACCCGTTCTCCGTTGATCAGGGTTGCTGCAACTGGCTCCATCCATACGGGCGAAGGCGGCAATGGCATGGCTCGGTTTGCATGACCCCAGCACCTGCACTATGAGTGCGAGACTGAAAGGATTGTGGACCTTTCCCAGGCATTGCGGTCGTACAGTCGGTTCTCCTTGCTTCTTTTCTGAATCAGGACTAGAGCTTGAGCCGCCGACGCGGTGCCCTGCTCGGCTATTCTTTGGGATTTACTGCAGATCGAGAGTCTTCTTAACTCCCATGCGGTGATCGCCACGCCACCAAACAGCAGCGCCCCCACGACGCTCACCAGCGCAGCAATTTCAGACAGCAAAGCGCCGTCTACCTGAGAAGTTTGCGGTGCGGGCGGCGGCGACGACGGCGGCATCGGGAAGTCGTAGGTGGTCGCGGCAACAACCGCCGTGTCTCTGCTGTCGCTATTTCCGGCGGCGACGACGTCTTGGCGGGCTGAGGCGCGCGGCGGGTAGACCATGAGGTAGAGGTAAACGTCCGCCGCTTCGTTCTCGCTCAGGTAGTAAAAGACGGGCATTCTGCCTCTCTCCGGCGAGGCTGGATCGCCCATCAATACAGGAGAGCCGTGTGTGACCTTGCGGATGAACTCAGCTTCGTTGGTCCGGTGAGTGAGCGTGCTCAGAGGCGGTATGGCCCCTTGCAATATCTGCTTTGGATCAGGGTTGGCGCCGGTAGCGTCGTGACAGATGTGGCAGGTGGATTTTACGATCAGCTCGCCAACGCGCGCCGGAGACTCAACCAGCGCGTCGTGTGCCGCTGAGGCACCGGAGACTCCGGCAAGTTCGTTCAAGTAGGAAAGCACCAGCCGCTCTTCCGGCGGTTGCAGGTGCGCGAAAGGCGGCATTGCTTCTCCGCCCTTCTGGAAACGGAGCAGCAAGGCATCTTTCGCTTCCTTCGCCATTTGCGAAGCGTTTGCAGCGCTGATCTCCATGCCCGAATCTTTCATCCTCTTCATCACCAATGCAGCTGAGGTCGCCCGCACGGGATTGATCACAGAGTGAATTTCGGGGGGAGCTCCTAATCCGGCTTCGCCATGGCAGCCTTCGCAGTTGAATCGGTAAAGGTCAGCGCCTTTCAGTGTCACTGGGCTTGTGGCTATTGTTGGCGACAGAGCGGGATGCCACTGCGATTTCGCCTCTTCAGGCAGCGAGGCGGAAGGACCCAGTGCCCAGGTCTTGCCCATACTGGTTTCGCTAAAGGGTCTTTGCAGGTGCGTCAGCCAGCTTTCGCTGGTCACGGCAGGATCGGGAGCGGCGTCGTCCCCCGCCAGTGCTACGGTTGCCAGCACCAGCACGGCTGTAAGAACTCGAAGAACTTGTACGCGCATCGCTGCCCTCTGATCGACAGCGTAGAAGTACGCGAAGACGCGGTTGTCGCCTCGCGGTCGGACTGCAGTCAAATGAGGGTCAAGATTTTGTCTCGTGACTTTTGGTTCTTGAGGAATGACCGTTAGAATTAAGTGTTGGCACTTATCTTCGATTCGAAGCCGGAGGATGGTAAATGGCGCACATGGTGAAATGCGTAAAGTTTGGCCGTGAAATGGAGGGACTCGACGAGCCGCCCTTTGATAGCCCGATGGGCCAGAAGATCTACGAGAACATCTCGAAGCTGGCCTGGGAGCAGTGGCAGGAGCACATGAAGATGCTGCTCAACGAGTATCGCCTGCAGCCCTGGAAGAAAGAGCACCAGGAGTTCATCGTGCAGCAGATGGAAGCCTACTTTTTCGGCGAGGGTGCCGAGAAGCCGAAAGAGTTCGTGCCGCCGGCGCAGTAGCTAAGAGGCTTTGCAACTGAGCCTGACCTGGTCGGACCGCAACCCATCTCAACCTTGGGATTCAGTTCCTCCCCAGAGAGGCTCTGCTGTGACAGGTTGCTGATTCGACAAAGAGCACAACAACAGGGAAACTCGCGCCGGAGGCGCAGTACAGCTTAGCCCAGCGCTTCAGCGCTGGGTAACGGAAGAAAGCTATCCGAGTCCCATAGGGACGACAGAAGTCCGGCTCAACGACGCGGGGCCTGAAGGCCGCTCATTTTCAGATTGGCGTATGGCACAACTTAAGTTGTGCCCTGATACAAACCAATTCGTGCAGCAGAGCCCGGTTATTGTCGCTTATCTTTCGTTAACTTCGTCTTCGTACTTATCGCCTGCCGCGCTGTGGCGAAGAATTCGTCATCCAACTCAGGAATGTCAGAGTAATCGACGTCCTCGTCCGTCATACCGCCTAATCTTTCCATCTGGGCAGGCGTCCGCTGTGGCAGTCTCTCAGGGCCTAGTCGGATTTTCTTCGTAGTCCCTACAGGATCTTCTTCCCGAACGCCGAGAGAGCCAGTTCGACCGCTAGCTCCGCTGTCTGGTTACGCTCGTCGAGCACTGGGTTCACTTCGACAATCTCGAAGCTCAACAGGCGGCCGTGGTCGGCGATGATCTCCATCGCCAGATGTCCTTCGCGGTAAGTAGCGCCACCCCATACTGGAGTCCCAACCCCGGGAGCGTCCTCCGGGTCGATCCAGTCCATGTCGAGCGAGACGTGATAGCCGACCGTGTTGCGGCCGGCGAGTCGGAGCGCTTCTTCCATCACAACCCGCATGCCGCGCTCGTCGATGTCGCGCATGGTAAACGCGTGTACGCCTGCTTTGCGGATGTTCTGCCGCTCAACCTCGTCAACGTCGCGAATTCCGACTAGTACCACATTGTCGGGGTTCACCTTGGGACAGAACCCATACATGTCGGTGAGCGGTCCAGGGAACAACCCCATGATTGCGCCCAGCGGCATGCCGTGAACGTTGCCGCTGGGAGAGCTGTCGGGCGTGTTGATGTCGCTGTGGGCGTCGATCCAAAGCAGGCCGATACGCTGCTTGGAGCGGCGATAAAACTCTGCCACGCCAGAGACGGTTCCCACCGCAATCGAGTGATCGCCGCCTAGCACCAGAGGAATCTTGCCGGCCTCAAGCGTTTGAATAACCAGTTCGGCTTCTTTCGAGCAGGTCTCGGCGATCTCCTTCAGGTACTTGGCATGAGGATCGCCCGATGATTTGGTTTCGGCCAACGCGACGGGAACGTTGCCTTTGTCTTCGACGATGTAACCCAGCGCTTCCAGCTTGCTTTCCAGTCCGGCAACTCGCACGGCGGATGGGCCCATATCGACCCCGCGTCGCGACTGCCCGAGATCGAGCGGCACGCCGATGATACGGATCTTCTTGGAGTCGATATTTTCTAGCGGCTTTGTAATCGGTGGACTTGCCATGATCGTTCTCTCTCGCCTTATGGGTATAGCCGGTGGAGCATCCTGGGAAATGGAATCGTCTCGCGCACATGCTCCAGCCCGCAAATCCAGGCTACCGCGCGTTCAATACCCATGCCGAAGCCGGCGTGCGGCACGCCCCCGTACTTGCGCAGATCGAGATACCACTTGAACGCTTCTTCCGGCAGGTTGTGCTCGTGAATGCGCTCCAGCAAAAGTTCGTAAGACGCCATGCGCTGCGATCCGCCGATGCTCTCGCCATAGCCCTCAGGCGCGAGCACATCGACACACAACGCAAGCTCGGGGCGCTGCGGATCGGGCTCCATGTAGAACGCTTTCACCTTCGCAGGATAGCGATGGATCATGACAGGCCGATCAAACTGCGAAGAGATATACGTCTCGTCTGGAGAGCCGAAGTCTCCGCCCCACTCGAATTTGTTTTCGACCAATCCCTTCTCGTGGCCGTCATTCAGCATCTTCACCGCTTCGTCGTAGGTGATGCGCGGGAACGGCGTCGCAATCTTCTCCAACTTCGAAATGTCGCGCCCGATCGTCTCCATCTCGGGGCGGCGACGCTCCAGTACGCGAGTCACGATGTGGGTGATGAACTCTTCCGCCAGCTGCATCAGGTCGTCCAGCGTGCCGTAGGCGACCTCAGGCTCGACCATCCAAAACTCGGTAAGATGGCGGCGTGTCTTCGACTTCTCGGCGCGAAACGTCGGGCCGAAGCTGTAGACCTTGCCCAGAGCCATCGCCGTCGCTTCCACATATAACTGGCCCGACTGCGTCAGGAACGCCTGCTCCTCGAAGTAGTCCACGGGAAACAGCGTGGTGGTGCCTTCGCAGGCCGCCGGCGTGAGGATTGGCGGATCGGTGAGCGTGAAGCCGCGGTCGTCGAAGAAGTCGCGCGCCGCTTTGATGATTTCGGCGCGGACCCGCAGCACCGCAGCCTGGCGCGGCGAGCGCAGCCAGAGATGCCGGTGCTCCATCAGGAAGTCAACCCCGTGCTCCTTCAGCGAAATCGGATATGGATCGTCTTCCTTCACCTTCTGTACCACCTGCGCGTCGGTGACATCGAGCTCGTAGCCGCCGGGCGCACGCTTGTCAGCTCGTACTTTTCCGGTGACGATGACACTCGACTCCTGCGTCAGGCTTTTGATGCTGTCGAATAACTCGGGCGAGACCTGGCTTTTCACCACCACTCCCTGAATGATGCCGCTGCCGTCGCGGAACTGCGGGAACAGCAGCTTGCCGCTTTCGCGCAGGTTGTAGAGCCAGCCGCGAATGACCACCGCCTGGCCTTCGTGATGGCCGACGTCGCGGATGGTTGTAATCGGAGTTTCCGTCTGTGTCGCTGAAGATTCCATGAGTTCAGTTTCCCTGATTTCAGAAGATGGGCACAAGAGCAGCCTTGCAGGCCCAATCTAGTTTACGGCAGAGCCCATCTCAGGCGGACACCTGCCTGGGCGGAGGAACGACCGCCGAACGAAATCTACTATTGCAAATTGAGGCGGTGCAGCAGGTCGGCGAAACGCGGATCGGCGCGCAGCGAGTCATAAGCGCGATCGACTTTCAGGTAGGGCAGCGCACTGGCACGTTCTTCGTAACTGCGCTCCAGCCATTGCAGCGCCTGCTGTGAGTCACCTAGCGCGGCATAGTCGGCAGCCAACTCGGTGTTGGGCATGTATTGTATTTTGGCCAGCTTCTCCAAGTCATTGATGATTTGCTGTGCCTGCTCGCGTGGACCCGCGACTGCGTAGCCACGCGCCAGATACGCGCGCGCGACCGGGTCGCCGTGGGTTAGATCGACCGCCTTCTGGAACTCCTCGATCGCCTTTTGATTGTTGCCTTCGTACATGTACGCCAGCGCCGTCACCCGATGCGCGAGCACAAAGTCAGGGTCCATCTCCAGCGCTTTGTGTGCGGCTTGGACGGCCTGGTCGTAGTTGCGCATCATCAGCCAGGTCCAACCCATGTGCTCGTTGATGACCGTGTCTGAGGGCGAAATCTCCAACGCGCGCCGCGCCTCAGCCATGGCCTCATCCTGGCGGCCTAGCGCCATCAACTCATGCGAGTACCAATGGTGTGCCGTGTCGTAGAGCGGGTTAAGCGCGATCGCCTGCCGAAATTCCTGTTCTGCGCCGGCCCAATCCCAGTCATAGGTGAACTTGATGTAGGCGAGCGACGAGTGCGCCTCGGCCAGCGAATTGTCGATGGAGAGCGCCTTCTGTACCGCAGCCTCGGCCTTGGGCATGGCTTCGCGCGGAGGCATGATGCTGTAGCCGTAGGACCCCGCCATGATGTAAGCGTCGGCCAGCCCGGTGTATGCGACGGCGTAACCCGGGTCGGCAGCGATAGCCTGCTGGAAATACTCAAGACTCTTCTTCACGCCCTCGACGGTGCGCTTGTTCCAGAAGAATCGCCCTTTCATGTAGAGCTGGTAGGCGTCGTTGCTGGCGGTGAAGGGACGCGCAAGGCGGCGCTGCTCGTCGCCGCTCAGGTTCAGCGCCAGCGCTCCCGCCACTTTCTGCGAAATGGAATCCTCAATAGCGAACATGTCGGTCAGCTTTTCGTCGAATTCGCTGCCCCACAGCTCTTCTCCATCAGAAACGCGAAGCAGGCGCACCGTGACCCGCGTGCGATCTCCCGAATGCTGAATGGTCCCGTCGAGCACCGAGTCCACTGCCAACTCCTTCCCCGCCGACAGGGGATCGTCGCTCGTCGCGTACTTCTTCACTGTCCCCACCGGGCGGACAATGATCTTATGCAGGTTGCTCAGGCGCGTGATGAGAGCATCGGTCATGCCCAGCCCAAGGTATTCATCGCCAAGGTTGGGGTTGAGACCGTGAAAGGGAAGCACCGCGATCGACCGTGTGGAAGCGCTCACCGTATTGGAGTGCGACCTGAGTCGTGAAGCGATAAAGAAGGCGGCAGCTCCCAACCCCAACAGGATGACGCACAAAAGGGCGATCCTGGATAACGACGCCTTGGTAGCGGGGATTGCCCTCGGACTCGCGATAGCGGTCGCTGCTGGTGATGGTTCAGGGGCAATGGCAGTGGCTGCCGCCGCCATGGCTGCAGCGCCTACCTCCGGCGAGAGCTGAATCTCCGGAACGTTACCGTGCTGCGTGGCCTTCATAATCGAGCCGGAATCTTCCTCTTCGCTGACCGGGCTGTTGAAGCGGTAGCCCTTGCGCGGCACCGTCTCGATTAAAGGCTCGCCGTTGGGAAGGCTCCCCAAGGTTTTTCGCAGCAGAGAAATATTGACGTTGAGATTGGTCTCTTCGACAAAGCTGTCGGGCCAGACGGCCTGCATCAGCTCTTCGCGGTGAACCAGTGATCCACCGTGGCTCACCAAGTAGACAAGGATGTCGAAGGCCTTGGGCGCAAGGGGAATGGCCGTGTCCTCGCGAAACAATTGATGCTCGCCGGGATAAAGGCGAAAGCTGCCGAATCGGAAATAGGTCTTATTACTCAACAGCATAGCCCCTTGCCGTATGCCTTAAGCAATTTCCAACAGATTCCCAATCTCTTCTAAAGGACTTCTCGACCGCGTCCCGCGTAAGGTGCGTTTGTTGCAAGCGGCAACGGCCACGAGTGGGCCGAGCGGGCCGAGGATTGGATGGGGGCCGCAGCCAGGAAGCTAGTTTTTTAGTTTTCTGCACGCTGTTGCTTCGAGCTGCCGGATCCGGAACGGCGAAATACCGCACCGCTTGTAGCAAACATTATGCCTGACAAAACGAATGGAGGTAGTAGCCGTGAAAAGGTTTAACGTTATTTCCGATTTTTCGTCGCGTGCCGCCGATGCCCTTTCACAAAGTGCGCGCACGTTTTTCATAATTCTCGTCGCGCTGCTGGGGCTGGAAGGGCAGTCCCTGCTCGCCCAATACAACGGACCGTCGTTCCTGCCAAATCCCGTGATAACCGTTTCCACCATTCCGGCCAACGGCGACGTGAACCCTTATGGTGTGGCCTTTGTTTCTCCTTCGGTCACGCCCCCACCGCAAGCGCTGTTCGCGCCCGGCGATCTTCTGGTCTCGAACTTTAACAACTCCCAGAACCTCCAGGGCACCGGCACGACCATTGTCCGCGTAACCCCATCGGGACAGACCTCTCTGTTCTTCGAGGGACCAATCACCCACGCCGGGCTGTCCACTGCACTGGCGGTGTTACGAGAGGGCCTGGTTGTCGTGGGGAGCGCTCCAACCGCGGACGGAACCTGTGCTACCGCGCAGGCGGGCGCGCTGTTGGTCGTCAGCCCTTACGGACAGCTCCTGCAAGCCATCCCCGATGAGGACATCGATGTTCCCTGGGACATGACCGTCTACAACCCCGGCAACGGCAAGTTCAGCGCCTTCGTCTCGAACGCGGGTTCTGGAGCCGTGGTGCGCCTCGACATGGCCATCCAGAATGGGCAGGTTCAGATCCTCAACAAGGCCGTCATCGGCAGCTACAAGCACCAGTGCGATCCGGCAACGCTCTTCGACGCGCCGACCGGTCTCGTGTACGACCAGAACAAGGACGTTCTGTATGTGGCCTCGACTCTCGACAACGCCGTGTTTGCCATCTCGAACGCGCTGGAGCGGAACTCCAGCGGGGGTAGCGGTAACCCGATTTACACGGACCAGAACCATCTGCACGGTGCATTAGCCATGGCCATGGCTCCGGATGGACATCTGTTGGTGAGCAATAACGACGTAGTTAACTCTGACCAGAATCAGCCGAGCGAAATCGTGGAGTTCACCACCGACGGCCAATTCGTCAAGCAGGTCTCGGTTGATCCGAACCTCGGCGGCTCATTTGGACTGAACGTCTATCCCGGTCAGTTCAGCACGAGATTTGCCGCGGTTGACGACAACAGAGTCAGCGTCAGCCTGTGGACCGTGCCCACCAACTAACGCTGAAACGTAATGCAACTCGCGGCCGCCCGGTCGGAACAGTTCCGTACCGGGCTTTTCTTCTGTGCCAGTTTGCGGATTTCGCTGCTAAGATGTCGGCTTTGGAGAGTTCCTCACTCCATCCTTGGGAGAGACGCCATGCCGACACTTAGCTTCGATTTTTTCAGCTCCAAACCCGGAAACCGAGCAGCCATCATTTTTGTGCATGGGTTTACCGGTGATCTGCGAAAAACATGGCGAAACATCCCCACAATTCTTCATCCGGAAGACGGTCAACCCAGTCATCTGCCCGACTGGGACCTGGCGGGTTTCGGTTATTCAAGCTCGAAATGGTTCGATATTTCAGGTCTATGGAGCGCCGATCCCCAGCTGACAGAGATAGCCACCAAGCTGTACACGCAGACGATCAACTCCGCAGGCAAGTACGATCGAATCGCGCTGGTGGCCCACAGCATGGGAGGCTTGGTAGTTGAGCAGGCCATCGCCGACCACGACGACTTGCGTGATCGCGTCTCTCACGTACTGCTGTTTGGCACACCCAGCAACGGGCTGGAGAAAGCCGGCGCCGCCGACTTCTGGAAACGGCAGATCGACAACATGGTCGCCGGCGGCCCATTCATTACGGCGCTGCGCAAAGCGTGGAACGATAAGAACCTGACCACCGGCGGCGGCTTCGACTTCCTGAGCGTGGCCGGAGAGAAAGACCAGTTTGTCCCGCCGGAATCTTCACTGCGCTGTTTCCCCGACAGCGTTTGCCGCGTGATCGCGGGCAATCACATCTCGATGCTCGAAGGCGACACGCTGCCAACTGCGGAAGCGGCGCAGATGCTCCTTCAGCTCATATCAGGCGATGCCAAGAAACCGAAGGGAGCGCGCGGCACGGCGCACGTCGCAATCGAGAAAGGCGAATTCCAGGACACCATCAAGAAGCTGTGGCCCGAGTATCTGAAAGACCGTAACGCGGCATTGCCAAAGCTTGATGACTACGGCGCCGGACAGCTGGGAATGGCGCTGGAGAAAATCGGCGACTCGGAAACCGCCATTAAGCTGCTGACGGACCATCACAAGGAAGGGACCGATGTGCTCGGCATTCTTGCCGGAAGACTCAAGCGCAGATGGTGGCTCAAGTCGCTCAAGGACGATCGCGATCAGGCGTTGCAACTGTACACCGAGGGATACGACAAGGCGACAGCCGCAACTCCGGTCGACCACGATCAAGCCTTCTATCACGGGATCAACGTTGCTTATCTGACAATGGCTCCGCCGACAAAGAATATTGCCAAGGCGAAAGAATGGGCCACCAAGGTCCTGGAGCACACTAAGAATGCAATCGATCCGCAGCAGAAGAAGTGGATCCCCGCCACCGAAGCTGACGCTCTCATGATTCAGGGTGACCAGCAAAAGGGGTTGGAGAAACACCGCCAGTCGGCGGCCCAGAACTTGGAGCCATGGGAGGCGCTATCCATGGAAGAGCAGGCGATGCGCGTGGCCGACCTGTGCGGCGTCCCCGACGACAAGATCAAAGAGCTGGGCGGCTGGTACGAGGATCGGTAGTGCCACGTACTGCGATGGCGCTAAGATGTTGATTCTGAATTACTTGCTATCTTAGTTCAGAGGCCACGCAAGCATGAAAAGTCGCACCGAGAGTGGTATGATTGAGCCTCGGATGGCATCCGCAATTACATCAAGCGCAATTACAGTATCAGAGGGATTGATTCGTAGAGAGGCCGTTTCGAACGCCTTGACGGATCTTCGACTGGAAGGGCTGCGACCCTCTCCGACTGTTCTCGATTCGCTTGATCTATACGTAACTGGAGATATTGACGAGTCAGAGTTGCTGAACCGTGTTCTTAGTCGATGATCGATCCCTACATAGATCCATCTTCTGGAATCCTGATTAACAAAGTTCGGGCAACAAGTCAGAGAGAGCTTGATCAAACCGAAGCCAACTTAGTTTCGGTACGCTCCGTTCTTCTTCAGCGTAATCCCACCCAAGGAAACTACGATTCGGTTCACCTGAAAGATATCCATCGATATTTGTTTCAGGATGTATATCCTTTTGCCGGTGAGTTTAGATCTGTGGAGCTTCACAAAGCCGACGTTCTCACAGGCCGCAGACGCATTACAACATTCACCTCTCCGTCGCTGATCGACTTCGAACTCAACCAGCTATTCGAATCTGTTTCGAATCAGCACTTTTTTCAGGGTCTACGCAGACGAGAATTGTCGGCAAAATTGGCTTCACTCTTTGCCGGGATCAATCGTGTTCATCCTTTCAGGGAAGGCAACGGGCGCGCGCAGAGACAGTTCGTTCGGCAGCTGTGTGGTGATCTGGGTTACAAGATGCATTGGGAAGTTATAAGCAAGGAAAGACTGATACAGGCCAGTATTACCTCTGCACACGGAGAACTGGGCATGATGGAATACTTAATGGACGAGATCACTGACACGGAACGCGTGCAACCAGTCGCCACCCTCATAAGATTCTTGGAGCGAAACGGCTACGATTGGAACGAGCGCTACATCGCCAGCACCAGACCTGGGCAAGAGTACAGCGGAACCTTCGCGGACCAAAATGGCACGAATTTCTTCTTCTACGATGACCAGAATCGAATCCTCGTTGGAAACTTGAGAGATCTTCCAAGCATTCCTAGGCAGCATCAACGGATAACGTTCCGGGCTTCATAGTCCATCAAGGTTCGTTTTCAAGGTGAGAACCACACAGGCGGACGTTCGAAGATTTGGCTGCCCCCCAGGGATTCGAACTTGAGCCGTTTTGCGGGCGTCAGAGCCCGCAGGCGAAATCCCGAGCTACGCGAGGGACCTCTCCAGCCAGAATCTGATGGGAAAGTTTTGGCTGCCCCCCAGGGATTCGAACCCCGATATGCTGATCCAGAGTCAGCTGTCCTGCCGTTGAACGAGGGGGCAGTCTTGCGCTTGGCGGGAGCCGGTTCGCACCGGCTCTTTTTGATTCTATGGGCGCCGGCGAGTGCGGTCAACCGCGAAGCGTGCCGCGCAACAGCCGACGGCGTTCGCCTACTGTCCGATTCAATTCACGCTAGAATTCTGAGGTATCGCTTTTGCTGAGGAGCTGCCATGGTCACCGCCTTCGAAACCGCCGCGATCCCTTCCGCCGACTATGCCGAGATGGCCTGCCGCCCGCTCGACCCGGAGCAGTGCGCGCTGCTGATCATCGACATTCAGGAAAAGCTGTTGCCGCCCATCTTTCAGAAAGAGCAGCTGGTGCGCAACGCACAGCTTCTGATCCGCGCGGCGGGGATTCTGAAGATTCCAGCGCTCGTCAGCACGCAATACTCTCGCGGCCTCGGCGGGACCATCCCCGAGATCGCTTCCCTGCTCCCCGGCACCGAAGCCATCGACAAGACGCCGTTTTCCTGCTTCGGCAGCGAGGCGTTCTGCGCCCTGTTGAAGCGCCTGCCCGGAAAGCGCACTACGCTGCTGCTGTGCGGCATGGAGAGCCACATCTGCGTCACTCAGACGGCGCTGGGGGCGCTGCGCGAGGGATACCTGGTTCACGTCGCTTCCGACGCAGTCAGTTCTCGCACCGAGTGGAACTGGAAGATTGGGCTGGAGCGCATGCGCGCCGCCGGAGCCATTCTCTCCTCCACCGAAATGATCATCTACGAGCTGATGCGCTCGTCCTCGTCGGTTGCGTTTCGGGAACTGCTGCCCTACTTGAAGGGATCCTAGTCGCCCCGGCGTCTGAGGAATGCCCGCCGGCCGCCACCGCTCGAAAGCCGCACCGGACTGGCGTTTTGCGGAATTATTCTCTTGCACCGGGCCCCGGTCGCAGCTTACAGTCTTGCCTGCATTTCGAACCGCTGCGTCGCTCGAGATGTTCGCAACTTCATCCCCTGCACAAACCCTTAAGGAGACCTATCTGTGAAATCAGGAAAATTCCCAGGTTTGGCTTTGGCATTCTTGTGCGCGATCGTTCCCTCGGGCGGGGCGCAGATGTCCCCGGCAAAAGTAGCCGCTCTCGAGAGCAATCTCCAGCATGTGAAGGCCGCCTACAACCGCCTGCCGGCCAACAAGAAACTCCTCCTCGATGGTGCGTCGAATGTGGTGCAATTTGCCGACTTCTGGCATCGCACCGGCATGCGCTTTGCCGACCCAGCCTTTGCCGCGGCCCGCGTCCAGCGGGTTTCGGCAAGGCCGGCAGCCACCAGCGCGACCACGAACAAGATCATCCCCATTTCCGCCACAGGTCTGTTTCAGGATCTCTCCGGTTCAACCCTGGCCGGTTTTACCCAGAGCGAAAGCTCGACCGCGCGTTGCGGAAACAACGTTGTGGTAGGCTTCAACGACTCGGGCGGCATCTTTGAGACACCGCTGTTTCTGACCGGTGCCGGGGGCGAAAGCCTGGCCGGCTTTGCCTACTCCACCGATGGCGGCCACACCTTCACCGACGGTGGCCCCGTCGATCCCGGCCCCAACTTCGGCAGCTTGCTGGGAGGCGATCCCGTCCTGAGCTGCAGCAACCCGAGCACCTTCTACTACAGCCAGCTATTTTTGTTTTCCGACGCCGCGGGCAATCCCGTGACCGCGGTAGCCGTGAACAAGTCCACCGACGGCGGGCACTCCTTTGGCGAACCGGTCGTGGTCATCGGCAAAGACGGCCTGTCTCACTTCCTCGACAAGCCCTGGTCCGCGGTCGATCCGTCGAATCCCAAGAACATCTACGTCTCCTATACCGATTTCGATGGATCGGGCACCAGCAAGGCGTGCGGCAAGCTGATGCGCACCGCCATCGAGTTCGTGGTCTCACACGATGCCGGCGCCACCTGGTCGGCGCCCAAGGTGGCTTCCGAAGTCTGCGATAACGAAGCTGTCTCGGGATCGCAAGTTGCGCTCGACTCCAAAGGCACCATGCACATCGCCTGGATCGATCTCGGCCCCACCTTTCCCGAAGGCAATCGCACCATCTTCCAGAGCATTTACGCCGGCGGAGTACTCTTGCCGCCGGTGACGGTGGACATTATCCAGCCCGGCGGGGACGCGTTCCTGCTGCAGGGCGCGTTCCGCGATTTTCTGGGCATGGCGATGGCGGTCGATCACTCCCGAACCGGTTCCGACGGGATGGTCTACATCACATGGGCCGACGGGCGTAACAAGCGCCTTCCCGATCCGGTCGCGTCGCAGGGTGTGTACGGTTACGACGACATCCTGCTGCGCGTATCGTTCGACGACGGCAGTCACTTCGGATTCTTCAGCCAGGTCAACAGCGACTTCCAGAGTCGCCTGGGCCCGGGCCACGACCACTATCAGCCGGGCATCGCCATCGACAAGACGGGAACAATCGGCATCTGCTGGTACGACCGCCGCAACGATCCCGAGAATTTCTCGGTCGGGCGCTTTTGCGCGACTTCCAACAACAACGGTATTACCTTCACCAACATCAACACCAATCTCGCCCCCTACACTCCGGCGCACGGGAATGATGAAATCCTGAACCCGGTCTACATGGGTGACTACGATCAGCCGGCCAGCGATTCTCTGAATCAGGAAGCCGGGTTCTTCGGTGCGTTCGAAGCGCAAGGCAATCGTGGCAACCCGAACGTGGTCGGCTTCGAGTTCTAGACCGGCCTCACGTCGAATAGAAAGGGCGCGGTTTCTAACCGCGCCCTCAAACCTACAAGAAATCAGACTACGCCGTCTATTCCGCTTTCTTTTTTACCCGGACCACAGTGATCTTGGCGAAGCCCTCCTCAAACGACGGTGGCTTCAGCTTGGCGGCCATGCGGCGCATCACATCTTCGGGCACCACGCGATCGCGGCGCTGATGGCGCTCCACGCAGACTTCCAGCGGAACGTCGAAGAAAACGGCGTGGACTTCGTAGTTGTAATCCTTGGCCAGCTTGATCCAGTGCGCGCGCTCCTGCGGAGTGAGGTTGGTCGCATCCACATAATTCATGGGCCGCTTGGCGATGAGCCGCGCCTTCAGCATGGAGCGCAGATTCGAAAACACCAGATCCTGAAAACGCTGCTCGCGCACATCGTCAAACAGAAGCGAGCGCACCATGTCGCTCGAAAGCGCAACCACGTTGTGACGCTTAAACCAGGAACTCTTGCCTGACCCGGGAAGGCCGATGGCGAGTACCACGATGCCCTTGGGCGGCCGCGCCGCAGCGGCCGGCGCCGTGGCGGGAGTCCTGGGCGTTCGCGGCGCAGGCACCGCCGCTTCCGCTTCCTGCTCTGGAGTCTCGGACGAAGCGTCCGGGCCCACCTCCGGCGCAGTTCCCTTCGCCGCTGCGGGAGTAAAGGCCTGAGCCACGGCTTGCTCGCGCCCGCGTCCGCCCCGACCGCGCCCGCCGCGTCGCCGGCGAGACCGGCCACGGGGTTGCTGTGCGCTGGCGGCACCCTGGGCGCGCGGCTCGCCCGCTTCCGACTGCCGCGACTCTTCGCCCGCCGGCTGCGCTTCCATCTCGGGCTCATCCGGCGGCTCATGGCTCGCCGGCTGCGCGGCTTCAAGGGGCGCCTGTTCCTGATCGAAATATGCCGGTTGCAGCGGAGGAGGCGCCGGCTCGCTGGCCTGTTCTACCGTTTTCTTCTTGCGGCGCTGTAAGCGCTCGCGCATCCATTTGCGCATGTTCAGGCTTGTAACACAGATGACGGGAGGGGAGCAATCGCAGGAGCCAGTTGCGAACCACAGACGACAGGAGAAACCATGTAGAGACAGCCGCCCTCGGCTGTCCGGTCGAGCGAAGTTCGACAGCCTGGCTGGAAGCGCATGCTGCAACTCTCGCACCCTCTCCGCTCGCGTTCGCGGTCTAGAATACAAACATGCCAAGCCAGATTCCCGCCGCGATCCAAGGCCAGAAATACATCTCCCTGAAAACATTTCGCAAGAACGGCGTGGGGGTCGCGACGCCCGTGTGGTTTGGAGAACAAGACGGCAAGCTCTACGTGATGACCCGCAGCGACATGGGAAAGACCAAACGCATTCGCAACAATCCTCAGGTGCGCGTGGCGCCGTGCACAATTCGTGGAAAAGTGACGGGCGCAGAGCTCGCGGCCACAGCCCGCATCCTGCCGCCGGAAGAACACGCGCGAGCCCGGCAGGCGATCAACCACAAGTATTGGATGGCACGGATTCCGTTGATCTGGGCGAGAACGGATACGTACCTGGAGGTGAGTTTCGCGTAGCGTTGCCCCGGAGGAGTCTGTGTCGTAGCCAACAGTCCTCGGAAGCAGTGGAGCGCCAAATGGCTGAGTAGCCGCGAAGCGGCGCAAGAATGCAGCCCACGGCGTAAGCCGTGGGTCAGAAGTGGGAGGAATATAAGCCCCGAAGGGGCCCAAGACGGGCTACGACACAGACTCCGTAGGGACGCGTGAAACAGCAGCGCGGATCGTTCAATCGTGCCTACGGCACGAGGTTCAGGAAACCTTGTGCGACAACCCGCCAGTGGAACTGGCGGGCTATTATCAGTCGTCCCTAGCGGGACGAAAAGCTTCCGTCACCACGCTCCCGTGGTCAAATATTCGTGAATCGATTTCGCCGCTCGCCTCCCCGCGCCCATGGCCAGAATCACGGTGGCGCTGCCGGTCACGATGTCGCCGCCGGCAAACACCCCCTCGCGCGTGGTGCGTTGCGTTTCTTCACTGGCCTGAATGTAGCCGCGCTTGTTGGTGCCCAGGCCGGGCGTAGTGCTCTGCACGATAGGATTGGCGCTGGTTCCGATGGCCATGATCGCGACCGACAGCGGCAGATCGAATTCTGAGCCTTTGATCGGCACAGGCCGCCGCCGCCCGGAGGCGTCGGGCTCGCCCAGTTCCATGCGCACGCAGCGCGCTCCGGTGAGCCATCCCTTGCCGTCGGAAAGAAATTCCACGGGCGCGGTCAGCATCTGGAAATCGATGCCCTCCTGCCGCGCATGATGCACTTCTTCCGCTCGCGCCGGCATCTCGGCATCGCTGCGCCGATAGATGACGTACGCTTTGCCCGCGCCCAGCCGCAGCGCCGAGCGGATCGCATCCAGGGCCGTGTTGCCGCCGCCGATCACCGCCACGCTCTTGCCGTGCAGGTCGAGCATAGGCTCGTCATAAACCGGAAACTTGTAGGCTTTCATCAGGTTGATGCGGGTCAGAAATTCATTCGCCGAGTAGACACCGTTGAGGTGCTCGCCGGGAATGTTCATGAACTGCGGCAGTCCCGCGCCGGTACCGATGAATACGGCGTCGTAGCCTTCTTCCCCCATGAGTTCGTCGATGGTGACGGTCCGCCCGACCACCACGTCGGTCTCGAACTCAACGCCCATTTCGCGCATGTAATCGAGCTGCTCGCGAATAATCTGCTTGGGCAGGCGGAATTCAGGAATGCCATAGACCAGCACGCCGCCCAACTCGTGCAGCGCTTCAAATACGCGGACCTTGTGGCCTCTTTGCACTAGATCGCCGGCGACGGTGAGACCCGAAGGTCCGCTGCCGACAACTGCGATTTTCTTCCCCGTCGGCACGACCTTCGGGACGACGTGCGTGCCCATACGCTGTTCGTAGTCTGCGACGAAACGCTCGAGATAACCGATTCCCAGGGGCTTCACTTTTTTCGACAGCAGGCACTTGCCTTCGCAGTGATCCTCCTGCGGGCAGACACGCCCGGTAACCGCGGGCAGCACGTTGTCTTCGCGAATCTTGGCGGCAGCGCCGAGGAAATCGCCGGCGACGATGAGCTCGACAAACTCTTTCACCTTCACGCCCACAGGGCAGTTGTCGGTGCAGGTGGGCTTGGCGCACTCCAGGCAGCGTTGCGCCTCCCGCTGGGCGAGTTCGGTGCTGTAGCCGAGATTTACCTCCTCGAAATTGTGCGCCCGTACTTCCGGTTGCTGCTCGAGCATGAGTTGACGCGGCACCTTCATGCGTTCCTTGATCGGCACCGGGTTTAGAGACTTCTTGACGGTCGGGCTCATCGTTGTCCTCCGGGAACGCTTTCTGCAACCGCGGCACAACTGTGAGCTGCGCCTGCCTGCGCTTCCCGCGCATGCTGGAACTCGGCCATGGATTGCTGTTCGGCGTCGCGGTACATCGTGTTGCGCTGCACCAGCACCGCGAAATCCACGCGGTGCGCGTCAAACTCGGGCCCATCGACGCAGGCGAATTCGCTCTTGCCGTCGAT
>JARLGI010000113.1 GCA_031296115.1 Acidobacteriota bacterium | reverse complement strand
GTTTGGCTTCTGCTGCTCGCTCGCGTACCATGATTCTGACTCCAGCTACAAGCCTATGAGACGTCCCGCCGCCGCGTTCTTCCTCCTCCTTTGGGTCACACTCGTTGCGGCACAGCAGACGCCACCAAAGGCTGCGCAGCAGGTCCCTGCCGGCAAAGACGCCACGACCCAGACAACTGCCTCGCCCACGGGGGAGGCCGGACCGGCGCAGTCGCCCCCTGACTATTCGCAAGAAGCCTTCGTCATCGAGAGCACTCGCCAGTCCATGCGCTTCGAGAACGACGGTACCGGCCGCGAGCAACTGAACGCGCAAATCAAGATCATCAGCGAAAGCGGCGTGCAGGCACTGGGCCAGATCAAGCTGGGCTATAGCGCGCTGAGCGACAAGCTGGACATTGTGTACTTGCGCGTGCGCAAGCCCGATGGAACAGTCATCACCGCGCAGGAGTCGGCGGTGCAGGACCTGACGATGCCCAATGCCCCGGTGTACACCGACTACCACGAGAAGCACATCAGCGTGCCGTCGCTGCGGCCCGGCGATGTGCTGGAGTACGAAGTGGTGCGCACCACCGCGAATCCGCTGACCCCCAATCAGTTCTGGACCAGCTACAACTTCGCCGAGAAGGGCATCGTGCTGGACGAGCAGCTGGAGATCAATGTCCCCAAGGCGCGCCACATCAAGCTGAAGACCCGTCCGGGCTACGATCCCAAGGTCACGGACGAAGGCGACCGGCGAATCTATCGCTGGACCCGCTCGCGGCTGAAGGACACCGACACTGGGCCCGCCAAGAAACCTCGCAGCGAAGCCGACCAGATTCCCTCGGTGAACCTGACGACCTATCAGAGCTGGGAAGACCTCGGCGCCTGGTACGCATTTCTGGAGCACGATCGCCGCAAGCCGGATGCCGCAGTGAAAGCCAAGGCCGACGAACTGGTGAAGGGCAAGACCGACGACACCGAGAAGGTGAAGGCGCTGTATGACTACGTGTCGCGCAACATCCGCTATGTGAGCCTGTCGTTTGGGCTGGGCCGCTACCAACCGCATGCCGCGAGCGAGGTTCTGGCCAACGGCTACGGCGACTGCAAAGACAAGAACACGTTGCTGGCCGCGCTGCTTCAGTCGCAGGGAATTGAGTCGTCATCGGTGCTCATCGGAGCGCAGCACAAGCTCGATCCCGACGTGCCGTCGCCTTCGCAGTTCGACCACGTGATTACCCGCGTTCCCGTCGGGGGCAAGGAAATCTGGCTCGACAGCACCAGCGGCGTCATGCCGTTCCGCATGCTGATGCCGCAGTTGCGCGACAAGCAGGCGCTGGCGATCTTGCCCGACGGAAAAGCCGGCCTGGTGCGCACGCCGGCCGATCTGCCGTTCGAAACCTCCGACCAGACCCGTATCAGTGCGTCGCTGGGTGAAGCTGGAAGCTTTAGCGCGAAGGTCTCTGGCGTGATGCGCGGCGACCGGGAGTTGGCTTTCCGGTATATGCTCCGGCAGCTGCCGGGAAACCATTGGAAGGAACTGTTCGAGTCCATTTTGCAACGCTCGGGGTTGAAAGGCGCGGAGATTTCCAACCTGCAGATCAGCGATCCCAGCGACACCGACAATCCGCTGCGGGTCAGCTTCGATGTATCGGTCACGAACTTCTTTGACTGGTCGGCGCGCGAGGCGAAGATCCGCATGCCGTTCATGCAAATGAACCTTGCCAGCGAACCTGGCATTGACGACGAACAGAAGACGCCGGGAAAAATCATTAAGCTGGGCGCTCCGGGAGAGATCACGGTCGAAGTTCGGCTCAAGATACCCGCGAAGTACAGCGCGCGCGCACCCATTGGCGTGGATGTCCGGCGCGATTATGCGGAATATCACTCCACCTACAAGCTGGAAGGTGATCAGCTTACGACGTTACGCACGCTCAAAGTACTGGGGAGGGAACTTCCGTTCGAGCGACTGGAGGACTACCAGGCGTTCCAGCGGGCGGTGGCTGCCGACCAGGCGCAGACCATTTCGCTGGAGAACCAATCGCCGGGCGGCACTGGCGTCGGGGGCAACGAATCGGCCGCTGACTTATACCAGTCGGGGCAGCAGGCGATGAAGAACGACAATTACCAGTTGGCGGCCGATCTCTTCGGGCGCGTGGTGAAGCTGGAGCCCAAGCACAAGTCAGCGTGGAACGATCTCGGCCGCGCCTACCTGGGATTGAACCAGACGGACCAGGCCATCGCCGCCTTCAAGAAGCAGATCGAGCTCAACCCGTACGACGAGTTCGCATACAACAATCTGGGCGCGGCGTATATGGCACAGGGCAAGTACGACGAGGCGCGCGAGGAGTTCCAGAAGCAACTGGAGATTAACCCGCTCGACTCCTTTGCGCACGCCAGCCTGGGAGATTTGTATGTGAGGCAGAAGAAATTCGCCGAATCAGTGCCGGAGCTGGAGAAGGCCGTCGACCTGATGCCGCAGAACCCGCTGCTGCAAATCTCGCTGGGGCAGGCCTACATCGCGACCAACCAGACCGACAAGGGCATGGCTGCTTTCGAGAAGGCCATCAGTCTTGCGCCTACGCCGCCCACGTGGAACAACATTGCCTACTCGCTGGCAGACCAGGATGTGCAGCTTGACCGCGCCGGTAAGTATGCCGATGCGGCCATTAGCGCGGTGGAAACGCAGCTGCACGACGTCAACCTCAACAACCTGCGTTTTCAAGACCTGGGCACGGCCACCTTCCTCTACGACGTTTGGGACACCAAGGGTTGGATCGAATTCAAGCGCGGCAACCTTGACCCGGCCGAGCAATACATTGCGGCCGCCTGGCAGGCGAGCGGCAGCGGCATCATCGGCGAGCACATGGGCGAGATCTATGAGAAGCGCAGCAATCGTGACAAGGCGATTCACTACTACGTGTTGTCGCTGGCCGGCGAAAATCCCAGTGACGAGGCGCGCAAGCGACTGACTGCGCTGGGCGTGACCAGTGGGCTCGACGCGATGATCGAAAAAGGTCGCGTCGAACTGAAACGGCAGCGCACGGTGACGGTCAACAAGACGGACAACGGAACAGCCGACTTCTGGCTGCTGTTGTCGCCGGGGAAGGTCGAGCAGGTCAAATTCATCAAGGGCGACGACGGGCTGAAGGAGCTTTCCAACTCGTTGTCCAGCACTGAGGCCGGAATGAAGTTTCCGGCGGCATCCCAAGCGCGCGTGCCGCGGCGCGGCGTTGTGAGTTGCGGTAGCACGCCCGCAAAGCAAACCAGGAACGTCAAGGCTGCTACGAAATCCGCGACGATTCACACCACGGAACCGGCCAAGAGCGTGGCCGGGCCCTGTAGCCTGGAACTTCTACCTGCCGACGGGGTGCGAACTCTGGATTAAGATGTGGTGGCGCCATTTGAAAGGAGAGCACAGGTGGCAGATTTACGTTATCCGATTGGCGAGTTTCAATGGGTCCCGCCGGAAAATGACGAGGAGATGGCAAAGCGGCGGGCGCATTACATTGACGTCCTCTCCAAGCTGCCAACCGAAATGCGGGCTGCGGTCAGAGGATTGACCGAGTTGCAACTCGATACGCCCTACCGTCCCGACGGCTGGAAGGTGCGCCAGGTGGTGCACCATGTGCCCGACAGCCACATGAACGCCTACGTGCGCTTCAAGCTGGCGCTGACCGAAAACCAGCCCACCATTCGACCGTACGACGAGGCTGAGTGGGCCAAGCTGCCCGACAGCGCCGCTCCGGTCGAGGTTTCACTGCAACTGGTAGCCGCGCTGCATTCACGCTGGGTTGACTTGCTGCGCGGCATGCACTCTTCGGACTTCGCCCGCACCCTATTTCATCCCGAGCGCGGCGACCTGACGCTCGATCAGCTACTCGCCATGTACGCATGGCATTCTGCCCATCACACCGCGCACATCACGTCATTACGCGAGCGCATGGGGTGGAACCAGCCCGCCGCAGCGCGGTAATTAACGCTTCGTTAATGAACAGAGTGGGATGAATGCCCCGCTGGGCGCGGCGTTTGCCACGTAGCGGGATGCGAAATGCAATCAACTGTGTTTCGGAACCCTCGCGCTCACATTGCGGGGAAAACCGCGTCCAACTTCGGTGCAGCAAGTTTCGAAGGTTTGAAACTTTGCGGTTGCGTCTTGCGTATATCCGCAAAGAGTTGGAGGAGCGTCCGAGTGCGCTCCGGGAAATAAGGATATCGGGGTCAAACAGAATGTTTCGCCAGCGGTTTGGCGGCCCAGGCGAGACAATCTTAGGGGAAGCTTTGGAAGGGTCCCCGTGCTGTTTGGCCCCGGAGCGACATTGTATGCGACACGGCGGGAAAGGCAAGGACTTTCTGCCGGTCGGGCCGCCGGAACGAGTGTCAAACCTAAGGAGAGTTTCATGACCCGTACATTGGCCCGTGTTGCCTTGTTCGTCTTCGCAGTCACCCTGTCCATCAGCGCGTTTGCCGGCTCGTCCAAGACACAGACCTTGACGCTGCTGCACGATGCGCAACTCAACGGCACAACCCTCCCCGCTGGCGAGTACACCCTGAAGTATGACACCAGCGGACCGACCTGCCAGGTAAAAATCCTGAAGGGGAAGAAAGAAATCGTGAGCGCGGAAGGCCAGGTGAAGCAGCTTGCCACAAAACCCACTCGCGATCAGGTCGTCGTGACTAAAGACGGTGCCGTACCCACCCTTAGCGAGGTGGACTTCCGCAACAGCACTCAGGCAATCAGCTTCGAGAGCAGCATGGCGGACGCCGGCAAGTAAGCTGACTAGGAGTTTCGAAATTGAGGGAGCAGGGATGCTCCCCCTTTTTGTTTGTGGAGAGAACGCCGAACGGCAACGAGCGCTGCGCGCAGAGCT
>JARLGI010000112.1 GCA_031296115.1 Acidobacteriota bacterium | reverse complement strand
GCGGAGCTCATCTCGAAAAGAATCGCCGAACTCGGGGACTGGCGCGGGGAAACCCTCAGCCGAATGCGCAAGTTCATCCAGGAAGCAGACCCGGACGTCGTCGAGGAGTGGAAGTGGATGGGCACTCCGAGTTGGTCGCACGACGGCATCCTCTGCACTGGCGAATCCTACAAGAATGTCGTGAAGCTTACCTTCGCCAAGGGCGCGTCTCTGAAGGACTCGGCCCGTCTCTTCAACTCGAGTCTCGACGGAAACGTACGCCGCGCGATCGACATCCACGAAGGAGAAGAAGTTGACGAGTCCGCCTTCAAGGCGCTCGTTCGCCAAGCGGTCGCCCTCAACAGTTCTGGCAAGTCGAAACCTTCGAAGAAAGCGAGGTCCTAAGCGGCGAAATTGGTGTTAGCCCAGGGCGTGAGCCCTGGGTAGGCTGGAAAGTCTGGCTGAGTCCTGTAGGGACGGCAGAGAAGTTTGCTCCTGCCGTGCCTACGGCACTCGCGCCCTTGACAGCTCACCCAGCGCTTGAAGCGCTGGGCTAAACTCTATCGCGCCTACGGCGCTCGGCCCGGAGACGATCTGGGTCTCTGGATTTGGTTTGACGCTTGCTGACGACGATCGAAAGGCAAAGACTCGCTCTGGCGAAGAGCGAGGAGCGAATAGCGAAGAGCGAACCCACGAACGCTGCACCAACAAGAAGAGCGAGAAGCACTTATGACTACTGAAGCAGTAACGCCACTCATCGAAATCGAGAATCTAACCAAGGTCTTTTACACCGACGAGGTCGAAACGCACGCTCTTTCCGGCGTCCACCTGATGGTGCGCAAAGGTGAATACGTCGCGATGTCGGGGCCTTCCGGTTGCGGCAAGTCAACGCTGCTGTCCATCATTGGCCTGCTCGACACCCCGACGGACGGTACGTACAACCTCAACGGTCAGTCCGTGGCGAACCTGGATTTCGCCGATCGCTCGCGCATTCGCAACCGCGAGATCGGCTTCATCTTCCAGAGTTTCAACCTCATCGGCGATCTCACGGTGTATGAAAACGTCGAGCTTCCGCTGACCTATCGCGATGGCATGCCGTCGCCCGAGCGCAAGCGCCGCGTGCTGGAATCGCTGGAGCGCGTTGGCATGGCGCACCGGCTGCGCCACTACCCATCGCAACTCTCCGGCGGTCAGCAGCAGCGCGTGGCCGTGGCCCGTGCTTTGGCCGGCTCGCCTTCCATCCTGTTGGCAGACGAGCCGACCGGAAACCTGGATTCGCGCAATGGTGAGGCCGTGATGGAGTTGCTGCAAAAGCTGCACCGCGAAGGTTCCACCATCTGCATGGTGACGCACGACCCGCGCTTCGCGGCGCATGCCGAACGCGAAGTGCATCTGTTTGACGGTAAGGTCGTGGCGGAGGAAGAGCTGCGCCGGCTGATGCAGGAGACGCAGTAAGCAGTAGGCAGCTGGCAACTGGCTTAGTACCTGGGGCTTGGCCTATGTTGCTTCGCTGCAAATTTTCGGAGCCGTCACGGGCCAGCCTTGTATCAGGGCACGACTTTCGTCGTGCCATACCGCAGTTTAGACTCTGCGGGCTTCGGCCCCTGCAGGCGGCGGATTTGCATCTTGGCAGACGATTCGAAAGGGTGATAAAGCAGATCCCTCGGTCGCGCTCGGTCGGTCGACTACGACCTCCTTCGCGCTCCTCGGGATGACAATCAAAAGTATGCTGATCCGACACGACTAAAGTCGTGCCCTGATACAAACCGGAGCGGTGGAATCAAAGTCGCGGTTGCTAGTTGCTAATTGCCAGTTGCGAGTTGCTGACTATCATGATCCGACTCAAGAACGTCGAACGCAGTTATAAGAACGGAGCGGGGCAAACCTGGGTGCTGCGGCGCATCGAGCTCATCATCCAGGAGGGCGAATTCGTCACCATCATGGGACCGTCCGGGGCCGGCAAGTCTTCCCTCCTGAATGTGCTGGCGTTGCTGGATGACCAATGGGCGGGCGAGTACTGGTTCAAAGACGACCCTGTCCACGAGATGAAGCGCAAGGACCGCAGTGAGATCGCCAAGCGCAACATGGGAATGGTCTTTCAGAGTTACCACCTGCTGGACGACCTGACCGTCCAGGAAAACATCGACCTGCCTCTTGCGTACAAAGACATTCCGCGCAGCGAACGACAGGCGATGGTGGCCGAGGCGCTGGACCACTTTCAGATCGTCGCCAAGAAGGACCTTTACCCCAGCCAGCTTTCCGGTGGACAGCAGCAACTGGTGGGCGTTGCGCGCGCGGTGATCCACAAGCCCGCATTGCTTTTGGCGGACGAACCGACAGGCAACCTGCACTCCAGCCAGGCCAGGGAAATCATGGAGTTGTTCAGCGCGTTGAATCGAGAAGGCACGACCATCGTGCAGGTCACGCACTCCGAGGTGAATGCGTCGTACGGAACGCGCACCATTCAAATGCGCGACGGCTGGATCATCGGCGACACTGCCAATCCGGCTTTGGCCGAAAGTGGGGAGGCTATTCGCTCATGATGCCACGAGTTTCGCGTTCGCCGGTTATCGCTTTTCTCCTATACCTCTTGCTGGTGAGCTCGGAAGCTCAGACGGCCGCGCCTGCCGCTCAAGCTCCTGAGCAGATACCCGATGCGCCAGCGCCGCAGGCAGTTCGATCATTGAACATTCATACACCGGCAAATCTGCGCATTCCTCACTCGCGCAACCCGTTCGACGCCTACGCGCCCAGCACGGTGCCAGAACCTGACCTGGCGAACTCGCCGCGCATTGAGCACCTGATCCGCGAGGGAAAGCTGTACATCTCGCTGCAAGATGCAATCGCGCTGGCCCTAGAGAACAACATTGATCTGGCAATTGCGCGCTACAACCTGCCCATTGCCGACACCGACATCCTGCGTACCAAAGCCGGCGCGTCGTTCCGTGGCGTGAATACCGGCGTGGTACAGGGCACACCGGGTGGAGGCGTCGGCGGTTTTGGAACGGGCGCTCCCGGGGCGGGAGCGGGCGGCACCACGGGAGGAGCGGGAGGAGCGGGAGCGGGAGCCGCCGGCCTGGTGCAGTCCACCCTGGGCATTGGGACCGTAGTGCCCTCGTTCGATCCGACGGTCAGCGCCACCAGCGGCGTCGAGCACCTGACGCAGCCCCTGGCGAACCTGCAAATTTACGGCGTTCCGCAGCTGCACCTCAACACAACCGTGGCAAACTTTAACTACCTGCAGGCCTTCCCCACCGGAGCCAGCTTTAACTTCGAAGTGGACAACAACCGCCAGACCACGAACAGTATCTATGGCAGCCTTAGTCCCCAGCTGGGAGCGTATTATCGCGTCACCTTCCAGCAGCAACTGCTGGCTGGTTTTGGGACGGCACCCAATCTGCGCTACCTGCGCATCGCCAGGAACAACAAGAAGATTTCCGACATCGCGTTCAAGAGCCAGGTAGTCGCGACGGTAACGCAAATCGCCAACATCTACTGGGACCTGGTCAGCGCGTATGAGGAAGAGCGGGTCAACGAACAGTCTTTCGCCTTCGCCCAGCAAAGCCTGGACAATGCCAAGAAGCAACTGCAACTGGAAGCGGTGCCCGCGATGGATGTGCTGCGGGCCGAAGCTGAGGTTGCCAAACGCGACCAGGACCTGACTGTCGCCAAGACCAACTTGCAATTGCAGGAATCGTTGATCAAGAACGCTTTGACCAGGAACCTTGACGATCCTACGCTCGAATCGATTGCGGTCGTCCCCACCGACCGTCTCGACGTGGCGGAGAATGGCCCACAGAAACAGCTGCCGGAGTTGATCTCGCAGGCCTTGCTCGATCGTCCTGAATTGTCGGAATCGCAGATTGACTTGCAGAACCGCCAGATCAGCCGCCAGGCCGCCAAGAATGCGCTGCTGCCGACGCTCGCGGTGGTGGGTTTCTACGGCGGCACGGGATTAGCGGGAGAACCCAATCCGTACTACTACACCACCAACAATACGATTCTGCCGACGGACTTTGGCGGGGCCTTCACCAACGCTTTCAATAATTCGTCGCCCGACTATTTTGTGGGTGTAAACCTGAACATCCCGATTCGCAATCGTGTGGCCAAGGCCGACCAGTACCGCTCGGAGTTGGAGTATCGCCAGGCTGAGCTGCGCATGCAGCAGTTGAAGAAACAGATTCGCATCGAAGTGCGCAACGCCCAGTACGCTTTGCAGCAGGGCCAGGCGCGAGTGCAGGCGGCCGGGAAAGCGCGCGACCTGGCGGAGAAGACGTTTACCATCATGCAGAAAGAACAGGCACTGGGAGCCGGCTCGAGTTTCCAGACCCTGACTGCGCAGCGCGATCTCGCCGTCGCCGAGCTGGACCTGGTGAACGCCACAACCGCCTATCAGAAGTCGAAGTTGGAGCTGGAACGGGCCACCGGCACCACTCTGGAAGATAATGGCATTCAGATTCAGGACGCGGTAAACGGTACTGCGCCTTAGGAGACTTACTTGCCGCGGACGCAAGCTCAAGGGAACCAGGAAGCATCGCGCGATTCTGCCACCGACGCACGCCGGCAGAGCGTAGGTCGCATTCTTGCGGCCGACGACCAGCCCCACATTCTCGAAGCCATTGAGCTGTTACTTCGCCCGGAAGGCTTTGAGGTTGACACCGCAAAGTCGCCGACCGCGGTTCGCGAGTCCCTGGCCAACGAGTTCTACGACTCCGTTCTTATCGATCTGAACTACACGCGCGACACAACTTCCGGGCAGGAAGGTCTCGACCTGCTGTCCGAGATCGTGGCCTTCGACAGCAACCTTCCGGTCATCGTGATGACGGCCTGGGGCAATGTACAACTGGCGGTGGAGGCCATGCGGCGGGGTGCGCGCGACTTTATCCAGAAGCCCTGGGAGAACGAGCGCCTGCTGGCCATCATGCGCACGCAGGTTGAATTGCACCGCTTGTTGCAGCACGCGCAGCGCCTTGAGGCCGAAACCAAGCTGCTGCGTGCGGAAGGGCGTCCGGAATTCATCGCGGCCGCGCCGTCCATGCAGCCGGTTCTGCAGACCATCGCGCGCATTGGGCCATCGGACGCCAACGTGCTGATCACCGGCGAACACGGCACCGGAAAAGAAGTCGTCGCGCAGACGCTGCACGCGTTGTCGTCGCGGGCTTCCATGCCGCTGGTCGCCGTGAACACCGGAGCGTTGCCCGAAGGAACTTTTGAGAGCGAGCTGTTTGGCCATGTGAAAGGCGCCTTCACCGACGCCCGCACCGACCGCATCGGACGCTTCGAGTTGGCGGACAACGGAACAATTTTCCTCGACGAGATCGGCAACATTCCCATCCGTCAGCAGGCAAGACTACTGCGCGTGCTGGAAACCGGCGAGATGGAGCGGGTCGGGTCTTCCCGCACCAAGCGCGTCAACGTGCGCGTGATTTCGGCGACCAACAGCGATTTGCAGGGCGCCATCAGGGTGGGGACTTTTCGCGAAGACCTTCTCTTCCGCCTCAACACCGTGGAAATCCACGTTCCGGCGCTGCGCCAGCGTCGCGAAGACATTCCTGCGCTGGCGACGTATTTCCTGAGGCGCTATGCTACCCGCTACCGGATCGATGTAAGCGGATTCGCCCCTGGCGCGCTGCAAGCCATGATGCAGTACATGTGGCCGGGCAATGTGCGGGAATTGGAACATACCCTGGAGCGTGCGGTGCTGATGTGCCGGTCGGGCGAGATCCATGTGTCGGATTTGGGCTTGAATGTCCAGCGTCCGCAGGGCCAGAATCTGGAAGAACTGAGCATCGAGGAAGTGGAAGGTATTCTGGTGCGCAAGGCCCTGCAGCGGTTCCACGGTAACGTCAGCCAGGCGGCGGAGGCGTTGGGACTCAGCCGCGGCGCGCTTTACCGGCGAATGGAACGCTATGGACTCTAGTTCAGGCGGCCAGACCAAGCCTGCAACTCAAACGACTCGCCGCCCCGTCCGCCTGTCACGCTTGCTCTTCGAGAAACGCATCGCTCTCTTCGCCGTGTTGGCGGCCTTGCCGGGCATCGCCTTCGGCACAGCTCTCATCTGGACGAGCGCATGGCCGCGTGACGTCAAGATCGCGTTGGCCTCGCTGGAATTTTTCCTTTGGCTGGTGCTGACCCTCGTCCTGCTTGACCAGATTGTCCGCCCCTTACAGACGCTGGCCAACGTAGTGGGTGCGCTCCGCGAGGAAGACTATTCCTTTCGCGCTCGCGGAGCTGCTCAGGATGATGCTTTAGGTGAGTTGGCGCTGGAAATCAATTCCCTGGCCGACATTCTCACCGAGCAGCGCATCCAGAGCATCGAAGCCACGGCGCTGCTGCGCCGGGCGGTGGATGAAATCGATGCGCCACTGTTCACCTTCGATCCCGAACACAGCCTGCGCCTGGTAAACGCGGCCGGCGAACGTCTGTTGCAGCAGCCGGCAGCACGAGTGCTCGGACGAACAGCCGACGAACTCGGCCTCAATGCCTGCTTCGAAGCGCGCAATGAGACGGTGGTAGAGCTGCCCTACTCCACGCCCAACGCGCGCTGGATGGTGCGCCAAAGTTCCTTTCGGCAGAATGGTGTACCGCACACGCTGATTGTATTGTCAGACGTGAGCCGGGCTCTGCGCGAAGAAGAGCGCAGCGCATGGCAGCGGCTCATCCGCGTGCTCGGGCACGAGTTGAACAACTCGCTGGCGCCCATCATCTCGATTGCCGGAAGCCTGGCCTCGCGCCTGCCGCTTCCGCAGCTGCCGGAGGCGCAAAATACCGACTTCCAGCGCGGCCTCAACATCATCGAATCGCGCACCGCGGCGCTGCACCGCTTTTTGCAATCGTATCGCCGACTGGCACAGATGCCGTCGCCTACGCTTCAGCCCGTCGAGTTGCGGACGCTCATCGAGCGCGTTGCCGTTCTCGAGACACGGCTTCCGGTGGAAATAGTCACAGGCAAGAACCTGACGCTGATGCTGGACCCCGATCTCATCGAGCAGATGCTGATTAACCTGGTGCGCAACGCGGTGGACGCAGCGCTGGAACAGGCGCTGTCTACGCAGACCGGCTCGGAAGCTGCGGCGCCTAAGGTTACGATGCGCTGGGAGCAGCACGACCAGAAAGTCGCCATCATGGTGGAAGACAATGGCATCGGACTGTTCAACCCCAGCAACGCCTTCGTCCCGTTCTACACGACGAAGCCGGGCGGCTCTGGCATTGGCTTAGTGCTGTCGCAGCAGATCGCCGAAGCCCACGGCGGCACGATCGAGCTGGCAAACCGTAAGGATGCGCGCGGCTGCATCGTAACCGTCACGCTGCCTTATCGGCATATGGCGGGCTGAACAAGGCTGGCAATCCAGTTCCTGCGTCAGTGACGCAGAAAACCTTATGGAGTGGGGAATGCCAGGTTGGAACCGTCCCGTTTTGGCAGGCGGGACCCGCCTTTAGGGTTTATCGCTGGATTTGAATTCGGCCCAGGGATTGCCCTTCATGTCCAAAAGGATCGGTCGCTGCCATTCGAACTCGGGGTGCTCTTTCAGAAACTCGTCGGCAATGAAGTCCTCGCCGCAGGGATGCCCGGCGCGCGCCTGCAACCTCATGTCCTTCGCCATCGTGCTGTCGGCCGCCTGCGCCGTGACTGCGCCCATCGGACTGTAGGGTGGTTCGTTCCATACCCGGTCGCCGGTGGCTGAACTCTCCCCGTGACCACACAGTCCGTGCAGATTCCGGTCTTCCCTGCCTTCGTAGGTGTCCCAGTGATCAGCCAGGAACGTCTCGCCAAGCGCTACGTCGATCTGGCCCTGATTGGCGGGCATCAGCTGCTGCCAGCGCTTGCGGCGGGCATTGGGAGAGCTGGACATGTTCTTGAGGTTGAAATTGGTTTCCGCCTTCGTCAACGCCGGGTCGCTGGGGTAGTTGGCGCCGGCATAGTATCCGTCCTTGGTGCGCCAAACGCGGTGCAACTTCAGGCCAATCTCGAAACGAGCGACCTCGCCGGTGTTGTTGTCGGCCAGCAGCCAGTCGTTGGCATAGCCGCCGTTGTTACCGTCGAGCATGATCTGCACGTACCGGTCGATGGAACTTGAGTACTGCAATGCCTTGCGCGCACGCACGAATTCAGGCTTGCCGTTGGGGTCGAAGCCGGCAAAACCCGTGATGGTGGTTTCCGTCACCATCAGCCCCGCGGAGTTGATGCCGAAATCATCGTCACTCACGATGATTCCCGGAAAACCGTCGGTCAGCATGTGGTACCCGTGCGTGGGCACTATGTCGAAGATGATGGTCCAGCGCTTGCCGGTGGCAATATCGGTCCAGTTGCTGTGAGCGATTACCGGCTTGTGATCTTTCGTCCAGGAGCCGGTGGCGACAAAGGCGCTGCAGTTTCCGGGCGCTTTCAGGTTCGGCGCGTTAGCCGGTCTTTGCTGCTTGTTGAGCCAGGGAATGTAGTAGTCGGGAATCTCTTCCATGGCGTTCAACGCGACCACATCCCATAAATCCAAGGTCGAGCCGTGCGCTTTCAATCCCTCGGCGATGCCCTGCAGCTCTTGCTGGTATTCCAGGTCGATGTGCGGCCACAAAACGTTCTGTGCCGTCGCGCGATAGAAATTCCAATCCCGCTGGGTGCGATGCACATCCTTGAGCTTCACCGTGTTGAGGCCGTCCTCGATTTCGGGAGCAAGCAAATATCCGTGCTGGTAGCCAATATCGGCGGGCGCCCCTTCGAGGTGGATATAGATCCAGCCGTTGCGCGCGAATCGGTAGGCGGGCTTGAGCCGTGACTGGTCAGGCTGGCCGGCATCCTGCCTGGCCGCAGCAAACACGGTCGAAGCGAGCAGCAGAAAGACAATCAACAACCTCCGCACGAGACGACCACCAAACCGCATGCCTTGCCTCCGGGGACGATGGATGTAACAAGACCAGCAGATTATCGTCTTGGCACATGAATAGCAAAGCAGGGCCGCCCGGGGTGGGAGAAAGTTCTTGTCGCCGGTTCTGGATTCCCGGCGGATAATCAGTGAGCTATGCCGTCTACCCGGCTGTCATTTCGGCAAGTCGTGGACATTCTGGCCCAGCGCTATGGTGAGCCGCCTCCGCCACAGGTCACCGACCCGTTCGCCATGATCGTGTGGGAAAACATCGCCTACCTGGCGAATGATGCGCGACGGGCTGAGGCGTTCGAAGAGCTGCGGAGGGAAGTTGGCCTGCGGCCACGTGACATCCTGAAGGCGAGCGACAATGCCCTGCTGTCGGTAACCAGCCGGGGAATCGTTCCCGCGAACAGCGTTCAGAAGCTGCGCGCTGCCGCTGCCATCGCCGAAGAAGCGTTTGCCGGCGACCTGAATCCGGTGCTGAAGAAACCGGCTTCTGCGGCCAAGAAAGACCTGAGGAAATTCCCCTCCATCGGCGAACCCGCGGCCGAGAAGATCCTGCTGTTCAATCACAAGCTGCCTGTGCTTGCTCTGGAGTCGAACGGACTGCGCGTGCTGGTGCGCCTGGGATTCTCCGCCGCAAAGAAGAGCTATTCCGCCACCTACAAGGGCATGCAGCAGGCGCTCGCGCCACAGTTGCCCTCCGGCTGCGCGGCGCTTGTCCGTGCCCACCAGCTTTTGCGGCAACATGGGCAAGAGCTATGCAAGCGGACCGGGCCAATCTGTGGACGTTGTCCTCTGCGGCCAAACTGCGCGTTCTTCGCAGAGAACGTTGTATCTTCGGCATGAGCCTGCCGGTGGCGATTGTAGGCCGGTCTGTAGTTGTGTGGGCCGAAGTCGCGCTTGCGATATCATCATTCGCTTCGGGGAGGACAACATGACAAAGCCGCTGTTCGCGAGATTGGTCGCTACTCCCAAGCCCATACTGAGTGTCTTCGGGGTCGGTCTGCTGCTGAGTATCTGCACCGCAGGCCAGGCCCAGTCTCAGCCAAGCACGGGCACCTGGAAGTTCGCCGTCTCCGGCGACTCGCGCAATTGCGGCGACATCGTGATGCCCGCCATCGCGCAGGGCGTCCTGCATGACGGTGCCGCTTTCTACTGGCATCTGGGGGACTATCGCGCTATCCAGTTTTTCGACGAAGACTACAAGAGCACGCATCCTCAGGCGACGATTGCCAACTACTTCGCCGACGCCTGGCCCGACTTCATTCAGCATCAACTGAAACCCTTCGGCAACCTGCCGATCTTCCTCGCTCCCGGCAACCACGAGATGGTGCCGCCCATGGACCGGCCGAAGTACATTGCGCAGTTTGCTGACTGGCTCGACCAACCTGTGTTGGAAGCGCAGCGACTGGCGGACAATCCTGCCGATCATCAACTCAAGCCCTACAACCACTGGATTGAGCGCGGCGTCGATTTCATCAGCATGGACAATGCCTCGCCCGACATGTTCGATGCTCCGCAGATGAAATGGTTCACGGGCGTACTGGCACGGGCCGCAAAGGACCCTGCGGTGCGCAGCATCGTGGTGGGGATGCACGCCACTCTGCCGGAGGGCCTCTCAACCGGGCACAGCATGAACGACTCCGCCCAGCAACAGGCCACCGGGCGGCAGGTCTATGCCCAACTGGTGGACTTCCGCCGCAGCACCGGGAAGAACGTGTACGTGCTGGCCAGCCATTCGCACTTTGTTCTGAACAATGTGTATGACACCAAGTGCAACACCAAGGACACCGTGCTACCCGGATGGATCATTGGCTCAGCCGGGGCCGTGCGCTATCGACTGCCGCTGGACCACGCGGTGGCCACGGTCGCGTTTACCGACGTTTATGGATATCTGATCGGCACCGTTGCTCCTGACGGCGCCATCACCTTCGAGTTCAAGCAGGTGAACGAATCGGATGTTCCCGCCAGCGTGACGAACGAGTTCCCGCAGAAGCAGGTGGATTGGTGCTTCGCCGAGAACAAGTCGAACTTCGTGCCGGCGGGCCCGGTGTGCCCATGCACATCGTGCGCGCAGAGGTCTGGCGAATAGCAGCTACTTGGGCCAGCGCGCGGAAGTGTAGTTGATGGCGTCTGCACGTTGAGTTCGCGGGTGCTGACGCCGGTTCGCACATACAGCCATCCGCCCGCAACCTGCCGCGTCCGGGCTGCGGAACGTGGACCCAGACATGGCCATCGCGTTCCTCGCAGGGAAACGCCGCAGCGTAGATTCGCGAAGGATCGAGCGAGTCGGCGCTGGTGAGTGAAGGGATCTGGCGGCACTGACCGGAAACCGGTTCGAACGCCCATCCGTGATACTTGCAGGTGACTCGCTCGCCATCGAACCATCCGCACGACAGCGGGATGCCGCGATGCGGACACAGGTCGCGGATCGCGAAATACTTGCCTGCCGAGGTCCGTCCCAGCACAAGGGGAATTCCCAGCAGCATGGCCTTGGCCATCTGCTGGCTGCGAATTTCCGACGTGCGCAACGCGGGATACCAGTCGTCATACAAGAGCGTTGCCGTCGGGCCAGACGGCAAAACTTGCGCGCGAGTGACTTCGCCAATCATGCAGTCTTGATTTTCATACTATAGCGGTGGTGGCAGCTAAATCTTCTGCATTCGCTGGACATCGCGCACACCGGGAATCTTGCGCACTCCGCCAAGGATGCGTTCCAGGTGCTTAACGTCGGCGATGTCGGCGACAATGTCGACCGTGGCATGATCTTCGACGGTCTTGGCTTCGATGTTCTGGATGTTGGTGTTGGCATCGCTGATGACGGTGGCAATCTGCTTCAACATGCCGGGACGGTTGTCGCAAAACACCACCAGCTTCACTGGATATCCGACCGTCCAGTTCCTCGCCGCCGGGTCGTGTCCCCATTCCACCACAATGCGCCGTTCGGGTTCGAACATCAGGTTCATGACGTTGGCGCACGACTTGGAGTGGACGGCCACTCCCTTGCCCCGCGTGACGTAGCCTACGATTTCCTCACCGCGAATCGGATTGCAGCAGCGCGCGCGATAGACCAGAAGATCGTCATGGCCCTTCACCTTGATGGCCGAGGTGTCGCCACCGCCGCCGAAGACGCGCTTGACGACACTGGTCAGCCCGCTGGCGCCGCTGTCGTCTTCTGTAACACCGGCGCCGGACAACTGCGCCTCGGCAGGAAGTACCCGCGCCAGAATGCTGCGCGCGGAATACTTGCCATAACCGATGGCCGCCAGAAGGTCATCGGGCTTCCCCAAGCCGTGTTCGCCCGCCACCCGGGCCAGTTCCGCCTCGCTGATGTTCTTCAAAGCGATGCGATACTTACGCGCTTCCTTTTCGATCAGCTTCCGCCCGATCTCAATGGCGCGCTCGCGCTGATGAATGTTGAGCCAGTGCTTGATCTTCTGCCGCGAGCGGGTGGACTTGGCCAGTTGCAGCCAGTCGCGGCTGGGATGATGTCCGGGCTGGGTCAGGATCTCGACGATATCCCCCGAGCGCAGCTTGTAACGCAGAGGAACAATGCGGCCATTGACCTTCGCGCCCACGCAGGTATGGCCCACCTCGGTGTGGACGGTGTACGCAAAATCAATCGGGGTCGCATCGCGCGGCAGAATCACGATCTTGCCCTTGGGGGTGAAGGTGTAGACCTCCTCGGGAAACAGATCGATTTTCAGCGTGGCCAGGAACTCATCGGAGCTCTTCATGTCACGCTGCCACTCGACCACCTGGCGCAGCCACGCCAACCGCTGCTCATCGCGCGCCGAGACAGGCCCGTCCTTGTACTTCCAGTGGGCGGCGATGCCCTCCTCGGCCATCTTGTGCATCTCCTCGGTGCGGATCTGCACTTCGAACGCGTGGCCTTTTTCGGAGATTACGGTGGTGTGGAGCGACTTGTAGAAGTTATTGCGCGGAATAGCGATGAAGTCTTTGATGCGACCCGGAACCGGTCGCCACTGGTTGTGGATGATGCCGAGCACAGCGTAACAATCGGTTTCGTTCTGCGTGATGACGCGCAGCGCCAGCATGTCGTAAATCTGGTCGACCGAGATGCGCTGCCGCTGGATCTTCTGCCAGATGCTGTAGATGCGCTTGATGCGCGCCTCCACGCGCGCCTGGATCTTGTTCTCCCGCAGCTTCTGCTGGATGACGCTCGTCACCTCGGCGAGAAACGCTTCCCCCTCCTTGCGGCGCGATTCAATGGCCTCTTTCACCTGCTGGTAGGAGATGGGATCGACATACTGGAACGCCAGGTCTTCCAGCTCGCCGCGAATCTTGCCCATGCCGAGCCGGTGAGCGATGGGCGCGTAGATGTCGAGGGTCTCACGCGCGATCTTGGCCTGCCGCTCCTGCGACAGATACTCCAAGGTGCGCATGTTGTGCAGCCGGTCCGCCAGCTTGATGAGCACCACGCGGATGTCATCCATCATGGCTAGCACCATCTTGCGCACGTTCTCCGCCTGCGCTTCCTCGGAGGAAGCAAACTCAATCTTGCTGATCTTGGTGACGCCCTCGACGATGTGGGCTACCTGTTCGCCGAATTCCGCCTTCAGCTCTTCCGGAGTTACCGTGGTGTCTTCCACCATGTCATGCAACAGGCCGGCAACGATGGCGGTGGCGTCCAGCCGCATTTCAGCGAGCAGAATCGCTACTTCGAGCGGATGCACCAGGTAGGGTTCACCCGACTCGCGCACCTGACCTTTGTGATGTTTTTCGGAGAATTCGTAGGCTTTCTTGACCAGCGCCTGGTCTTCTTCGGGCCGGTAGGCGCGCACCTTGCGCACGAGATCGCGGAAGCGGGTTACCGCTAAAACATTGGTCGCGATGTGCTGGCGCAATGTCGCCATATCCGATTATACGACGCGGTTACCGAATGCTGCGGCGGCGCGGCAAATCGCGCGATGGTGAGAATTCACTGGGGAAGACTATCGACGGCTGGTGAGAAGACATGCTTCCCATAATCTTGCGGTGGGCTATAGTTAGTGCGGCAACCGGGCGTGAACTGCATGCGTGTTTTGATCAGCGGAGCTTCGGGATTGATCGGGCAGGCGCTGCGTCCTGTGTTGATCGCGGCGGGACATGAGCCTGTCGCTTTGGTACGCCGCGCTGCGCAGGCAAACGAAGTGGAGTGGGACCCCAGCCGCCCTCTCGACCCGGCGAAGCTCGCGGGCTGCGACGCGATTGTCCACCTTGCCGGCAAGAACATCGCCGGCTACTGGACCAAGAAGTTCAAGCAGGAAGCCCGCGACAGCCGGGTGCGAGGCACCCAAACTCTGGCCGAGGCGGCGGCGGAATCCTTTCGCCGCACTGGCCAGCCGGGCGTGTTCCTCTCCGCTTCGGCGATTGGCTATTACGGCAATCGTGGCGACGAGGTGCTGACCGAGGAGAGCGCCGCGGGAGCCGGCTATCTGGCGGATGTCAGCCAGGAGTGGGAAGCGGCGGCGGCGGCGGCGCGCGAGGCCGGGCTTCGCGTGGTGAACCTGCGTATCGGCGTCGTGCTCGCTGGCAATGGCGGCGCCCTCAAGCCGATGCTGCTGCCCTTCAAGCTTGGCCTCGGCGGCCGCATCGGTAGCGGAAAACAATACTGGAGTTGGATTGCGCTCGACGATGTCGTCGGTGCAATTCTCTTTGCATTACAAGACGACCGGCTCAAGGGGCCGGTGAACCTCACCGCTCCGGAGCCGGCCTCGAATGAGCAGTTTGTCCGCGCCCTCGGCGAGGGACTGCATCGCCCGACCATCTTCCCTTTGCCAGCCTGGGTCGTCAGTACCCTCATGGGAGAGATGGGCGATGCCGCGCTGCTCGGCTCCGCCCGCGTCATGCCTGCCAAACTTCAGGCTGCCGGCTACACGTTTCGCTACCCCACGTTGGAAACAGCACTGCGCGCTGCGTTGCACAGTAAGAACTGAGCCGTGCCCGAGCCAGCCTTTGGGCCTAACTGCACGACGGGTTTTTCGTCCGCGGTACAGCGCGGACCTTGACCAGGGATCCGTCCGGCAGCGGAGTCCCCAGAAATTCCACCACGCCGTTCCGGACCAGGCCATTCACTTCGGGCACAACCCCGGGCTGGTCCGTCATCGCTTCCGTCTTCTTGCCCATCCCGCGGTCCATCGCCTGGTTGGCCAGCCGGTCGGCGTCGCGGTTCTTCTCCCGCAGAACGTGCCTGATGTGGAAGTAGTCGAGTTGGGCGATCGACTTCTTCGCCCGGCCATGAAGCTCCTTGAGCGCGGGATTACCGACCTTGTACTGCCCGTTGATCTGCTTCACCATGAGTTCGGAATCGCTGACCACCTTGAGCGCCTTAACTCCGTGCTGGACGGCATAGTTCAGCGCCGCCACCAGCCCGGAATACTCGGCATAGTTGTTGGTCTGACGTCCCAGGAACTCGCTGAGTTCGGCAACCTTCCGGCCGTTCTCATCCTGGACGACAACGCCATAGGCCGCGGGACCGGGATTCCCGCGGGCGCCGCCGTCAATGTACGCCACCAGATGGTGCTCAGGAGCGTTGGCGGGGGCGCGGTCGAACAGAGAGCCAGAGATGGATTTTCCTTGGCGCGGGCGGAAGGGCATGGCGTGTAGTTTACCTTCCCAACTTCAATCTATTCGCCAGCCTCTCCGGGAGGTTACCGGCGAAAATGCGTCGCTGCGCGCTTTCTACATCGTAGGGCACGCGGTAGTAGGTCACCTCCGCGGAGGCATCTCCATTTTTCTGGTAAAGCGCAAAGGCGGCGCGCCAATCGCCGTCGCGTGGCTGGCCTATCGAGCCCGGGTTGAGAAGATACCGCCGGCCCGGCTCCAAGGTGATGTGGAACTGTGCAATTTCGTCGCCGGTGTCGTACACCGGCAAGAAAGTTTGCACTCGCCCGTCCTCGTGCACAAAGCCGCCCTGGAGGTGGGTGTGGCCAAAAAAAATGGTGTCTTCGTGGCCCGGTTCCCGGAAGTCAACGGCGGCGGTGGAGGTGTTCAGCAGGTACTCGTCCTCGTCCCGCGGCGAACCGTGCACGAACTCGACTCCGGGCACATCCTCATGGCGCAATGGACCCTGCGGCAGTCCCCGCAGCCATTGCAGATGCTCCCGCAGCAGGGTGATCTGCGTCCACTTCGCCGACATCGCTGCAACAAGGTTGAAGTCTGCCATGTCGGACAGCCCGGAGCACACCCGGTCATGATTGCCGCGGACGATCAGCCCGCCCAGGGAGCGCGCCCGCTCACAAACCTCGTTCGGCGATGCGTTGTAGCCAACCACGTCACCCAGGTTGACCAGCAGGTCATAGGCCGGAGCGGCATCCAGGCACGCCTCCAGGGCCTCCAGGTTCGCGTGAATGTCGCTGATGATCAGCAGCCGCACGGCTTATCGGACCTCCTGCGCAATCACCGGGCAACGAGCCAAGTGGCCGGGGGAAACCTCGACCAGCGGCGGCAGCTCGCGATTACAGGCCGGAATCCGCCACGAGCAGCGAGGCTCAAAGGCGCAACCGGGCGGCAGCGCGGCGATAGGAGGCACGTTTCCCTCAATGGTACGGAGAGGTTGGCTGCGATCGGTGCGCAGCGTAGGCACTGAGTTTAGCAGCCCCCGCGTATAAGGATGAACGGCGCGGCCAAATACGTCCCGGGCGGCGCCGGTTTCGACCAGACTGCCGGCGTACATGACTCCGATGCGGTCCGCGACCTGCGACACGACCGCGAGATCGTGCGAAATAAACAACATCGCCAGCGAAAATCTCCGCCGCAGGTCGCTCAGCAGTTCCAGTACTTGCGCTTGTACCGTGACGTCGAGCGCCGTCGTGGGCTCGTCGGCAATCAGCAGCGATGGCCGGTTGACCACGGCCATGGCAATCATCACCCGCTGGCGCTGGCCGCCGGAGAGTTGGTGCGGATAATCGCGGGCGCGCCGCTCAGGGTCGGCGATGGATACCGTGCGCAACGCCTCCACTGCGCGCTGCCACGCTTCCGGCTTGCTCGCCCGCGGGGAGCCATCCTCGCCCGCGTGCGCCAGGACCGCTTCGGCAATCTGGTCGCCCACACGCATCACGGGATTAAGGGCAGTCATGGGCTCCTGGAAAATCATGCTGATGCCCGAGCCACGAATACGCCGCATCTGCGGCTCCGGCATGCTCAGCAGGTCATCCTCGCGAAAGCGAACCGCGCCGCTGATTCTCCCCTGGGGCGGCAGCAAGCGCAGAATGGACAGCGCCGTGACCGACTTGCCGGAGCCAGACTCGCCCACCAGCCCCAGGACTTCGCCTGCCGCAACCTGGAAGCTGACATCACGAACGGCCGTCACGCTTCCCTGCTGGGTAGCAAATTCCACAGTAAGGCTCCGGACATCCAGCAAGGCAGACACCTCGCTATGCTAGCAGGGCAAGGCATCCGGCTGACCGGGTCAGGGGATATCGCCCCCGACCGCTCGGAGCAAACTTCGGGCCACTCATAAAGATGCAGTCTGGTCGGGTGCTTCTTAGTGCCCGATTTATATTGCGAATCGGCAAGCGCCGCCACAGCATGAAGGCTCTTCCAAGCTAGAATCGGAGCATGGCGAGAAGGCGCATCGCTCTCCTACCCCTCGTTACGTTCCTGCTGACAGTTGCGGCTGGTGCTTACGCCCAGGTTGAGCGTATCGCCGCGATGGACGTCTCAGGCGCGTCAGCCGAACTGAAGCATGCGGTCGAGGACAAAGGCTATCGCGTCACCTTGGACAATAGCTGGATCGCCGAATTCTGGTTCACTAAACAACTGAAGACGGCGACCAGGGAAGTTCCCGGGGCGCTCTATCCCGAGCTGGCAAACGCCGAGTTCGTGGGCGTAGTCAACCTCCCCAAAGGCATGGCCGACTATCGCGGGCAGGCAATTCCTGCAGGAGCCTACACCCTTCGCTATCAGCTCTTGCCTCAGGACGGCAACCATATGGGCGTTTCTCCCAATCCCGATTTCCTGCTGGCCATCCCCATCGCCAGCGACCCGAATCCTGAGCAAGGCTACTTGTACAAGAAGCTGGTCGGATTGAGTGCCAAGTCCACGGGCACGAACCATCCCGCGGTCATCGCCCTGGACACCGCCGGCGAGGCGGCGACCGTCGCAAAGGAGGCGCAGCGTATGGTCTTCAGCGTGGCCATTGCATCCCCAGGCGGCGGTGAAAAGCTCGGCATTATCGTGAAGGGCGCCGCCGCGCAATAATCGCGCCGCGTCAGCTTATAGTGATACGCGAGTGCCGGTGGCAAGGACTTGCTGCCCGATCTCCTGGCGCACGTTTCCGGAACTCAGCTGAGCTTCTCTTCCGACCTGTCAACGGCGATCAAGGAAGCAGAGGCCATCTTCATCGCGGGCACGCCCTCCCTGGATACCGGCGACGCCGATCTTTCCTACGTTGAATTCGTAGCCGCCGAGATCGCCCGTTCCATCAACGGTTATAGCGGTGCTCTCATGGGATGAAGAAAGCGGCACGGCTGGGCATGCGTACCCGCCTGACGTTGGGCAAACCAACTCGAACACGTCCCTCTGCGGCAGTCATGGTCATGGTTGTCACGATGACCACGCGACGCAACAACCATCGACCGTCCATATTAAGTTCGCCGACGCTCGAAGCAACTGTGCATGCTGTTAGAATAGTGCTCATTACATGGCAAATGCCGGTACCTTGGCCAACCAGCAAAAGCCCGCGGTGTTTCACGCTCAGCCGAAGCGCGCTCTCGCGCGACTGGCGGAATACTGGGATCTCCTGGCCGTACTATTGCTGACGGTCGCCTCGCTTCCTTTGGCGTGGCTTGCGCCCCGAGCGCTGATTATCATCCGGCGTCCCGGCACCTTCGACGACCACTGGGTGCTCGACACCGCTTTTAAGGCATCTCGCGGAATCTGGTACCTCCGCGACGCCTTGTTCGTCTACGGTCCGCTCAGCCACTGGCTGCTTGCGGCCCCATCGCGCCTGGTCGGACTCTCGATGGGATCCATCTACACCAGCTATGGCACCCTGGTGTTGTGGTGTTCGTTCATGTTCGCTTGTCTGACACTGAGGCTGCTTCTACCGGAGCAGCCGGCGTGGAAACGCTTCCTCCTGTTGCTGTTGTTGGCCGTTTTCTGGGCGCCATGGGATGGGCGTACCGCGTTCGGCATCTTCCTGTTCGCGGTTTTCCTGCGAGGCTGGTACTCGGTCCGCGAGCTGCGCCTCAAGCCCGTGCTATTCGGCGGCACATCGGCCCTGTTGTGTGCCGTTGCCTTCCTTTATTCGGCTGACACAGGCGATGTTTCCTCAGAGGTGTGGTTTTATCCCTGGAACGATGCCGACCTCGGGCCTCACTTCGACGCCGATGCGGGCCGCGGGCGCAGGCTGCCTCGCCCGGCAGTTGCTCGTCTGCGACTATTGCTGTCGCCGCTGGACTGGGTTTCGCAAACCCCCGATACAATCGCCGTGGAGTCGGCGGACGCTGTGAAATTCAACATGGGCCACTAGCAACAATGCACGCCAAACCTTCACGAGTGCGAGATAACTGGGACGCCATCGCAGTTCTGTTGCTGCTGCTGGCTACGCTGCCGCCGGAAATTTTCTCGTCACGCACGCTGGTTCTGGTAAGCCATCCCAATCTTCTCGACGACTCGGACATCCTGGATACCAGTTTCAAGGCCTCCCGTGCGGTTGTGTTCGGGAGCGACGTCGCTTATACCTACGGGCCGCTGTTTCAGTGGTTGTCGAGCGCCCCGTCGCGCTGGCTCGGTCTGTCCATGGGGTCCATCTATGCGACCTGGTATCTGCTGCCGATGTGGGGTACCTTCGTGTTGGGCTGGTTGACGGTGCGCTTTCTGCTCTCCGAACAGCCGCCCTGGAAGCGCTTCCTGCTGTTCCTGCTTCTCGCGATTTTCTGGTCCCCCTACGACCTGCGAATTTCCCTGGCGGTGTTTTTGTTTGCAGCGTTTCTGCGCGGCTGGGACGCGGTGGAACAACGGAGCCTCGATCCCTACGTCCTGGGATGCGGCGCCGCCATGCTGTGCGCTGTCGCTTTCCTGTACTCGGCGGACAGCGGAGTTTATGCCCTCGTGGCGCTGCTGATGTCGCTGGTGGCTGCCATCTGGGACAGTGAACGCAACTCCAGCGATGGCTACCCGCTCGCAGTTGGTTTGCTCACCTTCCTTGCCGCTTTCACGGTGCTGGTTCTGGTTATCAAAGTCGTCTTGTGCGATCCGCCCAATTTTCACTTCTGGACAAATTCGCTGGCGATTGTCAGCGCTTATCGCTGGATCGAACCGGCGATGATGACTACCGCAAGCAAAGTATGCCTGCTCGCCGCCTTAATCGTGGGGGCCGCGATTTTCCTGCTGCGGTATGCCATTCATGAGCTGGGAAATGGCGACAGCCTTGCCGCCCGCCCGGGCTTTCTCGTGGGCGCGTTTTTTTTCGCCGGGTTCACCCTGCAAGCCGGGCTGGTGCGCTCCGATAGCGGCCACATCACGATGGCAATCTTCCCCATCGTGTGCTTCATTGGCGTTATCCTGTTTTCCTTCGAATCGCGGAACGTCATCCGGAGCGCGGTCTTGGCCGCTGTTTTGTGTTCCATCCTGTTCATAAATCCTGGCGCGATATTTCAGCCCTCCAACCTCCGCTACCGCTTCGCGCAATTCTCCCATCCGTTGACGGAATGTCCGGCAGGGTTCCGGGAGGTTGACCGCGCCTGCTTTCCCGCCGAATTCGCTGGGATGTTGGAATCCACCGCTGGTTATTTGCGTCAACACGCGCGAGCGATCGATGACATCACGGTGTTTCCCTATCAGAGGATTTTCGGGATCGCGTCGGGCCGCACTGTAGCCGGCGGGATAATGGCATCCTACCTGGTGAGCGGCCCATATCTGTCGCATGTGGATATTGCCGGGCTCGAGCGGGCCACCGCTCCGGCAGGCGTGTATGCGCCCGACAACCCTATGGACAAGGCGTCCGCGAGCGACCTCAGCCTGCCCTGCGACGGCGTTCCAAGCTTCACCCGCAGCCCCGAGGTCTGGCTCTGGCTCTTCCACCATTACCGCTCACAAGAACAGATTGTTCCTGGTGTTGTCGGCCTGCTGCAGGACTACTCCCGGGCCACCCGCATTACAATGCAATCGGAGCCGCTCAACCTCACGGCGCAAGACTATCCCATCCGGAAGCGCAGTTCGGTGTTCGATCTAGGCACCCCGGCGTGGCCCAATAGCGGCGTCGATTTCCTCCGCCTGCGGCTGACGGTCCGCTACGGCTTATCGTGGAGGCTTCGCAAACCCTCGCGGCTCCAACTGGAAATCACCCGTGCCGACGGCAGTCACGATCTGCGGTCGTTCATTGTCGAGCCCAATGCGGAATCCGAAGTCTGGTTCTATCCCTGGAGCGAGCCCGACCTCGCGAGATACTTCGACGCCGACGAAAGCCATTGGCGCACTGGCGCGCGCCCCGCCATCACCAAGTTGCGTTTGTGGGTCACGCCGCTGGATTGGGTCTCCGTCGAGCCTGACTCCGTCACCGTGCAGTCCGCTGAGGCAGTTCGCTTCGGCTTGGTCCCGGTGAGAACCCTCAGCCTTCATCGTGCACGTTAGAATGGCTCTCTCTATGGAGAAGCTCGATGTCCCGGCACGCCGGCGCACGTCGCCACTATCGCTGCCCGCCGCCGCGAAGGGCCTGGCGCGGTATTGGGACATCGTGGTCCTTCTACTGCTGGTTCTCGCCTCGTTGCCCGGCGCGTGGCTCTCGCCCAAGAGCCTGGTGGTGGTCGGCAACGCCGGCTTGATCGACGACAACTGGCACCTCGACGAGATCTTCAAGGTCTCGCGCGGCATCTGGGTGGGCCGCGATGTCGCCTTCACTCACGGCTTTCTCTTCCAATGGCTTTCCGCGCTGCCTGCCCGCACCATGGGCATTTCCATGGGCGCGATTTATGCCACGTGGTTCACCGTCCTGGTCTGGTGTGCCTTCGTCTTCACGTTCCTCACTCTGCGTTTGCTTCTGCCCGAGCAGCCGGCGTGGAAACGTGCCCTGCCGCTGCTCCTGGTCTGCCTTTTCTGGGCGCCCAACCTGCGGACTTCGCTCCCCATCCTTCTCTTCGCGGCGTTTCTGCGCGGCTGGTACGCCGTGGCCGAAGGGCGGCTCAAGCCGCTGGTTCTGGGAGCTGCCTCCGCGGTGCTGTGTGGCGTCGGCATCCTGATCGCCTCCGACACAGGCGTGTATTCGATCGCGGCCTTGGTACTTACTTTTGCCGCTGTGGCCCTCGAGCTTCGCCGCGACGTCCCTGTAGCAAAGCGTTTGCTGCTCGCGCCTGCGGCCTTCGCGTTATGCGCCGTGGTGGTGGTAGTTGCTATCAACGCCGTCATGGCCCGGCCTTTCGATTTCCGCTTCTGGCGGGATTCCAAGGAGATGGTCCGCGCCTACCGCTGGGCCACGCCATTCCGCATGACAACGGCGGGCACCCTGCATCTGCTGGGAGCGTTAGCGGGCGGCGCCGCTGCCTTCGCGTTGCGAGCTGCCACCCGTCACACGGGCAGCACGGCCACGATGGAACGCACCGGGTTTCTCGCCGGAGGCTTCTTGTTTGCCGTGGTCATGATGCAAAGCGGACTGGTGCGCTCCGACGTTGGGCACACCGTGACCGCGGTACTGGCCATGGTGGTCTTGTCCGGGGCGGTCCTTTTCTCCTTCAGCGGCACGCGGACCCACGCGCTGGCCATATTGGTCGCTTTCGCCTGTTCCACCATCTTCGGAGACCTCGCATTTCACACCTCGGGCATCGCCCGTAGCTACTCGCAGGTGTTCGAACCCTTGACCGAATGCCCGGCTGGATTCCACGAATTCAACCGGGGCTGTTTTGAAACGGATTTCGCCGGCATGCTGCGCTCCGGCTCTGCTTATCTTCAACAGCACAGCGGGCCCAACGAATCCATACTTGTATTTCCGTATCAGACATTGTTTGGCATCGCTTCGCAACGCAACGTTGCCGGCGGATTGATCCAGCCTTACACGGCCAGCGGACCGTATCTCTCGCAGCTTGAGATCGCCGGCCTGGAACGCGGCGCGCCGCCAGCCGGAGTCTACCTGCCGGACGCCGACCTGGCGCAAATGTCGCTGTCGGAGGTAAGTCACTGGTCGCAAAGCGACCTCAGTGTGCCCGTGGACGGCGTCAACAACTTCACCCGCACCCCCGAGGTGTGGTTCTGGATGCTTCGCCACTACCGCGCTGACCAGCAACTGGCGCCGGCGATCTTCGGATTGCAGCGCGATGATTCGCGGGCAACACGGATCGTCCTGCAGGTGCAGCCGCTCGATGTGGCTGTGCAGACGTATCCCATCCACGAGCGCAGCTCAACCGTGGACCTCGGCTCGCCCGCCTGGCCGCACGACGCCGACTGCCTGCGCTTGCGCCTCACCGTGCGCTACAGCTCCACGTGGACGCTGCGCAAGCCGGAGCGCATGCAGCTGGAGATCACCCGCGCCGACGGCAAGACCACCCTGCACTGGTTCGTGCTGGAGCCAAATGTTTCTACCGAGGTCTGGTTCTATCCCTGGAGCCCGCCTGACCTGATTCACTATTTCGATCCCGACCCAAGCCGCTGGCATTCTGGTCTTCGCCCCGCCATCACGCGCCTGCGAATCCTGGCTACTCCTTGGGATTGGGTGTCGGTGCAGCCTCAGGCCGTCGTCGTCGAGGGCGCCGACGCCGTACGCCTGGACATGAGCCAGTAGTAAGCCGCGGAGCGGCGACATTTGTTTTAGCCGTGGGCGCAAGCCCGCGGTCAAAGTTGATCAAAAATCCGAGCCGCGGAGCGGCGACACCCACCCGACAGACCCCGCCAACAAGAAATAAGTGCTCCGAAGACGATTTTCCTGCGTTCAGACCGCTGCAAATCTCCTCTGTGCTGTTGCGTTGTGCATCATCGCGATGAGAATCGCCACACCACAGCCCGGGGACCCAAACCGAAGCTAACTGACTGATTCTTTTCGTCGTTGCCCTCGTACACGCCCGCCCAACGTGCCTTTGCGACGTTTTGCCGTTGCACAACACAACAAACCGCGTGTTGCACAATGCAACTCGCATGGCGTTGAGTTTCGCCACACACATCCGCAAGCCGCACATCACCATGTACTTGCACAACACCATCGAAGCGATTCTCATCGCTCGCCGCTTTGGTACGGCAAGTGCCTTAGGAAAGGTGTCAGCGAGAAGTAAAGCGCGACAGACAAAATCCAGGAGGCGGTTATGACAGTCCTACTCGTTCTCGCAATGTTCGCCATCTTCCTCACCGTTGATTTCTTCTACTCCAAGGCGAAGCATCCAGTTCTGCAGGTTGCCCCGGCGATGCGCAAAGGCGCGGCCACTGCGGGCATGAAGCCCAGTCTGGTTGGCGGCTTCTCGGTCCCCGAGCACCTGCGGTTCCATCCCGGACACACTTGGGCTTTGAGCGAGAGTCCCAACCTGGTCCGCATCGGCATCGACGACTTCGCCGCCAAGCTGGTCGGCAAGATCGAGCACGTCACCCTACCGCAGCGCGGGCAATGGATCCGCCAGGGACAGAAGGTGTGGAGCGTCGTACGCAACGGCGTGAAGGTCGACATGGTTTCGCCGATCGAAGGCAGCGTCTCCGACATCAACGAAGCCGCCATCAGCAACCCGGCGCTGGCCAGCAAAGACCCCTACGGCGAGGGCTGGCTGGTGACCGTGCAGTCCCCCGACGCCAAGACCAACTTCCGCAACCTGATGGGCGGCGCGCTGGCACGGTGGTGGACGGAAGAGTCCTCGATCCGGCTGCAGCGCTTGGTTCCCAGCGCCCTCGGCGCGCTGGCGCAGGACGGTGGCGTGGCCATCGACGACGTGGCCAGCACCATCCCCGACGAAGAATGGGTCAAGATTACCCGCGAGTTCTTCCTGACCTAAGCATCCCGCCCCGGGGCGCGCCTCCTGCCCCGGGGCCTCTCCTGACTGAGCCGTTGTCCCGGCCGCGCCAACCAGCGCGGCCGATTTTATTTGCGTCCCATGCTTCCGCTATCATCATGGGACCCAGGAGAATCCCATGACCACCGTCCTGCTTATCGGCCACAAGTCCGAGACCACCGACTCTATCCAGTCGGCACTCGCCACGGGTTGCGAGTGCGAACGCGTGCCCGGAGGCGCCGCAGCGATCCGCCGCCTGCGGCAGCACTCCTTCGAGCTAGTCATCACCGACCCGGAGACCCACATTGACGAAGATCTGGCATTGCTTGAGGAGATGCGCGAAATACGGCCGGGCGTGAAGGTCATTGTCCTGGCCCCCTCCACCACTCCGGACGAAATCATAGCGGCCTTACGGGCCCGGGTGGTGGTCTGCTTCAGTCCGCCGTTCGATGCCCACCAGATTGCTGACTTCTCCCGCCAGGCTGCCGCCGATCCCGATTGGCGCACGGACATCGAAGTCCTGTCAGCGCGACCGGAATGGGTTTCCCTGCGCGCCAACTGCCGCCTGCTCACCGCCGAGCGCGTGGTCACCTTCCTGCGCGAGTTGCACTCAGAGCTCCCCAGCCAAACGCGTGACGACGTGATGATCGCCTTCCGCGAAATCCTGCTCAATGCCATGGAGCACGGCGGCGCCTTCAATCGCCACAAGGTGGTGGAAGTTTCGGCGGTGCGGACCGAGCGCACCCTGGTGTTCTATGTGCGGGATCCGGGGCCTGGTTTCCGCCGCGAAGGTCTGGCTCACGCGGCCATCGCGAATGCGCCCGGCAGTCCGGCCACCCACTTCGAACACCGCGAGCAATCGGGCATGCGCCCCGGCGGTTTCGGCATTCTGCTGGCCCAGGGCATCGTAGATGAGCTCATCTACAGCGAGTTGGGCAACGAAGTCCTGCTCATCAAGCACACGGCCTGAATCAGGCCCCGCAATCCAGGCTCGGCCGGCCACTCACGTCACACCCTGTTGTGCGCAACGTCACTGATTCCCTGTGACGCGCCGGATTACAACCATGCTGTCAGCGTTGTTCCGCCTTCCACCCTTATCGCAGCGCTGCCCGCAGGTGAGTTATGTTGACATTCGCACTTTTCCCTATCGTTCTCTTTTTCATCGGCGCCGTCCTGGTGACCGGCTTGCCGGTAGCGATGAGCATCCAGAACTACTACAAGAACCGCGGCCGCCACTCGGCCATTTGCCCCGAGAATGGCGAGCACGTCGATATCGAGATGGACCATAAGTTCGCGTTCTGGACAGCACTGCGGGGCAAGGAGCACACGCGGCTGGCGTCATGCACCCGCTGGCCGGAAAAAGGCGACTGTGGCCAGGAATGCCAGGCGCAACTCGATCCTTCGCCGGAGAACGTGGAACGCCTGATGCAGGGCTGGTACAAGGGCCGGGTCTGCGGCATCTGCGCGCGCAACATCACGCCTTCGCATTGGCGGCGCAGCCGGCTGGGCCTGCTCGACGAACATCACAAACTGGTGGAGCTGCGCGACCTGGACCTAGCCGGGCTGCAAGCAGCGCTGACCCATATGCGCCCGCTGTGCTGGACCTGCCACCAGGAAGAGCGCATTCGCCAGGTGTCGGTGCCGCGCGTGCTCAAGGGCGATCGGCACGGGTTGAGCCCCGCCGTCGTCGAAGATTGACTTGGAATCGTCACATGGTGTGGCGTGCGTTATCGCCACGAGCGCCACTCGTTGGAAAGGGGGACCCCCTGCCGGTTCCCCTTTCGCTTCCTGAAAACTTCGCTCAGCGGCATTGATTGAGACGTCGGGCTCGGCCGACGCAGCCGTTGTTGCCGCGTAAGTCTATTGAGCTGTTATTACGTATTACGGGCATAGGCCGCCGATAGCTCACCTTCCCGTTCACCAGCACCGCAGTTACGTGGCTGGTGTACTCGAACGGATCGCCATGATAGAGCACGACGTCCGCGTCCTTGCCGGCCTCCAGCGAGCCAACGCGGTCAGCAGTAGGTGCACTCGCTGGACGATCTTTGAAAACCGTTGCTGGAACCCCGGGCGTCGGCCCAACTACGCCGGACAAGTCGGACGGCGGGTCGGGCTCTTGCCCGCCTGATCAGTTGCTCTTGTATAGAGGGCCCGTTAGACGCCAATAACCCTTCGCGAATGTTGCAGTTACGCATAAATCCTTTACAGTGTTTATCTTGCGCGATAAATCATGCGTAAGTGATTGATTTCAGGTTCGCACCGGGGGAGGGCACCGCGCTGACGAAGTGCTATTTCCCCCAACGGCTCCGACGACCAGGCGCGCCCCGCAGGATAGAATGTCCACGCTATGTCGGATTGGAACGTGTGGCATGAAGCCGCCAAGGCAGGATTCGCGACCCTGGCCTCGTTGCTCACCGTGCTGTTGGGATGGTTTGTCGGTCAGCGCCTGACCTTCGAGTGGAACGTCCGGCAGAAGCGGCGCGAGTTGCAACTGGCAGCGACCCAGCAGTTCTATGCCGCTTACGGCGAATTTTTCGTGGTGTGGAAGCTGTGGAACCGTTTGGATCATGCCGGCGCCAGCTTCGAAGATCGCCGCTGGGAACTGCACAAGCGCTCGGCCGCGGCGGAGGCCATCGTTGAGGGCATCCCGGTGAAGTTGTCGAGTGAACCTTGCCTGAGCGACGACCAGATTTGCCATCTCGGCCGCTTTCGCCAGGCATTTCAATTGTTGCGCGAGGTCATTCGCGAGAACCAGATTCTGCCCTGGACCTCCTCCGAGCAGAGCGTTTACAAGTGCTTCAAGGAAGTAACGGTAGAGATGGCGGCTTTGCTGGCCAGCGACTGGCCGAAGACGCCTCCGACGAATGAGCGCGCGGCCAACCAGCTTCTGACCATCACCTCGGACCGCTGGGCCGGCGAATGGCAAACCCAGGTTGCCGGCGCTTCGCATTCGTAGCTTGCAAGGGAAACGAGAGACTCACGATGAAACGATTTGGCCGGCTGCTCCTCTTCGCGATGATGACGATGACGACCTTGGCCGCACAAACTGCCGGCAAGAGCGCGGAAACCAAGCCGGCGAAGGAGAATCCGCTGGAGGCTTACGCCGGAACCTGGACGGCCACTCTCGACGGCAATGCGTGGATGACGGTGCGACTGGTGCTGCAGGGCCAGCAACTGACCGGATCGGTGCAGCGGCCGCAAAGCCTGAAGATCAATGACGACGGCGAGGTCAAGAGCGTGAGCGAAGAGCGGCTGAACGAAGCGGTGGAGAACTCGCAGATCAACGGTGACGGCCTGCTGCTGACGGCGAAGGGCGCCGACGCGAAGGACAGTGATCGGTTCCTGCTTCGCCTGACGGGTGACAATACGGCGGAGATGAAGATGCTGGCCATGTCCATGCCGCCAGGCATGGTGAAACCCAAACCGTGGAAGCTGACCAGGACGGCGGGCACGGTAGCCCCGGCAGCGCGTTAGCGTGAGAGTTCGACGGCGGTCACTCCGGCGAGCAGCAAGAGAACGCCGGACAGCAGGGCGCCGCGCATCAGTAGCGGCATCCGGCTCTTTGGAAAATGCGCGCGATACTGCCGCAGCAAATCGCGGCCATGCAGAATGCGACCATTGACCGGTGTTGCGTCGCTGGAGCGCATCATCAGGGAAGTGCGCAGGACGAAACCCAGCGCCAGGAGAAGAAAGCCAACAATGACGAACCAGGTCGCTGCCTGTGCCATGGCAATTACCTCACCCCCCTGCCCCTTTGCCAGAATGATAGTCTCTGTTGTCAACCCAGCGCCACAAGCAACTGCTGTGCGGCTGTTACACTGCTACCGACTGCGATGACACCTCTCATTTTGCGCATGCTGGGCGCTGTGGCTGGCGGGGGTAGCGCCATCCTCTGCTGGTTCCTGGGACACACGCTGGCCGGACCTCTTCGCCAAGGCAAACTTTTTTCGCTGCCTCCCTCGCAATATGCCCTGCTGGCCTTTCTGCTCGTCCCGGCGCTGATTCTCGCTGTAGTTGCCTTGTTCTGGGTGCCGCCTCGCGTTTCCGGCGAAGGTCCGTTGCCCGAAGGCCGGCGATGGCGATTGGCGCTGGTGCTGGTTTTCGCGGCCGCCCTGGCAAGCGGATTAGCGCGTTGATTTCGGCAGGAGAAAAGAGTGGTGTAGTCCGCGGCTGAGCGGAAACCGCCTGAGAACTGCCCGAAAGCCGCCGTGCTACTAGTGCACTTGGACCTTCACTTCGGCTTTGCCGTCTCCCGTGATTTCGATGGGTTCTCCGCCCTCGAGATACGGCTGAAGTGCCGCGGGATTTCCCCATTCCAGGTCCCAGCCGTTGGCGATCGCCAGCACAGTGTAACGACCGGGCACAACGTTGGGCAGAGTGAACGTGCCGTCGCTGTCGCTCTGGTCGCGGCGGACGAGAGCAACGTTGTTCGCTAGGTCCTGCGGAGCCAGCACGATCATGGCGCCGGCAAATGGCTGGCCATCGCGCAGCGCAGTCCCGATCACCTGCGCGATGCCGCGCGAGGCCGTGCACTTGAGATTCACGCTGCTGGCGCCGGTTATTTCCAGCGTCCGGCCCGCCATTCTCGCTCCTGTGGCCGAGATCTTCTTCAGGAAGAAGCCATGCGCGTTCTCCAGCAGTACGTTGTAGCGGCCGGGTTTCACGGAATCGGCGGTGAAGTCGAACTGGCCTTTGTCCGAGATCGGGCTGCGAAAACTCTCGCCGGTCGCAGGATTCGAGATGAGTAGAAACGAATCTCTGGGCACAGTGGCCGCGTTCTCGAAGAACACCGTCCCGCTGACGCTTGCGAACGCAGAAGTCTCGGTGGCGTTCAGTTCCGCATCGCCTGTCAGGTCAATCTCGTGATACCAGCTTCGACCTTTACCGCTGGGTCCGTAAATCCCGGACATCTCCACCACATAGTGCCCCGGCGCGACACCGGAAACCTCAGTTAGTCCGGGCTGCGACGAGGAAAACAGAGCGTTAGATGCCGGATCAAGATAGCCCTCGAAAATACGCTGCGATAACCGTGGCGCCCTTGCCTGAAACCCCTGGCCTTGATCCGCGGCCAGCGGAAGGCGAATTCGCAGGGTCAGCGCCGGCACGGCGCGCAACACGACGTCCGCTGTGGTCCGCTCACCGGCGTTCAACGCGATGATACCTGCACCTGCCGAGTCCGGCGAGTCCGGATAAAACGTCAGCGGATACGTTACGTTCCGTGCCGCTTCATCCTGCCGCATCCTCTGCTCGGCTTCAGTGTCGTTCGCTCCGCGGCCGGCGTTGAACTGGAAGTTCTGCGCGTACCATGGCCGCGCCGACACAGCGAGGTAAAAGTTCCCGGGCGAAAGATGGCTGATGCGGTAACGCCCTACATCGTCGGTCTGCGTCTGCGTGCTGGGAACGGTCTTCTCGCGTCCATCCTGGATTCGGCGCTCGAAGAGCCGTATCATCGCGTTCTGCACCGGCTCGTTGTTCTCGTCTATAACTTGCCCTTCCACGGCAGCATCCGGATCCATGCGAAAGATGAGATGTTCCGCCTCCAGATCGGGACCCACGGCGATCGCGGTTGAGAACTCATCGTGGTGCTCGAAGTACTGCAGGCTGAAACCGCGCGCGGTGGCCATCAGCGAATACTTGCCACGCGACACTCCGGGAAAGGAGAAGCGACCATCGGCTGCCGTAGTATAGGTTTTGGATATTCTGTCGCTCGCACCGGCCGTGGGCGCAATGCCGACCGATGCGCCCGCGATCGGTGCGCCGGTGAGCGAGTTGACGACAACTCCGGCGATGCGATAGCCCGTTGAGGCCGTCGCTGCCGGCTTCGCTTGCTGCGGTTGCGCCGCCGTTCCTACCGCGAGCAACAACAGCCACGACATCTGAAACACGCCGGCCCTCATTGGCCACCGCCCGCGTGTATCAACGTCAGCGCAGCGGTGCTCTCCTGGCCGGCCGAAAGCGTCACATGTGCGGCCTGTGACGCGTAGTGCTGGAGCGCCTCGGGATCGGAATATTCCAAATCGTCAATGTGGTCGAAGGCGAAAAGTAGGTAATTGCCTGGAGCAAGGCCCCACAAGTGGAAACCGACTCCCAAATTGGCTGGCGCTATCTTGACCGAGGCGTTGGAGGCCGGTTGCTGGACGGCAATGACAGTGGCCGGAGTTTCGGTGCCGTCGGCAGCTTTGACGGTGCCGTTCAGCTCCGCGCCATCGTCACGCAGAACAACTTCCATCGGGGAGCTTTGTCCTGCTGTGACAGCCAGGTTGTCAGTGAGCACGTTCGTCTGGCCGAACTGCGCCGAGCGCACGTACCACGGCGGCTGCGGCAGGAAATCCACCGCGTACTTACCCGGCTCGACGTTCAGCAAGTCAATCGAATATCTTCCACCCTCGCTGCGCGACACGTTGGAGTAGGCATCGGGAACAGAAGGCTCCAGCGAACTGAGATGCACGCTCAACGGCGGCGGTCGCTGACTCGCTGACGCGTTGCGGTCGGATGCGGCCCGCGATTCCGTTCGCACGTTCACCGGAATGTTGATCGCCGGACCAAGAACCAGGCGAACGTCGTCGAGATTGCTAGCGACATTCAAGCGGAGATCCGCTCGTAGCTGCTGCGAGCCTATTTGCGCCGAGGCCTTCACGAGATACGATCCTGCCGGGACTTGCTTCGCCTCGAACGTGCCCATGTGCGGATTGTAGGGAACCGGAAACGGTATCCAATCACCCGACTGGGTAAAGAACTGCAAGTTAAATCCCTGTTCGGGTGGATATCCAGCGACTGTGCCCGACACGTGAAACACAGGTGCAACGCTCAGGGTAAGATCGGCTTCCACTTGCTGGCCCGCGGCGATTTGCATGGGCGCGGCGGAAGCCATGTCCGGAACGCCCGGGTAGTAAACCGCAGCATAGCCCGTCCTGGGTTGATCGCCTCCGGGAAGAAGATGCGCCGCCTCCCTGGCCGGCCCGGCTGCGAGGTAGTAGGTGCCCGGCATCAAGTTGGCAATGCGGAAGCGGCCGTCTTCGTCGGATTGCACATAGCCGCGGGTTTCCAGGTGTTTTCGGCCCTCGCGAATAACGCTTCCCGTCAAACGGACCGGCACCTGCTCCAGCGGCTGGCCGGCTGAATCGGTGAGGCGTCCGTAGACCGCGCTTTGTGGCGTGAGCTTCAGCGCCAGCGGTCCCGAATCCGCTGAGTAACCGCTGGCATAGGTAGTGATCGTCCTTTGGCCCTGCTCCTCGAAGTAGCCGGGCTTCTGCGCGGTGATGGTGGCGTATCCCGCCTTAAGGCCTTCAAATTGGAAACGGCCATCGCCGTCGGTAAATGCGGAGCGCTGATAGGTTCCCTGTATCTGGACTAAGGCGCGCGCGATACCCTCGCCGGTCACGGAATTGACCACCGTTCCGCTTAAAGTGAATTCGGCATCGTTTGTTGATGTCCCAGTTTGAGCCTGCGCCGGCACCGCAGCGGACGCGAGAAGCACGATGCACAAAAACACCGAAAGTAAATCTTGGCAGGGAAGAAACGCAAGAGCAGGGATGCCGATTCTGGAATGGTGTTCCTGCTCGGGGAGCCAAATTGGCTGCCAGATCATCACGGCAACACCATGATATCCGCTGAAGGTGTCGAACTCCATCTTCTACGGGTTGCGTGCCCCGGAGGCCTTTGCAGCGGGCGGAGCGGCGGCCTATTTTGCTTGCGGTACGAGCAACGCAGCCTGGCGCTTGACCGCGCGAACGATGAATGTCTCCTGGCTGTTCAGGGCGTTCTTCTTCCCAGAGTCCGGGTCGCGAGTGTACTTGCCATCGGAGGTCATGTGCCGCGCCTTCGACTGCTCTTTCAGATAGGTGCCGAGTATTTCGTCGCGGACCAGCCGGACCAGCTTCTTGTCTTCAACCGGGAAGTCCACTTCCACCCGCCGATTGAGGTTGCGGGGCATCAGGTCTGCGCTCCCCAGGTATACCTCTTCCTGTCCCCCGTTGCGGAAGTAGAAGATGCGGCTGTGCTCCAGAAACCTTCCCACAATGCTGGTGACACGAATGTTGTCGCTTATCCCATGAATACCGGGGCGCAGACAACAGATGCCGCGCACCAGCAGGTCCACCTTAACCCCGGCCTGCGACGCCTGATACAGCAGTTGGATCATCTTCCTGTCCACCAGCGCGTTCATCTTGAGAATCAAATGGCCCCTACGACCGACTTTCTGGTGCTCGATTTCGCGTTCGATTAACTTTTGGAAACGCTCGCGCAGGGTGACGGGCGCAACCATAAGCTTGCGGTAGGACGTCTTCGCCGAGTAGCCGGTCAGAAAGTTGAACAGGTCGGTACAGTCGGCGCCGATGGCGGGATCGCAGGTCAGCATGCCGATGTCGGTGTAGAGCGTTGACGTCAGGCTGTTGTAGTTGCCGGTGGAAAGATGGGCATAACGGCGAATCGCGTCGCCTTCCTTGCGGACAATCAGCAGCGATTTGCAATGTACCTTCAGTCCCATCAATCCGTAAACCACGTGCACGCCATATTCTTCCAGCTTGCGCGCCCATTCGATGTTGCTTTCCTCGTCGAAACGCGCTTTCAATTCCAGCAGCACGGCGACCTGCTTGCCGTTCTCGACCGCCTCCAGCAACGCGTCCACAACCGGCGCATTGCGGCCCACGCGGTACAGCGTGATCTTGATGGCCAGGACGCTGGTGTCCTTCGCGGCGCGCTGCAGAAGGCCGACGATCGGCTGGAATGAATCGAAGGGATGATGGAACAGGACGTCACTCCGCCGGATGGTGGCGAAGATGTCCTCCTCTTCACCCTCCGACTTTAGTAACGCCACAGGAAGGGCGGGAACAAACGGGGTGAACTTCAGATCGGGACGGTCTATCCTGGTCAGGTGCCGCACCCGCACCAGGGAAAGCGGCCCCGACATCTTGTAGATGTCGTCCCGATCCAGTTCCAGGTTCTCAACCAGGATGTCGAGGATCCGGGCCGGCATGGCATCGTTTATTTCCACGCGCACGACGTCGGCAAAACGCCGCTGCCACACCCCTTCCTCGACCGATTCCAGCAAATCGCCCGCTTCCAGGTTTTGGATCTCGCTGTCCGCATCCCGTGTGACATGAAAAGGGTGCGCCTCGATAATCTCCATTCCTGGAAAAAGGGTTGCCAGATTGGCAATCACAAGTTGTTCAAGCCACACGAAGGGCTGTTCTCTGACCGCAACCGCTTTCGTACGGCTTTTGGGCTTAGGAGTACTCGTAAGCGGCACTAGTTGCGGCAGTGTGTCCGGTATTTTCACCCTGGCGAAGTGTTCTTCGGCTTCACCGGCACGCAACAGAACAGCAAGGTTCAAACTCAAGTTGGAGATGTGAGGAAAGGGCCGTCCGGGATCGAACGCAAGAGGCGTCAGCGTCGGGAAGACCGTCTCCTGGAAGTAGGAATCGGCGACGGCACGCTGTTCCTCGGTGAGATCGGCATAGTTCAAGATGCGGATGCCGGAGTCACGCAGCGCTGGTACCAGTTCCTTGCTCCAGCACTCGTGCGAGCTGCGATAGAGGCGGATCATGGATGCCCGAATGGCACGCAGTTGTTCCGCCGGCCCCATACCATCAGGACCAGGATCACTCACGCCTTTTTCAATCTGCCGTTTCAGCCCAGCCACGCGCACCATGAAAAATTCATCGATGTTGGACCCGACGAACGACAGAAACATCAGTCGTTCCAGCAGAGGATTGCTGCGGTCCTGCGCTTCCTCCAGCACGCGCCGCTGAAAATCCAACAAGCTCAGTTCGCGATTGACATAGAGCTCTGGGTTACTGAGGTCCGGCTTGACGGGGGCTGGAGCCTGGGCCCGGGCGTGCGGCGAAGCAGCCGTACGAGTGGAACTGCGTCTGGCTCTTGTAGGAACAGGTTTCGCGGTTGTGCTCATAGGAGGTTTCGTGCTGGTAGGGCTTCATTGTAATGCTTCGAAGGGCGGTTGCCTATCGCCCAAGGCGTCGAAAACGGTGGTTTGGCCTTTATTTACATGGTGTTTACGATTTTGCCTCGCGGTTTCGTTGAACAGGTAGCCTTCCCTTTGGTGTTGAGTGACTCGGGTCACACTTCGCCGTGATACCAGTCACGGCTCTCCGGGCACATAAAGCGCGACACTTAAACGTAATAGTGAGGGCCGGAGCCGTGCGCTGCACCCTGCCTTATGCAGCCCGGGCCTGGGGAAAGAAGGTCAGCCATGTTACTTGCGTACCGCCTGGTGAAGCTGATTGAAAGCCACTCCGACGGGCTGGCCCGTAGTCTGCACAAACGCTACTCCGAATGCGGCAAGTGCTCGGCGTACTCGAATGTTCCCGAAAATGAGCTGATCGAAAAAGTGTACGAGGTGTATCGCCACCTGGGCGAATGGTTGCTGGGCAGAACCGAGGCCGACGTCGAGCGGCGTTATCTGGAAATTGGCGCGCAACGTGCCGCACAGGGCGTGCCCGTCAGCCAGGTCGTGTGGATGATCTGTCTGGTGCGCGAAAACCTCTGGGAGTACCTGCAAAAGCATGCCGAGTTGGAGCGTCCTGCCGAGATCTTTGGTGAAATCGAACTGCTGGAGATGCTGGACAAGTTCTTCCATCTCGCCATTTACTACGCCGCGCTGGGACACGAGCGCGCCACCGCCGGTTATCCGGTGAAATCTGAAACCGTAACGGTATAGAACGAGAACCTGGCCCATGTCGTGGATTGATCAATACCGCAGCAAGCTGGTGAGCGTGCGGGAAGCCGTTTCCTGCGTGAAGTCAGGAATGCGAGTGTATATCCACCCCGGGTGCGCCGAACCCGAAGCGCTGGTGCTGGCTTTAATGGAACGCGCGCCCCATCTGACCGACGTCGAGATCGTGCACTTGCTGACGCTCGGGCCGTCGCCCTATTGCGCACCCGAGATGGCCGGCCACTTCCGTCACAACGCCCTGTTCGTCGGCGGTAACGTCCGCGAAGCAGTCAACAACGGCCGCGCCGACTACACCCCGATTTTCCTGGGCGAGGTCGAGGCGCTGTTCGAGAGGGGCGAGATGCCAATCGACGTTGCCTTCATCCAGGTGTCGCCGCCCGACCCGCACGGCTATTGCAGCTTCGGCGTTGGGGTGGACACCACGCTTACCGCTGCCAAGTACGCGCATACGGTTGTAGCGCAGGTGAACGCGCAAATGCCGCGCACCTACGGCGACAGCTTCATCCACGTCAGCGAACTCGACCACATCGTGGAGGCTTCGTGCCCGCTGTGCGTACTGCAAGCGCACGGAAGCAGCGAGTTGAACCGGCGCATCGGCGCCAATGTGGCTTCGCTGATCGAAGATGGCGCCGTCCTACAATGTGGTATAGGTGGCATCCCCGATGCCGTGCTGCCCAACCTGATGGATCGCCAGGACCTGGGCGTCCATACCGAACTGATATCCGACAGTGTGATACCTCTGATTGATGCCGGCGTAATCAACGGGCAGCGCAAGAACTGGAAGCCGCGCAAGGTCATTCTCGGTTTCGTGCTGGGGTCGAAGAAGCTGTTCGACTTCGTGGATGAGAACCCCATCTTCGAGTTCCATCCTTCTGCCTACACCAACGACCCGTACCGCATCGCGCAGAACGACCGCATGGTAGCCATCAACGCGGCCATTGAGGTGGATTTGACCGGCCAGGTCTGCGCCGAGTCCATTGGGCCCAATTTCTACAGCGGCTTCGGCGGGCAGCTTGACTTCATCCGTGGGGCGACGCGCTCCAAATGGGGCAAACCCATCATCGCGTTGCCCTCCACCGCCAAGAACGACACGGTGTCGCGGATTGCGCCGCGACTGGCCCATGGGGCGGGCGTCCTAACGACGCGTGCCGATGTGCATTACGTGGTCACCGAATACGGCGTCGCTTATCTGCATGGGCGTACCGTCCGCCAGCGGGCGCAAGCGCTCATCGATATCGCTCATCCCAAGTTTCGTGACGAGTTGTCCGAATACTGCGAGCAGCAGCGCTGGTTCCAACGCAATGTCTGCGCAGAAGTGCGAGGGTAACAATGGCATCCCAACCGCGCGGTAAGGTAGTTATCGATCCCGATGAATGTAAAGGCTGCGGCTTGTGCGTCGAGTCGTGTCCTCCTGAATGTCTTGTCCTGGCGCCGGAGCTGAGCAAGTATGGCGTGCATCCGGCGCGATACACCGGACAGGACTGCACCGGCTGCGGCGCATGCTTCTACTGCTGCCCTGAGCCCGGCGCCATTACCGTGTATCGCCTGAAGCCCCCGGCGAAGATAGTGCCGACAGCGGTAACGCAGAACGCGGAGGTGGCTAATGAGGCAGCTCTGTAAAGGAAATATCGCCATTGTAAAGGCCGCGGTGCTGGCCGGTTGCCGCGCCTACTACGGATACCCCATTACTCCAGCCAGCGAGATCGCCGAATACGCTTCCCTCCTCCTCCCCGAAGTTGGTGGCACCTTCTTGCAGGCGGAGAGCGAAGTCTCGGCCATCAACATGGTTTACGGGGCGGCCTCGGCTGGCGTGCGCGTCATGAGCGCGTCGTCCGGCCCCGGTTTGAGCCTAATGCAGGAAGGCATCTCCTACATTGCGGGAGCTGAGCTGCCATGCGTCATCGTCGACGTGGTGCGCGGCGGGCCGGGACTGGGCAACATCGCTCCAGAGCAGAGCGACTACTTCTGTATCGTGAAGGGCGGCGGCCATGGCTGTTACCGCAACATCGTACTGGCCCCGGCGTCGGTACAGGAGATGTTCGACCTGACGGTACTTGCCTTCGAGCTGGCTGACCGCTATCGCAATCCGGTGATGATCATGACCGACGGCAACGTCGGCCAGATGATGGAGCCGCTGACCATCGAAATGCGCGATATCAAGGCTCCGGAGAAGCCGTGGGCCGTGACCGGCACGGCAGAATCGCGCAAGAACCTGATCACCTCGATTTATCTCGAGCCTGACGTTTTGGAAGCGCACATTCACAAGCTCGAAGCCAAGTATCAGCTGGCGCAGGAACTCGAGACCCGCTGTGAGAATTACCTGACCGATGACGCTGACGTGCTGCTGGTGGGCTTCGGCATTGTCTCGCGCGTGCTGCGCACCTCGGTGGACCAGTTGCGCGCGCAGGGACTGAAAGCCGGCCTGTTGCGTCCTATCACGCTGTGGCCGTTCCCGGCACGCGAGCTGCGGGAGACTGCACAGCATGTGAAGACCGTTATGGTCGTGGAACTCAACACCGGAATGATGGTCGAGGACGTGAGGCTGTCGCTGAACGGCACCGTACCGGTGGAGTTCTACGGACGCGCCGGCGGCAACGTGCCCATGGCGGAAGAAATCACGGCGCAGGTTTTTGCACGCATGTCAACCGTGGTTTAGGTGGGTGAACCACCTTTCTCGCCTCGGGCGAAAAGGTGGGGACGAGGAGGAATTGTGAACGACTACGAAGTCATCCATGAAAAATCGCCGACATTCTACGGCCATTTCGAGCGTAAGGGTGAACTGCAACAACAGACCCACTACTGTCCGGGCTGCGGACACGGCGTCGCGCACAAGCTGATTGCCGAATCGCTGGCAGAGCTTGGCTTGCAGGACCGCGCCATCCTGGTGAGCCCGGTAGGCTGTTCGGTTTTTGCCTACTACTATTTCGATGTGGGCAATGTGCAGGTGGCGCACGGCCGCGCCCCTGCGGCCGCAACCGCACTCAAGCGCGCCCACCCCGATTCCATCGTGATGTCCTACCAGGGCGACGGCGACCTCGCCGCCATCGGCACCGCCGAGATCGTGCATGCCGCCAACCGCGGCGAAAACATCTGTGTGTTCTTCATCAACAACGCCGTCTATGGCATGACCGGCGGACAAATGGCGCCCACCAGCCTGATGGGCCAGGTGAGTACCACCTCACCTTTTGGGCGAAGTGCCAGCAACGAAGGCTTGCCGCTTCATGTCTGCGAGCTGCTGGCTTCGCTGGCGACCCCGACCTACATCGAGCGCGTCGCACTGAATGACATGAAGAACATCATGAAGGCCAAGAAGGCTGTCAAGAAGGCCCTGCAGACGCAGAAGGATGGCGGCGGCTTTTCGCTAGTGGAGCTTCTGTCCCCCTGCCCCACGATCATGAAGATGGACCCCATCGTCGCCCGCAAGTGGGTGGGCGAGACACTGGTGAAAGCCTTCCCGCTGGGCGTCTACCGCGACCACAAACCCGACTTGCCGCCCAACCCCAAAGTCCCGCACAAGACCGTCGCGGAAGCTCTCGAGGTTGAAGTAGGCGTAACGGACGTCCCGCCCACACGCCGCCACCACACCCGCGACTTGACGGTAAAGATTGCCGGCTTTGGCGGACAGGGCATTTTGCTAATGGGCCAGTTACTCGCCGAGATGGGGCTGCGCGAGCACATGGAAGTAAGCTGGCTGCCATCGTATGGCCCGGAGATGCGCAGCGGCAGCGCACACTGTCACGTCACCCTCGGACACGAACGCATCGGCACGCCGCTCATCTCGCAACCCGAAGTGCTGGTTGCCATGAACGAGCTGTCGTTGCACAAGTTCGCGCCCAGCGTGGCCTCCGGTGGCTTGATCCTATACAACCACACCCAATTGCCTGAAGGCTTCAGCGCGCCCCAGGCTCGCGTGGTGTGCGTGCCTGCTTCGGAGATTGCCGACAAACTCGGTTCGGCCAAAGTGGCCAACGTCGTGATGCTGGCCGCCTTGCTCGAAGAAACCGAATGTCTGCCTTCGGAAACCGCCATGGCCGTGCTGGAAGCCACGGTGAAGAATCCGAAGTTCCTAGAGCTCGACCGGCAGGCCCTGAAAGCCGGATGCGACTACGTTGATACGCAAGTTGAAGTAGGCGCCGTTTCGCAGCCCGACGGTTATTCGTACTAGCGCCCTTCCTCCAAGCGCCCTTCTCGCCTCCGCCGTGCCAACCAGCCAAAGCGGCGGCGGGAAGGCGAGCGGCCACCCCGCCATCCCCCGTAAACCGTCTCACACTCCTACGTGACCGCGCTCACTGCGCGGGGTCAGGGCCAGGGTGCAAGCTAGTTTCGCGCGGACAGCTCTTGCTGGCCGTAACTCTGGATTCATAGACGGCACTAAGCCGGAGGTTTCGCTCATATGCAATCAGAAAAGGATGTCGTTCTTTGCCCGCTCTGTCATGGTCACGGCCAAGAACGCAAGGAACTCCTCGTAGTGCGTTGGCGCAGCCGCGAATTTGAGCAGTCGCTGCAGAACATCGCCGACGAAGCGGCCTTCGGGACCACGGGTGGTCTCGACAGTGTGTTCGAAACGGCAGAGCACGTTTACAGCAACGAGAACGATTAGTTTTTGGGCGGCGTCCGCCCGCCGGACGCCGGTAGTCAGTCCAATTTCGGAACCGTCCTCAGGGTCCACCTGAGCCCGATCCTGGTGGCAGACCACCGGAAAGGCCAGTATCCATGCCAGCGATCGCTTCCCCGAAACGAGCCTTGGAAGACCTTAACCCCTTGAACATCGCGGCCGAGCTGTTCGAGACGGCCGCCGACTACCTCAACCTCGACGCCGGATTGCGCGAATTGATGCGCCGTCCGCGCCGCGCCATCACGCTCACGTTGCCCATCAAGATGGACGACGGCACCATCCGCATCTAGGACGGCATCCGTGTGCAGCACAGCAACGTTCGCGGACCGTGCAAAGGGGGCATCCGCTACCATCCCAGCGTCACCTTCGACGAAGTCGCGGCCATGGCCGCCGTCATGACCTGGAAGTGCGCGCTGGTGGACGTTCCCTTCGGCGGCGCCACAGGCGGCATCGTCTGCGATCCCAAGAAGTTGTCGCGCGGCGAGTTAGAACGCCTCACTCGCCGCTATACCTACGAGATCGCCGCACTCATCGGCCCCGACCAGGACATTCCCGCGCCGGACGTCAACACCGATGCCCAGACCATGGCCTGGATCATGGACACCTACAGCATGACTACGGGCCACGCTACGCCCGCCGTGGTTACCGGTAAACCGATGTATCTCGGCGGCTCGGCCGGGCGCTACGAAGCCGGCGCGCGCGGATGCTTGTTCGTGCTGCGCGAAGCCTGCAAGCTGAAAGGCCTCGACCTGGCGAACGCGACCGTGGCCATTCAGGGGTTTGGCAATTCCGGCAGCGTCATGGCCAAGTTGCTGTGGAAAGAGGGCCTCAAGGTCATCGCTGTCAGCGACTCCAAGGCCGGCATCGTCAACAAGGATGGCATCGACATTCCCGCCCTGCTGCGCTTCAAGACCGAGACCGGCAGCGTAGAAGCGTTTCCGGGATGCACGCCCATCTCCAGCGCGGACGTGCTGAAGACGGCGTGCGACATACTGGTTCCGGCCGCCATGGAAAACCAGATCACCATCGAGAACGCCGGCTACATCAAGGCGCAGATAATCGCCGAGGTGGCAACCAGCCCGACCACGCCCGAAGCCGACCTGATGCTGATCCGCAAGGAGGTCATGGTGCTGCCCGACATCCTGGCCAGCGGCGGCGGTGTCACCGTCTCATACTTCGAGTGGGTGCAGGACCTGCAACAGCTCTTCTGGGAGGAAGAGGAAGTCAACCGCCGCCTCGAGCACGTTATGGTCAAGGCGTTTCGCGAGGTGTGCGAGACCAGGAAGAAATACGACTGCACGTACCGCGCAGCGGCGTACATCGTCGCCATCGATCGCGTGGCCAAGGCCACCATCGAGCGCGGATTATGGCCGTAAGGATTAGACGGGAGCTGTGTGTTGACGGCAATGCGTCGGCTACAGCTCCAGCGTCTTCAGATACTCGCGAAAGTCTTTGCCCAGGTCGTCGCGTTTGAGGGCGAACTCGACGGTCGCCTTCAGGAAGCCGAGCTTGTCACCGGTGTCGTGGCGCTTGCCCTGGAAGGTGAAGCCGTAGATATTCTCCTTCTTCAGCAACTGCTTGAGACCGTCGGTAAGCTGCAACTCGCCGCCCGCGCCCTTTTCGGTCGAGGCCAGCATTTCGAAGATAGTGGGCGTCAGAATGTAGCGCCCGATGATGGCCAGGTTCGACGGCGCGTCCTGCGGCCTGGGCTTCTCGACCAGGTCCTTCACCTCGAAGAGGCGGCCGTTCCATTGGCCGGGAACCGTCGTGGCATCGAGCACGCCGTACGACGAGATCGCGGGGCCCTCGACCACCTGCGTCGCCAGCACCGAGCAGCCGGTTTCGTTGTACACCTCGATCATCTGCTTGAGGCAAGGAACTTCCGCGTCGATGATATCGTCGGCAAGGATGACGGCGAAGGGCTGGTCGCCGACCAGCTCGCGCGCCATGAGCACGGCGTGGCCCAGGCCCATGGCCTCCTTCTGGCGGACGTAAGCGATGTGCACCATCTCGGAGATCTGGCGAACAATGGCCAGCAGGTCGGCCTTGCCGCGCTCCTCGAGCATTTTTTCCAGCTCGTAGCTGACGTCGAAGTGGTCTTCGATAGCTATCTTGCCGCGGCCGGTAACAATGATGATCTGGTCGCAGCCAGAAGCCAGAGCCTCCTCCACGCCGTATTGAATGATGGGCTTGTCCACCAGCGGCATCATTTCCTTAGGCAGCGCCTTGGTCGCAGGCAGGAAGCGCGTTCCCAGTCCAGCTGCTGGAAAGACCGCTTTGCAAACGTGTTTGTTCATGAAACCTCGTACAATGAAATCGCAGGATAAATTATCACGTCACCAGTTGCGGCTCGCCGGAAAGCTGCTCCAGAAGCGACTTCAAGCGTACCAGTACATGTTCCGGCTGCTTCTCTTTTAGCGAAAACTTCAGCACCCCCGCGGGCGTGAACTGGCTTCCCGGCTCGCCGCCGACGAAACGCGCCAGGCGCTCCGGATTAATCGTCGCCGTCTCGGTAAAGCGAATACTCACTGCATCGCGACGCCGCTCGATCTGCGCTACCCCGAGCCGCTGCGACAGCAACCGCAATCCCGCATATTCCAGCAAATTGCGCACCGCTGGCGGCGGCATGCCGTAACGGTCGCCCAGTTCTCCCGCCACATCAGCGAGCTGGCTCTCGCTCTCGACTCCGGCCACGCGCTTGTACATGCGCAGCCGTTGGTTCTCTTCCGCAATATAGTCCGATGGGATGCGAATATTTAGCCCGAGGTTCAGCTGCGCTTCGGGCACCTCTTCGCGTGCCTCGCCTTTAAGTTCGCGGACGGTCTTCTCCAGCATGCTGGTGTAGAGCTCGAACCCCACGGCCTCGATGTTTCCGCTCTGTTGTCCGCCGAGCAGGTTGCCGGCGCCGCGCAATTCGAGGTCGAGCGCAGCAATCTTGAATCCCGCTCCGAGGTCGCTGAACTCCTTGAGCGCCGCCAGCCTGCGCCGCGCCAGATCGCTAAGATCGCGGTCGGGCGGAATCAGCAGGTACGCATAAGCACGGCGATCGGAGCGGCCGACGCGACCGCGCAGCTGATAAAGCTCCGACAATCCGTGGCGATCGGCGCGATTAATAATGATGGTGTTGCAGAGCGGAATGTCGAGCCCGTTTTCGATGATGGTAGTCGCAACCAGGATGTCGGCCTCGTGGCGCATGAAGGCGAGCATGATGCGCTCGAGCGCGCTTTCCGGCATCTGGCCGTGACCGATGAGGATTCGCGCCTTCGGCGACATCTCACGAAGCTTTTCGGCGATCTCGTAGATGCTCTCCACGCGGTTGTGCACGAAGTACACTTGGCCGCTGCGTTCGAGTTCCTTCTCGATGGCCGAGCGCAGTAGCTTTTCGTCCCATGCCGCCACCAGCGTCTGGATGGCCATACGGTCTTTAGGCGGGGTCTCGATCACGCTCATGTCGCGCAGACCGAGCAGCGACATGTGCAGCGTGCGTGGGATCGGCGTCGCCGACATGGTGAGCACGTCCACTTCCTTGCGAAGCTGTTTGAGCCGTTCTTTGTGGCGCACGCCGAAGCGCTGCTCTTCGTCCACGATCACCAGCCCGAGGTCGCTGAACTTCACGTCCTTCGACAGCAGGCGATGGGTTCCGATAATAATGTCGACTCCGCCGGTTTCAAGGCGCCCGATGGTCTCCTTCTGCTGCTTGGGCGTACGGAAGCGGCTGAGCATCTCAATCTTGATGGGAAACGCCGCCAAACGCTGGCGGAAGGTGTTGTAGTGCTGGAAGGCAAGGACCGTCGTCGGCGCCAGCACTGCGACTTGGCGATTGTCGCTAACCGATTTGAAGGCCGCGCGCATGGCCACCTCTGTCTTGCCGTAGCCGACATCGCCGCACAGCAGGCGGTCCATCGGCGTGGGCGACTCCATGTCGCGCTTCACGTCAAGGATGGCGTTTATCTGGTCTTCGGTCTCGCTGAACTCGAAGGTGTCCTCGAACTCGCGTTGCCACTCCGTGTCGGAAGCGAAAGCATGGCCTTCCGCAGTCTTGCGCGCCGCGTAGAGTTTCAGCAGCTCTTCGGCCATGTCCTTCATGGCCTTCTTTACGCGCGCCTTGGTCTTCTGCCACTGCGCAGTGCCCAAGCGATTCAGTACCGGCTTTACGCCCTCAGACGAGCGGTATTTCTGCGCCAGGTCGAGCCGCGTCAGAGGAACATAGAGCCGCGCGCCTTCGGCATATTCGAGCACCATGAATTCCACGGTGCCGCCATCCTCCTGCGGGACTTCCCTCAGCCCCTGGTACTGTCCAATGCCGTGTTCGACGTGGACAACGTAATCACCGACGGCGAGATCGCGGAAGTCGGAGAGAAACGCTGAGACTTTCGATTTCTGCCGCTGCGGTTGCGCGAGGGAAACTTCCGACTCATCGAACAAATCTCGTGCGCCGAAAATGACGAGATTGGCCTCCGGCAGCACCACCCCTTCGGGCACGTAGGCCTTGACGATGGTCGTGGTCGCAACCTCTTCCGGAAAGTAACTGGACTCGTCGACGTAAACTTCGGTCCCCGGCTTGGGTGTGCGGCTGCCGATGCGGAATGACAAGTTGTACTCGTTGAAGACGTCGGCCAAGCGCTCGACTTCGCCGGTGTTGGAGACGGCGAAGATGACGTGCTTGCCTTCCTGGGTGAGCCGGCCAACCTCTTCGGTCATCGCCGCGACCGAGCCGTGGAAGCGTGTCGTGGGCTGCGTCTGCAAGGTCAGGTGCTCGCCTTGATCGGGGCCTTCGATCCCAAGTTGTTCAACCGCCAGGGTCGTCGCCTGCCTCACATGCTCAGCCCACTGCCCAGGGTCGAAGTACAAATCTTCGGGACGGACCAGGTTGCCGACCAAGCTTCGCTCATGCGCCTCGCTCAACCTGGACCACCAGGCATCGTGCACTTCGTTGAGCGAATCGGGCTCGTCGAGGATAACCAATGCGCCGGGCAGCAGGTCGAGGAAGCTCTCCTTGGCGCCGGCGACTGGCGAGTAAAGTTCCCATCCCGGAAAAACCGCAACGCCCGCCTCGCGAACTGCCGCGGTGACGATTTCTGCGTTGCCGGCCATCCGCTCTCCGCTCAGTCGGGCATTGATGGCTGCGAGAGTTTCCTCCTCCACCGGCGTTTCCGTCAGCGGCAGCAGGACAACTTCCTCCGTGACCGCCGCCGAGCGCTGCGTCTCAGGATCGAACTTGCGGATGGATTCGACTTCACTTCCGAAGAGTTCGATGCGCACCGGCCGGTCCATTTCGGGCGGATACACGTCGAGTAGTCCGCCCCGATGGGCGAACTCACCCGGCATCTCAACCACATCTACCTGGTTGTAACCCACGATTCGGAGGTGTTCGATCAGTCGCTCGGGGTCGACCATCTCGCCACGGCGGACGACCTTCGCAAGACCGGCATAAAACACGGCGTCGCGTAAGCGCATCGCCGTAGCTGCCAGTGGCGTAACAACAATGCTGGCGGCTCGTGACGCAATCTTCCATAAGGCAGTGGCACGGGCCTCCTGAATTTCCGGGTGGGGGGACAGATTGTCGAAAGGCAAAACGTCGTAGGTAGGCAGCCCGACAACAGAATCCGGCGAAACCGCGCCCGTCAACTCCGCCAGTGAGCGGACGACCGGCAGCAGCTCATCCATCGCCCGATTGTCGGAAACAATAACAATCAGCGGTCGTGACACCGCCCGCTGCAGCAAGGAATAGAAGAGCGCTTTGCCGGTTGGGGTCAGTCCGGATACACGTATTCCCTGCGCGCCGCTCTTGACAAGGGCTACAGCACGCGCAAAAGCGGAGGACTTTTCCACGTCCGCAAAGGTCTCGCGGACGAACGGGAGAATCATTGCTTATTCAGTTTACCAGCCTCTGTGGTGGCTTTCGGGCAGTGGCAGCAAATCGGTCACGGAGGAAAACGCACTCGTGCCAACAATCAACCATGTCGTTCAGGTTGTTGCCGTGGCGGGGCAGGTGATTCACTTGAAGCTGCTCAGCGCCTGCAACTCCTGGTTGGCAAGCTCATGAGGCAGCGGCGCGTAACCCAATGCCGAACATTCCTTCTGCCCGGAGGTAAGCGCCCACTGCAGCAGACCAAACAGGGCTGTTTTCTTTTGCATGTCAGTTAGTCGCTGGAGGAAAAGAAGAAAGGTAAAGCTCGCGATTGGATACGCTCCTTTTCCGGGGGCATTGGTGATCGAGGAAGGAGAGGCAGAACTGCCGGCGGCAGAAACAGCAGCAGCCGTTACACTTTCAAGATTGGCCCTGATGTACTCTCCGGCCGCATTCCGAACTGATCCGAAGCTCAACCGATGCTGGATGGCGTAATCCAGTTCGACATATCCAATCGAGTTCGGAGTCCGCTGTACCGTGGCGGCAACGCCTTCGTTGCGCTCCACGCCCATTCCCACCGGCTAGTTTAGGCTGATGCCAGCACCCACTGCAGTTTTCCACTCGGCACCTACCTTGGAAAGATAATCCGACCAGGCATAGCTTGTGCCGCTGCCATCAGAGCGATGAATGACGACGATGCTAGCATCCGGTAACGCTACGCCTTTGTTTGTGCCCTTGATTATCGGATCGTTCCACTTCTTGATCTTACGTAGACAAATGCCGGCGAGCGCCTCGGGGGTGAACTTGAGGTCCTGACCCAGGTCCTTCAGGTCCCGCTCTTCCGAAGTTGTTTAACTAGGCTCTGGTAGAGTTCCGCTGCGCCGTTTCCCTCGCTAAAGGAAGGAACAAACACCTTCTTGACCCGGGTCAAGTTACGGGCGCTTTGGGCGCTAATCGATGCTGCCCTAGAATCAACACCATCCAACAAGCGGTTTTCGTTGCCAAACCACGCGGCATGTTGAAGCGATTCTGCATGATCATCAACTTTTTCAATACTGCCTACTCTGAATTCAGAACTCCACATGCAGTCGGAACGACGGAACGGTGACCGGCCCGCGAACCTGGTTATATCCAGGATGAACGATGTACTGTAAGCTTGGCCCAAGGTAGATTCCACGCCATGCGTGGGCCGTGTAATAGCTCTCGAGAATATTCTCGCGGCCGTATGTCAGCCCTCCATCCCCGAGGATGAAGCCAAGTCCGCCGTAAGAGAGGTACCGGGCGTGCTCGCTGGAAATGCCGTTGGACACAAAAGCAATTCCCGCGCGATCATACTTTCTCTTCCACATGCGTCCCGCAAAGCCGGCGCCAAACTGAAAGGTCTGGTCGACTTCGGTGTAGGCCCAGGATTCGGTCTTGCCGTTGTTCCATCCAAAACGTCCGTACGCGACGATGTTCTTTGTCAAAACCTGCTCGAAGTTGACCCCAAATCCGTACTTCGTCGTCACCCGCCGGGGATGGTTGGTGATGTCCGGCGTCGGAACCTTCCCCTCAAGGTACTGTTCGTTGGCGACCTGGTAGATGCCCATGTTGGCGTTGTTGACATATGACAGCAAACGGATAATTCCGTCCTTCTTGCGCAGGAACCCGCGGTGCAGTTCGAATTCGACATTCGAGGCGTTGGCATTGCGCAGATTCCAAACTAAATCAGGTCCGTTCGCAACCGTCGGCAACAGCGCCTCAGCAAAGCGCAATCCCCACTTCGGGCTCTGATATTCGAGGATGACCCCGTAGGTATAACCGCGCGTGTCAGCCGCGTAGTCATACCCTCCGTTCTGGTCGATGGCCCAGTTCATGAACTGCAAATGACTGTCGCCGCCGACGGAGTTCACGTCGAAGAAGTCAGCCATGCCGAACTTGCCAAAGCGCAATTCGAGGCGGCGGGCAGGCAACTCCGTAAAGGTCGAAAGTGGTCCGCGAGCGTTCTCAATCTTCTCGTGACTCAGCGCAAATACCTGGTGGTACATCGCCCGGGCCAGGTACGGGGCCTGGCCTAACGACGGGTTCCTCACCACGTCAAGATTCGTGAAGCCCGCCAGGCCCAGCGCCTGGCTCAACCCCTTGCCCCCGGTTTCCTCGATGTCAACCAGGACCTCGATCGATTTTGTGATTTCGAACCCGGTGTACAGCGTCAGCACACGGGAAGTGGCCTTCTCATAGTAGGGTTGCAAACTATTGGTGCCTGAATACTTGGCATAGAACGGCGGATGCGTCTGGTAGATGAAATTAGCCTGGCCTGAGATCCAGAAGCGTCCCTCCTTGAAATGAGGGAACATGGTTTGTATGGTTTCGTCAGCCACTTGCGGATCGGCGCTTTCCGAAGCCACGCTACCAGGATCTTGGCCGCGAGCGAAGGGAGGGACCATGGTCGCCGCTATACAGACCGCCAGGATCGTCCACAGCCTGGCGCGCTTCCCCCCATCCGGAAGGCCTCTTTCTCCCTTCGATCTGGGGACAAATCGCTCGCTCAACATTTATCTTCCCCATCAACTTTCGGCTGACGCCTGGGCCGCGTGAATGCCCTTGTGTGCGCAGGTACATGCGTGCCGAATCACGTAATCTCGCAGTCTCGCACCCCCGTATTACAAAGAGGTTACAAGTTCGCCCGTCCGAATTGGGTGGCGATCACCACAGATTTAAGGCTTGCATGATTCACTTCTTCTTTATATCATACCGGGGTATAGTATAATAACGTTTCCGTGCCGATAACACCGTGGAGACTTTGTGAAACAGACTGCTATGAAACGCGCCGGGCTTTTGAGCCGTGTGAAGCGAATCAAAGGACAGGTAACGGCGGTGGAACGCACCCTGGCTAATGAGCATGAGGAGTGTGCTGACACGCTGCAACTGTTGGCGGCTTGCCGCGGCGCTATCAACAGCCTTATGGCAGAAGTGCTGGAAGGCCACATTCGCGACCATATCGCCAAGGCCCGTCCGTCGCCGGAAGTGACCGAGGACTTGATTGAAATCGTTAGGGCTTACTTGAAGTAGGTTCTGGAAGCCTCGTGTCGAGGTTAGGCGTGCGCCGAGGTTTCAGTTTGACAGCGTGCAAGCGCACTTCTAGAATCAGTAGTGGGCTGGACGAGGTCACGTCCGGCCTTTTGTATGAGCGAGCGCAGCTTTTTTGCGCGGACTCGCGGCAATGCCGCGTTCGGCCCGTTCGGCGGTGTAGCTCAGGTGGTTAGAGCGACGGTCTCATAATCCGTAGGTCGCTGGTTCGAGTCCAGCCGCCGCCACCAATCAAATCAACAACTTCCGCGGGAATTCGTGTTTCATCATCAAGCGCAGGTTGCGTCTGGGTTGCGGATTGTTGCGGGGTTGTTGGCGCTTTCCCTTCCCGAACGGTGTCAAGGCGATCGACAAAAGACACGTTCGCTCCTGGAATGAGATGACCGTATGTGTCTACCGTGATCTGAATGCCGTGGCCCATCTGCTCCTTCACATACACAATCGACGCGCCGGCCTGAATCAGCAGCGACCCGAACGTGTGACGCAGGTCGTGGAGACGGATCCTGCGAATCCCAGCCTTCGCCAACACCGGAAGAAAGTAGCGGTGATACAGGTTGTCGGGATCGAGTATGCAGCCGTCCGGTGACGGGAAGACTAGCTCATCGGAGATGTCGTTTGTCCCTTTCATGAATGCTTCGAGCAATCGCTTGTCCCTCAATTCAATCAAAGCCCTTCGCAGGTCCTTGGACATGTCCACTCCTTCGGATCGTTTTCGTCCCGGCCGAACCCGCCTCCGGTTCCGCACGCCCGCGCCCCCCCGCGCACCCAAAGGGCTCGCGTCTCAATTCTTCGCCTTCTCGCTCTGTATCACCACCTTCTCAAACTCCTCAACGGCCACGACATCAGGAGCATTCAAAGCATCTTTACCCATGTAACGCCAAACCGGGGCTCCGTCCAGCGGATACTTTGTTTGTCCGCGATAGACTTCGAACACGTCCTCGGGAGAGCCGGCTTCCATACCGGGCCTAGGTCCCGTCTGCTGCTGTTGTTGTTGCTGCTGCTGCTGCGAGATCGGAGGCGGCGTGCCCCATTGCCCACCCACTCGCGTCTGGCTGTCGGTGGGTTGCTGAATGATCACGGGGCGATCGTTGCCATTGCCCACTCCTCCGATAACCGGGCCCGGGGCCCTGCCCTTGCGAATCAGAATCACGAGGTCAGCCGAGCGTACGTCGATCACAGGCTGGTAGCGTCCCCAGGTCATGAAAGCTTTCTCGACGCTGTCGGCAGCCTGCTTATTGTCGTTCGGATGCACTGCCGAAACCGGCGCGTCCGGATCGACGATCACGGCGACGGTGTGCGCCTGCAGCACATAATCAGGCAGAATCGCTTTCTTCTTGTCTTTTGCTACGGAGAGACCTGACACAAGAAGACCGAGCGAAACTATGGTGGCGATGCGCGTCCGCATGAAGAACCTCCCGTGCGAGCACCCAACGATTAACCCGAAACTCGCATTTTAGTTGCCCCCGCCCCAACCCGGACCCCCGACCCAGCTTAGTCCCGCATTTGACGTGGGTCCGGCGCATGTACCGGTGGAAGCCCAGTCCGGAGGGGTCTGGATGGGCGGCTCCAATGAGGCACAATATGTTTGGAGTAACACCGCGACCCCGAAGTTGTGACGCCGTTTTTCCGGCCCCTTCCCCACCCATTTAAGCCTCCGCTGCCATCTATCCCCCGTCGTAAATGTGCGATCCAGCATCTCGTACGTAATCGCGGTGCGGAAACTCCTGCAACAGGTCTGACCACTTACGCTGCAAGCTCCACGCTAGCTGGAATCCTGTGCGGGAACTCTGCGGGAACTGCAACCGAAACCAGCCAACAGGAACCAACTTGCAGGCAGTGTTTTCAATAGTTTTGTTGGGCTTAGTCGGTTGGAGTTGGTTGGTGTGGCGGGTTACATTGCCCTCATAACCCAAACGTCAGCCAGTTCCAAAACCCATTCCGGGAAGTCCCCTCCCCGTTTTCGGCGTGATAATGTCGCTCCGTCCAACCGTCCACATACTCCATTAACGGCTGCAACGGGCTGCAATTGGCATCTTTGGTTGCCATCCGCATTCGCCAATTGGTTTAAACTGCAACGTTTACGCGGTTCGAATCCCTGGGGGGCAGCCAAAATGCCACGGTCCGAGCTTGTGGGGCGATCCGGTATTGCAGGAGGCAGTCACCGGTTATGCTTGATCCGCATCAGCCGTTTGCAGCAAGCCTTCACCCCCCAGCCCTCGACGGATCCGTAATTCGGGTCACCTCCATAGCTCTCATCAAGAACTGCTCGAAAGGCTAATCTACGCGGGTCGTTTACCGCATAAGGCGGAAGCGTCGCGCCCACCCGTTTTTGGAAACTGTGGCGGAGGAACCAGCGCATGACCGCTTGGAATGGCCGCCTATTGCGCGCTTTCAGAAACCACTTCCCCAGGAACATCAGCAGCACCGCGGTACCGCTGAGCACCAAACTCTTTTGAGCTCCGTCCTTTGCAAAGTGCTGAATCAGGGCTGCAATCCCAACGAACGCCAAGCCCGACACCAGAATTAAGAACAACCCTGCGAGAGTGGAGAGGTAGAAGAGCCAGCAACCGACCCGGGGAAGCCAAAGAGTTCGCATGAGCAACCAGGAGAGAAACACGATGCCCAGCACAACCACGCCGGAAATCCAGACGCCCTCGATCATCATTCAGCTCTCAGCAGGGACCCTGGTGGCCATTCAGATCCCAGCAATGCATGGGGCTATGGAGGCACTCGAGGCGAAGATTTCCGTGTGCATCGAATCCGGTCTGAATGTCCTTGTGAGGTGATGCGAGCTGGCATTTTGGTAAACCGGAGAGGGCCGATACACTGAGCGCGGCAACGTGCATCAAGCTAGTGAGATGGATTTGGACTTCCGTGGGCGTCCCAGCTTCTTTGCCGGTTTGGGCAACGGCATCGATGCTCTTTAGAATTCGCACGAGACCGGGCTGAAGACTCAACTCTCCATACATGCTAACCTCCTAACTCTCGGACAGCATCATGCCTAGCTCCCTCCTAATTTTCAAGTGCTCGCACTGGTTGGGGATGTTGCCGGTCTGGTTCTGGTGCTCGTAAGAGGGGTTGAGCCGAAAAGCCAAAGCCCCCACGAGCAGTCCGCAAACGCTATTCTTCTCTGCTGGGGTCTCCTGGACAATCCACGATGCTCTGATGTGGTCATACCGTCCTCTGCACCTGATGACTTTGTCCGTCCCCGGTTCGAGCAGCTTCAGCCAGAGCAGCGGTGAGTTGCGGTCGCTCTCGCGCAATGCGTGGGGAATTATTTTGCGTTGCCGGCTGGTCAGCGGTCCATCGACTTCGTGCCAGTGAGTAGTCGGCATTCCGTCGTTGTGGCCGCGACTTGGTGGAGTTCTTCAACAACACCGGTTGGGCGTTTTACGTCCATCTCTAACAATGTTGTGAGTGTCAAGAGCTTTCTTGAGCACACTACTCCCGGCCCTCCGAAGAGCGCGCCATTTCGCTCTCGTTGAAAACTCGCCATCTTCGACCCAGGCTCGCGTCTAAT
>JARLGI010000019.1 GCA_031296115.1 Acidobacteriota bacterium | reverse complement strand
AGGGAAATGAAGGGTCTTGTTATCAGTAGCTTAGAAGGCTCAATCGGAAGCAGCGACAGATACCAATGAGGAGAAGTGTTTCTTCCTCGGATACTGTGCGGGATTGGTACACAGGTTTGTTCTTCCAAGCGGACGTAGAAACCCCGCGCCTCAGGATTTGTAGTGTGACTTGCGGGGAGCGACTTTCCCACGGAAGCATCCGGCCGGGGGGCCCAACGACACCGGCCTACAAATATACGAAACCCGCCAGATACGGCTCTTATCGTGGATGAGCGGTCCTGACTTCGATCGTCGGTGAAATCTGATGAAATGAGGTCACTTCAAGTGATTTCTTTGCATAGTTGGCGCCTCCTGTTCGTTTGAACTTGTAACGGGTTGCGCCTGGAAGCGCTTACCGCGTTCCGGGCGTGGTCGGCCAGCTGGAAGTTAATCGCGTCTACATTCTCACTCGGAAGTCGTCAGTTTATTAGTAACGAGAAACGCGCTTGCTGTCACTAATCCCAGTGGGCGGCAATCCAGAAGTCGAGAACTTCGGTATCCGACAACCGGCGACTCGTGTCGCCGAAGGGGTCATCATGAAAATCGGCGGCTGGAAAACGCGGAGCGTGTTCGATCGTTACGCAATCGTTTCGCAGTCCGACATTCGCGATGCGATGGCAAAACTAGAAGCCAGGCAGCACCGGGATAACGCTGATGCAGCCCAAGAGCAGAAATCAACGGAAGAACAGGTTGGTCAGAGTTTGGGCAGGGCCACCTCCACAAAACCTGACTTGGGCATCTCTCACGCCCGAACTACTTCGAAGGTCAACTAGCTATGCGTGAATGGGTTGGACGCTGGTGCCGGGAGGGGGAATCGAACCCCCAAGGGCCGAAGCCCGGCGGATTTTGAGCCCTCGGCTCCGTTCTCTCTAGCCGTTCTTTTTCTATAATTTACAAAGACTTAGCCGCCCCCCGTTGGGATTCGAGTACTCCTGAGACGTGCTGAATACTCCCTCGTTAGCCCCGATTCAGCCCCTATTTTCGCGATGGTTTCTCTATGCGGCCGTTGTGGATCTAGCGTCTTCGAGGTGTATTTCACGCCACACTCATTCAATAAACCGACCATGTGCCCGGTGTGGCGACTTCGATCAAATGGCGGTCCGGGTCTCGAAAGTAGAGGCTCCAACCTCCCGATTCCCACGCCCGCTTCTCTTCCACCGCGATTCCTCTCGTCTGGAGCCACGCCTCCTATTTGCCCAATTCCGCAGATGGAATAGCAAACGCGATGTGTAATTCGCCGTTCCCGTCGTGAGGCGACTGGATCGCCCGCGAAGCTCCCTTCTTAAACAGCAGCAGCACCTGGCGTGTCCCTGCGTGCATCGCGCAACCACGCTCGCCGAACTCGCTGATGACGCGGAACCCAAAAGTTTCCTCGTAGAAGCGAGCGGAGCGAGGTACATCGCTCACGTACAAAGAGGATTCAAGAACGCCATCGGTTTTTGGATGCATCGCTCCCTCCTAGCTGAGTATCTGACCGTATAAGCTTCAGGCGCGCCGTGTTCGGTGCGCGGGAGCCAGGACGGAAAGCGCGCGGCGTACGGAATCGAGGGCGGGCATCGATCACGGGAACGAGAGAGGGTACGGCGCGGAGTACGGGCGCGGGGAGCAGGACGCAGGACGGTGTGGTAAAGAAAGCTCCCGAAGCTGAGTTCATCAGTCTTGTTAAACAAACCTACCGGATTCTGCTGACTCGCGGCATGAAAAGATGCTACGTGTACTTCGTAAACAAGAATACTAAAGAGTTCTTCCGTAGCCGAATGGAAAGTTTGAGCCGGCCAGCGGGTGCTTCGAGATAAGCCCGCTGAGTCGCATGCAAGCGATAATCAAGCACACGGAGCGGCCCAGCGGGCGGCCGGGATTCAAACCTCCGCCCCCTGGTCCCGAAGATTGGTTTCACGAAGAATCAGTAGTTTAGCGACATTTGTACTGATTGAGATTCACTAGTAAAAATGCGGGTTTGAGCGCTTCATCCTGACTAGTAACTAAACCCGTGCAAGCGGCCAGTGGACACAATTTTGGGCACAGTCGCGTGGAGTGAACCCCTCCATTGACACAATCCTCGATTGGCACCCACTGAGTGAATTTTTGAAAGAACAACTGTGGAAGTACAAGGAGCAGAATTACCGCAAGGGACTAGCTCAAACATAAAGCGCGCCGTGCCAGTGCTATCAACACCGACACGACGCTAACAACCTGGGCGCGGGGCCGCCCGAACTTCTTTCCCTTACCGCGCGCATTACGCAACCCGGCCTTGACGCGCTCTTGGATGAGCGTTCGAACTCGGCCCTGGCACCGATACTCTGGAACATCAGACGGCCCGAAGGTGTGCTCAGATCGAGGTTGTCGCGGAAGCTGGTAGACTACGCGCATTCGTGGGAGGACTGGATGGCTCGACAGAGCAGTTCACCTTCGCCGCGGTTGAGCGCGTGGCTGGTGGCGGCGATGCTGGTCATGGTCGCGTTGCCGGCTGCGATCACACTGCACACGGTGCGTGCTCCGGGCAGGTTGGTGGTGGAGAGCGCCAATCCGTCGCCACATGGATACACCTGGAGCTTGCTGCTTTTCATCGTCCCGATCCTGGTGATCGGCCTTTGGTTTCTGCCCCGAGAGCGCGTGGAGGTTCCCCGCAAGGCCTTCTGGTGGACGATTGCGATCTTAACGCCGCTGGGCTGGGGGCTGGACTTCGTGTTCGCGCACCGCTTCTTCGAGTTCAAGAATACGGACGCGACGCTGAGTTGGCGCGCGCCAGCGCTGGGCGGAGGGCTGCCGGTAGAGGAATACGTCTTCTACCTGACCGGCTTCCTGTGCGTGCTACTGCTCTACATCTGGCTGGACGAGTACTGGATGGCGGCCTACAACGTGGCCGATTACCGCGCAGCGGCGCAGCTTATTCCGCGGCTGCTGTGCTTCCATCCGGAGTCAGTCGTGGCGGGCGCTGCGCTGATAGCCGCCGCGGTGCTCTATAAAAAGGCGCTGTCGCCGCACCCCGAGGGCTTCCCATGGTACTTCACCTTCCTGGTGGTGGCAGCGCTGGCGCCTTCGGCGAGCTTCTTTCCCACGGTGCGGGCTTTCATCAACTGGCGGGCCTTCAGTCTGACCATGTTTGTGATCCTGCTGGTGAGCCTGCTGTGGGAGGCGACGCTGGCCGTTCCCTACAACTGGTGGAGCTTTCAGGAACAGCCGATGATCGGGCTGCGCATCGGCGCGTGGGCCGATTTGCCAGTGGAGGAGATCTGTGTGTGGATCGCGGTCAGTTACGCGACGGTGATCGTATTCGAGGTGGTGAAGGTCTGGCACGCCTCGGGCAAAGCGGCAAAGCACGCGTTTCTTGGTGGACGCGAGTAAAAGGGCTCTCCTCGCTCGCTATCAGGAGGTTGCTTAATATGAATAACCATATTGAGAAGCGCATTGAGCTCAAGGCGCCAGTTTCGCGGGTTTGGCGTGCACTGACGGATTACCGCGAGTTTGGCGAGTGGTTCGGTGTGAAGCTGAATGGCCCGTTCGCACCGGGTCAGGTCTCGTGTGGCCAGGTTACCCATCCCGGCTACGAACACGTCCAATGGGAGGCCGTGGTGCGGAAAATGGATCCCGAGCGCCGCTTTTCCTTCACGTGGCATCCTTATTCCGTCGATCCCAAAACAGATTACTCGAAGGAGACGCCTACACTCGTGGAATTTAAGCTCGAAAAGACCACAAGCGGCACGCTACTTCTGCTCACGGAGTCCGGCTTCGACGAGATCCCCAGCGGCCGTCGCCTGGAAGCATTCCACATGAATGAAGGCGGTTGGTCAGAGCAGATGAAAAACATCGAGAACTATGTCACGCAAACGTCGTAGACCAAGCCCGCAAGACACCAGTTTCATATACTCGCATTTGCCGCTCTGGGCGACGAGAGGCGGCAATCTTCGCAGGCGCGAACACAACGCAAAAGCTAAATTGCCAGGTACCTGACATCGGTGTAGGTAGGCCGTCTTGGAAGAGGAGAGCGGTCGCCACTACCCAGCCAGGGCTTGACGAAGATATGCCGCAACGTCAGCGACGAAGCTATGCACTGATGCCTCTGCAATCCGATGGCCGACGATCGTGTTTATGGTCTTGCCCACGGCGCCCAATGGTGGTTCGTAGGTTCCGGAGAAATCTAACTGTGTTTCGGTCGAGGTCAGCGGGTAGATAGAAAGCTCTCCGTGCATTAGAGGAAACAACCGCGGCAGGGTTGTGGCCTCCCATTCCAAGAGCAATCTCGTGCTGGCGCTTGAAGCGACATCGGCGGCCTTCTCCTCGACGCCTTTGACGACGATCTTGATGTCGGCCGTCAGTCCAAGACCAGCAAAATCAACGTGCAATTCAGCAGCGACCAATTCTGCGCGGGAAACGGCAGCCTTTGTAGCGGACTGGAACACGCCGACTGCGTTCTGTTTGAGCGTATCGCGGACACGATCGTACGGATGATTCACGTAGTCGTAGCTGCGAATCTCACGTCCGGTGTTCATCAACGTTGTTCTGACCTAATTGGACCACCAAACTTGCGAACCTGCGATCACGCAAACTGTACCATAGTGCGGGCACGTTTGATGTTGCAGGTTTTGTGCCGAAGAACCTCCGCAGTGTTATCGGCTCGAATGTCGGCCCTTCCCCAAAGACGTAGGAATGATTTGCTTGTATGATGTTTTCCGCCTGGGATTCAATCGTGACGCGTCGGCAAGTGCCCTCGGGTTGGTGGTCGCTGCGATCCAAAGAGTGAGGAGGCTGGATGGCTCTTATCGATGTCCCTTTGTCGCGCTCGGGTTTCGGACAAACGCAGCGCGTCGACAACTGGTGGGTGCAGCCGTTGGTTGTGTTTTGCGTTCTGTCTGCATTCATTCTCTATTCCACTTGGGCCGCGTTACAGGGGCAGCACTACCGTTTCGGGCCGTACCTCTCGCCTTTTTACTCACCGGAATTGTTCGGTGCTGACGGCTGGTTTGGCCGAATGCCAACCTGGATGCCTGTCTCGGTGACTGCGGCGATGCTTATCCTCTGGGCACCGGGTGGTTTTCGAGTTACTTGCTACTACTACCGAGGCGCCTACTACAAAGCTTTTTGGGCCGATCCACCTTCCTGCACGGTAGGCGAGCCGCGGAAGACATATCTCGGCGAACGATCTTTTCCCCTGATCGTGCAGAACATTCACCGGTACTTTCTTTATCTGGCACTGCTGTTTCTCGTCATTCTGACACGCGACGTGTGGAATGCGTTCTGGTTCAACGGCCGATTCGGCATCGGCGTCGGCACTCTGGTCCTGCTGACTAACCTTGCGCTATTGAGCTCGTATACATTTGGCTGCCACTCTTTCCGTCATCTTGTTGGCGGCTTTCGAGACCGACTGGCCGGCGCCTCATCCCGCAAGCGGGTCTATGACTGCGTGAGCTGTCTTAACCGGCGGCACATGCTGTTTGCATGGTGCAGTCTCTTCAGCGTGGCATTTGCCGATCTTTACGTGCGGATGTGCTCGATGGGTTTGTGGACGGACTGGAGGATCATTTAGTGGCCGAATACATCACGCATGAGCACGACGTCGTGATCATTGGAGCGGGAGGGGCGGGGCTGCGGGCTGCCGTTGAGGCTTCAGCCGCCGGCGCAAGGGTCGCGGTCATCACAAAATCGCTTCTGGGCAAAGCCCATACCGTAATGGCCGAGGGTGGCGTGGCCGCGGCCATGGGAAACGTCGACGACCGGGACAGCTGGCGGGTTCATTTTGCTGACACCATGCGCGGAGGCCAGTATCTGAATAACTGGCGCATGGCAGAGCTCCATGCCAAAGAGGCTCCGGACCGTGTGCGCGAACTCGAAGCCTGGGGTGCGCTGTTCGATCGCACCAGCGATGGCCGCATTCTGCAGCGCAATTTTGGGGGGCATCGCTATCCCCGGCTGGCGCACGTGGGCGATCGGACGGGACTGGAGATGATCCGCACGCTACAAGACCATGGCATACATCTCGGCTTGGATGTGTTCATGGAATACACGATCGTAAAGCTGCTGACGCATGGCGATCGTATCGCGGGAGCATTTGGTTACGATCGCGAGCGCGGGCGATTTCACCTGTTTCGTGGCAAAGCGGTCGTGCTGGCGACGGGAGGCATTGGAAGGGCTTACAAAATAACCAGCAACAGCTGGGAATACAGCGGAGATGGCCACGCTCTCGCCTATCACGCTGGGGCATCGCTGGTGGACATGGAATTTGTGCAGTTTCATCCTACCGGAATGATCTGGCCGCCCAGCGTGCGCGGCATTCTGGTCACGGAAGGAGTACGTGGCGAAGGAGGAGTACTGCGCAACAGAAACAATGAGCGTTTTATGTTCAAGGACATTCCTCCGCTTTATGTAAACCAGACCGCCGATTCCGAGGAGGAAGGCTGGCGTTACACCCAGGGGGACAAGAACGCCCGGCGCCCGCCGGAACTGCTGACGCGCGACCACGTGGCCCGCTGCATTCGAACTGAGGTGCGGGAAGGACGTGGAAGTCCACACGGCGGCGTGTTCCTTGACATCGCCTGGACTAAAGAAAAACTCCCCAACGCCGCAGAACACATCAAGAAGAAGCTGCCCAGCATGTATCACCAGTTTAAACAACTGGCCGATATCGACATTACTCAGGAACCGATGGAGGTTGGTCCCACGACCCACTACATGATGGGCGGGGTCCGGGTGAATGCTGATTCCCAAATGTCTGAAGTCCCCGGATTGTTTGCTGCGGGAGAGTGTGCAGCAGGTTTGCACGGCGCCAACCGTCTGGGCGGAAATTCGCTTTCCGATCTACTGGTTTTCGGTCAACGCGCAGGAGAATACGCCGCTGGGTTCGCTAAAGAAAACTCATTAGGCGCCATTGATACTCAGGAACTTGCATCCGCAGAAAAATGGGCCCTTCGAGCTTTTGAGCACAATGGATCGGAGAACCCATACGGCGTACAACACAAGCTTCAAGACACAATGCAGGACCTGGTCGGGATTGTTCGCCAAGAGCAGGAGATGCAGCAAGCGCTCGAGCGAATTCGAGAACTAAGAACTGCCAGTGACGCCGTCGGCGTGGACGGGAACCGGGAATACAACTCCGGCTGGCACACCGCACTAGACCTGTACAATCTGTTGACCGTCTCAGAAATCGTGACGCGCGCCGCTCTGGAAAGGAAGGAAAGCCGCGGCGCTCATTTCCGTGACGATTTTCCGGCCAAGGACGATCAGGCTGGAAAATTCAACATCGTGGCACGGAAAGGACCGAATGGAGAAGTGCAGCTCACTCGGGAGCCGATTCCGCCCATGCGAGAAGATCTGCAGCGGACCATTGAGGAGATGAAGTAATGGCGACGGCAACGTTCCGCATATGGCGCGGCGAGAAAGGTCAGGGAAAGTTCCAGGACTATACGACCGAAGTCTCGACCGGCATGGTTGTCCTTGACGCCGTTCACCAGATCCAGGCGGAACACGCCGGCGATCTTGCCGTGCGGTGGAATTGCAAGGCAGGGAAATGCGGTTCATGTTCCGCCGAAATCAACGGAATGCCGAAATTAATGTGCATGACCCGGCTGAACTCTCTGCCGCTCGACCAACCTGTGACCGTCGAACCTATGAAGGCTTTTCCTCACATGAGGGATCTGGTCACCGACGTATCGTGGAATTACAAGGTGAAACAGCGCATTCCGAAATTCCAGCCGCGGAAGCCGGATGCCGAAGACGGCACTTGGCGCATTGCCCCGGAAGACGTTGAGAGAGTGCAGGAGTTTCGCAAGTGCATCGAATGCTATCTCTGCCAGGATGTCTGCCATGTATTGCGCGATCACCAGATGCACGAACAGTTCATCGGCCCACGGTTCCTGGTTTTTGCAGCAGCCCTGGAGATGCACCCTTTGGACGTCGGCGACCGCGTTGAAGAACTGCGAAAGCAGTTCGGCATCGGCTTATGCAACATCACCAAATGCTGCACCAAGGTCTGTCCCGAGGGCATCACTATTACAGACAACGCAATCATTCCGCTCAAGGAACTGGTTGTGGATCGATACTTCGATCCGCTCTCAAAGTTGTTTCGCGTTTTCAGCCACACGAAAGCTTAGGAGATGTTATGAAGTTCGAACTCAAGCCCATTTCAGTACAGAGTATCCCCCACACGCTTGAAAAGGTGGAGCGTTACAGGCTTCTGAATGAACCTGCTCTTGCGGAAAGCATTTGCCTGGACGTTCTGGCGGTTGTGCCTGATCACCAGCAGGCACTGGTTTCCCTGCTCCTCGCGCTGACCGACCAATTCCACTCCAACGCGCAGCCAAAAAGAGCCTTGGAAGTTCTCTCGGGAATTAAAGGAAACTACGAGCAGGAATACTACACCGGCGTCATCTCGGAGCGGCTGGGAAATGCCCGCATTCGTCATGGCGATCCCGGGGCTCGTACTTCCGCATATCACGCTCTGCGCGATGCAATGAGTCACTACGAGAGGGCCATGAATTTTGCGCCGCCTGGAAACGACGACGCCATTCTGCGATGGAACACGTGTGCGCGCATGATCATGCAGAACCCGGACATTCAGCCTTTATCCGAGAACGACCCGCAAGCATGGCTGGGCGATGAAGCCGGTTCTAGAATTGCAGACGCTTAACGTCGATACTACCGTTCGTTCCGGGGCCGTAGATTTCTTGGACATCACGACCCAGTTGCTGCGCCTCGCCGACAAGTCCCCACCATGGGCTGTGTTCGCGCGCCATTCGCTCCTATATCGCATTCCGTTCGCCTGAGATGGGGCGCAGACCTGTACTCCGATTGTGGGGTTCAGAGAATGTTGAGGAGTTTGTGCTCCACTAAACCAGACGCGAATTTCTCCGCTACAAGTCAAGGGCTAAAACTGGCAAAAAAGCCCACCAAACTCCCGAAGACAGGCGCTTAGCGAGTAAATTCTCTGATAATGATGACTTGCTGGCGGAGAGGGGGGATTCGAACCCCCGATGCAGCTTTTGACCGTATAACGGTTTAGCAAATTCAACCCGCCCCGTTCCTGTTGCTTGGAATCAGTCGTTTAGCCTCAGCATAGGTCTTCCTGTTCGGGTGAAATTGTGCACTTCGGCACGAAATATGCACCCGAATATGCACCTTCCATTAGCACGGTCTAAACAACGGTCTTTGAGGCCTGAGCGGCGCGCCCCAAGCGCGTGTGAGCCCAAGAATGGGCGTTCTGGAACCCAAGAAGGAACATTGCCGGTCGCCCCGTGCGCTCGTTGCGCCCAGGAGGGCAGAGGCCCGTGCATCATCCACTCGGGAGGGCAGCTAAACGGAGGTCAGTGAGGTTATTGTCACGCGTGAAATAAAGTTCCGGAAACCCCTTATACCGGACGGGGGAGGCGGTTTCTTTGGTGGTCATGCTGAGGTCGGTTTCTTTAATCGTACAATGTTATTGATTTCAGTCAATGCACAGGGGGTTCGATGGAGAACAGGACGTGGACTGTGGTTCAACATTCTGGGCAACACATGGTCATCGAATGCGGCTCGGAGCGGAAGGACATCAAGCGGCCATCTGATCCGACGGCCCAACAGATATTTATGTCGCTGCAGCCGGGGCAAGCAGTTGATGATGCCACGCTTGTGCATTTTTGGGAGTGAAGCTCTAACTTATGTCGGATGACGATGCTGAGCTAGTGAAAGCAGGAGTGGAAGGGATTGTTGAAGGATCGCTCAAGCCGTTCAGCGATCTCATCAGCTCGCTCTTCGGCCCTGTCGCTTCGGAAGCCGGCTTGATGCTGAAGGACCATGTCCAACACTTTCGAGTGAGGCGACAGGTTCGCCTCTTCGAACGCACTGCGGCCAAGTTGAGAGAGGCGGGAGTTGAACCGACAAGCGTTGAGCTGAAACTCCTTTTGCCGATCATCGAACACGCCTCCGTTGAGTCGGATGACGATCTGCAGGACATCTGGGCCAACTTGCTTACGAATGCGGCCGATCCACGCCCAGAATCCTGGAAGGTTCTCCGGTCATTTCCAAGCATCCTGAAAGAGCTTGGAAGCGCCGACGTTAAGTTCTTGGACGCGTTATATCGCCGCGCCCGTGACCTTGCTCCTTGTCCGAAGCCTGGGGACCTGGAGTCCGTGACGTTCGAGCTGGAAGACCTTTTTTCAGTCTACTCGCGAACCGGCTTGGCGATGCGGTCCTATTACATCCGTCCCTCCCATGAGGACTTGGCACTTCATCTCGACGATGTAAAGCAGGATAAGCAATCGATTCAAATCATCTTGGACTCATTAATTCGACAACGATTGCTTTCGAGCGATACGCAAATGCCAGAGATCCTAATGGGGTATACGCAGCCGCCGATGAAGATCGCGTACTCTCTCACTCACCTCGGAGTGATGTTTGTCAAAGCTTGCCAACCGGCAGCCTCCCGAGAGGACGCTGAGGAATTGGAGCTTCCTACCCAATGAGACATCCACGAGGAGCGCGTGCCGGGCGGATTGTGACCATGATGAAGGGAGGCTGATGCCGGTTGGAATCTGTAAGCTGTGCCTCCAGCAGATGTAATCCTGACGAGTCTCGCCGACCACGCCCACCATCATGCTCCAGCTTGGCGGTTTACCAACGGTGAGCACCCCCATCAGTTCACCATCTACAAATGCACCAAACGCAAACGACACGGGACATGGACGATGCAAATAGTGTTCCCGCTTTACCGTTGTGACAGCTAACTGTCTGTCAATTGCCTTAAAGAGCAACTTCACCTTGTTTTCCCTTTCCACGATTGAGTTGGTCGACCAGAGGTGAGGATGCGCGAGCCCCGAAGCCCGCTCGTATCATGTTCTTGGCTTCCTCTTGCGCACGCCAGAGGTGGGTTCGGTATTCGCCGTCGCCGTCCGCCGCCATCAATGCCTTGTAGCCAGCGGTCACGAGTTTGAGGGCGAGCCTCTCGATTTCTGCGTCGTCTGTAATTGGGGGGTCGTTCCTGCCCTTCCAGCGTTCCTTTGAGCGATCCCACGGTTCACGAACAGGGTTGGGCTCTGGGTTGGGTTCAACGTCAGGCTCGGATGAAACGGTGGCCTGTGCATTTGCCACCTGGTTAGGCTTTGCTTGCTTGAGGCCAAGTGAAACCTCATACCTATTGAGCCACCAGTAGGCCGTGCTGTGGGCTATGCCCAACTCGTTCAAGAGTTGGACGAGTCCTGACCCCTGGGAACCGTGACCACCTTTGGACTTATGTGAATCTCGATATTCGAACAGCACCCTCCCCAATTCAATCCCATGTTTTTCCGTGGTTTGGTATTCATTCCACGCAAGTTGCACGTCTGCTTTTGTGACGGCCTTACTCTTGGCTCCTGCTTTGGCTGCGACCGCAACTTCGGCAACAGCGTTAACCTTCTTGGTCGTGGGTGTTACATCCTGCAATTGATGCTTAATAACAATTGGTTCCATATGGCCTCCCCAGGTTGTCATAGCATCTAATACTGGGGTTTCCAAAGGTTGGTCACATTTGCGGCAACTTTTCTTACTTTATGTTTGTACTCTGCACAAACAGCTTACAAAGTGGGCAGATGGCAGGGAAGTGCTCATGACCCATTCGGTTCACAAACTGCTCTCGGCTCTCGTTCACGGAAAGGCGGCCGATGATTACGTGTTCACTCGTGCGAATGGCAAGCCCGTGCGAGATTTCCGCGTGATGTGGCAGAACGCTTGTGCTCACGCGGGAGTACCGGAGTTGCTGTTTCACGATCTGCGCCGAACCGGGGCACGGAATCTTCGGAGGGCGGGCGTTGCCGAGGGAATCATCATGAAAATCGGCGGCTGGCGGACTCGCAGCGTGTTTGAGCGTTACGCGATTGTGAGCCGTTCGGACATGAACGACGCGATTCTCAAATTGCAAGAATCAGAGAATCGAGTCGAGCAGGAAAGGCTGCAAGCGGAAGAGCAGCAATCGCAGACTAGTACACAGTTTGGGCACAGTGAAGCGATTTCGTCCCTGCCCCCCGCATCCCGTGCGGTGAACTAGCGCCAGCTAGATGCTGTATTCACAGGGGTTTAGAAGTGGTGCCGGGAGGGGGAATCGAACCCCCAAGGGCCGAAGCCCGGCGGATTTTGAGTCCGCTGCGTCTGCCAGTTCCGCCATCCCGGCCAAAGGTAGATCACAACTGCGGAGAGCAATCGTTGTTTCCAACGGCGAGAGGCGCAAACTCCGTCAATCGCCGCTGGTGGCCTGGCGCCAATTGCCCTGCTGCAACGGTTCCAGTATCGCACAGCTGCGGAACGGCTTCCAACACTGCGGCGAGGCAAGGAGCAAGCACAAGCGTGGCTGAAAAGTAAAGCAATCCTCCACAGTCCTCCGGATAAGATGCCGCGATGAGTCGTTGCCTCGGGCCTTCTCGCTGTCGAAAGCGGCCGGCGAAGACCATGCCCCCGGAACCGAACGCCAGCCGGCAAGATCGATGTCCGATCGAAGGCAGGGATGCTGTCCTTGAGTCCTGCGCTGCTATCCCCTAACATGAGCGCGAGGGGAATGCGGGCAGCCCAGGCGTCGCGATCCCCGAAGGGTGCCCATGTCCGACCGCCGCCGATCACTTCGCAACCCACTCCTGGTAGTTGCGTTGCTGTGCTCCTGGTCACTCCTGGCGTCTGCCCAGGAATCTGCGCCGTCGCCGAACCCGCCGGAGCAGGGTTATCCCGTGACCGTAGAGGGTCACGAGGTGTTCAGAATTTTCGAGCCGGTCGGACCGTTTTCAGCTCGTGACCGGGCGGAAAAGGTCTCGGAGCGGTTACGCAAGCTCGCCTATGCGCCGAACGCGGACGTTGCCGACCTGAAGGCCAATCCAAGTGACTACAGCACCGAGATCAAACTCGGCGACGCGATGATCACCGTCGTCACCGACGACGATGCCAAGCGCATGCATGTTTCGCGTGCTCTGCTGGCGAAATACTACGTTGACCAGATCCGCGACACCCTCAACCTGGCCCGTCAGGAGCATTCCGCGAAATACCTCATCCGGGCCGCAATTTATGCGATCGTCACGCTGGCAATCTATCTGGTACTGGTATGGCTCGTGGTTGTCAGTTCGCGCTGGCTGATCAGGCGACTGCAAAGGCCGGGCGCGGTGGCGGTAAAGGGCATCAAAATCCAGAAGTCCGAAATCCTGGGCGGAGAGCGCATCGCCGAATTGATGGCTGCGGGCGTCCGTTTTCTGCGCGTGGCGCTGCTTTTCATCCTCACCTACGTCCTGTTGGCGACAGAGTTTAACTATTTTCCATGGACACGAGAGCACGGCCAGCAGTTGCTTGCGTATGTTAGTACTCCGGTCCGCTTTGTTGGCATGGCCTTTCTGAACTACCTGCCCAAGCTGTTCTACATCGCGGTAATTGTCTTCGTGATGTACTACGTGCTGAAGCTTGTGCGTGTCCTGGCGCGGGAGTTCCATCGCGGCAACATTCGGATACGCGGCTTCTATCCCGAATGGGTCGAACCAACTCACAAGATCATCCGCATTCTGCTGTTTGCGTTTACGGCGGTGCTGATCTATCCGTATTTGCCGGGAGAAAACTCCCCCGCCTTCAAAGGAGTGGGGATCTTCCTGGGTGTGCTGGTGTCGCTGGGCTCGACGTCGGCCGTCGCCAACGTCGTAGCTGGAATCATTCTGACCTACACTCGCGGATTTCGTGCGGGAGACTGGGTAAAGATCGGCGACAACGTGGGCGAGATCATGGCCCAGACCATGCTGGCCACACACATGCAGACCTTCTGGAATGAGGAAATCATCATTCCCAACTCAGTTGTGCTGAACAGCCACGTCATCAACTACAGCATGCTGGCAAAGGACAAAGGTCTGGCTCTGCACACCTCGGTGACGATTGGATATGACGCCCCATGGCGCACCGTGCACAAGCTGCTCATCGAAGCGGCGTTGAAGACCGAGTTCATCCTCGCCCACCCCGAACCGTTCGTCTTGCAGAGCGCGCTGCAGGATTCCTACGTGCAATATCAGATCAATGCTTTTACCGACAAACCGCGCGAGATGTTGAACATTTACTCGGCCCTGCACTCCAACATTCAGGATTGCTTCTTTGCCGCCGGCGTCGAGATCATGTCGCCGGTGTTCTCCGCCATTCGAGACGGCAACCGCACCGCGATGCCTGCGCAATATCTGCCGCTGGACTACCATCCCCAGGGTTTCAGGATCGCCACCGACGATGCGAAAGCGAAAACCGCTGGAGGCAGCAAAGAGGGATAGTCTGCTATACGGTCCATCAAACTGCGGACTTGCGCCGTAAGCGCAGCCCGATTCTGCTAAAGCAAATACCTTTTCGCCAACCACTGCGAAAGTGCAGAACTGCAGTTTCACGCCCAAGTCGCCGGATCCAGCGACACCGCCGTAATCTGGACGGTGAACGGCATCATCGGCGGCAAACCGCAGTTCGGCACAGGTCGTGATGCCGGGCCGTTATCGAAAAACTCTTGACACACCCCGCGCGCCTCCGCTAAATTTCCCACATGCTGTCATCGACCAACCGAATGACCATGGCCATGTGCACCCTAGGCGGTGCCTTGTCCACGTTCGGAGTCTGACAGCCCAAACAGCAATCTCCAATCGTGAACGGCCGCCTAGGTAAAGCAGGCGGTTTTCGTGTTTCTGGGCAATTTTCGATTGGAGACTCCGTTGAGTTATCCCGCAGATTTGTTTTCCACCCTCGCCGTTCGCGGCGGCGCTGCGCCCGATCCTGCCACCGGCGCGGTCCTTGCCCCGATTTATCAGTCCACCACCTATCATCAGGAAGCGGTAGGCGTTCACAAGGGATTCACCTATTCCCGCGCGGCTAACCCGACCGTCTCGGCTCTCGAAGCAGCGCTGGGTGCGCTCGAAGACACGCCTCCGGCCGTGTGTTTCGCCACCGGCATGGCCGCCATCGCCACGTTATTTTTGGCCATCCTGAAGGCAGGCGATCACGTCGTCGTCTCTGACGTCGTCTACGGCGGCACGGTGCGGCTCTTCCAGCAGGTGTTCGACGCCTTCCAGGTCACTGCCTCGTTCGTGGACACATCGGACTCAGCGACGGTCGCGCAAGCCATCCAGTCGAACACTCGCCTGGTCTTCATCGAGACGCCCGCCAATCCCACGCTGAAGCTCACGGACATCGCCGCCATCGCCAACATCGCGCACGATGCCGGCGTCAAGCTGGCGGTGGACAATACATTTCTGACGCCGGTGCTGCAACGGCCGCTCGATTTAGGTGCCGACATCACGCTGCTCTCCACCACCAAGTACATCGAGGGGCACAACTCCACCGTCGGCGGCTCCATCGCCACGCGCGATGAAGCGCTGCTCGAGCGCCTCCGCTTGGTTCGCAAGACGCTGGGCTGCATTCAGTCGCCGCAAGAGGCGTGGCTGACGCTGCGCGGACTGAAAACGCTGCCGCTGCGGCTGCAACAGCACTGCTCCAGCGCGCAGACCGTCGCCACCTGGCTGGAGCAGCACCCCAAGGTCGCGCGCGTGCACTATCCCGGGCTCGCGAGCTTTCCCCAGCTTCCCTTGGCGAAAAAACAACAGGCGTTACACGGCGGCATCATCGCCTTCGAATTGAAGGGCGGCGCGGATGCCGGCATCCGGCTGATGAACACCGTCCGGCTGTGCATCCTGGCCGAAAACCTGGGCGCCGCCGAAACGCTCATCACGCACCCCGTCTCGATGACGCATGCCGATGTGCCCAAGGAGATCCGCGAGCGCACCGGCATCAGCGATGGCCTGGTGCGGCTGTCGGTCGGGCTGGAAAGTCCCGCAGACATCATCGCCGACCTCGACAACGCGCTGTCACAGATCGAGCTCACGAAAGAGCAGCAGGAGACGGAAGCATGTCTCGCAAAGTAATCGTGCTGAAATTTGGAAGCTCCGTGCTGCAATCGCGCTCTGACTTGCCGCAGGCGGTGCACGAAATTTACCGCTGGATCCGCCGTCAATATTCCGTCGTCGCCGTCGTCTCCGCCTTCGCCGGCGAAACCGACCGGCTGCTGGCGACGGTGGACGACTATCGCAACGCCAATCCGGAAGCCATCGCGCGCATCGTGGCCACCGGCGAAGAAGTGGCCAGCGCATTTCTCACCCTTGAGCTCGACCGCTTCGGAATTCCCGCGCAGGTGCTGGACCCCGGCCAGATTCAGCTCATCGCCGAGACCAGTTCCAACGACACCGAGCCGGTCAGCGCAAACGTCGCTCCTGTCCAGCAGGTGCTGCAGCAGGGAAGAGCTGCGGTGGTCCCCGGCTTCGTCGCTCGCGATCGCGAGGGCCGTGTGGCTCTGTTTGGCCGCGGCGGCTCGGATCTCTCGGCGCTGTTCCTCGCCAAGCAGCTCAACGCGCGCTGCCGCCTCATCAAGGACGTGGACGGCATCTACGACAGCGATCCGGCGGTAACGGCCGACGCCGAGCGCTTCGAGGAAATTCAGTACGACGATACGCTGGCCATCGCGGGAAAGATCGTGCAGCAGAAGGCCATCGCCTTCGCCCGCAAGACCGGAGTGCAGTTTGAGGTGGCAGCCGTCGGCGAGAACCACGCCACCACCGTGGGCAGCCACCGCTCCACCCTGGCGGTGCGGGCTGGTTTGCAGCGGCCGCTGCGAGTGGGACTGCTCGGCCTGGGTACAGTTGGACTCGGCGTCTTCCAGGAGCTGTGGAAGCATCCGCACTTGTTCGAAGTCACGGGTATCGCGGTGCGCCGTCCCGACCATCACGCGCAGAACGCGCCGCGCCACCTGCTGACCCGCGACTGCTGGGATGTCATCGACGACGTGGATGTCGTCGTCGAACTGATCGGCGGCAGCGACCCGGCGGGCGACCTGGTGACTGCTGCCCTCGCCGCCGGAATTCCGGTGGTCACCGCCAACAAGCTCTTGCTGGCGGAAGACGCCGCGCTGGAGAGCTGCGGCGAGCTTCGCTACTCCGCGGCGGTTGGGGGCGCAGTACCCGCATTGGAAGGCGTGCAGGCGCTGGCCGACGATGGCCGCATCGTCTCCCTCTCCGGCGTGCTGAACGGCACGTGCAATTACATCCTGGACCGCCTGAGCGCGGGCTGCTCATGGGAGCAGGCCGTGGCCGAGGCCCAGGCCAACGGCTTTGCCGAGCAGGACCCGCGTGCCGACGTCTCCGGCGCCGACACCGTGTGCAAGCTGCGGTTGCTGGCGCGCAGCGCCTTTCCTATGAACGAGACGCATTCCGTCGATGCGACCGGCATCGAGGCCATCGATCCGGATTGGGTACGTTCGGCGGCCAAGAGTGGACAGCGGGTTCGACTGGTCGGCACCGCGACAGTCGAGAGTGGCGAAGTCCGCCTGACAGTGACACCCACATTGGTCGATGCGAGCCATCCCTTCGCGCAGATCAGAAACGAAGAGAACTGCCTGCTGGTGGACGCGTACGGACCGTCCCACAATGGGGTAGTTCAGCATGTATGGACCGGACGCGGCGCAGGCCGCTGGCCGACCACAGCGGCGGTAATGGCTGATTTGTTTGACCTGTATCGCGACCGCAAGAGCGCCAGGCGACCGGCGGCGCAGTCAATTCTGAGAGCAGTTGAGGAAGGTGCACCATGAAGTTTGCAACCAGGCTACTGACGTTCGACCCGGTTCCGGGAGACCGCTACACTCCGGCCAATACCCCGATCTACCAGACCGCGACCTTCCGCCAGGAGAATGCGACGGAGTTCGGCGAGTACGACTATTGCCGCAGCGGCAATCCCACCCGCAGTGTGGTCGAGAAGCAGATTGCGGCGCTGGAAGGCGGCGCGCGCGGCTTCTGCTTCAGCACCGGCCTGGCCGCCATCACCGCGGTGACGCGGCTGGTCGCGCCCGGCGAGGAGATTGTTGCCTGTGACGATCTCTACGGCGGCACTTACCGGCTCTTTTCGCGCATTCTGGCGAAGCGCGGCATCGGCGTGCGCTATGTGGACTTCAGCGATCTCGACATCGTCGCCGCTGCCATCGGCAGCAAGACCAAGCTGGTTTATCTTGAGACGCCGACCAACCCGCTGCTGCAGATCATCGACATCCGCGCCGTCGCCGGCATCGCGCATCGCAGCGGCGCCGTGGTGTGCGTGGACAACAGCACCATGTCGCCGTACCTCCAGCGGCCGCTCGAGCTGGATGCCGACATCGTGCTGCACTCCGCGACCAAGTTTCTCTGCGGCCACAGCGACGTCATGGCCGGCGCGGTCGTGGTCAATGATGCGGAGCTTGGCGACGAGCTGTATCTCATCCAGAACGGCGAAGGCGCGGGCCTGGCGCCGTTCGACAGCTACCTGCTGCTGCGCGGAATCAAGACGCTGTCGCTGCGTCTCGACCGCCAGCAGTCGAATGCCACAGCGATCGCCGAATTCCTCGACGCACGGCCGTCGGTAAGCCAGGTCTATTTCCCGGGCTTCGCCGACGCGAAGCAACTCCGCATTCACCGCTCGCAAGCCTCCGGCGACGGCGCGGTGCTCAGCTTCGTCACCGGCCACCCGGAGTTGTCGCGCACGGTGGTCGAGGCGACCCGGCTGTTCAACATCACGGTCAGCTTTGGCGGCGTGAACTCCACCATCAGCCTGCCGAACTACATGTCGCACGCCAGCATCCCGGAGAGCTTGCGCCAGTTGAAGAGCATTCCTCGCGACCTAGTGCGCGTGTCGGTCGGCGCGGAGGATGTTGAGGACCTGATCGAGGACCTCGGCCAGGCCTTCGAGTTCGCGGCGCAACGAAGCCGTGACTCCAAGGTGTTCGGCGTCGCGGCCGACTGATGGCGCGCTGCGAACCTTATGAATTTGGACAGGCTTGTTGTGTTCAGTTTTTTCCCGGCAAGCAGGGACCCTCTCGGCCTTCCTTCCTCATAGGATGGGGTGCCGCCGAACGCACGCCCGCCATTTACAATGGCCTGTTTCCTGCGAGGTCCCATGTCTTTCGTTCGATACCTTATGTTGTTGTCGCTCGTGGTCTGGGTGGGCGGGCTGATTTTCTTCGCGTTCGTGCTGGCGCCCACTGTCTTCCATCCCGGCATGCTTCCCAGCCGCCAGCTTGCCGTCAACGTCGTCAATCGCAGCCTCGGCATCCTGCACTGGATGGCCATCTCCTGTGGCGTCATCTTCGCCGTCACCTCCATGATTGATTCGCGCGTGGTGAATGGCGTGGCGGAGCCGTTTGCACTGCGCAACCTCATCGTTTACGCGATGCTGATCCTCACGCTGGTGGGCATGTTCGGCATCGCCTCGCGCATGCTGGTGCTGCGCCAGCAGATGGGCATTATCGACGACGTGCCGCACGACAATCCGCTGCGCGTGGAGTTTAACCGCCTGCATCACTGGTCGACGCGGATCGAGAGCACGGTGCTAGTGCTGGGGCTGGGGCTGCTGTTTCTCGTGTCGCGGCGATTATCATAGAGACCATCATGAAAACCGGAATCATTGGCCTGCCCCAGGTGGGCAAATCGTCGTTGTTCATCATGCTGACCAAGCAGCAGGTAGCGCAACGCGCGCACGGTAATCCGCGCGATGCACATCTTGGTGTCGCCAAGGTCCCCGACGATCGTCTTGATCGGCTGGCCGCGCTTTACCATCCGAAGAAGCTGGTGCACGCCAGCGTTGAGTACGCCGACGTCGCCGCGCTCAGCCAGGAGGCGCTGAACGAGACCGCCTTCGCCGCCAACCTGCGCAATGTGGACGCCCTGGCGCACGTGGTGCGCGCCTTCGAAGACGACTCCATCCCGCACGTGGGTGCCATCGACCCGCTGCGCGACATCAAGAACATTGATTTCGACCTCATCGTCAACGATCTCGGCCAGGTGGAGAAGCGGCTCGAGCGCGTGCAGAAAGACCTGAAGAAGATGAAGTCGCTCGAAGTGGAGCGCGAGTTCGACCTGCTGAAGCGCGCCAAGGCGCACTTGGAGACCGAGCGCCCGCTGCGCGAACTGGAAATGACGCCCGAGGACAAGAAGCGCGTCCGCGGATTCATGTTCCTCAGCGAGAAGCCCATCCTTTATGTATTGAACGTCGGCGAGAGCCCCACGCTCGGCAAAGACCAGGAAGAGGCGATTGCGAAATACGGCGTCACCGAAGCTGCGGCGCGTCCCAATAGCGGCGCGATTGCCGTCTGCGCCAAGGTCGAGGCCGAGCTGGCCGAGATGAGCGACGAGGATGCCGCGGAACTCCTCTCCAGCTACGGCCTGACGGAGAGCGGCTTGGTGCGCCTCATTCGCAAGACCTATGAGCTGCTGGGGCTGATCTCATTCTTTACCGTCGGCGAGGACGAGTGCCGCGCGTGGACGGTCGAGCGCGGCTCGAAGGCGGTCAATGCTGCCGGAGCCATCCATACCGATCTGGAACATCACTTCATCCGCGCCGAGACCATTCACTGGGACCAGTTGCTGGAAGCCGGTTCCGAGGCCGAGGCCCGCGCCCGCGGCACTCTGCGCCTGGAAGGCAAGGAGTACATCGTGAAGGATGGCGATGTGATGCATATTAGGCACAGTGGGTAGGCGCTGCGGATGACAAATCCGGTGAGGTTGTATCCCAGACACCCGCTCATTTCGCGACGGTGCAACTACTGCGGCGCACGAGTCCCGCAACGCGGACGGCGACATGATAGCCCAGCACGCAGCCCGGTTTTTGGGCGGAGTGCTGGGTAAGCTTGAAAAACCGCACGATAATCAAGAATGACGCGGCGGCGCTCCGGTGACTGGCATTGAAAAGGACCGATGCCGGCGGTGCTCTGAATGCCCAAGTCCCAAGCCCCCTCCGCCAAGCCCCCTCCGCCAAGCCCCCAACCCCCAGCCCCTCTGCTATTCTTCTCCCGCCCATGTCTCCCATCCTGCTTAGCATTCTGCTCGGGCTGACCGCCGCCGGCGCCAACGTCTTCGGCGGCACAATCCTCGTGCAGCGGCACTGGGAGCGCAGCTACCTGCGTTATTTCGTGGCGCTGGGCGCAGGCTTCATGCTGGCCACCGCGCTGGTCGAGATGGTGCCCGAGAGCCTGGAACTCGCCGGACGGCGCAAAGGCGCGCTGCTGGTGCTGGCCGGCTACCTGCTCGTCCATTTCTTCGAGCACACCATCACGCCGCACTTTCACTACGGCAAGGAGACCCATTCTGACGAGTACCTCCACTCGCACCGCCGCGTCTCGGTGCTCGCCGGGCTGCTCATTCACACCTTTTTTGACGGCATCGCCATCACCTCCGGCTTCCTGGTTTCGCCGTGGCTCGGCTGGATTATTTTTCTCGCCGTATTCCTGCACAAGATTCCCGAAGGCTTCACCATCACCTCGGTCATGCTGGCCAGCGGACTCAGCAAGCAGCGTTCGTGGTTCGCATCCGTGCTGCTGGGCATCGCGACGCTCGCTGGCGTGCTGACCATGGCGGTCGGCCGCCACGCGGTCAGCTATGGACTGCCCATAGCGGCGGGCGTCACGATTTACGTCGCCGCCTCCGATCTGATTCCCGAGGTCAACCGCGAACCCGGCATCAAGATGGCGCTGGTGGTGTTCATCGGCGTGGCGGTGCTGTTCCTGATGGCCCACCTGTTTGGCCTCGAACTTTGAGGAGCGTCGATCTGGAGGCGAGCGATCTCGCAAGTGGTCTTGAAAGGGCACGGCTTCAGCCGTGCCGTGCAGATTCATTTCTTGCCGGGCTTTAGCCCCTGAGGTGACTCGGTTTGAACCTTCCCCGCATTGATGAGATGGCTTCCAGGCTCGCCAAATTCCGCAACGCGTTCACATTGTTGATGCTTCTGGCGCTGTTTACCGCATGTTCGGGTCCGGTGCGTGAGACACGCTCCTACGCGCCCTCGTCGGCGAAGCCGTCCTCCGAGAACCCGCAGCCAGCCGCCTCTTCCACAGGCAATTTCGATTACTACCTGCTGGTGCTCTCCTGGGCGCCGGAATTCTGCGCCACGCACGCCGGCAACGCGTCGTCCAGCGAATGCGATCCTACGCATCACTTCGGCTACGTGGTGCACGGCATGTGGCCGCAGAACAATGACGGCTCGTGTCCCGAAAATTGCACGCCCGCGCGCCCGGTTGCGCAGGCAATCGTGCAGCAGATGCTGCCCATCATGCCGGCCCGCGGACTCATCCAGCATGAGTGGGCCACGCATGGCACGTGCAGCGGGCTAGTCTCGCAGGATTATTTCGCCGACATCACCAAGGCCTACAATGCGCTGCAAGTTCCAGCGGACCTGCGCGCGCCGCAACACACCATCAGTGCCAGCCCCTCGGATATCGAGGAGAAGCTCGCCGACGCGAACCACGCGCCCAAAGGCGCGTTCCGGGTGGCATGCAATAACGGAGAGTTGGTCGCGCTGGAAGCTTGTCTCGGCCCTGATTTGCAGTATCGCGATTGCGGCTCGAACCTGCGCGATTGCCGCGCCTCGCAGGTGAGCATCCTGGCAGTACCATAGGTCAAGGGCAAGGCAGCGGCTAAAGCCGCTCTCTAAGGAGGGTCCTTTGAATGCACCGCTAAAGCGATGCGCTACCAATGCACCGGTGCTCTACCATTCAACTGGGGATTCTTCCATTGTCCAGAAATCGAACCGTCTTGTCTGTGATGTGTGAGAGTAATTTGGGGTTTTGGTAGACCGGCTGGAAACAAACCGGCATATGACTGGCTGAAATGGCTAGGGAAGCAGGCTCCTTGTGTAATGGGATGTTACGCCAACTACCAGCCAATTATTCTCGGACCCTAGAATCCACAGGCGAACCCGCACAGCGTCACACGGCGGCTTTCGATGAGATTGTCATGGCGGACAGAGAGCGGACAAGTAGTATGCCGTCGGTCTGAGGTGGGGCCGTGGGTTCAGTACGACCCTGCTCGGATGCAAGAGACCCCACATATTCAAAGCGGTCATTTGCCAAATCTTCCGATTTCGCCAGCCCCACTCCATTTGGGGGAGTCTCCTGGCTTCAACGCTATCCGGCAGATCGCAAGACTGACTTGGTCTCTGTAGGGTAGTCAGCTCGCTGCCAGTCGCAACTGCATTCACCACCGCTACAGACCCAAACAAGCTCGGAGCGTAGAATTTCGAGCAAAACGCCAACGAAGCAAGGAGAGCCCCATGAAGCCCGAATGCCGAATCCTCGTAATTGGGGCGGGAGTCAATGGCTCTGTCTGTGCTGCGGCGCTACACATTGCAGGTTACGATGTCACCGTTCTTGCCCGTGGCAAGCGGCTCGAAGAACTACAGGAGGGCGATATCGAAATAGAGGACCCGCTCAAAGGCACGCGCACGGTGACGCAGGTGCCGGTCGTGGACCGACTGGCGTCAGAAGACATCTATGAATACATACTCTTCATCGTTCGCAAGAAGCAGGTACGGGATCTTTTGCCCGTTCTCGCTCAAAACCAGTCGCCGTCGGTTGTACTCATGGTTAACACTGCTTCGGGCCCTGATGAGTGGATTGCGGCGCTGGGCGCGAAACGCGTGATGCTGGGCTTTGTCTTCGCCGGGGGCAGGCGCGAGGGCAGCTTAATCCGGGCGATGCGAGCGGGGGGCATGCCACACCATTTGGAGAAGCAAATGGTGCCATCACCGAAAGGGTGACCAGGCTGGTCAGCATCCTCAACCATGCGGGCCTCAAGACCAGGGCGATTGCGGACATGCCCGACTGGTTTGTCACACACGCAGCCATGGTAGTCCCTCTGGCGATGTTGCTTCTCAAGCACGGCGGCGATACTTACGCCTCGGCTCGTTCCCGGGAGGATATGGGAAGGCTCGCGGATGCGATGCGCGAGACGCTCGCCGTGCTTCGCTCCGACGACCGTTGCATCGTTCCCCACAGGGCAGTTCTCCTCGATGTAGTTCCACGATTCGTCGTGACGAGATTCTTTCGCGCGCTCCTGTCCTCCAGATATGGCGAAATTGGCGCTGGTTGGCACTGCTCGCAAGCACCGGATGAGATGTTCCAACTCGCAAGAGAGCTGAAGGACCTTGTGGAGCAATCCTGCCTCCCCGCTCCCGTTCTCCGCCAACTCCTCGCGACTGCGTAACCGCCGAAGCTCTTCGGGAGTCGATGGTCAGCACCAGGTCTTACCGATGTACGGTTCTTCCACCGGTGCTTCGAGTAGAAATCCAAACTGTTGCTATCAGGCGATTACACAAGTAATCCCGGGAAACGACTCTCCTGACGGATTACCGATCTATCATTTGCCGGCTCAATTCCAAAGCACGCTGACAAAAATTGAAGTGGCGGGCCCGGCTGGGCTCGAACCAGCAACCCTCAGCTTCGAAGGCTGATGCTCTATCCAGTTGAGCTACGGGCCCGCAAAAGCGGCACACAGTAACTCTACCAGCCTACACTCACCAGACGCGACACGCATTCGTCGGCATCATCGGCTGCCCGGGCTTGCACCCGAAGGCTTGGCCGAACTCCGGCATGTTTTGCACCACGCCATTCACCCGGAACGTGCGCGGCGAGTGCGGGTCAGTCTGCACTTGCAGCCGCAGCTGCTCCGGCCGGGTGGCGCCACACCAGTTCTGTCCGTGGCCCAGGAAGAACTGCTGGGCGGGCGTGTAGCCATCCTGCTTGACGCTGAGGTCGATGTTCTTCCGTTTGGCATCGGCGAGGAACCCCATGTAGGCTAGGCGCAGGCCGCCGTTGTCGGCGGTGTTCTCGCCCAGGGTCAGCTTGCCGTTGATCTTCACGTCGTCCACCACGACAAAGTTGCCGTACTCCTTAACTTCGCAGTCGGCCTTCTGGTCGAACTTCTTGCCATCCTCGGCGGTCCACCAGTCTTGCAGGTTGCCGTTGGCGTCGAACTGCCGCCCCTGATCGTCGAAGCCGTGCGTCAGTTCGTGGCCCACGATGCCGCCCACGTGCCCGTAATTCTCCGCGTCGGTCGCGTCGCTGGCATAAAACGGAGGCTGCAGGATGCCGGCCGGGAAGTTGATGTCATTCATGCTGGCGTTATAGTAAGCGTCCACGGTCGCGGGACTCATGCCCCACTCGCCGCGATCCACCGGCTTGCCGATCTTGGCCAGCTGGCGGCGGCTCTCAAACTCGGTGGCACGCATCACGTTGCCGTAGGCATCGTCACGCACAATCGTCAGCGTTGAGTAGTCGCGCCAATGGTCGGGATAGCCGATCTTGTCGGCCACGGCGTGCAGCTTCTCCTTGGCCTTTACCTTGGTGGCGGGGCTCATCCAATCCAGCGTGTCGATGTCCTGGTCCATCGCCGCCTCGATGCCATGCACCATCTGCAGCGTTGCCTGCTTGTTGGCCGGAGAAAATTCCTGCGCGACAAAGACCTGCCCGATGGCCTCTCCCAGACCGGCATCCGTAAGCTGCACGCAGCGCTTCCAGCGTGCCCGCTGCTCCGGCTGCCCGCGCAGCTTGCGGCGATAGAAGTCGAACTTCTCCTCGTCGAAGGCCGTCGGCAACGCTTCGCCGGGCACGGCATTGATCAATTGCCAGCGCAGGTAAGTCTTGATCGTGTCCAGGCTGGTGGACGCCAGCAGGGCATTCAGTCCCTTGAAGAACTCGGGATTCGCGACATTGAGTTCCGTGACCGGCGGTGCGCCCGAGGCAGACAAAAAGGTAGTCCAGGCGACGTTCGGAGCCAGCGTGGAAAGCTTGGAAACCGGCATCAGGTGGTAGATGTTCTTCGGATCGCGCTGCGCGGTGATGTCCATGGACACCTTGGCCAGCGCGGTTTCCAGCTGCATGATCGCCTGCGCGTCGCTGGCGGCCTTGGCCTCCGGCTCGCCCATCAGCTTCAGCATGTTGGTGATGTGCTGCACGTACTGCGCCCGGGTCGTCTCCGGCGCTGCGCCGGTGCGAAAGTAGTAATCGCGTTCCGGCAGTCCCAGCCCGCCCTGGTCGACGACCGCAATCTGCTTGCGCGCGTCCTTGAAGTCCTGCTGCTCGCCGAAGCTGAGGAAGGCATTTACCCCGATGAGCTGGAAGTGCGCCAGCAGCGCGGGCAGCTCGTCCTTGCTCTTCAGCGCGTTGATGCGGTCGAGCTCGGGCTGCAGCGGCTTCAGCCCCGCCTGGTTGATGGCCTCCACGTTCAGGCATGAGGCGTAGGCGTCGCCAATCTTCTGCTCGTTGGGAGTGCGGTTGGCGCCCCCCGCTGCCGCCTTGTCCAGGATGGAGTGCAGCACGCGCTCGTTGTGCTCAAACAGGATGGCGCCAGTTCCGTAGGCGGAACGGTCGTTGGGAATGGGATACAGTTTGGGAAAGTTGCCGCAGGCGTACTGGAAGAAGTCCTGGCAGGGGTCGGCCGTCGTATCGATGAACCGCTTGTCGAGCCCCGGCAGGCGGTCGTCGCCTTTCTGCGGAGTGGCCGTCCCGCCGCCCGGCGTCTGCGCCATGGAACCGATGCACAATGCCGATATCACTACCAAGCTCGTTACCAGGACCGCTGCCGATCGCTTCATGCTGTCTGTCTCCTGTAGCTTTTCGCCGCCGCAGATGTCAGCTGCCGCCGGCCTAGCTTAGCACTGTGTAGGCCGGCGCAAGGAGGGCATGTGACCAGATGCACTTTTCGAGGGAGAAAAGATGATAGGCGCGGCTGCAATGGTCAGGGCAGCAGATTGCTTGTGGAATGGCGATTTCAGTGCGCCGGGATAAACCGGCATGAAGCAGAGAATGCAAAATTCTTACGAGAAAGGATTAGCGGTCCGCTCGGCCCCGAGTCTTGCGCTGCTACCGCGAGGGACGCAGTGAAGCGTAGACAGTTGTTGACCTGAGTTCAGCCCTCCAGGAAATCACGGCCCGCCAAAAGGTACGCCTCACAAAACGGATGTGTGTGAATCTCCGCTGGCAAGCGCGCCCTATAAACGCGAGATCTCCGGCTAGCTGGGCCTTGTTGAGGGCTCATTAGATTTACCACGTGGAGGCGTTCCTACACGTGATGGATCTCACACCTTGTTGTGAGGAGATTCAAGCTCCGGCCTTGCCGACGACGGAGGTCCAGGTTCCTTCGGGTCGACAAGTTGAGCGGGACGGGTGTTCCGCCAAATCATGCTGTTCCTTCACAGTCATGGCGTGAGCACCAGCCGAGCGGTGCGAATCTTCAAGACCTATGGTTAGCAGGCGATCGAAAAAGTGCGGAGCAATCCGAACATGCTGGCGAAAGACATCTATGGGATTGGCTTTGCGCCCGCCGATCAGATCGCTCAGAGGATTGGAATCCCTCGGGATTCGCTTGATCGGGCGCGGGCGGGCATCGACCATGTCTTGCTGGAAGCGACTTTGGACGGACACTGTGCACTGCCGCCACAAAAGCTGAAACTGACCGCGGTGAAGCTGCTGGAAATCCCGGAAGCGACAATCGAGCAAGCCCTTTCCCAGATGCTCACCAGCAGCTCCCTGCTGCTGGAAGAGATCGACGGTGATGCCCTGATCTTTCTGCCCCACCTGAGGATGCCGGAAGAGGGCATCGCGGCCAAGATCAAGGCACCGGCACAAGCGCCGATGATCTACCCGCCCATCGATTTTGAGAAAGCCGTCACATGGTGCCAGCAGCGGACGGGCAAGACGCTGGCCCCGAGCCAGCGGGACGCGCTGAAGACGGTTCTGGAAACTCGGGTTGTGGTCTGCTGGAGGGCGCAGACGGCATGGCGCACGGCAACGACGGGGCTCGGGGCTTCATGCGAGGCATGGGCATCCGCCACGACGGCTGGGCCGAGTTGGTCAACGACGAGGAGCGCGGCGGATGCCTGATCCCGATGATGATGCTCTGCCACGAGCACGACGAAACCCGGACATTGGCGCCAAGCCGATCAGCCCAGAGAAGCGCGAAGAAGTCATCGTGCACATGGCGGCTGGGCTCGTGGCAGCTTATCGATACTTCAGGGAGCATCGGCAAGCACATATGGGCTCCACTTTCACACCCGAGCCTCGGCGCAATGCTCCCACGGTCGGCGGAACGACCTGTGCCCGTGCGGCTCCGGGACGAAGTACAAGCGTTGCTGCGGCGGGCCGACCGTAAACTGAACATCAGGCCTCAGTGCGTCCGGCGCAATTGTTTGCGAAACAGGTCTTGTGGTACCAAGCGCCGTGTAATGGTCACCAGTAGGTGCTCTCTGTACGGACAGGGACACAGCAAGCCGACCTTCTGGCAGTACCTTATGAGTTATCGGCATATCAGTTACTCACATTGGTGGGCACGGAACGAATCGGACCTCCAAGCTGCCCACATGTTGCGAAGCTGATGCGTCAGTGGTCGACAAAACCGGATGGGGCAGGCCCAACCGCCGGTAGCATGCTGGTAGCACGGTTGGGCGCGGTAGTGATTTTAATGGTAGGCCCGGCTGGAATCGAACCAGCAACCCTCAGCTTAGAAGGCTGATGCTCTATCCGATTGAGCTACGGGCCCACGCGGCCACGCCCATGTCCGGATGCGCAGGGCGCGGCATCGCCGCCTCTATTATCGCAAATTGACCTGCCTGGAACGTCGGGAGAACCCGCACCCGCCGCCCTGCTCGTCCCAAGTCCGCAGCCACGTTTACGCTGAGCGCCGGTGGAGCCTGCCCTGAGCGAAGTCGAAGGGCGCGAAGCGTGTGGCCAGATTCTACGTGGAGCGAGGCCGGGGGAGCCGGGATCACCTCTCTCCGCACTCCACCCGTTGCAAAAAGGCGATGGCCTGGCGCTCGGCCCAACGTCCGTCGTAGCCGTTGCTTTCGGCGATAAACGCGCAGTGTCCGCCGCGCTCGGTTTCCACGTACGTGATGTGCGGATTGCGCAGCAGCTTCTCGCGGGTTTCGGGCAACACGCGGATGAAAGGATCGTCGTCAGCATGCACCACCAACGTTGGGACGGCAATGCGGTCCAGCACCTTGGACGAGGCCGAGCGCTGATAGTAGTCTTCGGCGTCAGCAAAACCGCAATAGCGGGCAGTGATCTGGTCGTCGAAATCGCGCAGGGAGCGGATTCCCCGCAAGTATTCCACCTCAAAGTGCCTTGGGTACAGTGCAGCCTTTCGCTTGATGCGTTGCCGCAGGCTCCACAAGAACCGCGCTTCGTACATGCGGTTGGCTGGGTCGTGCAGGGCGTCGGCCGAGGCGGCAAGGTCGATTGCGGGAGAGATGCCGACCGCGGCCTTGACCTGCGGCGGAACCTGCGCACCCCACTCCCCGAGCATCTTCAGGATCATGTTGCCGCCCATGGAGAAACCCGCGAACGCCAGCCTCTCCAGCCCGTCTTCGGCGATGAGCGACTGCGCCACCGCGGCCACGTCGCCCGACATGCCCGAGTTGTAAAGCGTGGGGCCCAGCTTCTCGGTGCCGCCGCAGTTGCGTACGTTCATGCGGACCACGTTCATGCCCGCGACCCACGCCTTGCTGCCGGTGCCGATGACGTATTGCGAGTCGCTGGAGCCTTCGAGGCCATGCACGATGATCAGCGTAACCGCCTGTCGCAGCTCGGGCTGAAAATGGCAGTGACAGAGCACCTCGACGTCGGCGTCGACGCGGAATGTGCGCTCCTTCCCCGGAGGCAGTTCGTTATGGCGCGGCAGGAAATTTCCCGCGATGGTCTGCGCGTGGGCGCCGGTCAGCATGCGCCGCGGATGAAACGGTTCGCCGAAAAAATCATGCAGGGGCGCATTCGAACTGCCGGTGGCAAGCGGGGCGTGCAGTTCGGCTTCAGTCCTGGCCGTGATGGGATTGCTGTGCGACATCTACAGACATCTATAATGGTTGTACTCTCATCCGGCCGCTTTAGATACGAAGGCAACCTGATTGTGACGAGAGTATGGGGTGATTGGATGCCGATTTTTGAATACCGTTGCGAAGGTTGTGGGCACAGGTTTGAAGCCATCCTGTTTGGCGAGCAGCAGCCCGAGTGTCCGCAATGCCACACCGCCAAGCTGGAGAAGCAGCTGTCGACCTTTGCGGTCACCAAAAGCGGTGGGTCATCTGCGTCCACGGCGGGCTGCGGACAATCGAACTGCTGCATGATGAATGGCGGCGGCTGCGGGCCGGTCAACTAGGCGTTTTGCGCTGCCTGGCAGCGCACGAAGCGGCCGCGAAACGCGCCAGGAACGCGGTTGCTGAATGGTATAATTTTTACTCCCGCGTGGTGGGTGTAGTTCAGTGGTAGAACTCCGGACTGTGGCTCCGGCTGTCGAGGGTTCGAATCCCTCCACCCACCCCAAACTTCCGCCAGCGAGCATTTTTTGCAGCACGGAACACCGTTCCGTGGGACGTCCCTAATACTTCACGGCAGGTTGCGCGAACGGTACTGTCGCAACGTTGACCCAGCGTTCGCCGCTGCCTTTTACCATGGTCAGCGACTTGATCCGGAGCTTGCGCGAGTCCGTGTACTGCGACCAGCGCTGGCGGGAGATTTCCAGCGCCTGGAGGGCTTCGTCACTCTCGTCGGTCTTCACGATGGTCAGGTGCGGCATGTAAGGCCACGGCTCGTCATAGGCGAGCGCGCCGTGGTTTAACTGGTCGTGCAACTCGCGCAGGCGGTAAGCGCCTTCGGCGACGCGAAGGAAAACTGTGGGCGTCACCGGAATGAAGGTTTCCACGTGGTCCATGGTCACTTCAAAGGGCGCAATGGATTGGCAAACCCGGTCCAGCAGCTCGACGGCTTGTGGCTCGGAACCGCGCAACGGACGCGGCGGAAGAATCGTGATGTGCGCATCGGCGTGCGTGTGCGCGGGGTGCAGATCGCGGCGCAACGCCTCCACAAAGATTCCCACCGGACTGCGAACGTACGCAATCGCGGCGTACTGGAGTTCGGCCATGAGCTTCCATTATAGCGGCGAGCGGCGGCTCGCGGCGGCGGCTCCGCGCGATGCTTCGGCCGAGGTTATAATCGAAGTCAGTCGGGGCGTAGCGCAGCCTGGTAGCGCACCTGCCTTGGGCGCAGGGGGTCGCTGGTTCAAATCCAGTCGCCCCGACCAAACTTTGTTTTTCCATCGTGCGACTTGGCGATTGTTCCTTCTCCTCCGCCACCCTCGTCCACTCTGGAGTCGTGCCAAAATTGTGACGTTGTTCAGAGCGTCCGTTGCTCTCCGTTTGGCTTCTTGTCGAATGTGGCTGCAGTGTTCCAGCATCTGTCTGGACACATGACCAGCAATCGCCATGATGGTCTGTTCGCTTGCTTCAGAGGACTCGGCCAGCTTCGTCACAGCGTGATTCTGTAGGTCATGTGACCTGAGACCCCCAGTCCACATGCCGCCGTCAGTTTCCGCCATGCGGTTCTCCACGCCCAGCGACTGGGTGGCTCGCCGGTTACGTAGCGCTGTATGGCGGCGACTACAAAACCGCGCTCGCCGAATTTCAGCAGGCCAACCAGAAGGCCGACCAAAAAGACCCGTTCGTGCTGGTGCTACTGGCCCAGGCCTACGAGAAGTCTGGCGACAAGGCGAAAGCGATGGAATGCTACAAGCAGGTTCTGACCATCAACAATCACGCTCCCGCAAATGCCTTTGCGCGTCCGCTGGCCAGGAAAGCCTTGGGGACACAGCGCTAGGGCCGCGTTCGCGATTTCTTTCATTCTCAGTGACGAGCGCGTGCGCAGGCCGCTGACAACTGCTTTTGTCATCTTGAGCGATGAGCGCGGCGAGGAGTCGGAGGAACCCCTATAGCTGCTTAGAACTCCGTGCCATAAGGACTCCCCATATGATCCGCAGAGCGGCCTCATCTCGCAGCGGGAAGCGCCGCCGCTTCACGGTGCGTCAGGTGGTTAGGATAAAGACCGTGAATCGCTTCAATTTACTCGGCAAATGTACTGCGGGACTGTGCTGGTGTCGATGCCAGACCGTCGGGACTGCTCCCGATGACAAATCGCTTCACAGTGTCGCGAACAGGCGAGACGGGTGTATTATGGTTGCGTTTTCAAAGCCAAGAAGGAAACTCCGGATAGTCCACTTCGAGTGGTAGGCAAGCTGGGAGCTTTGGCTCAAGTGGCGAAAAACCACGTGGGACGAGGGTTCCCAGCTAGGGAGCAGAGATGAGTTTCGTGGGTACAGACAAATCCTTTGGCAACACCCCTGGTCAATTTCAACTCTGTTCGGACGGGCGTACGCCGAAGCGGGGCCGAGAGCGGTTGGTGCTGGCTGTTGCCATCAGCCTCTTCCTGTTGGCCATTTCGGCGGGATGCAGTGGCTTCTTCATCAATCCTTCCCTTAGCTCGATTTACATCAACCCGGCTTCGGCCACTGTCGCCGTCGGGGGCAAACAGGTTCAGCTCATCGCATATGGTAAGTACTCTGACGGCAGCCAGAGTGAGATTAGCGGGGCTTCGGTAAGTTGGTCGAGCTCGAATCTTAATGTGGCGACCATCACCCCGGGCGGTTTGGTGACGGGGGTCAACACTGGCACAGCCACCATGACCGCCAGCTCCCAGGGTGTTACCGCGACGGCCAACGTCAGCGTGACGTTAACCAACATTACCACCCTGGTCACCACTACAATCTTGGGAAGTGCCGTACAGCAAACCGCGGCGACAATTTCCGGAGCGCCGCTGACTCTGCAGTTTTATGCCTACGGCAATGGGGACCCGTCCAACGACCTTACCGAAGCGGTGACCTGGACTTCGTCGGTTACGAGTGTGGCGACCATCAGCAGCGGGCTCTCCGGCGGGGGCAACGGCGTGGCGAGCAGCGTGGCCGCGGGCACCACCAACATCACCGCCAGCACCACCAACAGCAGCACAGGTCAACCGGTACAAAGCCAACCGATCGCGCTGACCGTGCAATAGCGGCCTTAAAGTGCCGCGCGAGTACTCATGCCTTAATACTCTCATTCCGCCCGGATCGCCATTGTTCTTGTGGTGTGCAGCCGGCATCAATTCTCATTACCATCTCGGGCTTCGCGAACGCCCTGAACGCCGGCACGACGACCATTTCCGCCGCCCTCAACGGCATCGTCGGCACTGCTGCGGCTCCCTTATTCCTGCAAAAAGATATTCAGAAGGGTGTTGTGAACCCGAATCTCGCCGTCATATTCGATAAAGCCCAGTTTTCTGAAACGATTCATGAAAAAACTCACACGGGAACGGGTAGTGCCGATCATCTCCGCCAATAGCTCCTGGCTGATCTTGGGAACCACCGTATCCGGTTTGCTTTCCTTGCCAAACTGCGCGAGGAGCAACAGAATCCTCGCCAGCCGCTTCTCGCTGGAATTGAAAAGCTGATCAACCAGGTCCGCCTGGATGCGAGCATTTCGCTTAAGCAAAAAATGTACGAACATCTCCGACAACTCTGGTTCCTCATGAAGCGCGCGGGTCATTTCCGCCTTGCTAATCCTGAGTAGTGCAGACTCGATCATCGCGGTGGCCGTCGCGAGTCGCACAGGATGGGCTGAAACCATGCAGTTCTCCCCCAGGAATTCCCCTGGACCCACCAGGGTGATCGTCGCTTCTTTTCCGTTCGCTGAGGTGACCGTTACTCTCAGCCGGCCCTTCTGCACGTAAAAAATCGAATCAGCGGCGTCGCCTTGCGCGTAGGCCGTCTCATTCTTTTTCAGATTAAAGATTTTCTTGCCCAACCCAGCCCGGGCGAGAAACGCCTTGGCATCGAAGACCGCGTCGCCATTGGATGGTTGCCGCTTCGGGCTTGTAAGCCCGAAAGGCCCTGTAATTTTGCGTGTGGCGGGCTTGGCGGATCGCATCGAATCAACCGATGAAACCCCCTTGGCCGGACGGCGAGTGCTACTGGATGGCATGGCCCTCGCGCTCATTTCGCACCTCCGAGGAGCCTGTCTTTACACTTTGACACGATAAATCATAAAACACAGGCGTTCGCCATTCCTGTGCCATATTGCACAGTTATTCACTGTTCACGGTGTGAGCGATTTTGCACAGTATTCCTGTGTTCCTGAGGTGTAGCGTCACCTCGTGACGGGACTTGGAAGGCGCGCATGGCGAGACTTGCAGGAAGGACAATCCTCAGAACTTTCACCGAGATGGAAGCGATGTCACGCCTCGATCGCCAGATGTGTGCTGCTGAACTGACGCCTTGGCCCTTGTCACACATGGGAAGATCAACGCTTGAGGAGTTTCCAATGCCGCGCAAACGCACGCTTCTGTTTGATCACGGTATATTTCTCGACAGGATCGGCAAACGAAGCACCAGTCGGGATTACCAGAACAAACAGCTCATATTTTCTCAGGGTGATGCCGCCGATGCCATGTTCTATATCGAGGCCGGCAATGTAAAGATGACGGTCATCTCTCAACGCGGCAAGCAGGCCGTCATCGCTATTTTCCGGCAAGGTGATTTTTTCGGTGAAGGCTGCCTGGGAAAGGAGTCATTGCGGGTTTCCACTGCAACAGCAGTAGAGTTGTCCACGATTGTGAGAGTGGAAAAAGCATCCATCCTTCGCATCATCCATGACGACCCAAGGTTCGCGAGGCTTTTGATCGCACACCTGCTATCTCGCGTTGCCCGGGTGGAAGAAGATTTCCTCGATCAACTTTTCAATTCCAGCGAGAGGCGGCTGGCGCGGACGCTGCTATTGCTCGCGAGCTTTGGAGCGCAAGCCAAGCCGCATTCCGCCGTCTTGAAGGTGAGCCAGGGGACCCTGGCAGAGATGATTGGCACCACCCGTTCGCGAGTCAGCTTCTTTATGAACCGGTTTCGCAAGTTGGGCCTGATCGATTACAACGGCAGCCTGAGGGTGCACAGAGAGCTGATGACTTTTCTTCTCCACGAATAAGCGGGATACCGGAAGTCGCATACGGCCTGGCGTCAGGCAATTTTCTTCAAAACATGCTCCACGGTCTTTCCCCAGTCCCAAACTTGCTTTTCGGCCTCTCGCCTGGTGGTTCCGTAGGTTTCCTGGATTTTCACGACCAGTTGCTCGCGCTTGCCTGATATTTGCTGCAGGTCATCGTCACTGATCTTGCTCCAGTTTTCCTTTGCGGAACCCATCAACTGTTTCCACCTGTCTTCCACCTGTTCCCAATTCATTTATTTCTCCTGGGTGATTACTACTGTTTTCAGTTGGCTAATTGTGCCTCGACGCTGCTATCTTCGGCTCGCTGTGCGCTCGATTGGATCTGAGACCCTTCCTGTATGTGGCGGGGGTTTGCGGATATTGCTAGATACGGAATACCGAGGAAGTATTTCCTGCGTATGTCGGTCACTTCGAGGCAGTTGAGATGCTGCAGTCGAGTCCGTGCCAGCAGTCGCTTCACTCCCCGGCGCACAGTGTTGTCGCCTCCCCAGGCAGGCACCGTGGTCGTGATTTCGCCGGCCATGAAGAACAGGCTCCAGCCCTTGGCTCGAAGTCTGCGATCGAGGCCTACGCTCTCGGCAATCCCGAGCGAGCGCCAATTCCTGAAGTAAGGTTCGCTTTCCACTGCGAGCGACTGGAGGTTCGCTGCTTGGTAAACCATCATCGTGCCGGCTTGGATTTGATTTGGCATCAACTTTCGCGCCTTCCCTGGGGACGATGCTGCAGCCGCAAGCGAGTGGCTTCTTCTTCAGCCTCAACAGCTTCGCGGACAGACTCCGCCAAGCGAGGCTTTGCCATTTCCCTCGCTATGTCGGCGAGGGTCGCCCGGGCGAATCCATCTTTCTTTGCAATCTTCTGCGTCATACCTGCATCATGGCACGCGTGGAGGAACAAGAACGGTCAATTCAGAACAGTATTCTCGGGTGCGCGCCCGATTGAGAAATTGCCCTTTGCGCTTGCCTTTAGCTGCTGGAGGAAAGCTTAATAGTCGCGCTGGCCATCTTCTGAGCTAGAGTGCTCAGTCTGGTCGTGCCGGTGGGATGTACTCTTCTGACAGAGGATATATGGATCACAATGAGACCACCCAGGAAGCGATAGAAATCCGGGAACCGACCGTAACCGCTGCCAACCCGAAAACAGATTCAAGACGGAATGCTTCTCTCGACCTCGTAGCCGATAAACATCGTGATGCCGTAAGAGCCAAGAGAAAGAAGAAACGGGATGCCCACAGGGTCGCTTTGAGAAGATCACACACGAAGGGCTAATTGCGGCTTGAGCTTCTAAACCGACCGGGCGTGGCTCAATAGCAGCACTCCGGTATCTCGCAGTCACAAGAAATAGGCACTGTCATGAACCATAAGATCGCCAAATCCACCGCTGACGACTGCGTCAGGATTAAAGACCTCGGCTACAGTTCTGCCCACCACATTAAGATGTATGGCAAACGATTTGAGATTGTTTCCGATCCATTTCCTGATGGCAATGGAGTTGCGGTCCACGTCATAACTGTTGAAGAACCAACGGAAAGGACGCTGCGGCTTCCAACATCGATTCTCGTAGGTCTCAAAGGGCTGCTTCCGAAAGTAGCCTGAGGAGCTGTCCGATACGGGTTCTGGCCTGTAACTTACGGGTTTCTTGCATCCAATGAGGTAGAAAGGTCAAGCAAAATGGAACACTGGGGAATCTACATCGCTTACGGCTGGCTGGCTACGATCATCTGGGCCTTCACCGACGCTGTGCAGGCCATTCAGAAGGGGCCGCAGCCGCAACCTCAGCCCGCGGCACCATACGCCAGCAAGTTGTCCGCATGAGCAGCGAGATCTGAGCAAATGATGGGTCTCTTGCAAGAACTATCCGTTTACAAGGCCATGGATGAAGACTATAGCGCCGGCCCCAAGGGTCGGGTAGAGACAGAAGCCTATGAGGAGCGCGAGGAAGGCGGCAGGAGATAACGCAGGATATGCACAGGCTCGCTGCCGAGAACAAAACCGATCCGCTCCCAGACGTCGGCGGTGCTATCGGTGGTCAGTCTTGACCAGACGCGACCTGTCATTAAGAAAGACAATTGTTGGGACCTTGAATTCATAACGTCGCGGTGCATCACAGGAGGCTTTTCTGATTGCGACCCAGAACTATTCACGCCAAGGAAATCTACCGAAAGCATTCAATAGCTTGATGCGAAAGCTGAGCTTATGTCCTCACGCCAACGCTGGTTGGCCCATACGTTGCGCCGGAGAGGCAATATCTTCACAACACTGTTATGACTGCGGAGCTCAGCGAACTTACACGCTTCAACCCAGCATGCAGAGGGGCCCATGGAAGCGTCTCCAACTGTGTTCCCACTACCCTCTCGTCGTCGGCTTCTCATCAAGTGTGCGCATTGGACCGGCGCCGCGGGAGCCGCTCGCGACGTAGATCAGGAAGCGAATTGCAATCGCCCACTAGTTCGGGCGCGACTGTAGAAGCTCTTCCGCCTGCCTCAGATCGAGGTCCTTCGAAACTGGTTCAAAGCCAGACCGCGTCTCATGTTGCTGTTTGCTGATCGTCTTGAACAGCAGCATTCGCCCATTAACATGAATATCGACGAGATGGGTCTTCCAATGGGACGAGCTCACCTGGTTTCGCTCTATCTCAAACGTGCCCCCTTTGGCGATGCGCCCGAGAATTCCGAAACCAAAATTCACATTCTCTACCAGATGCCCGCTCAAGCGTGCCAGCCGTTTCTGATCAGCATCGACCAGGATCAGTCCCGCCATGCTTTGGAGAGCCTTGGATTCCTGTGTTGGAGGGACAAAGGCCGGGTCAGGCCGAAAGTTGAGGCGCAGATAGGGGCCTTCCCAGCCGTCGTACTGAAACACGAAGGCGCTCGGCAGCAGACGCAGAAAGCTCTCCAGGCGGCGTTCATCCGCATCGTACTGTTTCTTGACCGCAAGCTGCTGACTGGGGTCACGAATCAGTTGCTCCAGCCGCACCGTTTCGACCTGTCGCTGGGCTGAATCCAGCGGCGTGTCATTAATTGCAACCAGACGGTCCACCGGACCGTCCTTCGTTTCAACTTCAAGTTGGGTCAATGTCTGCTGTTCGACTGTTTTACTAACGCGGTATATCCAGTTGCTTTGCTCTGCCCTGTCAGTCAACTCGTTAGCGACAACGTCCTTAATGAGATCCTTTGCAGAAGGCTGCAAATCAGGGCCTTGGGCGCCTGAGTAACAGGGACACCCGAGTAAGAGGATTGCCGCGAGATGAACAGTGACATAGTTCACATTTGTTTAGATAGGTGATGGCTAGTCGCCGGTAGAGTTTATTTCAATTCCTGTTACAGAAGAATGTGAGCATTTGTGCACAGACGCGGGAATGGGTGCCGGCTAACCTTGTACCAGACGGAACAAGAGTTGCTCTGGGTGTTACAGGAGTACCGCCTTGTTCCATCTGACCGAGGGCTTCGCCGTTAGCCGAAGATTTCGAATGCAGTCTGACCCTCAGCCTCACTCGTTGCGTCTACCGGAGAAATAGAAAGGCAATAAGAAGATGCCGTTACTTCAAGTTGTTGTCGCTCTGATTGTTGTCGGAATCCTTCTGTGGCTGGTGAATCGCTTCATCCCCATGGCGGGTTCCATCAAGTCAATATTGAACGCTGTGGTGGTGATAGCCGTCGTAGTGTGGCTGCTGAATATCTTTGGACTGATGCAGTCGCTCACCAACATTCACGTCGGTAAGCCGTAACCGAGACGGATGATCTTCCGAAGAGCTTCGGAACCCAGGGTGGAGAAGTGTGTGTGGGCGATGAACGAACATGACCCGGATCTAGGGTGGAAGCTGGGACAGCCGTGAGACAAAAGATGGCAAGGAACTGTCGAGCGATTTCCATTCGCATACTGGCACTTTTGCTGGTAATGCTGATGGGTAGCATCGGTCTACCGGCGTACTCTGTGCTGACCCACGAGGAGATCGTTGACTTGCTGTGGGCGGATCAGATCAGGCCGCTCATCCTGAAGCGCTATCCTGGGCTCTCCGAAGAGCAGATTAAGGAAGCTCACGCCTATGCGTATGGCGGGGCAGTTATACAGGACCTCGGCTACTATCCATTTGGCAGCGTCGAATTCAGCAACCTGGTGCATTACGTTCGTACCGGAGACTTTGTTCGTGAACTACTGGCACAGAGCAACGATGCCGACGAGTACGCCTTCGCTCTCGGTGCACTGTCACATTATGCGTCGGATATCGCCGGCCACCCGGCGGTCAACAAGGCCGTCGCGATGCAGTATCCCAAGCTGCAGGCGAAGTACGGTGAGTCAGTCCGGTATGCGCAAGACAAAACCGCCCATCTGAAAACTGAATTTGGATTCGATACGGTGCAGGTGGCCCAGAATCGTTATGCCTCGCAGCAGTACCACGATTTCATTGGATTTCAAGTGTCCAAGTCCCTGCTGGAGCGGGTCTTCCCGATCGTATATGGGGTGGAGTTGAAAGATGTGCTGCCCCGGGAGGACCTTGCGATCGGGTCGTATCGTTACTCCGTCAGTCACCTAATTCCGGAAATGACCCAGGTCGCGCTTCAAACCCATAAGAAGGACCTGATGCGCGAAACGCCCAATTTCGCAAAACAGAAGTTTCTGTACCGTCTTTCCCGCTCCAATTATGAAAAGGAGTGGGGAAAGGATTACGTGAAGCCGGGCTTGGGCACGCGGATCTTGTCGACGCTCTTGCGATACATGCCGAAGATTGGCCCCTTCAAGGGGTTGGCGTTCAATAGCCCGATTCCGAAAACAGAAGATATGTACATCAAGAGCATCAACACGACTGTCGATCAGTACCGGGCCTTCCTCCAGGAAGTGGGTACGGACACACTCGTGCTGCCCAACTGCGATCTCGATAGCGGGAATCCAACGAAGATGGCCGAGTACTCGCTTACGGACGCGACTTACAGCAAACTGCTGGGTCAATTGGCTAAGAGCAAGTTCGACCATACGACGCCCGAGTTGCGCGACAATGTCTTGCAGTTCTATTCTGACGTCTCGGCATGGTCGCAGACGAAGGACGATAAGGTTTCCTCGGCTAGTGTGCTGGCATGGCTTAATCAGTTAAGAGCCGCGACTCTGAACACGGACACCCAAGCCGTGGCCGCCCGTTGATCTCCAGGTTTAACGCAGAGTGGTAGGAGACTCGCAGTCAGAGCACGGCCACACTTAAGCTTTCGACCTTACGACCCCGCAAAACCAAGGCGCATTATTTCGTTCCCATGCCGCACTCATCCGGTCAAGACTGGGCAAGAAGCCTCCAGGCCGCTTCGTAGGCCTCGAAGGAGTTCCAGAACCCTGAGAGGTCTTGACGTTCCGTGGAGGGACGATGACGTTCAATTACCAGCCGATTCCGCCTTGGTGCGCTGAAAATAGGTTCTGGACAGCCGCCACAAAAGAATACATAAGACCATAATCACGAACACGGCCAATGTAATGCCGATCAACTTAGCATTCGCTTCAAAGCCTCGCGGATGACGCAGGAACCGCAGTATGGTGCGGCTGTACGTTGCGGACAGAAATCCGAGCACTGCATACCGCAGGGCCCGGCCGGCAAGCACGGCTGACACGAATTTCCCCTGCGGATACCGAAGTGCTCCCGCTCCTATAAAAAATGGCGAGGTGGGAAAGGGAGGCGGGGCCACGCACGAAACGAATATAGCTGCAAACCCAAACCGCTTAAGCAGGCCTCGAACCTGCCGCGAGCGTTTCGTCCCAATGCGCTTCTCGAGCCATTGCTCGCCCGCCCTCGCGGACATGCGATACGTAACATAGGCTCCGATCAACGCACCGAGCGTACTGGCGGCAGCATAATACGGCCAAAGCTCGTGATTCTTGACTGACAGTATCGCGGTGAGAGCATCCAGGCTGCCAAACGTGGGAATCACTGAGCTGTCCACGACGCCCAGTATTACCAGCCCAACTCCCCCAAGACTGCGGAGAAGCTTCCAGCCTGGGATGACGATGAAGAGCGAAATCATGGAGTTGCGCTGTCCTGAAGCGCGAGCGGCTGCAACTCGCCCCTTTGGCAATCGACCGCCTTTTCGGCTTCTCATTGTTGGCGGCGTTCTTAAGGTTGCAGCCTAATTAGGCTAGATCATGCCAGGCGCTACATCGAAACGCTGATCGCGATGCCGACGCCAGGGTATCTCTGGTTGTACATGTAGTACCCATTGTTAGCGTAGACGACATAAACCTCGTCGCTTTCATACCATTTGTTGGACCAGTACCCTGGCCACGGGTCAACAAGTGTGAACCAATAGCCGCCGTATCGGAAGCGCGGGAAACCGCCGACAACCATGTAGGGTTGGCTATAGATAACGAACGCGTAGTTCGGGCCAAAGTATCCGTTGTAACGGTTGTCAGGGATGCGGTAGCCGTGGTAGCCGCCACGTTGCTCCCAAGTGCGATGGTCGGACTGCCAGTTTTGTGATTGATGCCCCTGCCATGCGGCCTGCTGGACACGCTGCTGCTCTTGGGTGTGCTGTGTCGGCTGCCGATTGTTATGGCTCTGCTGTTGGGCCTGCTGTGGCTGCTGCTATTTTTGTTGGTTCTGCTGCTGGGCATGCTGCTGTGGCTGCTGCTGTTTCTGTTGGTTCTGCTGCTGGGCGTGCTGCTGTGGCTGCTGCTGTTTCTGTTGGTTCTGCTGCTGGGCATGCTGCTGTGGCTGCTGCTGTTTCGGTTGGCTCTGTTGCTGGGCTCGCCGTTGCTGCTGTTTGGCGTTCTGGTCTTGCTGCTGCTGTTGCTGAGCATGTTGTTATTGCTGCTGTTCTGGCTTGGCTTCCTCTTGTCCGTGCTGTGCGAAGACAGGAACAATGGTCCCAAGAGACAGAAACAGGACTGCCGTTCCGAGATTTGCAAATGCTTTTATTAGTATTGCCTCAACTACAAGCTAGGCGAAGGAGTGAAGAATAACTGTATCCTTTTGACCGCTGCCTGTCGGACCCCAGGTTGGGCTGCCGTGGCATAGCTCTGTGAAGACGCTATCGTCTGTTACTGCCATTGTGGGGATGACAACTTATACATCCAGAGAAGGGCCCAGCGCACTGGGCCCTTCTCTCAAGTACTCGGTTTGTTGTAAAAGCTACCTTCGCTTCATCATCCAGCCGATCAATATTCCGACGGTGATACCTATCGCGAGTGTAGTCACAACTGTTTCAATTGGATGCCGCTGTAGGCGCTCTTTTGTGTCATCAAGAAGCTCTTCAGCAGCATCACCGCCTTGTTTTGCGAAACGCCGCGCCACTTCTACGCCGTCCTCAAGTGCATCCCCAACAGCAGATGCCGCCCGAGAAGCCTTGCGTGCAGTTTCGGCAATTTGCTCGCCCGTTTGTTCCAACACTGATTGCGCCATTAGGTCTTGACCTCTCTCATCTTTGTTTTCGCTGTTGATTGGCTTATTCCCCGACAGCTTTTTCAACCTTGCCGACCCAGTTTTGAACTTTGCCGGCATTCTTTTCAGCTCTGCCCTCAGCTTCAAGGTCGGAGTTCCTGGTAAGCTCGCCGACTTTCTGCTTGATGGTTCCTTTGACTTCGTGGAGCTTGCCTGTTGTCTTATCGTCCGTGCTCGGTTTCATCATGAATTTCTCCTTCGTGCGTCGGTTGATTCCCTATCACTTGAGAGTGACAGGCCTTTGGTTACGCCACCCTCGTGATGCTAGGTATTTGCACCTGCACCAGTTCGTCGAAGAGTGAACGATAGTGGATCATCGCGGTGCGCAGGTCCTCCGTGCTGGCTTCGCTTCTGCCGAGCCGCAACGCAATGTCGTGCGCCAAGCGGTAGTTCTGCACTACTCGGGGATGGTCGACGGAGATGTCCGCCGCGCGCTGGTCAAAATCGGTGACGGGATAGCCACGCGTCTGCATGAGGGAAGACACCAGTTCATCGGCTTCGGTCACTGCACCCTTCGGATAGTCAACAAAGCGGGATTGCACCGCCTGCCACTGGGCCAGGTAGCGTTCACGCTCCGCCGAGTCAAGATCGCGGATTTTCAGCATTTCAACCCGCGTTTCACGATCGGTGAGTTTCGCTTCCGCTTTGCGTTCAGAACCGTGTTGTTTAACAGCCCGGTCGTATTCCGGCCCGAAACGGTCGCGTAGTTCTGCCGTGGCGTTCTTGCGTTTTCGCATGTACAGCGCAATGGCAACGACAATTATCAGAACCACTGCGACTGCCAGAGCAATCAGTTTTGGATCCATTAGATTGAGATTCATCTTTAACTCCTTGCGCCTTGAGTGTCTGCGAACAGGTAAGGTCCGGTTTGGGCAGTTTCCTTGCCTGAAGTAGAGTCTTGCACCTTGGTCAGTATCGAACGATCAGGTTGCCGAAAGCTGGTCAGAATTGCTCGTCCAACTGCACACAACGGGGGACCATTGTTTGAATCGCGTCAGCTCGCGGCATTTGGGGCGGCTGACGAAATTCGATTGGACTCAGGGGAGCGATTGCTGAAGGCCTGCGACGGTATGATGCGGGTGAAGTTTTTACAGCACATGAGGCCTGGGAAAGCGCGTGGCTGGAGTCGCAGGAGCCGGAGAAGACATTCTTGCTATGAGAGCTTGCGAGCGACCTTATCGCTCGGGGCGGTTGTTGGTTTTCCTGTCAGCATTAAGGCGCTGTGAGCAATAGTGTACAGACCCAGCTACGGCAAGTGGCGACACTACGGTATGTCTCCAAAGGGATTTCTCGCCTTCAGAAGCAAGTACTGGATATCTGTTGTTGTTCTCTTCTTCTTGTTCGTGCCCGTTGGCTGTGGCAGTGGAACCACTGGCAGTGGCCCAGGTCCAACCTGGCAGTACGCCCCCATGGGCGATTCCCTGGCTGCTGGCGCATTGGCTCAAGAGGGTTACGTTCCCCGCTATGCCACTTACGTCAACGCCGACACCGGATCCAAAGTAACCACGCTGAACATGGGTGTTCCCGGATGGCACAGCGGCGATTTGCTGAACGCCTTGCAGAACGACCCGATCTTTCGCAACCAGGTTTCCGGCGCCGAGCTGGTGACTTGGGACATTGGTGGGAACGATCTGGCGAACGCACATGACAGTTTCGTACAAAAAACATGCGGCGGCCTCGACAACCAGGACTGCCTGCGCGCTGCCGTCTCGACCTTTGAACCGAACTGGGATGCGATTGTCGTGGAACTGCTGAAGCTTCGCGACCCCAGCAAGACCATTCTGCGCACCATGGACATCTATAACCCGTATGTCGCCTCGGACATGAAAGCCGGCATCTTTACCACCATTGAGCCGTACCTGGATGAGGTCAACAATCACATTCACTCGAACGCGCAGGCGAATGGCATTCCGGTCGCCGCGGTCCACCAGGCTTTCAATGGCGCGGACGGAACACAGGACCCTATCGCGGCGGGATTGATCGCCGCCGACAATTTCCATCCCAATGATGCCGGCCACAAGGTGATTGCCAACCAACTGCGGACGCTGGCCTACGCTCCGTTGCACTAATCCCTAGTGGCGTTCGCTCCATCCAGAACTGAAGCACAGGTCAAGAAAGTGGCGGAGAAGCCCAACCAGGAGTTCCCGCTGGATGGGCAGACTCAACACCACAGGTGCGCCGGTTGGATTTCAGAGAAGCCGGCAAACACCTCTTGCGTGACTTCCGATGATCCGATGTTGGGACATCTTTGCCAAGGCCACGCCCGGTGGAAAGTTGCACATAACTGAGCTCGCAGTTTTTCCGCGGTGGTCAAAAGGAGACAGCTATTTGTCTCTGCCGCACCTGCGCTGTGGTAGAGGCAACATCCCATGAAACGATTTGGAGTTGTCAGTACAGCAGTTGTGTCTTTGTTTCTCGGTACCGCTGTACTTGCCTATGCACAGCAGGAACAGCAAACCGAAAAGCAAGCAAGAGCAGCAGCAGGCCGAAAAACAAGGTAAACCGGAAAAACCGCAGGGCGGACAGCAGGCTAAGCCCCAGCAACTGCCGCAGCAGGACCAGAACGCTAAACAGCAGCAACAGCGGGCTCAGCAACCGCAGCAGCAAGACCAGAACGCCAAACAGCAGCAACGGCGAGCCCAGCAACAGCAGCAGCAGGACCAGAACGCCAAACAGCGCGCCCAGCAGCAGCAGCAGGACCAGAACAACCGACAGCAGCAGCGGGCCCAGGAACAGCAACAACAGGGAGAACGTCTCTCACAGCAACGTCAGCAGCAACTTGTTGACCAGCAGCAGCAGCGCCTGACGCAGTACCGTCAACACCTAGATCAGCAGCAGCGTGTCCTGGAACAGCAGAGATCACAGTTGCAGCAACAAAACCGTATGGCGCAATACCGCCAACAGGAGGACTATCAAATGCGCCTGCGTCAACAGCAAATTTTTCTCGAGAATGATCGGCACCCCGATTACGATCACGACCCGTACTTCTACACGGCTCCGATCTATCGTTACCAACGTGGCGGCCGCTACTACGAGACGAACCAATACGGCGCAGATTCAGTCCGCCAGGCCGTGAACTACGGTTACCAGGAGGGCCTCCAGGCTGGAGCGGCCGACCGCCAGGACCACTGGCGTTCCGACTACCGAAGCTCTTATGCCTACCAGGACGCAAACTACGGCCATAACGGATATTACGTAGAGGCAGAAGTCCCATCCGGAAGACCCCCTTGGAAGCGCCTCGGAAGCGGCATCTTATCTGTTTGAGGAGTGCTACCGGCAAGGCGTCTTGACCTCCGAATTCTTCCTCGATAACAAACGTTTCCTGGGCAAGGTCGCTCTCAAACCAGACCCGCAACTGCGCGCAGCCTTCTTCGCCGCGGACAAACAGGCGCAGGACCTGGCGCAGCTGCGATTGCAGACGAACCCGGAGGATACGAACGCCCTGTTCGCTATGGCCCTAAGCGTGGGCATGCAGGCCGACTATGCCAGTCTGATCGATAAGCATCAAGTGGAAAGCCTGAAAATGGTCGGAGATGCTGACAGGTATGCCAAGAAACTGTTAGCGGTCGCGCCGGAGGCCGCCGATGCCTATCTCACCCTGCGCGCAGTGAATTACATCATCGGAAGCCTGCCGGCATACAAGAGGTTATTTCTCGGCTTCGCCGGAATCCACGGCGAGAAGAAAGCCGGAATCCAGCAGCTCGAGATCGCCGCCGAACGCGGCCATTATCTCCGGCCGTTTGCGAAGATTCTGCTGGCGCTGGCGGCCCTGCGTGAGAAACAGACAGAAGTGGCTCGCACACAACTTGCGGAGCTCGTCGCGGAATATCCCGAAAACCCGCTATTTGCCAGTGAGCTGGCCAAACTCAATGTTCCTCCTGCCGCGGCTATCCGCCCCAAGACCGCGCGAAATTTCCGAACGGATTTCCGGAATCCCAATTGATCTCTGTGTGTGCCTTTGCCCGTTTCGGGATGAAGCCGGGGCCCCATTCCAGAGATGGTCAATTCTGCTCAGACGTCAGAACGCCACCAGATTAGAAAAGTAACAGTGCCCCAAAGAAACTCAAAAGGAGCCGCAATCCGCACTTTTACCAGGGCCAAGGAGAACCATGAAAACCAGTACGAAAGACAGGATCAAGGGCAGCTTCCACGAAGTCAAGGGAACCATCAAGGAGCAGGTCGGCAAGGCCACGAATGACCGGACCTTGAAAGCGGAAGGGAAAGCCGAAAAGAACGTTGGCAAGGTTCAGCAGCGCATAGGCCAGGCTAAAGAAACCGTCGCAAAGTTGAAGGGAAAGCTCAAAGAGTTAACAACTTCGTAGGCATTCCGAAATGAATCGGCGGCGTTGAATAGTAGGAACACCGCGGCGAGTGAAGAACCAAACCCACCAGCGTTCCGCGCTCTGGGATTGGTGTTCTCCCGACTGTGGGGCTAATTCCTGTCCCAGTGGCTATGCCAATACTGGGACCTTCTAGGACGTCGCCTTGTGTGATCCCGACCGTTGGGTTGGGAACGTTATTACTCTTCGCAAAATGGCAATACTTTCAGCTCACTGTGGTGTGTGTAAGGGAGACCAATTCCGAGCTGCGCCTCCTGAGGGATGGGTTGAGAGAGTCGTCCTGCCCCGCCTGTTCCTGTGCCCAGGGCGTTGTATTGTCTGCCACAAGCGCCGGTACTTACCTACATTTCAGCGATGGACGACCGCCCCGAACTCCTGGCGATGAAGGCACACCGGGGCCTATGTGGACCGCTGGTGCTTCTGTTCAATGCCGCGCGTTGATGGTTCGCCACTCCGAGTAGCAGTCCGAGACAAATGCCGCAAAGAGGTGTTCACTATTGCTCAGACCTGGATGGACCCAGAATGAGAGAGTTTGGCAAGTGGAGTTTTTCTCGCGTTAGTCCAATCAGGAGAGACCATGTCGAACGGCTCCAAACCCCAGATTCTGGTTGTGGACGATGAACCGAGTGTTCGGGAAACCTTGGGAATGTTGCTGATGTCCGTCGGGTATGCCGTGGCCATGGCAGAAAACGGCGTCAGTGCCGTGTCGCAACTGGACAGAGCGGTTCCCGATCTGATCGTCACCGATCTCAACATGCCGGAGATGTCGGGTATTGAGTTGATCTCGCATGTCCGTAGCCGGTATCCGCAAATCTCGATTATCGCGATGAGCGGCGACTACCTGGGGGATGCCGTGCCTGCCGGCATCATCGCCGACATGTTCTACCCGAAGGGGCAACACCCCTACCATCTGTTGACAACGATCGCGAGTTTGATCGCGACGAACCCGGCCCGCGGGAGCGCTCGCGAGAGTGGCGCTCAGCCGAAGTTTGATTCTTAAAGATGAGGAGGAAAGTATGCTTGGAACTATCTTGATTGTTCTTCTGGTTTTGTTTCTGGTGGGTGCTCTTCCGACGTGGAATCACAGCCGCTCCTGGGGTTACTTCCCGAGTGGCGGAATCGGCTTAGTGCTCGTCGTTCTAGTTGTCTTGCTGTTACTTGGCCGGATCTGACAAATGTTCGTAGGGAAGCAGCGGCCTCGGCAGAGTACTGCGGGCGAGTGACGGCAAAGCTCTTACCACATAACCGCACGATTTAACGCTCCCAACCATCGTAGGAGGCGCATATGCTCTGGACGATCTTTATCATTCTTTTGATTCTGTGGCTTCTAGGCTTCAGTTTCCACATAGCAGGCAGTCTGATCCACCTGTTGTTGGTGATTGCCGTCGTGGTACTGGTCTTCAACCTGATCAGCGGCCGTCGAACGGCCTGATCTTTAACGGCGGATAGCGCCCCTCACACACTCATCCACAGAATCTCGTGGTATGAGAAAGGAAGTGTTTGATGAAGAAATACGCAATTGCTTTGTTGACGTTGTCTTTGGGTACCTTCGCGTTCGCTGGTCCGGGACAGCAAGACACCCCTGCCCGCTTACAAGCGGCCGGCCTGGTCATGAACGAGATCATGGCTGCGCCCGATAAGGGCATCCCGGAAGAAGTGCTGAATGGCGCCAAGTGTATCGCTGTGGTGCCGGACATGGCGAAGGGCGCATTCATCGTTGGCGGAGAGCATGGTCGCGGTGTGGTGACTTGCCGCACTGCCCACGGATGGAGTGCGCCGGCATTCATTTCAATCGGTGGCGGCAATTTTGGCTTCCAGGCTGGCGGCCAGTCAGTCGATCTCGTCATCCTGTTCATGAATGACAAGGGTGTGCAGGGGCTGCTCTCCAGTAAGTTTGAACTGAGCGGCGAGGCATCTGCCACCGCGGGTCCGGTTGGAAGGCATGCCTCGGCAGGCACCGACTGGAAGATGAACACGGAGGCTTTGAGCTACTCGCGTACCAAAGGTCTCTTTGTCGGAGTCGCCGTGGATGGCGCCAAGATCCAGCAGGACAATGACTCCACGGTTGCGTTCTACGGCAAGAATGTTTCCTTCCGCAAAACGCTGTCTGGCGATGTGCATGCCCCGGCGGGCAGCGATCCGTTTCTCGACGCGGTAAGGGCTGCCGTCACCAAGGCGAATCAGCACGAAACAGCTGAAAGCAAATAGTTGGAATTAGCTGGCGTGCCTGCAAAACTGCGGCACGCCGGCAATTGAAAGTCGCGGCGTTGTCAGCGAGGTATTCTCAGTGGGAGGCCGCGCCGACCAGCGTCGCGATTTTCCCAACGACAGGGTTGCAGGGCTCGCTTCATGGATGGTTTGCCGGCGAAACTGAAGTCCACTGAATGGAAGAGGAAGTCCGCCGGGCCGGAAGTCCCGCTTATTGTGGTCTCGAGCACAAAGACTCCAAACAAGAAGCATCCGGCGCTAATTACACTTGCCGGTCTGGACGAGCCCATCCGTTCCGAACTGTTCAGCGTGGAGCGGATTGAGCAGCACGCCGAAAGCCTTGCGGCGGCGCAGACGGTCACCAAGGAACCGCAACAGGGCCGTCCACTTATTCCGCGGGTGGTAGAGAACGGACGCGTGCTTCTCAATTCGTACCGGGCAATTGCTCGGGCGATTCAGGAGGAGCGCGCGATCACCCCTGCGGCGGAGTGGCTGGTCGACAACTTCCACATCGTCGAGGAGCAACTACGCGAAATCCAGGACGACTTGCCGACCGGCTACTACCGTAAACTACCCAAGCTCGCATCAGGTCACTTGCAAGGTTATCCCCGCGTTTACGGAGTGGCATGGGCCTATGTGGCACACACTGACAGCCACTTCGATCCGGGAGGTTTGCGGCGCTTTGTGACCGCCTACCAGCGGGTACAACCGCTCGACATCGGTGAGCTATGGGCGGTGGCTATTACCCTCCGCGTGGTGCTGGTGGAAAACCTGCGCAGGCTGATGGATCGAATCGTCAGAAGCCGCGCCGAACGCCAGGACGCCGACCTGCTGGCTGACAGCCTGCTGGGCACAGGCGGGCAGACCTCCATTCCCCCAGAGACGGCCCTGCACAGATTCGAAAAGACACCACTTGCCAGGGCGTTTGTCGTGCAACTTGTCCAACGTCTACGCGATGTCGACCCGAACATGGAGGCCGTGCTCCGTTGGCTTGACCAGCGTCTTGCCGAGCAAGGGACCACCGCTGACGGAATTGTCCGCACCGAGTACCAGGAACAAACGGCAATGAACGTCACCGTGCGAAACATCATCCCTAGCATGCGCTTGATGATGGACTTTGACTGGAATGAATTCGTCGAAAGCGTCAGCCTGGTGGACCAAGTTTTGCGGAGCGAAACCAACTTCGGGGACATGGATTTTGCCACGCGAGATACCTACCGACATGCGATTGAGGACCTCTCGCGGGGCTCAGGCCACACGGAGATCGAGGTCGCGGAACATGTTGTGCACCGCATCAGGCGGGCCCGGACCGGGCCGACCGGCGACGGACAACCTCGCGAGGACCGGTATTTCGATCCCGGCTATTACCTCCTATCCAAGGGACGTATTGCGTTTGAGCGCGAACTCGGTTTCCGCGTGCCTTGGAAAACCAGGCTGCTGCGTCTCTGCATGCGAAGTGCCGCAGTGGGTTACCTGGGGACGATCGCCTTGGGCACAGTCCTGCTGGTGGCGCTGCCGCTGCTCCATGAGAGAAAAGCCGGAGTGGCAGAGTGGGGGTTGTTACTGCTCGGACTCCTCGCTTCTGTGCCCGCCTCCGACCTCGCCATGGCACTCGTCAACCGGTTTGTGACAGATTTGCTTGGCCCCCAAATGTTGCCGCGGTTGGAGTTGCGCGATGGCGTGACTGACCAGTTGCGAACCATTGTCGTAATGCCGACCCTGCTTACGAACCAGCATGACATAGAACAACTGGTGGAGCGTTTGGAGGTCCACTATCTGGCTAACTCCGAGGGCGATCTGCGGTTTGCGCTGCTGTCCGACTGGACGGATGCACCCAGCGAGAGCCTCCCTGGCGATGACGAACTACTGGCGACCGCGGTTGATGGCATCGCGCGGCTGAACAAAATACATGGCCCGACTCCCGACGGCGACAGGCGCTTCCTGCTGCTGCATCGAAGGCGCGTTTGGAACGAGAGCGAGGGCAAATGGATGGGATGGGAGCGCAAGCGAGGAAAGTTGCGCGAAGTGAACCAGTTGCTCCGCGGCGGAACCAACACTACCTTTCTTCCCGTCGGAGGTAACCCAGTAAGAGCTCCGGCGGGTGTCCGATACGTCATCACGCTTGATGCGGACACGCGGATGCCGAGAGGCGTAGCGTGCCGTCTGGTCGGCACCATGGCGCATCCCCTCAATCAGCCAAGGTTCAGCGCGCGCGACGGGCGAGTCGTAGAGGGGTATGGAATTGTGCAGCCGCGAATCACACATTCGCTGGTCGCTGACCATGAGAAATCGCTTTTCGAATCCATCTTCTCCGGGCCTAGCGGCATCGATCCGTACGCTTCGGCGGTTTCGGATGTGTACCAGGACTTGTTCGAAGAAGGTTCGTTCACCGGAAAAGGAATCTACGACGTCGATGCGTTTGAAATGGCCATGCATGGCAAAGTGCCGGACAACGCGTTGTTGAGCCATGATCTCTTTGAAGGGGAAGTCGCGCGCACGGCGCTGGCCTCGGACATTGAGCTATTCGAAGAGTACCCGTCCCACTATGAGGTGGCAGCATCCCGGCAACACCGTTGGGCACGGGGAGACTGGCAACTTCTGCCTTGGATCTGGGGGCACCCGCGGGAGAAGTCCGGAAACCATCGCAGGGTTGGCATCTCCGCGATTGGCCGATGGAAGATGTTGGACAATCTACGCCGCTCCTTGTCGGCGCCGGCCGCGTTTCTTGCCCTGATCGTAGCATGTCTGGTCCCCTCAGCTTCCTCGTGGGTGTGGACGAGGTTCATTCTTGCCACGATCGCGATTCCCGCTCTCCTCTCTTTCTTCATCGGAATCAATCCGCCGCGGCGCGGAATTTCCAAGCGCAGTCATTTCCGGTCAATGCTGAGCGACTTATCAATCGGGGCCTCCCAGTTTGGCGTGATGATCACGATGCTGGCATACCAAGCGTGGCTGATGCTGGATGCGATCATCCGCACGATCGTTCGCATGACGTTCACGCATCGGCATTTGCTGGAATGGGTAACCGCGGCCAGGGCCAAACGCGCCGTCGACTTAACGATTGCCGGGGGCTACAGGCGCATGGCTGGCGGCGTGCTGTTTGCGCTGGCGGCGCTGGCGGTTGTCGCCGTTTGGGGTCACCATGGCTGGGGCGTTCTGCTTCCGTTCATCGCTCTCTGGATTGCCGCTCCTGCGGTGGCATGGCAGATCAGTCTTCCTCCCCGGCGCACCGGTGCCGAGCCGCTTTCCGCGGTGAATGCCCGGGTGCTCCGCTTGATTTCGCGCCGAACCTGGAGTTTCTTTGAGACTTTCATCACTTCAACCGACCATGCATTGCCTCCCGACAACTTTCAGGAAGAACCGAAACCAGTCGTTGCCCATCGAACGTCGCCAACGAATATCGGGTTGTATCTGCTGTCCACCCTGGTGGCGCACGATCTGGGGTACCTGGGCACGCTCGACGCAGCTGACCGGCTGCAAGCCACACTCGGCACAATGAGCCAACTGCAATTAGTTCGAGGGCACTTCTATAACTGGTACGACACTCGCGATCTTCGCCCCCTGAACCCCAAATATGTCTCGTCCGTTGACAGTGGCAACCTTGCCGGACATCTGCTGGCCCTGGCGAACGGCTGCCGGGAGTTGATCCAGAGATCCTCACTCGGAGCGAGCACGCTTGCCGGCATGCAAGACGCAATCGAGCTGTTGCGCGAAGCCGTGAGCCAAATCGGAGAAACACGACGGACGAATACCGTTAACAGGAAACAGCTCAGCAATGCCATTGACGCCTTGGCCAACTCGCTGGAGCTTGCGCCAACAAATGCGGCGGAGTGGGCGACGCGTCTCGCCGAATTGAGGGCGCGTGCCCTGACCGTAGCTGACATTGCTCAGACCATGACCCAGGAGCGCGGCGATGTTTCGGGTTCCGAGTTGGGTGTCTGGGCCGATGCCGTCAGGGCCTGCGTCGAAAGTCATGTGCGGGACGCGGAGATTCTTGTTCCCTGGGTGCGCCAGGATTCCACAGGCATTACAGCCATGGCGGGAACTTTTCGGGAGGGGGCACCCGAATGGGTAGCGATTGAGCCGTTTTTTGAGTCTGTGCCCACGCTGGCAGATGCTCCGGAACGATTCGAGGAAGCACGGCGTGCGCTTTCCCTATTGCGAACGAGCCTGGTCAGTGATTCCTCGGCGAACCATGAGATCCTGACGCGCATCGATGCCTTGACCCGGGCCTTGCTGCAGTCAGGGAAAGATGCCATCGCGCTCACTCGCCGTCTCTCCGCCATCGCGCAGAAGGCTGAGGACATGTTCCATGCGATGGATTTCAGCTTTCTTTTCGATCCCACGCGCAAGCAGTTTTCCATCGGGTACCGCGTCGCCGACAACAAGCTGGACGCCAACTGTTACGATCTGCTTGCTTCGGAAGCGCGCCTTACCAGCTTCATTGCGATCGCCAAAGGCGATGTTCCTTCCTCCCACTGGTTTCGCCTGGGGCGGGCACTCACGCCAGTGGGTCACGGCTCAGGCCTCATATCCTGGTCGGGTTCGATGTTCGAATACCTAATGCCCGCGCTGCTAATGATCTCGCCGACAGGCAGCTTGCTCAGCCAGACGTACGAGTTGGTTGTGCGTCGTCAAATTGACTACGGCGCGGAGCGTGGCGTCCCCTGGGGGATCTCAGAGTCGGCATACAACGCGAGGGGCTTGGATTTCACCTATCAATACACGGCCTTCGGCGTGCCTGGATTGGGGCTTAAGCGCGGACTCAGCGAAGATCTGGTGATTGCGCCGTACGCTACCGCACTTGCGGCCATGATTGACCCAAACGCGGCGGCACATAACTTTGCGCAGCTTGCCGCGGCCGGTGGCAAGGGAGTTTACGGGTTCTACGAAGCGCTGGATTACACCAGCGCGCGGTTGCCCAACGGGGAAAATGTAGCGGTAGTTCACGCGTACATGGCGCACCATCAGGGGATGTCGCTGGTCTCGCTTGCCAACGCACTGAACAACGGCGCAATGCGAGCCCGCTTCCACGCCGAACCGATGGTGCAAGCCTCCGAATTGCTGCTTCAGGAGCGGACGCCGCGCAATGTGCTTGTGGCAAGGCCTCGCGCACAAGAGGTCTCTGCAGCGGCGCATGTCCGCGAGCTCGTTCCGCCGGTCGTGCGCCGCTTCACCTCGCCCCAGGAAATAGTTCCACGCACGCATCTTCTTTCCAACGGGCGCTACGGCGTGATGGTAACGACTGCGGGGTCGGGATTTAGCCAATGGCGGAATCTCGCGGTCACTCGCTGGCGCGAGGACGTCACCCGGGACTGCTGGGGATCTTACATTTTTCTTCGGGATGCGCAGAGTGGTCAGACCTGGTCGGGTGCGTATCAACCGTCGGGGGTTGAGCCGGATGGCTACGAAGCCAGCTTCACCGAAGATCGAGCCGAGTTCATTCGGCGTGACGGGTCGCTCGTCACTACTCTGGAGGTTGTGGTTTCGCCAGAAGACGATGCGGAAGTTCGTCGCGTTTCAATCGCCAACCTGGGAACCCGGACTCGCGAAGTTCAGGTCACTTCGTACGCCGAACTTGTGCTCGCGCCTCAGGCAGCTGACGAAGCGCACCCGGCATTCTCCAACCTGTTTGTGGAAACGGAATTCGTAGCCAGCGCAGAAGCGCTGCTGGCCACCCGCCGGCGGCAATCCGAAAAGGAGACGCCGGTCTGGCTTGCGCACGTCGCGGTGGTCGAAGGCGAGTCCGTCGGGGACCCGCAATTCGAAACGGATCGCGTTCGATTTCTTGGACGAGGGCACCAGGTTCGCGACGCCGTGTCCATCGTGGATGGGCGCCCGCTTTCGAATACCGTCGGCCCCGTGCTCGACCCCATGGTGAGTCTGAGGCGCGTAGTTCGGATCCCGCCCGGAACTACCGCGCGAGTTATCTTTTCAACGATAGTCGCCCCAACTCGCGAGCAGGTGCTTGATCTTGCAGACAAATACCGGGATGCGAGAACTTGGGAACGCACCGTCATGTCGGCTTGGACGCAGGCACAGGTTCAACTTCATCATCTTGGCATCACTCCTGACGAAGCCCACTTGTTCCAGAGGCTTGCCAATGCCGTCCTGTACTCTGACCCATCGCTGCGACCGTCGTCCGATTTCCTGAGCCGAAGCAAGATCGAGCGTTCCGCCCTATGGGCGCACGGAATTTCCGGTGATCTGCCTATCGTCCTGGCCAGGATCGACGAAGCGGAGGATGTGGGGATCATCCGGCACTTGTTGAGGGCACATGAATATTGGGGTATTAAGGGCTTGTCGGTTGACGTGGTGATTATCAACGAGAAGCCACCGTCTTATGAACAGGAGCTCCAGGGTTCTTTGGACGATCTCATACGAGCCCACCACCAGCGCATCTCTACGGAGTCGGATGGCGTCCCCGGCAATGTCATTCTCCTTCGGGGAGATCTGATCTCGACGCAGGAACGTGCGCTGCTACAAACCGTGGCCCGTGCAGTATTACTCAGCCGGCACGGCACGTTGGCCGAGCAGGTTATCCGGTCGCAGCGCTCGGAAGCTTTGACCCGGCCCGCTCCTCGTCCGTCTCGAGCCGGAAAAGATGCCGACATACCGTTGAACATCTCGGGGCTGGAATTCTTCAATGGCCTGGGTGGCTTCGCCGAAGCGGGCCGGGAATACGTTATCGTCCTTGGGGAAGGATTGCGCACGCCGGCTCCGTGGATCAATGTCATCGCAAATTCCGCGTTCGGTTTTCTTGCCTCAGAATCCGGTTGCGGCTATACCTGGTCCGGCAACAGCCGCGAGAATCAACTCACTCCCTGGTCGAATGATCCCGTGACGGATCCGCCCGGCGAAGCCGTCTATCTCCGTGATGAGGACACCGGTGTCGTCTGGAGCCCGACGGCCCTGCCAGTTCGCGATGAAGCTTCTACTTATGTAGCAATGCACGGCCAGGGCTATAGCCGGTTCCGGAATGGATCGCAAGGAATTCTCTCCGAGCTGCTCCAGTACGTCCCGATTCAAGATCCGATCAAAATCTCCCGCTTGGTTTTGCAGAACCGTTCAGCGCGAACTCGTCGCCTCTCCGTGACGACATCGGCGGAATGGGTGCTAGGGAGTTCGCGCAGCAGTACTGCTCCGCACATTGTCTCGGAGCTCGATTCGGAAACGAATGCGCTACTTGCCCGCAGCGCATGGGGCGGTGAGTTCGGCGGGCGAGTTGCTTTCCTCGACCTCTGCGGACGGCAGAACTCATGGTCGGCCGACCGTACCGAGTTCCTGGGCCGCAACGGCGTGACTGCGCGGCCGGCGGCACTACAAAGAAGCGGGCCGCTTTCCGGAAAGGTGGGCGCCGGTCTTGACCCATGCGCTGCGCTGCAGACGGTGTTCGAGTTGCGTCCCGATGAACGCATCGAAATCGTGGTTTTGCTGGGCCAGGGAAAAGACCGCGAAGAGGCCCGCGAATTGATCAATCGCTATCGCGCAGCGAACCTCGACCAGGTCTTAGCCGAGGTCACACGGCAATGGGACGACGTGCTCGGCACCGTGCAAATCACAACGCCTGACCGGTCGATGGACATTCTGGTGAACCGCTGGCTGCTCTACCAGACGCTTTCCTGCCGAGTATGGGGACGCGCCGCCTTTTACCAGACCAGTGGAGCCTACGGTTTCCGCGATCAATTGCAGGACGTGATGGCGCTCACCGTCGCGAAGCGCGACGTCGCTCGCGCCCATCTATTGCGTGCTGCGTCGCGCCAATTCATCCAGGGCGATGTCCAGCACTGGTGGCATCCGCCGTCGGGACGCGGCGTTCGGACGCGCATTTCCGATGACCTGCTATGGCTGCCTTATGCCGTAATCCATTACATCGAGGTGACGGGAGAGTTGGCCATGCTCGATGAGGTCGTCCCGTTCCTTGAAGGCGATACGCTCGCTGCTGGGCAACTCGAATCGTACTTCCAACCGCGGGTCTCAGAGACGAGCGCAACCCTCTTTGAACATTGCGCCCGAGCGTTGGACCGAAGCCTCGCTGTCGGTAGCCACGGTCTTCCGCTGATCGGCACGGGCGACTGGAACGATGGGATGAACCGCGTAGGCCGGGAGGGCAAGGGCGAGAGTGTTTGGCTCGGCTGGTTCCTGCACACGATTCTCTGGGAGTTCGCCAAGGTTGCGGATGCGCGCGGTGAGCACAAGCGCGCCGAAACGTGGCGGCTGCATGTCAGCGCGCTGAAAGCCGCTCTCGAGCGCGAAGGTTGGGACGGAGAGTGGTATCGCCGAGCCTTCTTCGATGATGGCACGCCGCTCGGTACGGCCAAAGACCAGGAGTGCCGCATTGACTCCATTGTCCAGTCCTGGGGAGTCCTCAGTGGTGCCGCTGAACCAGCCCGTGGAGCGCGGGCCATGGCCGCAGTCGACCACCACCTGGTGCGGCTACCGGAAGGGCTGGTGTTGGTACTTACCCCGCCGTTTGATCAGACACCCCAGGACCCGGGGTACATCAAAGGATATCTGCCTGGCATCCGTGAAAATGGCGGCCAGTATACCCATGCTGCCGCATGGACGGTCCTGGCATTTGCGGCGCTCAGCGACGGTGATAAGGCAGGCGAGCTGTTTCGTATGCTCAACCCGATCAATCGCACTGCCTCGCGAGCGAAGATGCAGCGCTATAAGGTGGAGCCGTACGTGGCGGCGGGCGATGTCTATTCCGAATTTCCGCATGTAGGGCGCGGTGGATGGACTTGGTACAGCGGATCGTCCGGATGGCTCTACCGCGGCGCTATCGAATGGATTCTAGGCTTCCGCCTACGTGGAACGGTGCTCTCAATCGATCCCTGCATCCCGAGAAGTTGGCCGAGCTACTCCATGGGTTTTCGTTATCACTCCACCATGTACAACATCAGGGTGGAGAATCCGTCCGGTGTTTCACGCGGTGTCATTTTGGTTGAAATAGACGGCAAGCCGCTGTCCAATTCCCCAAACGTTCCGCTCATCGACGACCGCGGGGAGCATCAGGTCCGCGTTGTTTTGGGGTAGCGATGCTCCGGGACCGGCATTGGGAGCCTCTCGGCCCCTTGCCTGAACGCCACGCAAGCGCACCTCGAGTAATGGGATTCGAATCTGAACGAATCTTTCCCCTTCGCGAGGGAACGAGATTTCTTGGCGATTCTTGTCCTGTTCTGCTCGACCAGGTCGGAGAAATCCGCACGCCTCGCACAACTCCATTGCACTTGGTTCCGGAGTTCCACTATCTCCGTGTACCATGACGCTCCTTTCTTGCGGTCATTGAGTACCGAGATGCAACGCTCGCCTGTGGTGCGCAGAAATTGCATCGGGCAACACTGACAACTTGGGCAGTCGAATCGATGCGCTGATCATAGGCCGTTGTCGGTCAGAGCAGAGCCAAGTCCACTCTCTTCCAGCCACTGATAGAGGTGCACCTGATACAGATACGAGGCGAGAATCTCTTCTCCCATTTCGTGCGTCTCCGTGCAGACAAACGGCACCCGCAGTCCGGCAAGCACGGCGATCGACGATTGGGTAATCTGGTTGGGATTGACGGCCGAATGAGGATAGGGCGATTTGACTTGGCTCAAAGCAGCTGAGACCACCAGCAAGCAGTGAGGGTACTCGGCCATCTGCCGCAGGCGAGCGACAAACACTGGCCGCTCGACGGTGAAGGAGCGCACCAGATCCGAGAGATCCTTGCGCTCGACAACGCAGACGTCCTCAAGTCCCGAAATCGAGTAGTCGCCCAGCTTCAGCGCTCTCCTTTCAGCTCCGCTAAACTAGCCCTCGAAGCGCGAGAAGTCGAATGGATTCTGCTCACGCGTATCCACCACCAGCACTGGGCGAGGTGTTTTGAGCTGTGTGCCTCCGCGTTCGGCCAGAACCGGTATGGCAGGAGGGGGAACGGGATTTGCGCTGAGGAACCTCTCAAGTCGATGCTCATGGTGCAACCCACCCAGCACCGGGCGAGCCATAACTCGCGAGCCCTCTGGCAGCGTGTGTCTGCCACAACTTGGGAGCGGCAGCAGGTTTGAGGACTCCGGCATTCCCGTATCAAAGCTCGAATGTGGGCTCGATTGATTGTAATGCGCGACCCATTCTTTCAGTAAGCTGCGAAGGTGTCTCTCGCCAGACGGGATCATGAAATCCAGACACTCGCGGCGCAATGCACCTATCAGCCGTTCACAATAGGCATTTGCCTTTGGCGCGCGCACGGGTGTTCGCAAGACTCTGAGGCCGAAGGATCTTTTGACTTCCTCGTCCAGGCTGGCTGAGAAAATCGAATCGCGGTCATGGATTACGAACCTGTATCCATGTTCGCTGGGAAGAACTTCCCGAAACTGCTGCAACGTCCAGGCGGCAGTCGGATGGCCCGTGACATTGCAGCGCACAATCGTCCGCGTGCCAATGTCCATCAGCACGAAGACGTACGACTGGCGAAGGCCTGCCGTCACCACGACTAGGAAATCGCAGGCTAGCATCGATCGGGTGTGATTGCGAAAGAAGCTGTTCCAGCGCTGTGATGAGGGGCCTCTACTGTCTGGCAGGTTCGGCCAGTAGGCCCCAATAGTTCTGGGTGAGACTCGAATCCCCAGATTCAGAGCCAGTTCGTCAGCCACCCGACCTTGCCCCCACGTTGGATTCTCCTCAACCATCCGAGCAATCAACTGGCGAATGTTCTTGGGAAGCCTCGGCCGTCCGGCACGTGACTTCAGCTTCCAGAACAGATTGAATCCTCGCCGATGCCATCCGATCAGCGTTTCGGGGTTGACGATGACCAAAGCTGATTTCCAGTTACAGAACTTGGACCAGAGGCCAAGGCTGAAGCGAGCGGCATCGGTCAACCGCTTGGGTCGGATCTGACGTTCTTGGTAGAAGGCCAACTGCTTCCGTAAGAACAGGTTCTCTGCAAGCAGCCCTGAACGCGACCGAACAGAGGACCGCTGGAATGTGCTGAGCTCCAAACAGACGCCAAAGCCCGCGCGGATGAGGGAGGAGAATTGCAGCCCACTGAACATTGTGTCGGATTGTAGTCGCACCAAAGCGATTGGTTCCACCGAACTGAGCGGTTCAAATCGCCATGCAACGGGGCGAACTTTGCCACGCCGGACCGTGTTTTCAATGAGTTCAGAGCTCGGACGGAATATTTGCGCACCACAGCCCAGGAAACGGTGCCGTCACATCGCCCTATGACCGCCGTCACAGACTTGGGTGAACGGCACTAGTAACAATGACGCCCAACCTCGCTGTCGAGCGCTGTCCGGCGGTTCTCACGCGCCCTCATCGGACGGCCAGCCTGATACGAGGCCGGGATCAAGATGTGGCGGGAAGGTACGCGCCCAGAGCGTATCCGGTCCGCCCAAAAAGCGCCTTCGTGAGATTCGGAACCCGCAACTCGTTGCTCCGAGAAAAGAGGCCATATGAATTCTTCTTCTCCGTCCATTTGGCAGATCATGAAGTCCAAAGGGTACTCGCGGCGTGAGTTTCTCCAGTTTTGCAGCTACGCTGCGGTCGCTGCCGGACTTGCGAACTCGCACCTCAACGCCGTCGTGCAAGCCTTCGAGAAGAAGCCGCGGCCGCCGGTGGTTTGGCTGCACTTCCAGGAGTGCACCTGCTGCAGCGAGTCGTTCATCCGCTCTTCGCACCCCATCGTGGCGGACGTGCTCCTCGACCTGATCTCGCTCGACTACACCGAGACGCTGCAGGCCGCGGCGGGGTTCCAAGCCGAGAAATGTCTGAACGACACGATCAAGAAATACCCCGGCCAATACATCCTGCTGGTGGAAGGCTCCGTCCCGGTCAAGAACGACGGCGTGTACTGCTGCATCGCGGGAAAAACCGCAGAAGACATATTGCAGGAGAGCGCAAAGGATGCGGCGGCGGTGATCGCATGGGGCAGTTGCGCGTCCAACGGTTGCATTCAAGCGGCGAGCCCGAATCCCACCGGGGCAACTCCCGTCCATGAGTTGATCAACAAGCCCGTCATCAACGTTCCCGGCTGCCCACCGATTGCCGACGTGATGACCGGCGTCGTGACTCACGTTCTGGTGCTCGGCCACGGGCCGGAGTTGGACAACCAGGGGAGGCCGAAAGAGTTCTATTCGCGGCGCGTGCATGACACCTGCTACCGGCGCGCCTACTACGACGCTGGCCTGTTCGTCGAGATGTGGGACGACGAGAAGGCGCGCAAGGGTTATTGCCTTTACAAGATGGGCTGCCGCGGGCCGGTCACCTATAACGCATGCTCGGTGACCAAGTGGAACGGCGGGGTCAGCTACCCCATCCAGTCGGGACACGGCTGCATCGGCTGCAGTGAAGCCGGTTTCTGGGACAACGAGCCCTTCTACCAGCACCTGGCCTCCTTCCCCGGCTTCGGCATCGAAAGCACGGCTGACAAGATTGGCACAACGTTGGGTATCGGCGCGCTGATTGGCGTGGGGGCCCATGCTGTCACCACCAACATCCGCAAACACAAACTGATTGAAGAAGAGCGCAAGGGGACCACGGACGACAGCACGACCAGAGAAACAACCGCAGGACAAGACTAAGCGCAGCACGACTGACAGTGAGGTGATCGCATGGCAAGGATGGTGGTTGATCCTATTACCCGCATCGAGGGGCACCTTCGGATTGAGGCTGTCGTAGAAAACGGTACCATCATGGATGCCTACAGCGCCGGCACCATGGTGCGTGGTTTCGAAAAAATCCTGAAGGGGCGCGACCCTCGCGATGCCTGGGCTTTTACCGAGCGCGCCTGCGGCGTTTGTACGACGGTGCACGCGCTGGCCAGCGTCCGTACCGTGGAAGACGCGTTGGGGATTTCCGTTCCCAAGAATGCTGAGTTGATTCGCAACCTGATGTTTTGCACGCAGTACGTGCAGGACCACGTCGTCCACTTCTATCACCTGCACGCTCTGGACTGGGTGGACGTGGTGAGTTCGCTTTCGGCCGACCCGCAGAAGACCGCGCAGATCGCCACCTCCATCTCCAGTTGGCCCAAGAGTTCGCCGAAATACTTTGCCGCCGTGCAGGACAAGCTGAAGGCCTTTGTGGCCAGCGGGCAATTGGGTATCTTCGCCAACGGCTATTGGGGGAACCCATCCTACAAGCTGCCGCCGGAAGTGAACCTGCTGGCGGTGACGCATTATCTGGAAGCGCTGGAGTGGCAAAAGGAAATCGTCAAGATCCACACCATTTTCGGGGGCAAGAATCCGCACCCGAATTACCTGGTCGGGGGAGTGCCCTGCTCGATCAACACCGACGAAGTGAATGCCATCAACATGGACCGGTTGAACTACGTCGGAAGCTTGATCAACGGCGCCATCGCCTTCGTCGAACAGGTGTACATACCCGACCTGATGGCCATCGCCGGCTTCTACAAGGATTGGGCGGCGATTGGCGGCGGCCTGAAAAACTACCTCGCCTACGGCGATCTACCCACCCGCGGCTACGGCCAGCCCGACTACTTCAAGTTTGCCCGGGGAGCGATCCTGGATCGCAACCTGAACGAAGTGTATCCGGTGAATGGCCGTGACTCGCAAGAGATCAAGGAGTATATCGAGCATTCCTGGTACTCCTATTCCAGTGGAGAGGCCAGCGGGCTCCATCCCTTCGACGGCGAAACCGAATTCAACTACACGGGACCCAAGCCCCCCTATGAGCAGCTCAATGTCGAAGGCAAGTACTCATGGCTGAAAACGCCACGCTGGAAAGACCACGCGATGGAGGTCGGACCGCTGGCGCGTCTGCTGGTCTCCTATGCCAAGGGCAGCACGGAAGTGAAGGACGTGGTGAACGAAGCTCTCGGTCGCCTGGGCGTGCCGATCACCGCCCTGTTCTCGACCCTGGGCCGGACCGCGGCCCGCGGTCTGGAGACCCGCCTCGTGGCGCACTGGATGAAGGACTTCTACGATGAGCTGATGGCACAAATAAAGACGGGTGAGCTTTCCACCTTCACACGCGATCGGTGGGAGCCTTCCACCTGGCCGGCGACGGCACAGGGAGTTGGACTCACAGAGGCGCCGCGTGGCGCCCTGGCACATTGGATCAAGATCAAGGATGGCAAGATCGACAACTACCAACTGGTTGTGCCGAGCACCTGGAACGCATCGCCGCGCGATCCCAAGGGCCAGCGTTCGGCCTACGAGGCGTCCCTGATCGGCACGCACCTGGCGAATCCCGAGCAGCCGCTGGAAATCCTGCGGACGATCCACTCTTTCGACCCGTGCATCGCCTGCGCTGTGCACCTGTACGATCCCGAGGGCAAGCACATTCACCAGATTAAGTTTGAATGAGGACGGGGACATGGCCAACGCATCCGCTGCAACTTATCAGAGAGTCTATGTATGGGAGCTGCCGGTCAGGTTCTATCACTGGGTCAACGCCCTCTGCGTAGTGGTGTTGATTGCCACCGGCTACCTGATTGGCAATCCGCAGTCGATCTTCTACGCTTCCGAGGCGTACCAGCAGTATTGGTTCGGCACGGTCCGCTTCATTCATTTCGTCACAGCCTTCGTCTTCTTCTTCATGTTTCTGGTTCGTATCTACTGGGGATTCGTGGGCAACGCCTTCGCACGCTGGACGAATTTCATCCCCTACAAGCGGGCCCAGGTGGAGGAAATCGGCGAGGTATTGAAGGTCGATGTATTGCAGACGAAGCTCCGCGGAGACATCTCACTGGGCCACAACTCGCTGGCCGGCTTCATCTACTTCCTGTCGTTTCTGGCGTTTCTATTTCAGTCGACGACGGGCTTCGCGCTCTACTCCAGCATGAGCAACGCTCTCCTGCCGCAGATGTTCCGGTGGATTGTGCCGCTCATGGGCGGCGAGTTCCGTGTCCGGCAATGGCACCACGCCATGATGTGGTTCTTCATCCTGTTTGCGATCGTGCACGTTTACCTGGTCTTCTACCACGACTACATCGAGGGCCGGGGGACTACGTCCTCGATGGTGGGTGGTTGGAAGTTCCTGCGGCGCAGCGACCATGACTGAAAGCGCCGGCCACCTGCTGGTGCTGGGCATTGGCAACGTGTTGATGGGTGACGAAGGCGTAGGCGTTCACGTGGTGCGTCACCTGGAGCAATTGGATGTTCCGCCGGGAGTTGAGCTTCTGGATGGCGGCACCGGGAGTTTCCTGCTGCTCGATCCCATGCAGCGCGCCCGCAAGGTTATCCTGATTGACGCTACGCTGGACGGCAATCCGGCCGGCACGGTTCGTCGTCTGACCCCGCGCTTTTCCAGGGACTACCCGCGCACGCTGACCGCACACGACATCGGGCTGAAAGACCTTCTGGACACGTTCTATCTTCTGGACCATCCGATGAATGTGGTTTTGTTTGCCATTTCCATCGCCCCTCTTCAGGGAATCGGCATGGTATTGTCGCCGGAGATCGAGGCGCGGGTGGCGGAGTTCGCGCAACTCGTATTGCGCGAGGTGGAGTCGGCCAGCCGGCCCGACCCGCAAGAAAACGGGCTGGAATCCCTTGCGAGCGCTCAGGATGACAGCCGTTGAAGTTTGGGTCGGGATGAAGGACCCACTCGAAACCTGCCGGCGCGGTCGAAGCTGACGAGGCTGGCGACCGGCATACCTTCAAAACACGACTTTGATGACCCGCATAATGAGTTCCTCCGGGGAGAAAATCGTGAGCAGGTGAGGCAAAAGCGGAGCCGCGGTGGCGGCGGCCAGCCGGGCGATGTTATCGAGCCCGAAGGGGACCGCACGCATCTCGCGCACCACGGCATAGCTGTTGCCGAGATCAGCGAGCGACTGAATATCGCCAGATCCAAGTAGTTCCTCGGAAGGGGCGGGATCGCGGACCCATTTCTGTTCGAAGCGCTCGACATAACGCTGGGCGAGCAGGCCGTACTCGGCCAGTCCCTTTCTTTTCTCGCGAGCCATCCGAGGAGTAAACATCAAGAGCGGGCCGAGGAGGACGAGCACGAAAAAGGCTACAAAACCGCCGGCCTGTAACCTGAAGTACAGCAAGCTCTCCCCCATGTAAAGGATTCGACTGGCAACCAGACCGGCGAGCATTGTCCCTTGCGCGAAGAGGATCGGGCCGAAGGCATAGGAACTCTTTCCGAGGAAGGCGAGACCCGCACAGCGATCAGGGTGACTCGCGATGAGGTCTAGGTTGATTTTGGAGACGTGCTACAGAAAGCGAAACCAGATGAAGAGCCTCAGGTACCAGCGCATGAGGATGAACTGTAGGATGGGGATGCTGACGAACACGTACCAGAAGCCGGCTGGGGTCAGGTGCCAGCCTGTGCCGGGATTGGCATACCACGTTGAGGCGTCGAGTGCGACCTGACTATGCCAGAGCCACGGGCCAAAACGACAATCAAGAGCATGATCTCGGCGGGGATGGAATTGCGCAGCCTCACGGCCGAATCGATCGCGCTGTGAAAGCGGGTCAGGTCCTGGGGCAAAACGATACGCCGCTCGACGAAGCAGCGCACAACGGGACGTATCCGGGAATGAACAATCAGCTCGGCAACGATGAGGACCGGAAGTGCAACGAGGAATCGGACATGCACCTCAACGTCGTGAAAGAAGGAGAGACGACCGAGGCTACCAGCCGAGGAGCCGAGCATCGAGAGGAGCAACAGCGGCGCCCATGCGACTGCCGTAACAACGAGCAGCCGGCGATACAAGAGTTCCAATCCATCGCCGACAAGATGAGACCTCCGAAAGAGCTGGAAGATCGGGCCATCCAGTACCAGGGAGAAATCGAGCGGTTCCTCGCCGAAATTCGGTTCTGTCATGGTGTGCGAGCCTTACCTCGCGGGCGCATCGGTACCCAGATATTTGTCAACCGCCATTTCCAGATTGAAGTACATGGCGTCGCGTCCGAGCGCTTCACCCAGCGGTGATCTCTGGATCATGCCAAGCACGTGCGGGTTCATCCCAACCAGCCACAATCTGACGCCGCGCTCGCGCTGTCGCCTCTCGCCTTCGGTCATCATCTTGAGGGCCGTGTATTCCAGGTCGGGAACGCCTCGGAGATGGATGGCGACAACCTTAGGCTGTGCTTCCTCAATCAGGAGTTTTATTTTCTCGCCGATTCGTTCAGCATTGGCGAAGAAGATTCGGCCCTCCAGTCTCAGCAGTAGCAAGCCGGGGAACGTCTCATCGTCGGGATGTTCCTCGGAGCGCGGCCGGAAGAAGTTCGTTCCCGGCTTGCGTCCCAGGACGTACACCGGTGGATCGGCCACCTGGTAGGCAAGCCCCACCATCGAGACGATGATCGCCACGATGATTCCCTTCAGTGTTCCTACCAGCACCACTCCCGCAAATGCAACGAGGGCCCAGGTAAACTCGGTTCGGCGTACCGTCAGAATTTCACGAAACTCCACCGGCTTGATCAGCCCGATCGAGTAAACAATGACCACGGCAGCCAGCGTAGCTTGCGGCATCAGGCCAATCACCGGGGCCAGCAGAAGCATGGTCACCAGCGTCATGGCCGCGGTCACGATTTCCGAAAGCTGTGTACGCGCTCCCGCCAGACGATTGACTGCTGTTTGACTGGTACCGCCGCCACCGGGCATGGCGCCCAGAAGCGCACCGCCGGCATTTGCTAGTCCTGTCGCCAGCAACTCGCGGTTGGCGTTCGGCGAGCGCTCGTCGCTTCGCGCGAAAGCCCGTCCCGCCGCGATGGTCTCGGTAAAGCTCATGAGGGCGATGCCCAAGGCACCCGGCCAAAGTCGGGTCACGAGCGACGAGACTGGAGGGGTGAACGATGGCAGGCCCTGGGGAATGTGGCCGACCAATTCAACTCCGTGGGTAGGCAAGTTCAGGAAGTAGGCGCCGGCGATGCCTGCCGCCACCGCCAGTAACGGAGCTGGCGCCTTGGGCATGAGCCGCTCGATGGCAACCAGCAAGACAATCATGGAGATGCCGACGGCCAAAGTCGCCAGCGATGTTTTAGGAATGCCGTGGACGGTTGCCAGCAGATTCTGGACAAACGTGCCCCGGGCAATGTGAACCCCGAGAATCTTCGGAACCTGGTCCACCACGATGACGACTCCGATGCCTGCCTTGAAACCAATCAAGACCGGCTCGGAGATGAAGTTGGCCACGAAGCCCAGTCGCAAGAGGGAGGCGAGCACCAGCATCGCTCCCACCAACAGCGTGAGCGTGGCGGAGGCGGTCAGCAGCGAGGCTGCATCGCCTCCCGGAACCACTTCGCCCAGCTCGGCCGCAGCCAGAATGGCAAGGGTCGTCGTCGTGCTTACGCTCAGTACGCGGGAGGTGCCCAGCACGGCGTAGATGACCATGGGCAGGAAGGTCGTGTACAACCCCACCTGCACCGGCAGGCCGGCGATCGTGGCATACGCCATCGCTTTGGGAATGACCACCGCGGCGGTGGTCAAGCCAGCGATCACATCGGGCCGCAGCCAATCTTTCCGATATGAGGTAAGCCAAGTGGCCATGTCTTATCCGAGGTTTGATTCCGTCCAGGAGCTCAAACCTTAGCTCCGGCAGCTTTCACCTCCGCGCTGACTCCACCTTCAAACTTCGTGAAATTGGCGCGGAACAGGCCAGCAAGTTTCTTGGCCGTTTCGTCAAAAGCGGCCTTGTCGGCCCAGGTGCTCCGAGGATCAAGGATTTCTCTTGGAACACCTGGACATTCCGTAATGACCTCGAAGCCAAAGACAGGGTCAAGCTGGGTCTTTGATTTTGTCAGGGCGCCGCTGTGGATGGCGTCGACAATCGCGCGCGTATGGGCCAGCTTGATGCGCTTCCCGACCCCGTACACTCCGCCGCTCCAGCCGGTATTTACCAGCCAGACGCGGGAGCCGTGTTTCTTCATCTTTTCCGCCAGCAGTTCGGCGTACTTGTTCGGATGCCATACCAGGAACGGCCCGCCGAAGCATGGCGAAAACGTCGCCGACGGCTCCTTGACTCCCACCTCGGTTCCCGCGACCTTCGCGGTGTAGCCGCTGATGAAGTGGTACATCGCTTGCGCCGGGGTGAGCGAACTAACCGGCGGTAGGACGCCAAAGGCATCGCAGGTCAGAAAGATAATGTCGGTGGGATGACCGGCAACACAGGGAATGAGCGCGTTCTGGATGAAATTAATGGGATAGGCGCCGCGGGTATTCTCGGTAATGCTGGTATCGGTGAAGTTCACCGTATGATCGTCTTCGAGCACGACGTTTTCCAGCACGGCGCCAAAGCGCAAGGCAGCAAAGATGTCCGGCTCCGACTCGGGGGTCAGGTTGATGGCTTTGGCGTAGCAGCCGCCTTCGATGTTGAAGATACCCTCATCGCTCCAGCAATGCTCGTCGTCCCCGATGAGATGGCGGTTGGGGTCGGCCGAGAGCGTGGTTTTGCCGGTTCCACTCAGGCCAAACAGCAGCGAAGAGCGCCCGGTTTGCTTGTCCGCCGTTGCGGAGCAGTGCATCGAAAGCACGCCCCGCTTGGGAGCGAAATAATTCGCCACCGTGAAGACGCCCTTTTTCATCTCCCCGGCGTATTCCGTTCCGAGAATGACAAGCTCACAGTCTTCCAGGTTCAAGCAGATGCTGGTCTTGGAACCCATGCCAGCGGTGTATTGATTCGCAGGAAACCGGCCGGCGTTGTAGATGACAAAATCGGGCTTGCCGAAGCTGGCCAATTCTTCACGGGTTGGCCGGATCAACATCGTGTGCATAAAGAGCGCATGATAGGGGCGCTCGCAAACGACGCGCACCTTGATACGGTACTTCGGGTCCCAGCCCGCAAAACCGTCAAAACAGTAGAGCCGCTCGCAGAAGTTCAGATAGTCCTTCGCGCGCTCGCGTACGACATCGAAGGTGCGCGCGTCGAGCGGCACATTGACGTCACCCCACCAGATATCGTTCTCGGAAGCGGGGTTCCTGGTGATTCTCTTGTCTTTCGGCGAGCGGCCGGTCTTCGCGCCGGAGTACGCCACCAAAGCACCGTTCTCCGCGATGCCCGCGTCCTTGTCGTAGCGCATCGCATGCTCATAAAGCACGCTGGGCGGCAGGTTGCGGTGGACCTCCGCGACGGTCAGATCGTGATCTCTAAGGTCGAATTCATTCATAACCCCACTCCGTTAGGGGAATATAAGGAAGCAGTCGCAACCCCAGCAAGGGTCTGCTATCCAGAAGTACAGGAGTTATTCTCCCGCCACTTGCTCTCGGGTCATCTTGCCAACGAAGGCCTGGGCCGTCTGCAGGTAGGTTCCGGGGTCGAGGCGCGCGGACAAATCAAGGGTGCGCGCAATCAAACCCGTCCATCCCGTTTGGTGACTGGCGCCCAACCCGGCGCCATTGTCGCCGTGGAAGTACTCGTAGAACAGGATGTAATCCTTCCAGTGGGGATCTTCCTGGAATTTCTTCGTGCCTCCATAGACGGGACGCCTGCCATTCTCATCCCGCACAAAAATCTTAGACAGTCGGTGGCAAATCTCTTTCGCGACCTCATACAGCGTCATATACTTCCCCGAACCGGTCGGGCATTCCACTTTGAAGTCATCACCGTAAAACGGATACATCAGCAGCAAACCCCGAATGAGGAGTACATTGACCGGCATCCAGATGGGGCCGCGCCAGTTGGAGTTGCCGCCAAACATGCCGGTGTTGGATTCGGCAGGCAAATACTGAACTTTGTATTCCTGTCCGCCGAAGCTAAATGAAAAAGGATGATCCAGGTGGTACCGCGAAAGTGAACGTATGCCGTAGGGGCTGAGAAACTCGTTCTCATCGAGCATGTAGGCGAGAATGCGCTGCAGCTTTTCCTTGTTGCAGACGGAGGTCAGCCGGCGATCTCCGAACCCAACGAATTTTCCATCGGCTATGGCAATCTGCTTTACCACCTCAGGATGGCGCTTCCGGAACAACTCAATGAGTTCCTGAATCCGGGCATGGCGGGCGATCGCGCCCGGCTCGTATACCGTAGCAGCGCAGAGCGGTAGCAGCCCCACCATCGAGCGGATCTTCAGACGCATGGCATCGCCGTTCGGGAAATGGAGCAGATCGTAGAAGAATCCGTCCGCCGAGTCCCACATTTCGTCGTGATTAACGCCGATCCGGTCCATGGCGTACGTGATCCACGCAAAGTGCTCAATGAATCGATAGGCTATCTCCTCGTACAAGGGGTCGTGTTCCGTCAGGATGAGTGCAATTTCGAGCATGCAGAGGCAGTAGAACGCCATCCACGCGGTGCCGTCGGCCTGGTCCAGATGCCCGCCGGTAGGCAACGGTGCGCTGCGGTCGAACACTCCGATGTTGTCGAGCCCGAGAAATCCGCCCGCGAACACATTGCGCCCCTCCGGATCCTTGCGATTGACCCACCAGTTGAAATTGAGCATCAGGCCCTGGAAGGAGCGCTCGAGAAAGCGCAGGTCGGCACGCCCCAGCTCAGTCTCGACTCTATAGAGGAACAAAGTCGCCCAGGCATGCACCGGCGGATTCACATCGCTGAAGTTCCACTCGTAGGCCGGAATTTGTCCATTCGGATGGGAATACAGGCTACGCAGCATGAGCAGGAGCTGCTCTTTGGCGAAGTCGAAGTCCACCAGCGAAAGCGCGATGGTGTGAAATGCTAGGTCCCACGCCGCATACCACGGATACTCCCACTTGTCGGGCATGGAGATGATGTCGCTGTTGAGCATGTGGAACCATTCGGGATTGCGCGCATTCCCCTTACCGGAACCCATGAGCGGATGCGAATCGTGTTCGCTGAGCCAGCGGTCGAGGTCGAAATAGTAATACTGCTTGGACCACAACATGCCGGCCAGCGCCTGGCGGTGCACGCGTTTTTCATCCTCGCTCAAACTCTTGGGAGTGATGCGGTCGTAGAACTCGTCAGCGTCAGCCAGCCGGCTGGCGAAGAGCTCATCGAATTTCGCGAATGCCTGGGCAGCAGGTTTTGCGCTCAACCGCAAGCGAACGACCTTCGATCCGCCCGCCAGCACGTCGAGAACATAATGTGCAGCCGCCTTGGTGCCAGATTTCGCAGGATTGACCGCCTCCTTTTCCCCCGCGATCACGTAGCGATGGAAGGCATCCTTGACGTAGGCCGAAGGGTTCGGTTGACCCCATAGCCGACTGGCGTTCGTCTCGTTTTCCGTGAACAGCAGTTCCGGCGCGCCATCACACTGCAGAGTGTGTTCGCCCAGCTTCGGATGCGAGGCCAGCACCGTTGCGTCCTTAATCTGACCTAGAGCTGGCTTGGGTTCATCGCCCCCCCAGGACCAGGTGTTGCGGAACCACAACGTCGGCAGCAAATGAATCTGCGCGGCTTCAGGCCCCCGGTTGTGCACGGAGATACGAATGAGAATGTCTTCGGGATCACCCTTGGCGTATTCCACGAAAACATCGAAGTAACGATCGTCGTTGAAGACGCCGGTGTCGAGGAGCTCATACTCCATCTCTTCACGGGAGCGGCGGCCATTCGTCTCGACCAGATCGCGATAGGGGAAGTCTCCCTGCGGATACTTGTAGAGGTACTTCATGTACGAGTGCGTGGGTGTGCTGTCGAGATAGAAGTAGTATTCCTTGACATCTTCGCCGTGATTACCTTCGCTGTTAGTAAGGCCGAACAGGCGCTCCTTCAGGATGGGGTCGCGCCCGTTCCACAAAGCCAGGGCAAAGCAGAGCTGCTGTTTGTCGTCGGAGATTCCGGCAATCCCGTCTTCGCCCCAGCGATAGGCGCGGGAACGGGCCTGGTCGTGTGAGAAGTAGTTCCAGGCATTGCCATCGGAGCTGTAGTCCTCACGGACCGTCCCCCATTGCCTTTCGCTCAGATAGGGGCCCCATTTCTTCCAAGGCACGCCCTGCTCACGCGCGGTATTCAATCGTTTCTGTTCAGTAACCTCAACGTAGGACAGCGGAGATGGCTTCTTCTTCTGGGCGGTCACAGCTTTCTCCTTGTCGCTTCAATCTGTTTCAGTCTTACCAGCGTTGCGGTACAACCTGGTGCGTCTGCTTAGGTTCCTGATAGCCCTTGGCCTTCTGGCGTCCGGGCAGCTTCGGAGGTGTATACGGAACCTCCTTGTAGGGAATACGGCTGAGAATGTCGGCGATGCAGTTAAGCCGGGCGCGCTTCTTGTCGTCGGAAGGCACAACATACCAGGGAGCGGTTGGTATATCGGTAGCGGCCAGCATGGCGTCGCGGGCCCGCGAGTAGTCGTACCAGCGGCGGTGCGACTCCAAGTCCATCGGGCTTAGTTTCCACCGTTTCGATGGGTCCTGGATGCGGGCGAGAAAGCGCTTGTGCTGCTCTCTCTCCGAAACGTCGAGCCAGTACTTCAGCAGGATGATGCCATTGTTGACCAGGAAGTTCTCGAAGATGGGACACCCTTTGAGAAACTTCTTGTATTCCTCCTCGGTGCAGAAGCCCATGACATGCTCGACCCCAGCGCGGTTGTACCAGCTGCGGTCGAAGATGACGACTTCTCCGCCAGCGGGCAGTTGCTCGATGTAGCGCTGGGCATAGATCTGCGTCTTTTGTCGTTCGGTGGGGGCCGGCAACGCCACCAGCCGGAAGACCCGCGGACTCACTCGCTCCAGAATGCGCTTGATGATGCCGCCCTTGCCCGCCGCGTCCCGGCCCTCAAACAGGATGACGATGCGTGCGCCGGTCTTCTTCACCCAGTCCTGCAGCTTCACCAACTCGACTTGCAGCTTGAACAGCTCGGCTTCGTATTCCTTGTTGCCGAGCTTTGGACTTTCTTCGTCAGCGCGACTCTGCTGTTTCGTGCTTTCCACGGCGGAGCCATATGCGGCTTTGTCTTTCTTCTTGGATTTCTTGCTCATAGATGCCTTCTCTCGGTAAGAATTAACTCAACTGCACATACGACTTCTTGCCTCGTCACCTCAGTTGCTGCGGAACAACCGTAAGAAGTGGTAGCCCCACGGCTGTAAGTCCACATATAGGCCCGGCAAGAGCATCTCACCTCCGTCGCGTTCATACGTGGCGCCCGAAAGCAGGTCGGTCAGGCGCCATTGGTTTCCCTGTAGATTGTCCCATGCGAGTTTTACACGGGCTTGAGCGGCACCCTCACTCAGATTGACGATAATGAGGTACCGGTCCTCTCCCTTGTTCCAGGCCCAAGCCACTACGTTCTCGTAACTTGGGTTGTCCGGCCAGCCTGCACGTTCACATAGGTTCCAGTCTGCCTCGCGAAACACCGGACTGTCGATGGCCGCAAGGAGCCTTGTGTAAGAATCCTGTAGTTCTTTATCGCCCGGCTCGTCGGGGCGTCTGCCCAGAAACACCGGAAGCCTTACCTTTCGTCCTTCGAACTGCCCTTCGTGGAACATCCGTGCCCCAGACAAGGTTGACGTCACCACTGCGGCGGCCCGCTCCTTGGCAGGCGAAAACGCCGCGGCCGCACGCGGCTCATCGTGGTTCTCAATAAAGCGTACCAGCTTCCCCTGATACGCCAAGTCGGCGCACAGATGCAGGCGGACGCTTTCGGCATTCTCGTGCTCCAAACGGTCGTAGAGTCGCTTGTCGTAGCAGAAATCAAATCCCTGCTGTCGCAACTCCCATTCCAGGTCCCAATAGGCCTCGGCAATGAATAGAAAGTCTGAATGTTCTCGCTTGATGGCCGAGATCACATCAACCCAATACTCAGTCGCCGGCCTCGGACCGGCGCGGCTGCCCCACGTGCGCTCAACAATCGCGTTCATCATGAGCATCGCCATATCACAGCGAACGCCGTCGCACTGGTTGGCGATCTTCGAAAGGGTCACCGCCACCGCTTGCCGGAGCCCCGATTGAAAGGCATTGAGCTGCAAAACGTCAGGCCATGCCGGAAAGAACGGGTCTTTGCCGCAGGCAAAGACGGTTCCGTGCAGGTCGATGTAGGACGCGGGATCGTGCGCCGCGTCTTTAGCGTTCCCCTGGATGAAGTATTCCGGATGCTGAGGCACCCATGGGTGATCGGGCGCTACGTGGTTGGGCACAAAGTCGAGAACCAGGCGCAGGCCTCGGTTCGCAAGCTCCTTGCGCGCGAGGGCGAGACCGCCAGTGCGTCCAAGGTGCTCGTCTACCTCATAGCCGTGCACACAATAGGGCGATCCAACATTGTCTTCGGGACGAAAGTCGGGCAGGGCCCGGCGGAAATCCTGCAGCAGCCCAGGGTTCTGGTTCGCGATCGCGATACCCGCGGGACTGCGCTCCCACACTCCCATCAGCCAAACAGCATCGAATCCATTGGCTGCGATGGCATCCCATTCGGCCGACGGCACCGAGCCCAGGTCAACCGATTTCCCCGCCCGCTTATTGAGTTCTGAGAGCCAAACCCACGTGTTGATCTCATACACCGTCGGGTAACGAGGCCACATGGTCTATCCGCATTCCCAGAGTCGAGAGTGTCCCTGCTCGCTTACGGCAACAGTACCCGCCGATTGCCGCGCCTGTCTCATCTCCGCTACTTTCTTCGGGAGTTACGGCGCAGCCGCTGCCACATTCTGCGGCCACTCGTCATCCGTCGGTTGCCAGGTCTTGTCCGGGTTGTAAAGTTCCATCTTCTTTACGATTTCGAGGGAATCTGGCCCGAGGTCTTTCTGGTAGACAATTCCGTCATTGCTCACGATGAACGTCTTGACGCCCGTCACCCGGTATTCGGCGGGTACGGCGACCAGAGCAAACCCGCCAATCATGATCCCCTCGATAACATAGTTCAGCTTGCCCATGGGCGCAGCCGGGCCCTGGCCCCTTAGGATCTTGAAGTAGTACCCGTGAAATCCACCCTTCCCTGACGTGTAGCCCTCTTCCAGCGCCTTGGCCACGGCCTCACCGATCGGTCCACCGGAGGAGCCGTCAGCGTTCTTCCAGTACAAGCCGTCCTGCTTCCCGGGAGCGCTGATGATTTTCTGCGCGTACTGATTCACGCCGGAGTCGTCGTGGATCTGCAAGGCGTATTCGTTCTGCGCTGACACGAAGCCGCGGCACACGGTGATGGCGTCCAGCTCATTGGCGCCGATCCGTCGGTAGAGAATTTCCTGCCGGCCTTCCTTGGTGTTGAAGTACCACTTTCCACTCTTCTTCACCAGGGGAATCGGGAAGGGCCATTCTAGGTCGCCGACAATGATGGTCGCGCGGTTCGGATTGGACTTGGCCAGTTGGATTGAGTTCTTGGCCGCGGCCTCTTTGGCGAACGCGGCGGCGTTGTTTTTGTCCCGGACCGGATCGGCCGATTCAACGACATCTTCGCCGTCCGGACCCAAGACCGCCAGCAGTTCCGGCACGTCGTAAGTACCTGCAGCTTTGATCAGCGCGTCGGCTGCCTGCTGCGGTGTATCGAAGCCTTTCTGGCTGACGGCTGTAGTCTTCGTGGAGGGCTGGGCTTGCGCCATACTCACAACCGGTAACAGGCAGCACAGGCCAACCAGGATGAGGAAGACATTGGTAAACGGCTTTCTAATCAACATTCTTGATTTCATAAGTTCCTCGCTCATCATGATCTACCTACCTACCTGCGCCTTCCGCCGCCGCCACCGCCGCCGGAACGGCCGCCTCCGCCACGGGACCCTCCCATACTGGCGGAGCCTCGTGAACTGCTGGCGCGGGTTTGGCTGCCGCTCATGCCCGACGATGCTCCGCCAAATGCGCTGCGATTGGTTGAGCTGGGGGTGTTGGGAACCTGTCGATTGCCTACCTGGTTCGCGCCGCCGCCGCGGTTGGCGCTCATGTTGCCCGCGCTCGCGCCACGGTTTCCGGCACCTCCAGCGCTGGTGCTGGGACCGGTGCCGCGATTGCCGCCCGCAGGCTGCTGCCGCGCCTGGTTCTGCCGGGCGTTGTTCTGCCGCGACTGCATGGAATCGCCGCGAGCCGTGCCGCCATACTTGTTGGCGGTGGCGCGATCAGAGTAAGGCGCTCCACCGCGGTGCTGCGGGTTGTGCTGCCAGTTGCTGTTGCCACCCGCAGGTCGAGTCGAAGCGCGATTGCCGCCTTGGATGTTCTGACGGTTGCTGTTGTTGACGAAATTGTTGTTGTTGTTGATGGTGACGTTATTGTTGCCGCCCCACCCGCAGTTGTAACCCCACCCGCCGCCCCACATCGCGCCCATCGCGACGCCTACACCAAACGAGATCGCCATACCCGCCGCGTAATATCCCGGCGGCGGATAGGCGATTGGGGGGTAGGCATAGACGGGAGCGCCATACACCACGGTTGGGTTGTAGCTTGGCACGTAAATGACCTGCGGATTGGCCTGCTCCACCACGATTACCTGCGTGCTTTCGACGGTCTTGGTTTCCACCTTGACCTGTTCGGTCGATTTCAGGTTGCCGGCGTCCTTGGCTTTCTTTCGCATGCGCTGCACTGCGTCCATCACGTCCTTCTGCTGAGCGAGAAAGGCGTTCCCAAGGTCGGTGGTCCACTTGATGTTTTCCGCCAGCAGCTTGACTACATCGGGCAGCCCGGCCAATGACTGAATGCTGGGATCCCAGTCTTGCTTCGCCACCGCATCGGCCAGGGCCTTGTCTTTCAGGTCCTTATGCTGCGCCAACCACTGCTGTAGCTGAACCACCTCCAGCGGATAGGTGGAAGCCACCAGCGTCTGGCTCAGCAGCGGATCGGGGTACAGCGCGATGGGCGCCACCAGCGAGTCAAGCTGATCGGCAGGTATCTTATCAGCCGCGGCCTGCGCGGACGGGGCGTCGGGTAACTGTGTCTGAGCTGCCGCCAACGCCGGGCTACCGGGCACCAGCGCCCCGATACAGATGACCGCTGCGAGTTCTCGAACCGCGCGGATCATTATGTTTCCGAAACTGTTCTTAGAATTCATAGCCACCGTCTCCGTGTCTTTCCGCTGCTCCCGTTGATAGCTCTCCCGTCGACCGAAGTTTAACAAGTAGAAGCACTTTGGCCGATCGTCGTCCATACCAGGGTGGCGCACAACTTGGGAACAGACACACTTCCATAAGGTACTGTACTCCACTGCCAAAACACTGCGCTGTGATGCAGCGCACAAACCTTTGCGCACCTGCCGGGAGGCATTTGCGGTAACATAACTTAATGGAGCCGAGCCTTGGCCCAGGTGCGGGCAATCGACTGCACGAGGCTCAGGTTCACCCGTGGAATTCGCGGGCGGCACGTCTTCCAGGTAACAAGCTGCTCCCCCTGCTTTTACCTTAAATGCATTCACAATTTCACAACACGAAACAGGAGAGCGAAATCATGATTCCTAGCAAGACCTTCAGGATCCTTTTCATAACAACCATGTTGTCCGCGTTAGTCGCACTATCCACCACGGTTGCCTCTGCCCAGTCGGCCAAGCTCGAAGGCGTCATCAATGGGCGCAACGGATCGGAAGTCATGTTGAAGACGGCCGATGGGCAAACCGTTGTCGTCCTTCTGACGGACAGCACGGACGTGGGCCAGGTGCAGGGTGCATTTAAGGCCCGCAATAAAAAGATGTCGATGGGGGCCCTCATCCCCGGGCTGCCCATCCAGGTGGAAGGTACGTACAACGCCCAGAACCAAATGGTCGCAAGCAAAATTCGGTTCAAGGGCAACGATTTCGAACAGGCACAGGCCATACAAGCCGGTATGCATGAAACCAAGGTGCTGAACCAGCAGCAACAAGCAGAGCTGGAGAAGCAGAATGCCGCTCTGGCGGCACAGAACGCCGAACTGCAAAAACAGCAGGCGGCTTTGACCGAGCAGCAGAAGCAGATTGAAGCCAACAAGGCAGCCATCGCGGCGAATACCGCCCGTTTCGGCCAGCTGGATGATTATTACATTTGGGACGCAGTGACCGTGTACTTCGGCAATGGGCAGACCAAGGTCGATCCCAAGTACATTCCTCAGTTGACGGCGCTGGCAGAGAAGGCCAAATCCGTGAACGGCTACATGATCGAAGTGAAGGGCTACGCCTCGACCTCGGGCAGCGTAGCGCTGAACCAAAAGCTGAGCGATCAGCGTGCCCAGAATGCCACCAACATCCTGCTGCAGCAGGCGCATGTTCCCCTGACCAGAATGCTCGCCCCGGGTGCGATGGGTGAAAGTCACCCGGTAGAAAAAGGCAGCAAGGAACAGTCTGAGGCCGAGAGCCGGCGCGTGGTGGTCCGCGTGCTGCAGAACAAGGCCATCGCGGGGATCCAGTAACTGCGTTTGGTTGGTTTATCAGGGAAAGCGGGACGGCCGCACTGCCGTCCCGCGCCATCCTGGTCAAACATGGCTGTGCAGAGGGATCAACAAACCATTCTGTTTGCCGGACATTATCTCCTTCGCCCTCCGCCGCCACCCATTCTCGCGCCACCCATACTTCTACCGTAGCTGCGCGTCGAGTTGAAGTTCTGGTTCCGCTGCGCGCCCTGGGTGCGCGCTTGCTGCTGACGCTGGAGATTGGCGTCCGGCTTGCTCGTGGACTGCCACCCATTGCCGCTATTGGACGACCAACCCCCACTCTCCCGGTTGTACTTGTACACCGTGCCGTCTTTGCCGGCGTAAACGTTGTTCTTGCCAGCGGCAACCCCGGCCCCTGTATTGGTGTTGTAGGCGAATCCACCCCGTCCGGCTGTGCCTTGCCCAGTGTAGATATTCCCCACGTAACCTGCGCCGCCGCCCGCGACGATGCCGGTGTTTGGGTTGTACGTCGCGCCGCCGCGGTAACCGGCTGTATTACCCGTGTAGATATTGGTGTTGGTGCCGCGACCTGCGACCGTGGTCCGCCCGGTTTGGGTATTGTGGTAGGCGCCCCGCGTCGCTGCACCGTAATTTCCGGTGTAGGGATTGGCCCACGCCACGCCGGTGCGGGAGTATGCCGTGTTGCCCCACACTCCGTAAACGTTGGCGACCGCGGCTCCTCCCCATGCGCTCCAACCGTAATAGGGATACCAGCCCTATCCGTAGTACCCCATCGGCCCCCACCACGGGTAATACCAGGGGTAGCAGCCATATCCGTAGCCGAACCCGAAGCTCCACCCGGAATCAGTGGTGTAAGTGAATCCGGCTCCCACACCGTAGGTGTACGGCCAGCCATACCACACTGTGGGACTAATATAAGGCGGGTAATACCACCCGGTGCCATAGACCACGGTAGTGGTATTGGCCGAAACGACCGTCCCGTAGTAGCCAGGTGTGTAGCCCACATAAACCACCTCAGGCGTCGCGCCGTATACCTTCACGTAAGTGACGTAGTAAAGCGGCGAGCTCGGAGGGGTGTCGTATATCTCCGCCGGCACGGAGTCGGCCACGCGCCAGGGGCCCTGGGGCGTTGGCGCCTTGAACTACACGCCAGCTTCAACGCAGTAGTTGTTGTCAGACACCTTGATGACGGCTGCGCTGGTGTTCTTCGCGTATGTCATCGATGTTCCTTCGATTGGCACAAACGTTGCCTCGCCGCCGTACTGAACCGTGAGCTTCGCTTCCGAACGGGTGACGCGTCTGTGCCCGGCACTCCCCAAGCCAAAGAGGCGCTGATCGCAAATTCGATTCCGCAGATGGCAAGCAATCCCCCGAAACCAGCGGCCCGAGATCAGGATGTAGTATTGCGCGCCGAGCCGGAAGATGTTGCCATTGGTATTCTCCGCATACTCCAGGCCCGTACCTGGAATGGCTTTGTAGACCGGTTCTCCCTTGGTCTCGATCAGTTCGGCCGGCCCGAACTCCACATAGACAACAGGTATTTCAGCTTTCTTGCCTGCCTCTTTCAAAGAGGGCTGCGTTGAAGTTGGATCGGTCTGCAGCGTCTGCCCGGCAGCCTGGGTGACGACAAACTCCTCGGCCTTCTTCATGTCATCAGGCAGTTTCTTGGCATACGTCCACGGCCCTTCCAGGTCCTTGGCTTGCAGCCACCAGTCCTGCACGCGCAGGTAATAGGTCTTCTTGTCGTTCTCAAAACAGGAGCACGGCGCGCGTATTGATGACGCGCTGCAGGTTCGTGCCTTGGATCTCCCGCAAGTGTGGCATGCCGTCGATCAACACCAGCGGCGACGGCTTGCTCGCGATGAGCACCTTCGGCGGATCGTTCTTGACGTCGACTCCCCTGATTTCCTCGCCCGCAGCTTCGAGCGCTGCCTGCAGGCGGTCCAACGACATGGTCTTGATAGCTCCCGGCACCCTCTCTTGCAGCAGCGCGGTCAGCCCTGCTTCCTTGTCTGCCGCTACCGGGAACTTCACCTTCGTGAGCTCAAACTGGTCGAGGGTTACCAGGCGGTTGATCTTGTCCACCTCGGTGCGAGCATTGAACCAGACTACGCCGTACTTGGCTGCGCCTTCACTGTTTTCAACTCAACTGCGGAGTAGAGGTAGATACGATTGCCATCCCACGCATTATAGAAGGGTGCCCCTTTGCGGTAGGTTCTGAGTGTCAGTGAGAACGATACTGAAAGGAGCACCCGCAATGGACAGCATCAAGTATATCGGCATGGATGTTCACCAAGAAGCGATTTCGATCGCGGTGATGACCAGTACAGGGAAGCTGGTGATGGAGTCCATCATCGAAACCAAAGCAATCACCATTCTGCAGTTTATGCAGGGGTTACGTGGAGACCTGTATGTCACCTTCGAAGAAGGCACTTGGGCAGCTTGGCTCTATGATTTGCTGAAACCGCACGTGACCAAAGTCGTGGTCTGCAACCCACGCGTAAACGCGTTACTGAAAGATGGCAGCAAGAGCGACAAGATCGATGCGCGAAAACTGGCCGATCTGCTACGCAGCGGATTACTCCGGCCGGTCTACCATGGAGAAAATGGCTTACGAACACTGAAGGAACTGTCTCGCAGTTATCTGACGGTCAGCAACGATCTCACCCGGGTTATGAATCGACTCAAGGCGCTCTATCGAAGCTGGGCCATTCCTTGCGCCGGCATGTCAGTCTACTCCCCGCGCCACCGTGTGGGATGGTTGGAAAAGATTAAGGAACCTGGCGTGCGCCGTCGGGCCGAGTTCTTTTACCAAGAACTCGATGCCCTCCAGGCTTTGCATCGAGCGATACGGCGAGATCTGGTCCAGGAGAGCCGCCAACATAACGGGGCAAAGTTGTTGCGTGAGATTCCTTCGATCGGTGCGATTCGAGCTGCGCTAATGACCGCGCTCATTCAAATCCCTCAACGTTTCCGAACCAAGCGACAACTGTGGACCTACAGCGGTCTTGGGATCGAGACCCACGATAGTGCGCAATACCGCTACGTGCAAGGACAGCTCCAACGTTCCAAGAAACCAGTTCAGCTTCGTGGCCTCAACCGCAACCACAATCATGATCTTAAAAACGTGTTCAAAGGTACGGCCAGCTGGGCCAGTAGTAATCTCGGCCCGTTCCAGGATTTCTATGTCGGTCTGTTGGGTAAAGGGATGAAGCCAGAAATGGCACGTCTGACCTTGGCTCGCAAGATCGCAGCCATCGCTTTGAGAGTTTGGAAGAGAGGTGAGCATTTCGACGCGAAACATCTAAAACAGCAAGCAGCTTGAGCGTCTGAGGAAGCCCAGGCCCAAAGGGTTTCATGCCCAGTAGTGGCCCGTCGGTTCTTGCAACGCTCGGGTTCGGAAGAAAGTATCCAGTGGAAAAGTAGGCCTTCCTGTGCCTCGGCACCCAGTCTCAGTTTCCACCCTATGCCCTTCCGGATAACCCAAGAAAGCTATAGGCCTCGAGTCTCCGATAGGACCATGGTTGGCACTCTGCCTGCCCGCTTTGCTTGCAAGTTTCAGGAGCCGAATGGCGTCGACAACGGATCGTGTCATGAAACCGTCGGAATGGGAACAACTCGGTCTGACGCTCCGCCGCGAAAAGCGGTCCAGACGAACAGGCAATCCGCAGGGGCTGGATGTGCGAGAAATTCTACCGCGTCCGGCGGAGGGAGAAAAATGTCTCTTGACATCCCCTTCTATAGAACTTTTCCACCTGCGGCTGATAAACAAGGAAGTTGTCGGCGCCGCTGGTAAACGTGCGGGGCCAGCCGCTCTCCTTGGTTTGCGTGGTTTGTAACTTAGCCTTCTGCGCACTGGGAGCATTGGGCAGGTTTTGGGCCCAAGCGGGAGAGCCGATCACAAAACCAACCAGAACAGACGACAATAACGACGCGCAAACCCTGACTTGCCATGGAAACACCGATCTCCGCAAAACCAACCTCCAGCCCGCGGTTCACCGCAGGAATCCTTAAATGTACATTCATCTACTGTAAGCTAACCCGCAAGTCGTTGCTTCCCCTTTCAAGTCTGAGACAAGAAGCAGGTTTTCCCGCGCCCGGGAGATGGTCGCCGGAGCTAGCACCTATCCCGTCGTCACTCTCTGGCATCCTTTCGACAGCAGGGCGCTTTGTGACCCGGCTCACTGCAACGCAGGTTTTGCCAGGGGGAGAATGGGACATGCTTTCCAGCACTGCTGCTGTGTCCAGCAAACGAGAGATAACCAGCTTCGGCGAGCTCCGCCGTCGCGCCCAGCTTCTGGGCGCGAAACGTGTTGCGATTGTCGTAGCCGACGACGAGGTCGCCCTGACAGCAGCCGATGGCGCGCTTCATCTCGGTTTTGCCGCGCCCGTGCTGATTGGCGACGAACGGAAAATCCGCACCCTGGCGGAGGCCCTCGGGCTCCATGACTTGGTCGCCAGGGCAGAGTTTGTGGGCACAGAGGATGCCGCAACCGTCGCGGCGCAGATGGCAAGAGATGGCCAGGTTGACCTGTTGCTGAAAGGTCATCTCCGCACTGATGAACTCTTGCACGCCGTGCTGGACAAGCGGGCTGGACTGCGCACAGGGCGCCTGTTGAGCGACGTGCTCCTCTATGAGGACACGCTCGCGGGCGAACGCAGGTTGGTGGGCATCACTGATGGCGGGCTGAATGTCTCACCGAATCTGGAGCAGAAAAAGCAAATCGTGCAGAACGCGATCGAGGTCATGCGTTCCCTGGGAGGCGCGCGTCCGAAGATCGCGCTCATGAGCGCCACAGAGGCGGTAAGCGAGTCGGTGCCTTCGAGCGTGGATGCCCGGGAGCTCACCAGGATGGGCGAGTCTGGGCAGTTCGGCGACGCAACGGTCTTTGGCCCGCTTGCCCTCGATTGCGCACTACTGGAGTCTGCCGCGCGGGCGAAGGGCATCGAGCATCCCTTGGCAGGCCACGCCGACTGCATGGTGGTTCCGAACATCGAGGCGGGCAATCTTCTGGCCAAATCCGCGAAGTACCTGGGCGGTTCACAGTGTGCGCACGTGGTGGCGGGCGCGAAGGTCCCCATCCTGATTCCGTCGCGCGTGGAGAGCGCGGATGACAAGGTGAACTCCATAGCTCTGGGGGTGATCTTTGCCAGCTGGTGAATACAGGGTTCTTGCCATTAACCCCGGTTCCACATCCACGAAGATCGCTCTCTACTCGGGCTCGCGCCCTGACTTCGTCGAGAATCTCCGGCACTCGGATGCCGAGCTGGCGCCGTTCCGTGGATGCCCGATTCTGGAGCAGCAACAATTTCGCTGCGCGAAAATTGAAGCTGCGCTTAGCGAGGCGGGACACAACGTTCGCCAGGTGGATGCGGTTGTAGGACGCGGCGGGCTTCTGCCGGCCTTGGCCAGCGGCACCTACGTTGTGAATGAGGAAATGCTTGAGGATCTGCGGCTGGCCAGGCGCGGCGAACATGCTGCCAACCTGGGGGCGTTTCTGGCATACGACATCGCGCAAAAGGCGGGCGTACCCGCCTACGTCGTTGACCCCGTGAGTGTGGATGAGTGGCCGGAGTGCGCGCGCCTGTCCGGATCGGCGCTGCTGGAGCGGCAATGTTTATCGCACGCTTTGAATTCCAAGGCGGTGGCCAAGCGCTATGCCCGCGAGCATGGCCAACAATACGAATCGCTACATCTGATTGTCGCGCATATGGGGAGCGGGATTTCGGCTTCGGCGCACGAGAACGGCTTGATGGTGGACGTAACCAATTCGCGCGAAGAAGGAGCATTCTCCACGGAGAGGGCGGGCGGGGTGCCGGTCATGCAGCTAGTCGATCTCTGCTTCAGCGGCCAGTACACAGAGAAGCAGGTGGAAGGGCTGCTCTTCCGCGAGGGCGGACTGTACTCCTACCTTGGCACGAAAGACCTGGCGGAAGTAGAGCACCGCATTGACGATGGCGAGGCAAAGGCCAAAACCGCGTTCGACGCGATGGTGTATCAAATCGCGAAGGAGATCGGGGCGATGGCGGCCGTGCTGCACGGACGGGTGAACGCTGTGCTTTTGACGGGGGGCATGGCGCATTCCCAGCGTCTGGTCGCCAGGCTGAGTGATTGCGTAAGTTGGATCGCTCCTGTCACCGTTTATCCGGGCGAGGACGAGCTGCAGGCGCTAACGGAAGGCGCATTGCGCGTGTTGCGCCAGGAAGAGCAGCCCAAGACTCTAGCGCTCGGCTGCAGGGCCCTGGTCAAGGTTCAAGACGACGGACTGAAAGATCCGAATCTTGGGCGTCCCCTCGATCAACGGTGAAAGGACCTTCAGCACTTGTGGGTACACGTTGGCGTCGTAAGCTTCTGCATGGCTCTTGCTTTCCCACAGGCTGATCGAAATCCGTTCCAGACTGCCGGGGTTGGCTAACGTGATTTCGCCCTTGAAGCCCTCCTGCTTCTGAAGCAAAGGAAGGATCTCGTACTCGAGTGTCCGAGCGAACGCCCCAGCCATGTCGAGCGATTTCACGCGGAAATGGGCATTACGTGCGTACATCTTGAGCTTCTCCTTCAGGACAACCTGCCGCGGCACCGCGGCAACCGCTAATCTTTGTACCTCGGCGATGCCTGCTAAAGCGGCGCAGTCAGCTCTCAGATGACCTCCTACCCGCCGGTACCGCCAACCGTCAGCCGGTCCACCTTGAGCGTTGGGATGCCAACGCCGACGGGCACGGACTGCCCGTCCTTGCCGCAGGTACCGACGCCTTCGTCGAGCTGAAGATCGTTGCCGACCATGGAGACCTTGGTCAGCACGTCGGGACCGTTGCCGATGAGCGTGGCATTCTTCAGCGGCGAAGTAATGGCGCCGTTCTCGATAAGGTAAGCCTCCGAGGCAGAGAAGACGAACTTGCCGTTGGTGATGTCCACCTGTCCGCCGCCGAAATTCACCGCATAGACGCCGTACTTGACCGACTTGATGATGTCCTCGGGCGAATCCTGTCCCGCAAGCATGTAGGTGTTGGTCATGCGCGGCATGGGAATGTGCTGGTAGCTCTCGCGGCGGCCGTTGCCGGTGTTGGGGATGCCCATCAGGCGCGACGACAGCTTGTCGGAGAGATAGCCCTTCAGGATGCCGTTCTCGATGAGCACCGTGTTCTCGGTCTGGTTGCCCTCGTCGTCCACGTTGAGCGAGCCGCGGCGTCCGGGCATGGTGCCGTTGTCCACCACCGTGCACTTGTCGCTGGCTACGCGACGGCCCAACATGCCGGAGAAGGCAGAGGTTTTCTTGCGGTTGAAGTCGGCTTCCAGGCCGTGACCGATGGCCTCGTGCAGCAGGATTCCCGGCCATCCCGGGCCGAGCACCACTTCCATCTCGCCGGCCGGAGCCTCGCGCGCATCGAGCTGGATGATCGCCTGGCGCGCGGCCTCCTTGGCAAAGTGCTCGGGCGAAGCGTCGCCGTGGAAATAATCGATGGCCACGCGACCACCGCCGCCGGCCGTGCCGCGGGCTGAGCCCGTGGTCTCGTCCTTGGCGATGCAGAAGACGCTCATGCGCGCCAGCGGCTGGGCGTCCTCGCCAAAACTGCCGTCGGAGCCGATAACCAGAATCCGGCGCAGTTCGTCGGCGTAACTCACGCGAACTTCGTGAATGCGCGGATCATAGGCGCGCGCTGCCTTGTCGGCGCGATTCACCAGGTCCACCTTGGCCAATACGTCGGCTTCCGTCGACGGCAGCGGGATGGGATACAGATTGTGCGAAGGCTTGTCGGTCAGGCCGACGATCGGTTGTTTTGCCGGACCGCTGGCGATCAGAGCCGCAGTACGCGCGGCATGCAGAATGCGCTCCGGCAACAGGTCGTCGGTGTAGGCGTATCCGGTGCGTTCGCCTGACAGCACGCGCACACCACATCCGGCAGAAATGCCCTGCGTGGCCGACTTCACCATGCTCTCGTCGAGCGAGACCGAGGTCGAGGTCTGGTATTCGAAATAAAGATCGGCGTAATCGCCGCCGGCGGACAAAGCCGCCGATAGATAGCGCTCAACGTCCGTCTGCGAAAGGCCGTAACGCTGGAAGAAAAACTTGTTGTCCATGATCACACTCGTTGGATGCTCGGCCGGCAGGGGAGAAGCGGCCCGGGGCAGCCGTCCCATTCTGGGCTGGCATTTGATTATCACACACATGTGTGCGCCATGACGCAGCGGCATCCGCGGACGGTCACGTAGGCTATCGAGAACGTTATGGATGTCTCTCCGATCACAGCCGAAATGCTCTCGCAGATGGTGGCGGAATTTCTCACCGGCGCATCCCAGGCGCTGGTAGTGGAAGAGGGCGAGCTTCTGTTCGATTTTGCCTCGGCGAAGTACTCCGTTTCCGGCGACGGCCGATGCGTGCTGCACCTGTGGTCGGAGGAGCGCAACGTGGTGCGCCGGGTGCTGGAGGTCCAGGTGCCAGGCCGCAGGTTGCGGCTGAAGGTGTTGCGCTTCGGCCAGGCGAAGCCCCTTGTCATGGAATTTTGCGGCGATCGTGACCGCCGCGCCGGGACCCTCAAGCGGGCCCTGCGCGCCGACTATCAGCATCTGCTGGAATGAAGCAGGCGTGCCCGCCCATTAGCGCGGATTAAGTCGCCGGCGGCGCAGAATCGTCCTCTTCGCGAACCGGCTGGTCGCTGTGCCGTTCCATCTCGCGGTAGATGTCTCGCATGACCTGGTCGCGGTCGGCGCCGTCTTGCATACGCTGCGCCATTTCCTGGAGCGCCACGTTGAGCACGTGATAATGGTGGAGCTCGCGATACCGGGCATCGCTGGTCACTTCCTTCCATAGGCCGTGCAACAGGTCCACGTCCTCCTGACGCATACGCGGGGTGTGCGGGCCCAGGGGGTATTCGTGCCTGGTGCCGCCGGGTTCCACCACCACCAGCTTCAGGCGGGGACGGGGCTCGGGCAATCGCTCCCAGGCATCGCCCGTAAGCTTGCCCTGCTCATCGGCGGTCAGCTTGTTGGACAGGCCGCAGACCACGACCGACGAATGCAGCCGCTGCGCGGTCGACACGATACTCTCGAAGATGTCGTTGGTGGGCACTACCACCAGGGAAACGTGCTTGCCCTCTTTTTCGGCGGCGGACACCACGGAGCTGAACAACTCCTGCTCGTACTTCTTGAACACGTCGGAGGTGTCCACGGTCTCGTTGCCACTGAAGGAGTGTTCGCGGTGGTAGACCCGCGAGGTCATCACCACCACATCGGTCTTGGTGGTGTCGGTCTTGGCCAGCACCCCGCGCAGGTAGTACAGGTTGTGGGGGTCGCGAACCGCCACCAGGATATTGCCCGGGCGGACCTCCATCGCTTCCGCGCTGAGCTCGGCATTCTGGGCGATATTGAATTGATCGAGCCCGGAATCCGCGTGAGCGTGCTGCTTGGCGGTAATCCTCTCCGAGATGGAGAAAATTGCGAAGAAGGCAAAGCTGAAGGCAACGCCCGAAATGGTGGCCAATTGCTTGGTGAACAGGTTAACCACGGCTGTGGCGAACAGCACCAGCGAGATGACAAAGAGCCCGAGGGGAACTTCAACGCCCCGGATGTGAAAGTTGCCCGGCACCTTCCACTGCCGGTTCTCCGGCTCAGTGTAGCGCAACACCGTGACGGCCAGCGATTTGAAGGCAAAGCTCCAGATGACGCCGAAGGCATACAGCGAGGCCAGCAAGTAGACGTTGCCGCCGCTGGCGATGATGGTGAAGATCTGCAGGCCCACAATCAGGTTGATGATGCGATAGCTGGTGCCAAATCTCTTCTGCGGCTTGCGGAACCACGGCGTCAGCACACCATCTTCGCTCATCCGGTTCAGCACGCCGTTGGCGCCGACGATGGCGGTATTCACCGCGCCGGAAAGAATCAAGGCGCCGACCAGTACGACGAAACCTTGGAACACCAGGCGCAACGTGAACGGGCCGACCACGTTCATGGCCAAGCCACCGATCAGGTTGGCGTAGTAGTCGGGCCGCACCTTGTCGGGGATGATCATGACCGCGAAGAACGAAACCAGAGAGGTGAAGAACAGGCTGTAGAGGAAGATGACCAGCCCGGTTTTTTCCAGGTTCTTCAGCTTGGGGTGCTCGATTTCGCGGTTGACCTGGGCCAGCGATTCCTCTCCGCTCATGGCCAGCACGGAATGGCCAAAGCCCACCAGCATCATGATGAGCGGAATGCGCACCGCCCAGGTGTGCAGCAGCCAGCCCAGCGATTCCTGATCGTGATGCATGTCGGCCGCCGACGGCAGCGGTGGCAAGTGAGTGGGGTGCTTGAACAGCGTGATCAGGCACCAGGCAATCAGGATCACCACCATCACCGTAGTGATTTTCATGATTTGCAGGGCGCGTTCACTGGATTCGTGAATGCCCTGAGTATTCTTCCACCAGAAGTAAAGGGTGACCGCGATGGCGAAAACCGCTGAAAAAGCATTCTCCGGAATGTGGACGTCGCGTCCGAGATGGTGGAAACTGTCGGTCAGAAATCCCGCGAGGTACTGGCCGGCGGACACCGCGCTGATGGGCCCGGTCAGCACGTAGTCGAAGAGCAGGGCCGAGACTGAGAGCTTTGCCAGGTTGCCGCCCATGGCCTCTTTGACCACGCGGTATACGCCACCGCGAACGAACATTGAGCTGGATTCGATGTAGAGCGCCCGCACCGCGTAGCTGAACAGCATGACGGCCAGCACGAACCAGGGTGCGCTCTTGCCGATGACCTTTTCCGCGTCACCACCCACGTAATACGCCGACGAGGCAAGATCGGCCAAGATGATGGCCGAAGCCCGCCAGAAGGAGATAAACGTCAGCATCACCGTGGTGGCGACGAAGACTTTGATGGCGGGACGCTGCAGGTTCGGAGCTGACGTGGACATAGGGTCGTCCCGGAATCACCGGGCGAAGCTCAAGTCGCCGGACAGCGCGCGACCGAGCTATCAGTGTACCGCTTTGACCGCTTCCTTTCCTGGCTTAGCCTACCTGAACGCGCTATTCACTTAACTTGGAGTCTCAGGCGTTGCCAGGTGTCTTCCTGAAGCGAACCGCCCCGCGGGCCCATCGCGCGCCAGAAGCAGGCCACGGTTGAATGTACAGGTTTTCCCAAGAGCTTGTCAGCAGCCGAGTATGCTACGAATGTGGGAGCGCTTCAGGTTGTCATCAGAAGACTGTCATCTTGAGCTTGAGCGACGAACCTGCATTTGTTTTCGATTGTCACCCTGAGCGAGCGTCCGCATCTGCCGCGACGGAAAGGATGACAGCAGGAAGAAACTTGGCTCTCGCAATAACAATGTTCCGTAGAAGCGCGGCTATTCCCGGCCGGTCAGGTAGGTGCGGCTGATGCGGTCGTGCCAGCAGAGCCCATCTACGTCCACCAGCGCCCACAGCAATCCCATCATGAGCGAAGCGGCCGAAAGATACAGGGCGAGGACGCGCTTGCGGCGGTCGCCGATCCTCAGCGACTTGCCTTTGAAGGTGCTCAAGCGCGTCTTCGTTGCCAGCATGCCCACGGTCGAACTGGCATATGTCGTAAGCAGGTATTGGTAGACGGCCCACAACAGCACCGGAACCACTGCCGCCGTCAGCAGCAGAGGTTTGGTGATGAGCAGCTTGGGCACCAGCTTGTAGCCGGCGCCAGCAAACAACGCCGTGGCGGCCGCGACCAGGCCGCAGTCCACCAAGGCGGCGCAGACGCGCCGCGAAATCGTGGCCGGCGCGAACGGAAGCTCGATGTGGTCGCCCTGTGCGGCGGCCTGCTGCTGCGGATCGGGTCCGAACTGTAGCCCATCCAGAAATGGTGTTGCTGGGTAAGCCTCCAGCTCAACCGGCACGTCGAGGATGCGCGGCTGCTCGGGCAGGACCGGGTCGGCCAGGCGATTCATCAGCTCGGAGCCGGTCGCGATCTTGGGAAACGCGATGACCTTGCGTTTGCTTCGCGGCCGGGGCCGGGGCGGTGCCTCGGGCTCGGGTTCTACCTCCCGACGCGCTGAGACAGGCTCGGCTTCCACGACAACGGCCGCGGTGACTGGCTCCGGCGCCTCGGGCACGATGGGCTCCAAGATAATCGGCGAGAATTCTTCAGGGACAGGCGCGAGCTCGGGGCCGGAAACGGGATCAGAGGCGAGCGTCGGGTTGACTTCCTCTGCGACATCAGCCATTTCGGCCACGGCGATCATGGCTTCCGGTTCCGGTGTTTCCTCCGCCTTATCGGCCGGCTCATCGGGAAACGGGAAGCGCATGGTGAACGCTCCCTCGATGCGCCGCCCCCGCCGGGTCCGGTAGCGGTCGATGCGGGCATGAATTTCCTTCCGCCAAATCTCTCCGGAGGGCTGGCTGGCGTCGCCAGCGGCGTCAGAGCGCAGGGATTGCTGGTCTGTCATGTCGTGGCGCGTCTTCCTCTGTCAGCCGGGTCGTCCAGCCTGACAAAAATCATGAGGAAAGGAGTCCGGCTGCAATTGCCCAAGACGAAGGCCGGCATTGCACTCTGTCGCGTGGATCGCGCAAGCGGCGGGCACTGAGCAGGATTCGGAGAAGACCAGAGCGGCGGAAGCCAGGAACGCTCCGACGCGCTCTCTACCCCCGCACTGGATTGATACCACGGCGCTGCGGCCGTGTCACGGCCTGTCCACTGGCTGGTGTTTACCAGGCGGGCGCGGGGCAACTGACCGGGCCTATACAACCTCTCGTCGCGGGCTGTCATACAATGCAAGCATGTCGGCTCTACCCGCCAAACTCCTCTCCGAAGTCGGCGCCCTGGAAGCCAAATCGCTGGTTCTTCGGGAGCGCCTGCGCTCACTTGGCCGCCTGCTGGTGGCCTACTCGGGTGGAGTGGATTCGGGCTTCCTGGTATGGGCGGCCTATCGCGAGTTGGGCGACCGCATGCTGGCGGTCATGGCCGATTCGCCCAGCATGGCGCGCTCCCAGAAGCGCGATGCCGAGGCTTTCGCCGGCGAGCACGGCATCCCGCTGGAAATCATCAACACCGGCGAGATGGAACGTCCGGAATACCTGCGCAACGACGCTGCGCGCTGTTATCACTGCAAGGACGAGCTGTTTACCGCAATGGAAGAATACCGCCAGCATCAGGGCTTTGAGGCCATCGCTTATGGCGTCAACCTCGACGACCAGGGCGATTATCGCCCGGGACAGCAGGCCGCGCGGCAGCATCACGTGGCAGCACCGCTGCTGGAGGCGGGGCTGACCAAGCAGGACATTCGCGACCTGGCGTCGCGGGCGGGGCTGCGCATTTGGAACAAGCCGGCTTCAGCGTGCCTGTCGTCGCGCCTCGGGTATGGCCGTCCGGTCACGCGCGAGGCGTTGTCGGCCGTCGAGCGCGGCGAAGAGGCATTGCACCATCTCGGGTTCCGGCAGGTGCGAGTGCGGCACCACGGCGAAATCGCGCGCCTCGAGATCGCCCGCGAAGAGTTGCCCCGTGCGATGACCATGGAGATGGCCGCCGAGTTGACGCGCATCTTCAAGGCGCTGGGCTTCTCCTACGTCACCCTCGACTTGGAAGGCTTTCGCTCCGGCTCGATGAATGTTCTATTACCGCTGCAATCCCTGGTAAAGCCGCCCCGGAGTTGACGAAGAGGGCCGCTGGCACGTCCAAACCAAGGCCGAGAGCGCGGGCCGCAGTCGAAAGTCCGATTCCAAGCAGAGGTGTGGCGAAGCCCTGCGCGTGAGATAATCAGACGTTCATGTTTCTCAAAGGTGGTTCCCTATCTTGTTTTTGCGACGCCTAGCTGTCTTTTCGCTTCTGTTGTCGGTGGGGTGCTCGGCACAGACGAGCCAACCCGGTTCGTCGGATGTAAATCAGCGCATTGAGCGGCAAATCCATGCCTATTTCAACGTGCCTCCGGATGTGAAGGTCACCGTTGGCGAGCAAAAACCCAGCGAGTTTCCCGACTACAGCACTGTTTCCATCACGTTGAGCAAGGGTGAAAAGGCACAGACCATGGAGTTCCTGCTGTCGAAGGACGGCAAGAGCCTGGTACGAATGAGCAAGATCGACCTGACCAAAGATCCCTACGCCGAAACCATGAAGAAGATCGACGTGGCGGGCCGTCCGATACGCGGCAATCCAGACGCCAAGGTCACCATCGTCAACTACGACGATTTTGAATGTCCCTTCTGCGCGCGCATGCACACCACGTTGATGAGCGACGTGATGAAGGAGTATGGCGACAAGGTAAAGATTGTCTACAAGGACTACCCGCTCACCATGCATCCCTGGGCCATCCATGCCGCCAACAATGCGAATTGCCTGGCCAAAGAGAGTGGCAAAGGGTACTGGGAGTACGCCGATTACGTACACGCCAATCAGCGCACCATCAACGGCACCCAGAAGGACGTGCAGAACTCCTTCAACGAGCTGGACCATATCACGCTGGACATCGGCAAGAAGAATGGCGCCGATACCGCCAAGCTACAAGCGTGCATCAAGGCCCAGCCGGATGCCGTTCTGAAGGCGTCGATCGCGGAGGCCGACTCGCTGGGCGTGAACGCCACCCCGACGGTCTTCGTCAACGGACAAAGGCTGGAAGGAGCAGCGGACATGGAGGAAGTGCGGGCGGCGGTGAACCAGCAGTTGCTGGCGGCGGGCGTGCTGGCGCCGGCGCCGGCCGCTCCCCAGAAACGAACCTCCAGCAAGTAACCAGCGCTGGCCGCAACCTCCTCAAGAGGTGAATGGAATCGACCGGGCCCAGCTAGCCGGTCTGCGGTTTTGGGTCTGCCGGAAGGATCGGAGTTTGAACTTGAAATCCAACAGTGTCGCGAGTCTCGCGGTTGTGCCTGCGTTGTCGCTGGCCGTACTCCTGCTGCTCGCAGGGGCCGGCTGTGCGGGAAAGCAGGACAGTGCTGACGTCATGGCCAAGGTGAATGGGCGCAAAATCAGCCGCAATGAGGTGGACAAGTACTACAACAACCAGACGGCGGACGCCCCGCAAAAGCCCAGCCAGGAACAGGCTGACAGCCTGCGGCTGAGCATCCTGAAGCAGCTGATTGACAACGAGATCCTCATGCAGCGCGCGGAGAAGCTGGGCTTGCTGGCGACGGACGAGGAAATCAACACCAAGCTGGCGGAAATCAAGGCACCCTACACCCAGGAGGAATTCGATAGGCGGCTGAAAGACCGGAACCTCACCCTGGACGACTTCAAGCGTGACCTGCGCCGCTCCATAACCATCGACAAGGTAATGAACAAGGAAGTGACGTCGAAGATCAACATCTCCGACGAAGACATCACCAGCTATTACAACGAGCACAAGGCCGAGTTCAACCTGATTGAACCGCAGTTCCACCTGGCGCAGATCCTGGTGACCACCCAGCCCAATCCCCAGGTCAAGAACATGAAGGCGCAGAACGAAGCGGACGCGCGCAAGAAGATCCAGATGATCGCCAACCGACTGGATAGCGGCGAGGACTTCGCCACCGTCGCCATGACGTATTCCGAGCAGCCCGAGACCTCGCAGAATGGCGGCGACCTGGGCTTCGTGCCGGAATCTTCGCTGAAGACCGACAAGATCGCCTTCGAAGCCGCCACGAAGCTGAAGCCCGGCCAATATACCGGCGTGTTGGTGGTGGCCGATCCTCAAACCCACCAGATTTACGGCTACCGGGTAGTCAAGCTCCTCAGCCGGGAAGTCTCCGGCCAGCGCGAACTGAAAGATCCGCGGGTGCAACAGGCCATCCGGGAGCAGTTGCGCGACCGCCGCGAGCAGTTGCTGAAGGCAGCGTATTACGAGTCGGTCCGCGACAAGTCCACCGTGGAAAACTACTACGCGGACGACATCCTGACGAAGGCCGCAACCATGAAGTAGGACACGCGTCCTTGCGCGGATTGTACTCTGCCATGCCGCTGGGACTGCAACGCCTACACCTTCTCCGGTTGCTCAGATCGATCCTTGAGAGCGGCGCAGCCGGACCGCTCCGGCGAGGAACCCTGCCGTCGTCGCCAGCCCGATCCACAGGCCCGGACTCGTCAGGAAATGTCCGGGAGTAAGGTGCGTCATCGGATCCATCGGGCTGCTACCCGGCATGGTGACAGCTTCGGCACCACCGCTCATACGGTTCCCTAGGATGGCAGCGAAATGGGTAGTGTTAAATGCGATCTTCTCAACCAGGGCGATCGCCAGCAGCGGTAAGCCGGCCCACAGAAATGCCGCGCGCCGCGCCCAGGCTGAAACCAGTAGCAGCCAGCCGTAGATGGGTGCATACCACAGCGCATGCACCGTCACCAGATGGTAGAGCAGCATCAGCCACGTCTGGGACAACGACAGCCGAGTCCATAAAGGTGCGACGCCCAGGCCGCTTTCCAGGAGCACGGCGCTGCTCACCAGCGCCATGATCCATTGCGTGACCACGGTGATCGCAAAGGTGAGCAGGGGAAGGACCACCAGCGGAATGGCCGCCTTCGCCAGCACGGTCGTGAGATCGGAAACCGGCAGCGACTTCCAGAACAGGATGCTGCGATCGCGACGTTCGCCGTGCAGTGCATCGAGACAGTAGAACACCGACACGATAAACGTGGTCGCCATGATCAGAAGCGCAGCGAAGCTGTACGGCTCTTCGAGTACCGCGCGCCGCTGAGCCAGGTTGGCCTCCGACAAGGCACGACCAATCGTGGCGATCAGGAAGCCGAGCAGAATCAGCGCCGCGACGGCCAGCGGCGCGATATAGATGGAGCGGCTCTCCCACAATTCGCGTACCACCGACCAGTACATGAGCCGGCTTTCCGGGATGACCGCGGGCGCGAAACCTTGCGCTGCGCCGGGAGTGTCCAGTATGGCATTGGATTGCGTATTCATTGCGCCGCTCCTCGTACCTGGCCATGCTGATTGCCGATCACCGCAACAAATAAGTCGGCGATGCTGGGCGTGCGAACGTCGCCCAGCGGTGCCAGTTGCTGACGGTCTACCCCATTGAACAGCAGGATGCTGCCGCCGATCGCCTGTCGCTCATGCATCGGCCTGAGGGCCCGTGCCGCCGCCGCCTGCTCGGGACGCACCATCACTTCCAGGTAGCGCGACTCCACCTCTTCCATGCTGCGATCGAACACGATGCGGCCACGGTCGATGAACATGACATCGGTGATCACGTGCTCGATCTCTTCCACCTGATGGGTCGCGACCACGATGGTGCGGTGGTGATCGAAGTAATCATTCAGCAGGGAATCGTAGAACTGCTTGCGATACAGGATGTCCAGACCCAGCGTGGGCTCGTCCAGCACCAGCAACTTCGCGTCAATCGCCATCACCAGGGCGAGGTGCAGCTGGGTCACCATGCCCTTCGACAATTCCCTGACCTTTCGATCGCGCCGGATGGTGGTCTTCGCCAAAAAACCTTCCGCCTTGGAACGGTCGAACCGCGGATGCACGCCGGCGACGTAGTCGAGCAATTGCGAAACCCGGACCCAGCGCGGAAGCACGGCGACATCGGAAATGAAGCAGACATCGCGCATGAGTTGATAGCGCTCGTTCCAGGGGTCGCGTCCCATCACCCTCAGTTCTCCTTGGTAGGACAGAAGGCCGAGTATCGCATCGAGTGCGGTGGTCTTGCCGGCGCCGTTGGGACCGATGAGCCCCAGGATGCGGTCCTCTTCCACCCGCAGATTGATGCCGTCCAGCGCGATCGTCGGGCCGTAGGTCTTGCGAAGGCCCCGGGCTTCAATGCATGCCATGGCTTCAGTCCTCCTCCTTCTTTGGGGGGTCCAACTCGTGGGGTTCCGACTCGGCGGTTGTGGACGATACATCTTCAGAATACGAACGGCCGCCGGCGCCGTCTAGCAGTTCTTCCGCCTTCAGGCCGAGCCGCTCAATGGTCGCGCGGACCCTCGGCCACTCTTCTCCCAGAAACTTCTGCCGTTCGCCCCGCAGCAACAAACTCCGCGCGCCCGCATTGATGAACATGCCGCGCCCTCGCCGGGACTCAACTAGCCCCTCATCCACCAATTGTTGGTAGCCCTTCAGGACCGTGAGGGGATTGACCCGATACTCGGCCGCGACGTTGCGTACCGAGGGCAGCGGATCGCCCTCCTTAAGCACGCCGTCGAGGATCATCGCCACCACGCGGTCGCGAAGCTGGCGGTAAATCGGTTGACTGTCGTTCCAATCACCGTCCATCAGGTTTTCCAGCTAGCCCTTGCCAAACCTTACCAGAGATACAGTGCGGGTCAGTTTGTCCTATGGAAATCGAAGTGCGCGTGGATCGGCTTGTCCTTCATCATGAACGTCCAATCCTCGGTGTGATGGTTGGCATCGATGATGGTGAACACCGAATGGTGCATGTGGTACTCCGGGCTCCCGCTGATGTCCTTGAACTCGAACTCCACCGTCTTGCCGTCGGGCGACATCTTGCCCACCATGCGAGGCCGGTTCCCGGCGTCACAATAGTGAACCAGTGTCAGCTGGTCTCCGTCCACGTAAAGCATCGTGACCGGATGGTCGTACTTTGTCGCATCCAACGGCGTTCCCGCTTCCTGGAGCTCGTGCACGAGGACGTTCCCGCGTGAGGTTACGCGCAGCGAAGCGTGCATCGGCTTGCCGCCTGACATCTCCGGCATCTCCGGGACTGTGACGGGGCCTTCCCACTCTCCCGCCAGGGTTTTTATGGTTGTGAAGGACTTCTGCGCCGCGGACGTCACCGGAGCCACAGAGGGCTTTTGCGCATCAGCCTGTGCAACAGGCGCTTGCGTGTCGTGCTGGGCGAAAGCCATGGTGGTGAGCGACAAAAGAACAACGGTCAGTACAAAGCGAAGGTGTTTCATGTCCATTCTCCTCATGAAGTTCGTTTCTGCTTTGCCCCCACGGCCCAAAGGTTTCGTCCGATCGAGGAGCTCAACTGAACTTCATTTTTCATCACTAAAATAGTTAACTATATCGCCATATCACAGGTCAAGTTATTTCGGCATGGTTCTCTATCTGCTTGGAACGTATCGATTTACTCGACGGTCGACGAAGCGGAGCAATTCATTAAACGGGGGTTTGGCCCTGGAAGCCTAGGCTGGGATTTTCGCTGTCAGTCGATGATGGCCAGCGTGTCGCCGGCGTTGACGGCAGCGCCTTCTGCCGTCAGGATCTTCTGCACTCGGCCGTCCTTGGGCGACTTCATCTCGTTCTGCATCTTCATGGCTTCCATGACGATGATGCCCTGCCCGGCTTTGACCTCGTCTTTTTCGCTGACCAGGATGCGAACGATTTTCCCTGGCATGGGAGACTTGAGCTTCTGCGGACCGGCGTCGCTGGCACCGATAGAGCGGCGGGTACGCAGCGAGCGCGGGTCCTGCACATCCACGGCGTAACGCGCGCTGCCGATGACCATGTGCAGCTCGCCCTGCAGCGAGCGTTCGCGCTTGACCTCGTAGGCCTTGCCTCCCGCCAGCAGCGAGAGGACGTCACGCGCCGTCAGGGCGGCATCCACCTCGATCGGCTTGCCATCGACTTTGCACAGCCAGAGCTTGTCGCCGCGGTCTAGTTCGACCTGATGCTTCCTGCCATCCACTACCACGTCGTAGGTCATGGTTGCTTATCGCTCCCTCAGCGCTTCCGCGCGCGCGTTCCGCCGCCAGTTGGATACCGGTGCAACCGCCGCCCCGTTGCCATTGGCGCCCGCCGCAACTCCGGGCAGCGTGCCATTGGGCTCCAAGGTCGCGAAGATCGCGGCCCCGATGGCGGCCATCACGGGATGTTGTCCATCGCTCTCGTGATACGGCCTTTCCAGCAGCCGGTCGAGAAAGCCGGTGTCCAGTTTTCCGGAGCGGAATTCCGGGTCGTGCAGGATGCGGCGAAACAGCGAGATGTTGGTCTTGATGCCGCCGACGAAATACTCGCGCAGCGCGCGCAGCAGGCGCTCGATCACCTGCTCCCGGGTTTCGCCGTAGCCGATCAGCTTGGCCAGCAGTGGATCGTACTCGATGGGTACGTTCCAGCCTTCATACATGCCGCTGTCGCGGCGGATACCTGGCCCCGAAGGCGAGATCAGCCGCGTGATCTGACCGGGCGATGGGAAATACTGGTTGTCGGGGTCCTCGGCATAAACGCGGCACTCGATGGCGTGCCCGCGCCAGGTGATATCTTCCTGCCGGAAGGGTAGTTTCTCGCCGGATGCGACCTTCATCTGCAGGTGCACCAGATCAAGGCCGGTCACCAGTTCGGTGACGGGATGCTCCACCTGCAAGCGGGTGTTCATCTCCAGGAAATAGAAATTGCGCTGTTCGTCCACCAGAAACTCGACCGTGCCGGCATTGTGATAGTTGGCGGCCTGGGCGACGCGCACCGCGACCTCGCCCATGCGGCGGCGCATGTCGGCGTCCACGATGGGCGACGGCGATTCCTCCAGCACCTTCTGGTGGCGGCGCTGCACCGAACATTCCCGTTCCCCGAGGTACACGGCGTTGCCGTGCTCGTCGCCGAAAATCTGCATCTCGATGTGGCGGGGATTGACAATGAACTTCTCGAGGTAAACTTCGCTGTCGCCGAAGGCGCGCTGGGCCTCGCTGCTGGCGTTCTCGTAGGCAGAGCGCAGTTCCTCGCGCGTGCTCACCATGCGCATGCCCTTGCCACCGCCGCCGGCCGCGGCCTTCAGCATCACCGGGTAGCGGATCTCGTCGGCCAGCTTCTCGGCGGCCTCGTAAGCCAGCCCGCGCTCGGAGCCCGGCACCATCGGTATTGCGGCGCGCTTCATGTTCTGGCGGGCGCGGGTCTTGGAACCCATCATTTCCATGGATTCCGGCGTCGGGCCGATGAACTTGAAGCCTGCGTCCGCGCAGGCCCGGGCAAAGCGCGCATTCTCCGAGAGAAAGCCGTAACCGGGATGGATGGCCTCCGCCTTACTGCGGCGCGCGACGTCGAGGATCTTGTCGAAGTTGAGATAGGACTCGCTGGCCGTCGCCGGACCGATGTGAAACGCATGATCGGCCTTACGGACGTGCAGTGCCTTGCGATCGACGTCGGAAAAGACCGCCACCGATTCGATGCCCATCTCGCGGCAGCCGCGGATGAGGCGCACCGCAATCTCGCCGCGATTGGCGATCAGAACTCGCTTGAACATAGAGAAACCTCGGAGGGCGCGGAAATCATGATTCTACTGCATGCATTACGCCTGGGGTGGGGCCACGTCACAAGGGCGTGTGACGTGGCGGCAGGACGTCACGGCAGGTATCGGTCGAAGTATTCTGCCGGAGAGAGGATCAACACCCCGGCGAGGCGGTGACCAAAGAGTTTACCGAAATCATGCCGATCTCCAGTTAGCAGGTGCGTGGCTTGTGAGTAGATCGCTCCTCGGAGGATCGGCAGGTCTTTGGGCGGGAGTTCCACACCATGCGGCAATGGCGATATGCCAGTAATGACCTGAACTTTTCGTAGAAGCCCAATCAGCCTGTTACGTTGGTCCTCGCTCGCCAGATTGACCCGAGCTTCTTCGGCTGCGTAAGCGGAGGTCATTAATTCGACTCGACTGAATTTCCAGAGACGTGCAATGCCAGCTTCAGGCCGGTAAGCGGCGGAGAACAGCACGTTCGCATCGAGAAACAGGCGATGCCGAATCATGCCCGCTTCAGTTTGCGGGGTCTTTGGTGAGGCATTTTGGTGGGGTCGATGCCCAGCTTCCTCACTTCGGCAACAGCGGCCTGGTAGTCCTTGTCATCAACTGCATTGGACAGCAGGAACTCAGCACGCCGCTCAGGCGTGTAAATTTCCAGCGGCACAGCGGCAGCGGGACGAATCAGGATGCCGTCCGGGCGCTCCTCTGCCACTATCAGTCCGCCTTCTTCAATGCCGAACTTGCGGCGAAGGCGAGCAGGCACGACTACCGCGCCGCGCTTTCCCACTTTGCTGGTTTCCATATTTTGCCCGACTGTCTGAATGTCAGTCATATTGAATTGTAACAGATCAGCGGTTCTGGGCAAGCAGAGACGCCCCTCCGCGGAGAGGCGCCTCTGGTTCCGAGTAAGCTCCGGTTACTGTTTTTCCATGGTGACAACGCCGCTGGGGCCGGCCTTCTCAGCCTTGGCCTTCTTGGTGGCCATGGTCTTGTCCACCCAGTCGTCGGCGGTCTTCAGGTCAGTCCTGCGAGCGTCCGGATCGTCGCACTGCAGGTCAGCCTCTTCGCGGTACAGCAGGTTCAAGTAGGCCATGGCGTCATCGTAGTCAGGCCGTAATTCGATCGCCTTCTGCAGCTTGGCGATACCGTCCTGCACCTCAGGCTGGTTGGCGTCTTTGATGACCTTCAGCAACTCCGCACAGTCTTTCTTGTCTTTGAGGTCGTCGGTGGGCTTCAGACCCAGTTTGGCGCGTTCGTCCATGCGCCGCTGGTAGGACTGGGTCCAGTCAATCACGGCGATGGAGTAATAGACCTCGGGATCATTGGGGTCGAGTTCCGCGACCTTCTGGTAGTAGTCCTTGGCCTGGGTGAACTTCTTCATGTTGAAGTACAGCGACGCGATGCCCTTCAGGCTGTGTACCGTCTGCTCCTTGGGAGGATGCAGCTCAAGCACCTGCTTGAAGACGTCAATGGCCTGTTCCGCGAAGCGGTTGTTCTCCGGTGAATCGGCGCCGGGAATGTATTGCTGAGCATAGGCAGTGGCCAGATAAAGGCGGGCGTTGATTAGGCTGGGGTCCAGCTCCACCGCGTTCTTAAAATGTTCGATGGCGTCTTCGTATTTTGTGTTCTTATAGGACTGCACGCCCTTGTTAAGCTGGTCGCGCGCTCTCAGCTTGCTGCAACCGACCGCCGAGGTCAGCGCAAGTACGACCGCAAGTATCGTCAGTACCCGTCCGCTGGTTTTCATGTTTGATATCACTCTCCGTTGCGGGTATTCGGGGTTCCGAGGGAGGGCGGGGCCGTTACTGCACGACGACCCGCCCATCCAGAAGGAGGAATTGCTGCCCGAACCACGTTCCTCGTTTCAGGCGACTACTGGCCGGCCTCGACTTTGGCCGTAATCAGTCCGACCTTATCGACCCCGGCGGCATGGGCGACATCGATGACCTGGGCCACATCGTTGAAGGTAAGTTCCGGATCGGCCTTCACGAACATGACTTTTTCGGCGCGGGTCTTGAAGATGTCGTTCAAACGGCCTTCCAGGTTCTCCCAGGTCACGTCGTCCTGGTTGATCTTGAGCGCGGGTTTGTCGCCGCCGCCGCGCAGCACCTGCACCACGATGGTGCGATCGTTGCTCTGCGGCTGCGACTTGTCTTTGGGCGGCTGCGGAACCAGCGCATCCAGCCCCTTGGGCGTGAGTGGCGTAATCACCATGAACACGATGAGCAGCACCAGCAACACGTCAATCAGCGGCGTTACGTTGATATCGGCTGAGGGCCCGCTGGACCCTCCCATTGCCATAGACATAAATAACTCCCGTTACTGGGCGCCAGCGCCCCCGCCAGTGGACGGCGGTTTCTGGTTAGGTGCGCCGGTCTGCCTCTGCTCGGTCAACAGACCCACGTCGTCGACCCCGGCCGAGCGGACATTGTCCACCACGTCCACCACCGCGCCGTATTTCGCGCGCGCGTCGGACTTGATGAAGACCCGCTTGTCTGTTTTGTTGGCCAGGCGGTCTTTCACCTTGGCGGTCAGGTCCTCGACCTTAATACGATCGCTGCCGAAGAAGATCTGCCCATCGCGCATGACGGCCACCAGCAGGGAATCTTCCTTGTCGGCATCCGGCATAGGGATGGGACTATTGACCTTGGCCATGTCCACGCTCACGCCGTGCTGCAACATGGGCGTGATGACCATGAACACGATCAGCAACACCAGCATCACGTCCACCATGGGAGTGACGTTGATGTTGGAGTTAACCTTGGAGCCTTCGTCGCGTTTTGCTAGAGCCATTGAGTTCAACCTCCCTCACGGCGGCGGCAGCGCAGAACCTCCCGCGCTGCGGACCGCCAGCTACCGGTGAACCTGGCGACGCTTCAGAAAGTAGTCAATCAGCTCGCTGGAGCTGTTGTCCATTTCCACGTCGAAGGCTTCGACCTTGTTGGTGAAGTAGTTGAACATCATGACGGCCGGAATCGCGACGAACAGTCCGATAGCGGTGGTCACCAGCGCTTCCGAAATGCCGCCGGCGACAGCGCCCAGACCAGTGGCCTTCTGGCTCGAAATCTCCTTAAAGGCGTTCAAGATGCCGACCACGGTGCCGAACAGTCCAACGAAGGGAGCGGTGGAACCGATGGTGGCCAAGCCCCCCAGGCCGCGCTTCAACTCGGCGTGAACGATGGCTTCGGCACGCTCGAGAGCGCGCTGCGAGGCTTCGATCTGCTCGCCGGGTATGTCGCCCGACTCGCCATGGGCACGGAATTCCTGAAGGCCGGCCACGACCACCTTGGCCAGATGGCTCTTCTTGTTGCGCTCCGCGACCTTGATGGCTTCGTCGATTTTGCCTTCGCGCAGCGCGCCGGCAACGGCGGGAGCGAAGGAGCGGGATTGCTTGCGGGCGGCGCTGTAAGCCATCGCACGATCGATCATCACACCGATGGACCATCCGGACATGATGAAGAGAATGACGACGACGATTTTCGCCAGAACTCCCATCTGCCGCCAGAGGGAGACGGGGTCCCAACCTATGGCCGCTTCCTGGAAGATCCAAGCGGCAGCCGAAGGTACGTGGCTGAGGGCGTAGGTTGCAAGGTTAGCTAGGAACATGAGTAGACTTTTCCTCCTCGGAACTTTTGGTTACAGCAGAACCAATGCTTCAATTACCGGTGCTGCGATTGATGATTCGAACTTCTGCGTCCGACAGAGTTTGAATCGCCAAATGAGCGAAACAAACTCGAAATCTGAAGCCAGCCGGAATCCCGTGGATTGCAGCCGTCTTCAAAACGATGCGAAACCACGGCTATCCAGCCCAGCCCTATCCGCCGGCCAGGGTGAAATTCACGTTGATCGTGGTCTCCACCTCTACCGGTTCACCGTTAAGGAAATAAGGCTTGTACCGCCATTGCTTTACCGCATCCAGCGCGGCGCCTGTCAACATCGGGTGCCCGCTTACCACATGCAGATTCTGGATGCCGCCATCTTTGCCGATCAGAGCTTGCAATATGACCGTACCCTGAATGCGCGCCTGGCGGGCCAGCGGAGGATAGGCGGGCTGAACTTTGTGGATCAGCAGTCCTTGCGAGACACCTTGCGACACCCGCACGCGCTGCGGAGTGGCTGCCTTGGGCACAGTTGCCGGCACACCGCTGATTACACTGCCCAGCACACCGCCCATCGCGCCCCCAGGAACGCCGCCCGGCACTCCGCCCACCACTCCGGCGACACCGGTGCTCGGCGGGGCCTCGTCCTCTTTAATCATCTCGATCTTCTTGGGAATGGCGGTGGGAGTGCGCAACTGCCCGTTGTCCAACTCGCTCTGAATCTTCACGACCTTGACTGGGGCCGCGGCCGGCGGAGGCGGAGGTGGAGGCGGTGGCGGCGCAACCAGGAACGTCATAAGCTGTTGCTTGGGGAGCGCCTCGGTAAAGATCAACGGCAGCAACACTAGAATTCCGATAAAAACAATCTGCAGCGCGAACGAGATGGCGGTCGTAGCTTTTTGCTTGCTTCTGAGCCGGCCTCCCGATTCCACAAGGCTGTCTTCAAACATGGCCTGTTCTCCGTCGAACGCTTTGATTACTTAGACACCGGATTTCAGGATTTTGCTCCCAGATAATGGAAACTGTCGGCCCGAAATTTGTAGCCTGCGGAAGCAACCCAAAACAGCCCGGCCCGGCTGTTCCAGAACAGCGAACCGAAGTATACACCCCGGCACGTGAAATGGAATACTGCACCCGCCGACAGCGATCCCTGGTCCAAGTCGGGCGTCCTACGCCTTCACTTTGACCTTTTCCCGCGACTTGGAACTGCCCGTACTCATACTGCGGGCCACGGCCTGCCCCGCCCGCTTGGCCCGCCAATCCTGGTAGGCTACCAGCATAGGGGCCGCCACCGCGATGGACGAGTACGTACCAATAATGATCCCGATCACCAGCGCCAGGGAAAACCCGCGCAGCACCTCGCCACCAAAAATGTAGAGGGAAAGGACGGTCAAAAACGTCAGCCCCGAGGTCAGAATCGTCCGGCTCAGGGTCTGGTTGATGCTCTTATTGACGATGTCGGCCAGCGGTTCACGGCGCAGCAGCTTGATGTTTTCGCGGATGCGGTCGAAGACGACAATCGTGTCGTTCATCGAGTAACCGATCAAGGTCAGGATGGCGGCGATCACCGTCAGGCTAATTTCCTTGTTGAGCAGCGAGAAGAAGCCCACCGTAATGATGGAGTCGTGCAGGCAGGCCACAACCGCGCCCACGCCATAAATCAGCTCGAAGCGGAACCACAGGTAAACCAGCATGCCGGCCAGCGAATACAAGGTCGCCATCAGGGCCTGGTGACGAAGCTGCCCGCCGACTTGCGGCCCTACGATTTCGACGTTACGCACCACAAAGCTCGAGGTGTAGAAGTCCTGCTGCAGCCCACTCAGTACCTCAGGCGGCACTACGCCGCGCAGCTCATCCAACGAGGTGAGAATGCCCCCGCGCTCCTTGTTGCGGAAATCCTCCATTTGCCGCGCCATGGCATGATAGCGGGTCGCGGCGTCCGTTCCCAGGTGCAGCGGGTCCTTCTGCAGCATATACTGCTCCAGGCTGGCCGCACCGGTGTTATTCAGGTCCTGTTTGCCCGAATTGCTGGGGTTCTGCGCCTGCAAGGCGTTGATGATGGTGTTCTTGCCCTTGTCGAGCGCCGCCTCGCTGGTTTCCTGCATCCCCAGGTCGATCAGCACTTCATTGTCGGTGGTCGGACCGAAACGCTGAATGCGCGGGTTCTTCAAACCGGCGTGGTCCATGGCCGTCCGGATCTGATCGAGGTCCGGGCCCTGGGCAAACTTCACGTAAACCAGCGTGCCGCCGCGGAACTCCACACCCAGCGGAATGCCGTGCCAGAAGAAGATGGAACACAGTCCGGCGACGCTGAAGATCAGGGAGAAGGCCAGGAAGTACCACTTCTTCCCCAGGAAATCGATGTTGGCATTACGAAATAACTCCACCGCTAGCCCCTTAGATGCTCAATGCCTCGCCACGCTGATGGCGGTTGAGAATGGCTTCGAAAATCACGCGCGAGACGAAGACCGAAGTGAACAGGTTGGCCGCCAGACCGAAACTGAGGGTCACGGCAAATCCACGCACCGGACCGGTCCCGAACAGAAACAGGATGATGGCGGAGACGATGGTGGTCACGTGGGTGTCAATGATGGTGACCCAGGCGTGCGCGAAGCCCTGGTCCACCGCCGAGGGCGGCGTCTTACCATGTCGCAATTCCTCGCGGATGCGCTCAAAAATCAGCACGTTGGAATCCACGCCCATGCCGACCGTCAGAATGACGCCGGCAATTCCCGGCAAAGTGAGCGTTGCCCCGGTGAAGCCGAGGAAGCCGAGCAGGATGACCAGGTTGAGGAACAGCCCAAGGTCCGCGTTGATTCCGGCTGCGCGATAGTAGAACAGCATGAAGAGCATGACCGCGACCATGCCGATGATCGCCGCCCGCACGCCCTGGCGAATCGAGTCCGCCCCCAGCGAGGGCCCCACCGTCACCTCTTGCAGATACTTGATACCGGCAGGCAACGCGCCCGAGCGCAGGGTCAGCGCCAGGTCATGAACTTCCTGGTCGGAGAAGGAACCGGTGATGCGGCCCTGGTCGTGAATCTGCTCCTGGATGGTGGCCACCGATTTCACCCGGTTATCGAGCACCACGCCCAGCTTGTCGCCGACGTGGGCGCCGGTGAAGGAGGCAAAGCGCCGGCCACCGTCCCCGGTCAAGGTGAAGTTGACATCGGGACGCCCATTCTCATCACGGCCGGCATCTGCGGTTCGCAGGTCGTTGCCGCTGACCGCCGCAGTGCGACTGATCAGCCAGTAGACATCGCCCTGGTTTTCCTCCGGGTTCTGCTGATGCAGCGGGCTGCCCTTCATCAACACAGAGTCAGCCGGCAGCACACCGCCGCTGGCCTGCATCGCCGCCTGCTCGCTGGGATAGGGTCCGCTGATGACTTGCCGGATTTCCAGCATGGCGGTGGACTGCATGATCTCTTTAACGCGGGCGGGATCGTCCACGCCGGGCAACTGCACTAGGATCTGGTAATCGCCCAACCCGTGCTCCTGGATAACCGGCTCGGACACGCCGAGCTGGTCAATGCGGTTGCGGATGGTCTCGATTGCCTGCGACACCGCTTTCTTCTTGGTATCGTTGGCCACTGATGGTTTCATGGCCAGCGTCCAGGCGTTTTCCGCGCCTGACGTCAAGTCGTACTCGGGAAGCCGTTCGCTGACGATGCGCCGCAGCTCGGAAGCCTGCTCCGGCGGCACGCCTTTGATCTGGATGAGTTCAGGGTGGTTCTGCGGATCGGGCTTGGAAATCTCCGCGAAGGGGATATTGGCGTTCTTTAGCGCTTCCTTCATGCGGTCCACAGCCCGGTCCGTGTCCAGGTTGATGGCGTCATTGACCTGGACCTGGAGGATCAGGTGCGTGCCGCCCTTGAGATCAAGGCCCAGGTGAATGCGGTTCTGCAGAGCAGCCAAGATCCCCTGCGGGGTTGGGCTGCTGGGGATGCCGAAGATGCCGACCAGAAAAACGATCAGCACCACAATGATGAGGACGGTTTTGGCGAGAAGATTCTTGTTCATGAGAGACTGCAACCCTGTTACGACTTTTCGGTGCCCTCCGCGGTCGTCAATGTCACGATGGAGGAGCGGGCCACTTCAAGCTTGATGTTGTCCGGCGGGACGCGCAGGACGAGCGTATCGTCTTTGGTGGAAATGATTGTGCCGGTAAGGCCGCCGCTGGTAATGACCTTGTCGCCGGGCTTGATTTCCTTCAGCATGGCCTGCCACTTCTTCTGACGGCGCTGCTGCGGCATGATCAAAAGGAAATAGAAGATTCCAAAGATCGCAATCATCATCAGGATCGGCGCGTAACCGCCGCCAAGACCCTGGGCAAATAAACCTATTAGTCCGAACATTTGTCTCCGTCTTTCCTGGACCCTTGAGTCCGCTTCCGCGGGACAAAGCTGACCGCGAACTCAGCTTCGCAAATTTCTTCCCTAAGCCCCCTAGGGACAACACAGTACGCCGCACTCAACCGAGGGAATAGTTCGGCTACTTCCTACTGAGTAATGGGCGCCTGTCAGTCAGCGTACCGCGCGATGCCAGAGCTAACGCCCCTGGCTTCTTATCGTATCGCGCTTGCCGGAATCCGGGATGGCAGACCTAAACCGCGAGTGGCAGTCAAGGAACGCTCAGGTGTGGCGGCTGGACACCAGACAGGGACTTCACGAATTCCCCAAGTAGTATAGCTTGCCGCACCCGGCGCATGGTGTCAAGGTAATAGGCCAGGTTGTGAATGGTGTTTAACGTCTGTGCCAGCAATTCGTTGGCAGCGTACAGGTGCCGCAGGTAGGCCCGCGAGTAGCGCTGGCAGACCTTGCACCCGCAGTTGGGATCCAGCGGTCTTTCATCCGTTGCAAAGCGCGCGTTCTTGATGGTCAGCCGGCCCTGGGAGGTGAACAGCAGCCCGTGCCGCGCCGCCCGCGTGGGCAGCACGCAGTCCATCATGTCCACGCCCTGGGCAACGTACTGCACCAGCTCTTCGGGAGTGCCCGCGCCCATCAGGTAGCGCGGCTTGTCCTCCGGCAGAAAGCGGATTGCGTGGCTGACCATCTCCTGGGTCATGGGGCGCGGCTCGCCCACGCTCAACCCGCCGATGGCATAGCCCGGGAAGTCCAGTTCGACCGTCCGCTGCGCCGACTCGCGCCGCAGATCAGGGAACATTCCACCCTGCACGATGCCGAACAGGGTCTGCGTCTGGCCTTCGCGCTCTTCTTTCCCACCCTGTCCTGCGGACAAGGGTGGGGCACCCGCTTCAGCCGTGCCGTTCCGGGTGCTATCAGAATCTCCCGCGGACTTCAGTCCGCGCGAAAACCACGGAACCTGGTGCTTATGCTCCTCGAAGTGCTTCTTGCTGCGCGCCGCCCAGTGCAGCGTCATCTCCATGGAGTCCTTGGTGCGCGCGTATTCCGCCGGATGCTCGGTGCACTCGTCGAAGGCCATGATGATGTCGGCGCCCAGACCAATCTCGGCGGCGATGGCGCTCTCCGGGCTGAAGAAATGCGACGAGCCGTCAAGGTGGGAGCGAAACGCCACGCCCTCTTCCGTCACCTTGCGCAAATCGTTGAGGCTGAATACCTGGAATCCGCCGGAGTCGGTGAGGATGGGATGGTCCCACGACATGAACTTTTGCACGCCGCCAAGCTGGCGGATCATCTCGACGCCCGGCCGCAGGTAGAGATGGTAGGTGTTGTTCAGCAGGATCTGGACGCCCAGCTCTTCCAGAGTGTCCTGCGGCACGCCCTTGACCGTCCCGAGAGTGCCCACCGGCATGAACACCGGCGTCTGCACCTCGCCGTGCGGGGTGACGAAGTGTCCACCGCGCGCGAAACCGTCGCGGGCCTCAATCTGGAAGCGGAAAGACATCGCAGACGATTGTAGCGGGAATTCTCAACACCGAGGATAGGTACCGCGCGAGGTTCGCATTCAGCAGTTAGCAATCAGTGTCAGCAGAACCTCGTTATGTTTGTGATCCTGAGCGACGAGCGCTTCTTTATGATTTGTCATCCTGAGCGGAGTGAGCCTGCGCAGCTGGCGAACGAAGTCGAAGGACCCCTGTAGCTTCCCGTAACGATAGGGCTCCTTCGACTCGCGGCAAATGCGGCCGCTCGCTCAGGATGACAACCAAAGAAATGACGGTACATCGCTCCGGATAACAAGCATCTAATTCGGCGACCTTCTCGGAGGACCCGACAACAGATGAGCGGGTCACCTGCTAGGTCGCCGCCGACCGCCACTTGTGCCATCCCGTGTAGGCCAAGTGGAAGACCATGTTGGTAGGCACCATCAACGACAGGTACACGATGGGCACCATGTAGACCATGGTCGCAGGAAAGCAGTAGCGCGCCACATAGAGGACGACGACGACGCTTCGCATGCTAGTCGCCGTAGCTACCACCCGCCGCGACTCGCTGTCCGGCCCGCCGATCATCCAGCCAATCGCCATGGATAGCAGCAGCAGAATCGCCATCGCGGCCACGCTTCCGCCGCCGCGAATCGTCTGAAAGGCCTCGCGACGTACCAGGCGGGTCTCCCACATCAGGAAAACGAACGTGAGACTGGCCAGTATGCCGAGCGGCAGCGCCAGCTTGCCCGCAACCCGCGGCATGCTGCGTCCCGCCCATAGTCCGAGCACCAGGGGCAGGGCGATATAAAAGACGATGTTCGTCACCAGGAGTATGAGTGGCCGCTCGTCGTGCTCGGCAATCTCCGGCATGATCTCGATGGCCAGCGGCACCATGGCGAGGCTCACCACCGACAGCACGAAGGTCATGCTGGCGGCAAAGGCCAGCCGCGTCATGGCGCGCCGCGTGAATTGCAGGGCGATGGGCGTTCCCGGGATGGCGGCCAGCAGCAGGATGCCAATGCGCGCGTCGGGCGTTAGCGGAAAGATGCGTACCAGCACAAAGCCGATCGCCGGGATGACGAGGCAGTTGACCAGCAGCGTACGCACCAGCAGCCGTCGGTCGCCCAGGACGGCGAACAAATCGCCGCCACGGACCCGCAGCCCGATGGAGAACATCACCATCGCGACGAAACTGTCCAGCAACACCACCGGCGGAATCAGCACGCCTTCCTCCGCGAACCACACCTGCTTGGGTTCAGGCTACCGCAAAATCCGGAGGAATGGCGTGCCGCTGTTGCGCTGCCGATGTTTCTTGTACGAAACCAGGGCGAGGAGCGCATTCTTCGATCTGTAATCCTGAGCGACGAGCAAAGCGAGGAGTCGAAGGACCTGCAGTTGTTTTCATGCTGTCATCCTGAGCGAGCGGCCGCATTTGCCGCGAGTCGAAGGACCCCTATCGGAGGTATGGACTAAGGGCAGGAATAGGGGTGCTTCGACTCGCGCGGCCAACGTCAGCCGCGCTCGTTCAGCATGACGGTTCGTTGGGGACGACTATTCTTTCCCGCAGGCTGCGGCGTGCCCCGCTTACGGTTTCGCGGCCTGCTTGGCCCGCCGCCGTGCTTCGAACCTGCCCTTGCTGACGATGGCGCGCTGGATGGTTCCGTGACCCAGCATTTCGCCGTCGGCCTGGGCGGTGACGCGAAACGTGTAGAAGCGACCATCGAACTCCTCCAGCACCGCCTCGCACTTCACGGTCGCGCCGACCCCGGTTGCCGCGCGATGCACGATGTTGATTGCCGTGCCGACGCTGACCTCGTCGCCTTCGCAGAAGGGCAGCAGCGCCTCGAACGCGGCGGCTTCCATCCAGCCAATCATGTTGGGACTGGACAACACGGGCGGCAGCTCCGGCTTCCACGCCGTGAGCGTGTTCTTGAACTCGACTTGCTTTTCTACTTCGCCGCGCGTGCCGATGGGTACGGGTTTGGCCATGCTTTGAGATTACTTGGGATGCGCGGAAATGTCAGCCCGGCGAAGGCGCTCGCCAGGGACCCTGGCTTCGCTCATCATGACAATTAAACCCTTCTTCACAATTCTGTCATCCTGAGCGACGAGCGCAGCGAGGAGTCGAAGGACCCCTATAGTGACGGGAAGCTATAGGGGTCCTTCGGCTTCGTGCGGCCGCCGCGCGGCCTTACTGCGCTCAGGATGACAGACGCAAAAGGTCGGCGGCCTTCTCTTCTCCGTGCTCCGTGGTGAAAACGAGCCTACAACTCCAGCTCCGCCCGGATCATGTTGTCCTCCAGGCTGGACATCAGCTTGAAGCCGTGCTTCACGCACAGCGCGCGCATCTCGCGGTTCTCCGGCAGCATGTTGGACACCACCATCTTCAGCTTCTCGTCGCGAGCAATCTGGATGAGCCGGCGATACAGCTCGGTGCCCAGCCCCTTGTGCTGCGCGGCATCGATGGCAACCGCCGCCATCTCCGCTTCGTCACGTCCATGCAGCTTGCTGAGGCGGCCCACCGCAAGAATTTCGCTTTGGCCGCCATCGACTCTGCGCTCGGCCACCAGCGCCATCTCGCGGTTGTAGTCAATGAAGCAGATGCGAGTGAGCCGCTCGTGGGCGGTGCGCTGCGTGAGCTTCAGCGGCTGGAAGTAGCGCAGGTAAACGCTGCGCTCCGACAGCTTCTTGTGGAACTCGATGAGCGCCGGCTCGTCCTCGGGACGGATTGGGCGGATAGTGACCCGGTTCCCGTCCTTCATCGTCCACTCGTTTTCCAAGTGGATGGGATACGGCCTGATCGCCGGCTCCGGCAGGTCCTCTTCTTTCATCTCCGGCCCGTGCACGACCACGCGCGCATCCAGCGCCAGCAGACGGTCCGGCGACGCCAGCAGCGGGTTGATGTCAATCTCCTTGATCCACGGCTGCTCGACGACCAGCTGGCTGAAACGCACCAGCAAATCTTCCAGCGCCTTCAGGTCTACCGGCTTGCGGCCGCGAACGCCTTTCAGCGCGCGGAAGATTCGCGTCTGCTCCATCAGCCGCAGTGCGAGTGTCGAATTCAGCGGCGGGAGCGCCAGCGCGCGGTCTTTGAAGACCTCGACGAGCTGGCCGCCGGTTCCGAACAGGAGCACGGGGCCGAACTGCGAATCCAGACTGCTGCCGACAATCAGCTCATAGCCTTCCAGCTTCACCATGGGCTGCACCGTGACGCCCTGGAAGTGCTCGGTGCCGGCCTTCTCCGTCACGCCCTGTTTGATAGCGTGGAACGCGGTCTTCACCGCCGCGGCATCGCGCAGATTCAACTGCACGCCGCCGACGTCGGTTTTGTGCGTGATGGTCAGCGAGTACAGCTTGAGAACGGTGGGGTAGCCGATCTCCTCCGCGGCCTGCAGCGCTTCCTGCTCGGTCACGGCAACGCGGGTCTCGACGGTGGGGATGTCGTAGGCCTTGAGCAGCTGCTTCGACTCGTACTCGGTGAGGATGGTGTGGCCCGACGCGCGGGCGTCGCGGATGATGCGCTCGGCTTTGCCGCGCTGCAAGGCGGCATCCGCGTGCTGCGGAAGCGTCGGCGTCTCGTAGATTCCCTTCAGATTGTAGGAGTAGCGCCACATGTAGTTGAACGCGCGTACCGCGCTGTCGGGAAATTGGAAGGTGGGGATGCCGGCCTGGTTCAGGATGTTCTCACCGGCCGCGACTTCCGCACCGCCCATCCAGCTCGCCAGCACGGGCTTGCCCAGCCCTTTGGCGTAGGGTTTCAGCTTCTCCGCAATCTGCGTGGGATTGGTCATGTCCTGCGGCGTCAGCACCACCAGCATGCCGTCGATGCTGGGGTCCTTGGCGGCAATCTCCAGCGACTTGGCATAGCGCTCGGGTTCGGCATCGCCCAGGATGTCCACCGGGTTGTTGTGGCTCCACTGTGCCGGCAGGAAGGCGTCGAAGGCCTTCATTGTATCTTCCGACAACTCGGCCAACTCGCCTCCGCCCGCAACAAGGGCGTCGGTCGCCAGCACGCCGGGGCCGCCAGCGTTGGTCAGGATACAGAGCCGCTTGCCGCGCGGTCGCGGCTGCTTGGCCAGAATGTCGGACATAAAGAAGATGTCGGCGATGCTGTTCACCCGCAGCACGCCACTGCGGCGGAAGGCCGCGTCCAGCACTTCATCGCTGCCGGTGAGTGCGCCGGTATGCGATGCGGCGGCCTTAGCAGCTTCAGCGGTGCGGCCCGCCTTAATCACGATGACCGGCTTATTCAGCGATACTTCGCGCGCCGCCGACAGGAACGAGCGCGCGTCGCCGATGGACTCCATATAAATGACAATGCTGTTGGTCCGGGGATCGCTGCCGAAGTAGTCCACCAGATCGCCCCAGTTGACGTCGAGCATGGAGCCGATGGAGACGAAGGCGCTGAAGCCGACATTCTCGCGCAAGCTCCAGTCCAGCACGGCGGTGCACAGCGCCCCGCTCTGGCTGATGAACGCCACGTTGCCCGGCCGCGCCATGCTGTGCGCGAAAGTTGCGTTCAGGCCGCGCACCGGGTTCATCACGCCCAGGCAGTTGGGACCGATGAGCCGCATCTTGCCGCGGATCGTCTGCGCGATCTGCCGTTCCAGTTCCTTGCCGTGCTCGCCGAACTCCTTGAAGCCGGCCGAGATGACGATGGCGGCGGGAATGCCAAGTTCCACCGACTCCGCAATGATGTCGGGGACGGTGTCGGCCGGCGTGACCACCACGACCAGGTCAACCTTGTCGGGCAGGTCGCGAATGCTGGGATACGCCTTGATGCCGAGCACATTGGGGCGCTTGGCGTTCACCGGAAAAACCGTGCCGCCGAAGGGGCTACTCAGCAAGTTCCAGAGCACGGAACGTCCCACGCTACCAGCGCGCTCGGAGGCGCCAATCACGGCAACGCTCTTCGGCATAAACAGCGGATCGAGAGGATGGCTTTCGGACGACCGGTAAACATCCGACGACGGATCAGCTTTAATTGTCGGCTTGCCGACCGGACCTTTGGTAGCGGAAATGGTAGACATGAGACCTCCAAGGTAGGAAGTCCCAGTCTAGTCTCGCGGGCTGGGTCGATGGAACTGGAAGGTCACATCGGCCAGTGACGGGGCTCACAAACATTCACCAATTAGCAATGCGCTATCATTCGCCGGCAACGGTCGGCTTCGCTCTCGTGCCCGGGATTCTCTCCGTACCGCTGTGGTGAAATTCTTCTTCCATTTTCTGGAACCAAATCGGCCTGAGAGCGTCTAAAGTGGTGTTGCCAATCAACTTGGCTATTTATGAAATGTGACCAATGCACCGAGCCTCTGACTAGTCCGGGGCTGACAATTTCCGGCTCCGTGAACCGTCCCGCCATGCACGCCTGAGTTCCGCATCGCTTGTCCGTTCACGAAGTGCAACGTGAACCGGGCGAGTGAATCCTGCCAATCTTCCAGGATCACCCTCCAAAGCCGCGCGGCCGTGCGCATTCCGAGGAGGAACCATGCTCTACACCACCAGAATCAACAACCTTGTGACCTTCTTTCCCAAGCTTTCGCGCATCTGGATCAAAACCAGCGACAGTCAGACTCCGCTGAAGGCTGTCTGGCTCGACGAGAGGAAGCTCCACGACGTCGTGAACCCCGATTGCAGCGCTGTACACGACGGCGAAGCCGAACTGGCGGAAGACCATTTATGTTTCGCTGCATGAGCTACGACGAATGAGAACCAGACCACGGATTTCCACGGATCGGTCTTACCAGGCAGACTAGAGCCCAAGGCTACCGTGTTCATCCGTGCAGATCAGGGCCCGAAGCTCTTAAGCCTTATCTCTGCCTCCGCTTCTCGGTAGTGAAAGCTGCCTCCCCGGCCGTCCAAATCGCAGGATGGTACAATGCTGTTTTCCGCGCAAACAATCTTGCGGTGACGCGCCCTCTGGACGGACTCCACCTTTGGCACAACAGACGACCGAGCCCCGCACTATCACCTACGCCGACTCCGGCGTGGACATCGAGCGCGCCAACCGCACCAAGCAGCGCATCAAGTACCTGGCCCATAAGACCTTCAACCGCGGTGTCCTGAGCGACATCGGCGGTTTCGGCGGGCTGTTCTCCATCGACAAGAAGAAATATCCGGACCCGGTGCTGGTATCCAGCGTGGACGGCGTGGGTACCAAGCTGAAGCTGGCGTTCGAGATGAAGCTGCACCACACCATCGGCGCCGATCTGGTGAACCACTGCGTCAACGACATTGCCGTGCAGGGCGCCGCGCCCATGTTCTTCATGGACTACTTCGCCACCGGCCGCTTGCAGCCGGAAGTCATCGAGAAGGTGATTGTAGGCATCGCCGACGCCTGCAAGCAGAACGGCTGTGCACTCATCGGCGGCGAGACCGCCGAGATGCCGGGCTTCTACAGCAACGGCGAGTACGACTTGGCCGGCTTCATCGTGGGCGCGGTTGATCGCAGCCGGATTATTACCGGTAAAGACGTGCAGGCGGGCGACGTGCTTATCGGGCTGCCTTCAACCGGGCTGCATACCAACGGCTACTCGCTGGCCCGCAAGCTGTTCTTCGAGGTGGCGCGCTACACGCCGGATTCCTACGTCAACGAGATCAAGGGCAAGCTCGGAACTGAGCTGATGCGCACCCACAAGAGCTATTGGCCCATCGTGCGCCGCATGATTGACGCCGAGGCCGTTTCCGCCATGGCCCACATCACCGGCGGCGGCATCACGGAGAACCTGCCGCGGGTGCTGCCCAAAGGCACGAGCGCCATCATCGAGATCCATTCCTGGCCGACGCTGCCCATCTTCGAGCACATGCAGAAGATCGGCAACGTGCCGCCGGAAGAGATGCTGCGCACCTTCAACATGGGCATTGGCATGGTGCTGGTGGTGCCGGCCAAGAAGTTCAAGAAGGCCCAGCTCATCCTGGAGCGCTGCAGCGAGAAGGGCTACACCATCGGGCGCATCGTCAAGGGCGAACGGCGGGTGACGTACCAGTAGGGCGGCCGGCAGCATCAGCCGTCGGCAATCAGCCGCCAGCATTCAGGCTGACCGATTCCGATCTATCTGAACCGAATCACTCCGGATCTATCTTGATGCTGTAATCCTGAGCGACGCGCGCCTCTTTATGATTTGTCATCCCGACCGAGGGCTTCAGCCCGAGTGGAGGGACCTGCTGTTGTTTTGTGCTGTCACCCTGATGGACAAATCCTTCCTTGTGATTTGTCATCCCGAGCGACGCGCATAGCGAGGAGTCGAAGGACCCCTATCGCTTCCGTGAATTCAATGCCGCCCCTGAAGGGGCTCAGAAGGATGCTTGGGGCGCCCACCCACCGTTCCGCGTCGCTTCACGGTGGGCTAAGAGCTGTTCCGCCCTGGCCACACGCCTCGCGCAAAACCGGCGCTCAGCGTAAACGTGGCCGCGGGCTTGGGACAAGCGGGCGGCCCTGGGAAGGGCGAAAAGCAGATCCCTCGCTCCCACGTGATGACAACCAATGTCATCCTGAGCGACGAGCGCGGCGAGGAGTCGAAGGACCCCTATCTTGCGCGAATCTAGTTGTCCAGCTTGATCCCCGCCAACTTCACCACGACGTCGACATCCGCCGCCGTTCTCACCTCGATGCGCACCGCGGTGCCTTCCGCGTATTTCTTCGCCGTGGCGATAATCTTCAGCACGCTCGAGGGAAGTCCGCTGGCGCGAGCCGCCTCCACCGCCTTCTGACCCAACGCGAACGACGCCATAAAGGCGCCGCACGACGGCGACAGGTACACGATGTTGCGTTCGCGGCGCTTCATGCGCAGCGACCATCCGGCTTTCAGCGAGTGCGAATGCCATTCCCGCACGATCAGCCGGTGTTGGCTGGCAAGCTCGGACAGAAGCTGCTCCCAGAGCGGCTTCGCAGTTCCCAAGGCCGCAGCTAAGTCGTCGTCGGTAGGAACTTTGGACTTCCCGAGGAAGGCGTTCGGAAGAATGGCGGACGATTTGTCCGCAACCACTTTCGCCATGTTTGCAGTTTATTGCTTGAAGGGGAAAGGCGTGAGGCCGCAAATCACACATCAACGTGACGTCGTTGACCTCGGGCACGACACCGCGCATGAGCGGCGCCGCACAATCAATCAGACCGCGACTTCCGACTCCTGCTTCAGCTTTTCCGCCTGGAAGTGCGTAATCAGCGCGTCGATCATAGGCTGCAGGCGGCCGTCCATGAACTCGGGCAACTGGTGTGCGGTGAAGCCGATGCGATGGTCTGTAACGCGGTTTTGCGGGAAGTTGTAGGTGCGGATCTTTTCGCTGCGGTCGCCCGAGCCGACCATGGCCTTGCGCTCCTTGGCCAGCGCTTCCTGCTGCTTCTGCTGCTCCATCTCGTAGAGACGGGCGCGCAGCACCCGCATGCCTTTCTCGCGGTTCTTGATCTGCGACTTCTCGTCCTGGCAGCTCCCGACCGTGTTGGTCGGCAGGTGCGTGATGCGCACCGCGGAGTAGGTGGTGTTCACCGATTGTCCGCCGGGGCCGGAGGAGCAGAAGGTATCAATGCGGATGTCCTTGGCTTCGATCTTGATGTCCACGTCTTCGGCTTCGGGCAGCACTGCGACGGTTACCGCCGAGGTGTGCACGCGGCCCTGGGTTTCCGTCTGCGGCACGCGCTGGACGCGATGTACGCCGCTCTCGTACTTCAGCCGCGAGTACACGCCCTGGCCTTCGATGATGGCGATGACTTCCTTCAGCCCGCCAACCGTGGACTCCGACGTCGAGAGCACTTCCACCTTCCAGCGCTGCGTCTCGGCGTAGCGCGAGTACATGCGGAAGATCTCCGCCGCGAACAAGGTGGCTTCGTCGCCGCCGGTGCCGGCGCGGATTTCCAGGATGATGTTCTTCTCGTCGTTGGGGTCTTTGGGCAGCAGCAAGACCTTCAGGTCTTCCTCGACCGTGACCAGGCGCGCTTCGAGGTGCGTCAACTCGTCCTGCGCGTAGGCGCGCATGTCGGCGTCGGTCTCGTCGGCCAGCATGGCCTTGCTCTCGGCGATGCCGCGGGTCAGATCCTTGAACTCGCGATACTTCTCGACGATGGGCGCAACTTCGCTGTGCGCCTTCGCGGTCTTCTGGTAGCGCTGCGAGTCGGAGACGATGTCGGGCGAGGACAGGGCCTTATTCAGTTCCTCGTACTTGGCTTCGATTTGTTCCAGGCGTTCAAACATGAGTACCAACACCGGCGGCGTTCAAAACGGCGCGAAACATCATTGTACGGAAATGCTACCGCTCCGATTGCCTGTTTTGAAAGGGGACGGCTTCAGCCGTGCCGCAAGCTTGATTTTTTCGGACGGCTTTAGCCGCTGAGGGAATTCGCTTTTCTCATTCGCATTTCCTCAGGGGCTAAAGCCCAAGTCTCCAGCAGTTCCTGATGGCACGGCTAAAGCCGTGCCGTTTCAAAACAGCCAAGACGATTCAAGATGATGCAGCCAAGCATGCTCTATTTCGTGATGATTATGATAGTTCGTTCGCGGCGGGGGCCGCTAGGCAATCACCAGTTCGCCGCCGCGCTGTTTTTCCAGTTCCATCGCCCCGTTCAGGGCGGCGATGGCGGTCTCGACCTGGTCGTCCGCCGGAGGCTGAGTGGTGATGCGCTGCAGCCACAGTCCAGGCTTGGTCAGCACGGCGAACAGCGACGAGCCGTGCTTGGCGGCGAAGCGAATCAACTCGTACGAGACGCCGGCAATCACCGGCAGCAGCGCGATCCGGAAGGCGAAGCGCGCCCAGAAGGTCGTCGCCGGGATCAGCATGTAAATCACCATCGCGATCAGCATCACCGTCATCAGGAAGCTGGTTCCGCAGCGCGGATGGAAGGTGGAATACGACTGCGCGTTGGGGACGGTCAGCGGATCGTGCGACTCGAAAGCGAAAACCGTTTTGTGCTCGGCGCCGTGATACTGGAAGACGCGGTGAATGTCGGGCCAGCGCGAGATGCCCCAGATGAACAGCAGGAACAGCGCGATGCGGATGACGCCGTCCACCACGTTGAACAGAATCTGGTTGCCGAACGCGGGATAGACGTTCTTCAGCTTGGTGGCTGCCACCAGTGGCACGAACTTATACATAAAGATAAAGAAGCCGAGCGAAAGCGCCACATTGATGGCCAGCGCCCATCCCGGAACTTCCACCTTCTTTTCGTCCTCGGCGGTCAGCGAGTCCATGGCGATGTTGGCCGAGTAGCGCAGCGCGCGAAATCCCAATCCCATCGCGTAACCCAGCGTCATGCAGCCCCGGATGATGGGCCAGCCCATCCACTTGTGGGTGTCGGAGGGGCGGTCGAGCGGCTCGGAGTGCGTCGCCAGCGTGCCATCGGGCCGGCGCACGCAGATGCCCCAGGCGTGCGGCGACCGCATCATTACGCCCTCCAGCACAGCCTGGCCGCCGACCAGGGTTTCCGGCTCCCCGCTCTCCAGAACGGGCAACAGTTGGACGGCTGCCAAAAAACGCAGATAGTGACGCAAAGACCGCATGGTAGTTGGATGTTCCTCGATGGCCGAAGGCGCAGAGTTTAGAGTAGCAGCTCCGCGGGGCGTGTCAAACAGGGAGAAGCATCCCGTACCGGATTGCGCGGAGGACGCGAATCAGTTTCGATTCAATTGGGTTAAGGATCAATAGAGATTCGTGGCCGCGCTTTCGCGTTCTGCGTAACACCCTTTCCCGCTGAGCCCTGAAATCAACAACTTACGCGTTGGATTGCTCACGCGATAACCGTCGTCAAAAACCCGGGATTTGCCAGGGTGCAGGTCCCGGTATCCCCTACAGCGCCGTCAACTCATAGGCGATGATCTTCCACGGGCCGCCTTCTTTGGCCCACAGTGGTCGGCGAATGTGGGACGTGTCGCGCGGTGGCGAAGCGGGCATCCCGGCAACCTCAGAAACAGCATACAACGGGAGACGACCGACGACGATGCCGCAAACGTGGCCGCGGCGACACGTTCGCGGACCTTCCCTTATACTGGACATCCGTCTTACAGCTGATTGAGGAGCGCACAGCAATGATTGAACGCCTGCGAGAGAGTTCGGGGGGAGTCCTCGGCTTCAAGGTCACCGGCAAGATGACCGACGAAGACCTGAAGCATTTCGAGCCGCAAATTGAATTCCTGATTGCCGAGCGCAAGCATAAGCCTATCAGCATCCTCGCCGACCTCTCCGCCATGAAGGGCGCCGAGCTGGCCGCCCGCTGGGACGAGATGCGCTTCCTCCAAAAACACACCGACCACATCGCGCGCATGGCGGTCGTGGGCGCCAGCAAGTGGGAAGAGATGGTCGCGATCTTCACCGCGGGCGCGGCCGTGCTCCAGGCCGAGACCCGCTACTTCGACGAGTCGCAGACTCTGCGCGCGTGGGAGTGGGTGCGCACCTCCAAGCACGCCGAAGACGAGCCTATCCAGCAAATCTCCGCCGGCACCGGCATCTGGAAGGACTACCACCCGGAGTGGATGGACCTGTAGATGGTACGTCGTTAGTGATGGCACTCTGTTAATACTGTGGCGTTACTACAGCGCCGAGTACATGGGACTAGTTCCCGCCGACGCCGGTTACTTCTGCACTGTCATCCCGAGTGAAGTGAGGTCGCGAGAGCGACTGAACGAAATCGAGGGATCTGCTTTTGATGTAGTCCACGTGATCGGCTCGCTTGGCGTGTGTCCCTTCATCGCGGACCGAACCGAATGTTCAACTTAAGCCTCGAAGATTGTTGCGCTTATCTCTAACTCTTTTGTTATGCTTAGCTTGGCGGTCGAGCTTTTGTAAGTTATTGGTGCCACGTGCGCCTGGGAAAAGGAGGGTAGTTACCTCGGAGGTACCATCCGGCCGGAGCCAATCGGCGTGGCAACGAGGTCGGCGCATAACAACTGCTGTCGGTTGGGAGCCTTCACCGCAGTGGATGTGAATGTGGTGAATCAGCCGAAAGACAAGGCGGCCGGGCGGGATTATCATCGGAGGTTGGACGCTGCGCGCGAATCCCGTCACGCGGGAGCGGCATCTGGAAGGACTACCACCCGGAGTGGATGAGCATGTAACAAGAGTATGGTAGTTTAGGTGGCTGTCGGCGCGGTCCGTTGACAGCGGTCGCGCGATAGATCCGAGAGGCCTTGGCTGAAAGGAATTCTTATGGCAACCCCACGACAAGGCGACGGCGGTCGCGCGAATGGTCAATGTGTTCGATGGAACGCGCCAGCTCTAGTCTGATGAGTCCAAGCTCCTCATCACGGTGATTGATGGCAATCAGAAGACGTGGAGTCGTGAGTTCCACGACCGGTCCAGTGTGTTTTTTACCGGGTTGCCTTTGTTCAACAATTTCGGCGACGACGACACCTTCCTGGCCTCCGCCGACGGTTACAAAGATGCCGGTTTCCAGCCGGTAGTACTTGCGGCCAATGTGGATCAGATTGTCGATCTGATGCTCATTCCGAAGTCGAACTATCTCAATTTTGCCGACGCCACCTGGACGGCCCTGGGCACCTCGCGTCCCGGTCTGAACGCATTGCTGGGCGATGGCGCTTCCAGTGACGAAGCGGCGGCCCAGCGGTACGGCGACATTCTGGAGGATGACGGAGGGTTGATTCTCGCCTGTCTTTTGAACATCACAACAGCTATGTCGCAGATCCAACTTCCGCAACGAACCCCGCTCGATTACCTAAAGCGAGTCGTTTGGGACCGGGAGGGCCCGTTCGCCATGGAGCAAGACCGGTTTTTCGTCTGGGCGGATCCGGAGTTAAAAGAGCAGATCAAGCAGGCGAAGCAGCAACCGCATCCGAAATTTGCGGACGCGCCTTTCGTTCTTCATCCCGGAGCGACCAGCAGCTACAAGGAAATCGAGTTTGGTGAGGCCAATGTCCAGTTCACCTTCCACGAAAACGACCGACTGGAGATCAACGGTGTGAATTGTGTCTTATCTGGAACCCGACATCGACTATTTTAGGAACACCGTCAATCATCCATTGCTTGAGGTGGCGGTGAATACCTTCGGCAGCCTGACGGACCCGAGGACGGTTTGCATGCTGCGCTGGATTACGGGCCGCCGGGCGGGAGTTTCCGAATTCGACCCCCCGTACGCGATTCAGAAGGCATGAGGGCCCGCCTTAGCGGCCCCTGCTTGTAATGCCGCTGAGGCGAATTTCTAGCCGCCAGACAGCACCCTCCTCCCTGGGGTGTAAAATGACCAGTTTGCGTGCGCTCTCCGCATCCCGCTGGGGCACACAGCATCTAGTAGTGAGCAGCCTCGCCTGCCCATCATATCCGTACCCCCTGAGAGGACTTGTTTATGGCTACTACGCTTGCACCCACCCGCGAAGGCATGAAAGACGTTTCCGTTCCCACGCAATTCAAGAACGAGCCTTCGGTTGACTTCACCAATCCCGAGAACGCGCGCCGCATGAAGGCGGCGATCGAAAAGGTCCGCAGCGAGCTGGGCCGCGAATACGACCTGGTCATCGGTGGACGCCGTCTGAAGACGGCGGAGAAGACCAACTCGCTGAACCCGGCCAAGCCGTCGGAGATTGTCGGCATTCACCAGGCCGCGGGCGCCAGTGAAGTTGAGCCCGCGATGCAGGCGGCGCTGAAGGCCTTCGAGACGTGGAAGTACGCGCCGGTCGAAGAGCGCACCGGCCTGTTGTTCCGCGTCAGCGCGCTGATGCGCGAGCGCAAGTATGAGCTGATGGCGTGGATGGTCTTCGAAGTGGGCAAGAACTGGGCTGAGGCCGATGGCGACATCGCCGAGCTCATCGACTTCTGCGACTTCTATGCGCTGGAAGCGATTCGCCTGTCGAAGGCCGAGCCACCGGTGCAGCTGCCCGGTGAGCGCGACCACCTCCGCTACATTCCGCTGGGCGTCGGCGTGGTGATTCCGCCGTGGAACTTCCCCGGCGCCATCATGGGCGGCATGACGCTGGCCTCCATCGTGTGCGGCAACACCGTCATCCTGAAGCCCTCGAGCGACTCGCCGACCATCGCCGCCAAGTTCTTCGAGATCCTGGAAGAAGCCGGCCTGCCCGACGGCGTGGCCAACTTCTGTCCCGGCAAGGGCGGCAGCTTTGGTAACGCCGTGGTCGAGCATCCCAAGACGCGTTACATCGCGTTCACCGGCTCGAAGGAAGTGGGCCTGCACATCAACCAGCGCGCGGCGGCACAGCAGCCTGGCCAGATCTGGATCAAGCGCACCGTGCTGGAGATGGGCGGCAAGGACTCCATCGTGGTGGACGCCGATGCCGATTTCGATGCGGCGATCGAAGGTGTCGCCTCTGCGGCGTTCGGTTTCAGCGGGCAGAAGTGCTCGGCTTGTTCGCGCGCCATCGTGGACGAGCGCATCTACGACCGCTTCGTGCAGCGGCTGCGCGAGCGCGTAGAGAAGATTACGGTCGGCGATCCCACGCAGAACCCGAACATGGGCCCGGTGGTCAATGAGAAGTCAATGAAGTCGATCCTGGGCTACATCGAGAAAGGCATCGCGGAAGGCGGCCGGCTGATTACCGGCGGCGCCCGCGTGACCGAACTCGGCGACGGCTACTTCATCCAGCCCACCGTGATTGCCGACGTCGATCCCATGGCGACCATCTCGCAGCAGGAGATCTTTGGCCCAGTGCTGGCGGTCATCAAGTCACGCGGCTTCGAAGACGGCCTGGCCATCGCAAACAACACCGAGTTCGGCCTCACCGGCGCACTCTATACCACGTCGGAGGACAGGATTGCCGCTGCCAAGGAGCAGTTCCACGTGGGCAACCTGTACATCAATCGCAAGTGCACGGGCGCGATGGTGGGCGCCCATCCCTTCGGCGGCTTCAACATGTCGGGCACGGACTCGAAGGCGGGCGGCCCCGATTACCTGTTCCTGTTCACCCAGGCGAAGTCCATCGGAGAGAAAATCGCGCGATAGTTGCGAAGGTGTGAAACGACGCGGCCGGAGAGAGATCTCCGGCCGTTTTTTGTTGCGGAGCAGGCGAATTGCGCAAGGCTGGTATGCGAGAATCAGGTGCACTCATCCTGAAACACGTTCAGGAGGAATCATGCGCGAAGTGATCGCCACCAGCGACGGGCCGAAAGCTATCGGACCGTATTCGCAGGCCATTAAAGCTAACGGAATGGTATTTCTCTCCGGACAGATTCCGCTCGATCCGGCAACACAGCAACTCATTGAGGGCGACGTGGCGGCGCAGACCGAGCGTGTGCTGCAGAACCTTGCCGAAGTTCTAAAGGCCGCGGGCAGCTCGCTCGGCCAGGTGGTGAAGACCACGGTCTTCCTGAAGAACATGTCCGACTTCGCTGCCATGAACGAAGTCTATGGCCGCTATTTCACGCAAGCGCCGCCCGCGCGTTCCACGGTAGAGGTCGCGCGGCTGCCGAAAGATGTGCTGGTCGAAATTGACGTCATCGCGCTGGCCGACTGAAAGCTGTCATACCGCGAGGGATCTCCATGAGACGCCGATATCTTGACGTGGACAGCCGTCGTACACTGAAGGTCGATGACTGATACTGCGGACAGCGACCTGTTAGCTCCCGATCTCATCGTTCTTTTTGGAAATGAGAATGACGGAAACGGGCTGAAGCCGATTGCCAGGGAACGCTGTGAGAGAGCAGCCGCCCTTGCCAAGCTGTTTCCCGCCAGTCTAGTCCTGCCCACCGGTGGCTTTGGCGCGCATTTCAACACCACCAATCGTCCGCACGGGGAGCTCCTCAGAGAGGAGCTTGAACGGCTGGGAGTACCCGCAAAGCAAATCCTGCCCTATACCAACAGTTGCGGCACGCTGGAGGACGTTCTGTTCGCTCGCAAAGTGGCGGTGGACCACGGGGCCAGGCGCGTCACTTTCGTGACCTCTAGTTTTCACATGCCACGGGTGAAGTATCTCTGCGAGAGATTGTTCCCCGATTTCATCCGCGACTTTGCTGCGTGCGACGATGATGCTGCTCATCCCGACAAAAGGGCTTCGGAGAAGCGCAAGTTACGCCAGCTGAAGAAAGGGTGGGTTGAACTTCCACTTTATGGCACTCTGCCCAAAGGAAGCCGATTCCCTACTGCCTTGTACCAGAATGCATCGCGGGAGCACAAGCATTACGACTTCCTATCCTATTTGTTCGTCTCGGGAATGCTGCTGTCATTTGCCTTCCCTTATACGATTGATCCCGGCAAAGTCGGCCTGGGTGACATAAACGGCGCAGCGTTCTTACTGTCCCTGGTCTTTATTGCGTTCTTCTACCTCATGTACTACCGGGCGGCAAAGTATGCCGGGCAGGCGAGGACCTTGCTTATTCGGATCGAGGACTATTTTCAGCAGCCCGGTTTCTCGCTGAACTGCGAAAGGCATCCGCCACACTGGTTTTGGATGCGCAAACTGTTGCGGGATCGTCCCCGCTGGTTTTGGACAGTTTGGGACAACCGCTGGGACTTCTTGCGCGGGTTTCGCCTGATGCTGATCGTGCTGGCCCTTCTCATGCTTGCCTTTCAAGCTTTTATGGTGTGGTGGTTCTTCGCACATCCCCCGTCGAATACGGGGCCGGATGCTGATTTCGCCCGCGTGATTTCTCTAACTCTCGGGCGAACCAGCGCAGCCTAAGCAATGAACCTCACCGATCGCGTCTACGTCGGTGTCCACGTCGCCCTGACGCTGCTGGTGTGTGTGCGATATCAACAGGTCGAGCACTGGACCACCTACGTCATTTGGAACCTGTGCGCGATCGTCCTGCTCGTTATGTTTGCGCGCAAGAAGGGCGACAGTCGCGGTTGGGAGTTCGCGCATGACTGGCTGCCCGCAATCTTCTTCATCAGCGTATTCGAAGAGGTGTCGTTTCTATCGCTGGCGATTCGAGGCGGCTGGCAGAATGCCGACCTGATCGCCTTCGAGTCGCTGCTCTTCGCGGTCCCGCCCATCGTGTGGATGCATGAGCATTTCGCATGGTGGCTGGTCGAGTTCCTGGAGTTCGGCTACTTCGCCTTCTATCCGCTTTACCCCGTTGTCGGAGGACTGTTCTGGGCGTTGCGCGAGCGGCCGCGTTTCGCGGGCGCCTTCCGCACACTGACGGACGCGCTCAGCATCGGTTATGTCTTCTGCTACACGACCTATCTCCTGTTTCCGACGCAGAGTCCCGCGAACCGTCTCGGAGTGCAACAGATCGCAACCGCGCACGGCGGACCGTTTCAAGCCGCGGTCCATTTCATCCAGAACCGCGGCGGCGTACATGGAAACGCCTTTCCCAGCGCACACATCATGCTGGCCTTTGTGGTGCTGATGTTTGCCTATCGCTTCCTGCCGAAGGTCGCACCGTGGTTGCTGGTCCCGATCCTGCTGATGTGCGTGGGCGCGGTCTACGACGGATATCATTACGCCAGCGATGTGGCCGCCGGAGCGCTGTTGGGTATTGTTATAGGCCTTTATGTCCCCGAGCAAGGAAAGATCCCTCGACTCGTCGCTCAGGGTGACGCCAAAGCCCTCTAGCCAAACAAAACCCTCCCGGCTTCGGGAGGCCAGAATCCGTAAGCAGACCGAATTGTTAAGCTTTAACTACCTTGCCGCTGCGCAGGCAGGAGGTGCAGACGCGCATGCGCTTGTTGCCGGCGGCGGTCTTGGCGTGGACCGGACGCAGATTGATGTTCCAGCGCCGCTTGGTCACGTTGTGCGCGTGACTGATGTTGTTGCCCGAACGCGGCTTCTTGCCGCAAACTTCACAAACTTGTGCCATTAATTGCTCCAGAAAACTGCCTGATTGGCTGGGTAAACCTTAAGGATAGCCGATAGGAGCGTATTCCGGCAACTGCCAGTCTCTTAGTCAGTTTCCGCCTCTCCTTTGAATTCTGTCGGACAAATGTGCTATGATGTCTGACGCTGAAAGATTGTGAGGATACCCGCGATGGCCTTGGAGCGCATTTCGATTCGGATTCCCAACACGCTTGGACAACTCCTTAGACGACGGTCTTTGATGAAGGGAAAGTCGGAATCTGAGGTGGTCCGGGAGGCCCTGGAGACTTATCTTGTGAAGACAAGCAACGAACGCTCGGCGTACGACCTAGCCGAAGAAGCGGGTTTGATTGGCTGTTTGCGGCGCGCCCCTAAGGACCTCAGCACTAGTCGGCATCACTTTGAGAATTTCGGGAACCCCAAATGAGGCGGGTACTCGTGGGCACCGGCCCACTGGTCGCCATCCTTTCCAGCGCAGATCAGCACCACGAGATTTGTGTGAACGTGCTTCGGACTCTCCCGGGACCCCTGCTTTCCTGCTGGCCTGTAATCACGGAAGCTGTTTGGCTTCTTCGTACTTATCGAGGTGCTACCCAGCAACTTCTGAGCAGCATCGGCGAGGATTTCCTTGTCCTGCTTCCTTTGGCGGGCTCCGAAGCCAAAGCAATCGCCGAAATAATGAAGAGGTATGAGGACATCCAGCCGCAACTCGCCGATGCAGCGCTGGTCTATTTGGCGGATCGAGAGGGTATCGACACGATCTTTACCCTCGACAGGCGCGATTTTTCGGTGTATCGATCTGCTCGTAAACGCGCGTTCCGGATTCTGCCAGACGTACGCTGACCGGGCAAGAAACCTTACCGACTGCGTCTGTAAGTCCTTAGGAAGAATGCGGTCGCCGATTGAGAGGCCTGCACGTGGCGGCGAATGCGACATCTTCGCGCCCAATGACCGGATGTCATCTCGAGCCGAACGTCGAGGTTTGTGAGTTGAAGCAGCACGAGCGACGAAAATCTTCAGGGCGTGGCGCATCGCGGAGCCAAAAAGGTTGTCGACCTACTCGGGAGTGGCCTTTATCGAGTTCGGCAACACACCGGCGAGACAAGACCCCAGTCTGGCGGTTCTTATACCCTTGGCGGTTCTACTATGCCTTAGACCCAACGAACGGCTTGTCTATCCGGCTGTTTGACCGGAGGGTTGTAAGATCGACTCTCTAACTGCGGCTGTTGAAAGAAGTGATCCGCCCAATCAGGGCCGGAGATTTCGGCACAACAACAACGTTCGTCCGATGTGAAGGGCTGATCTCCCAGGAATCAGCTCTTCGGCTCTTCGATCCGACCCGTTCAGTTTGGTAGCGAATTGCGCTGTTTATGACGGTTTTACTGCGGCGATGTCCCGGCGTTGGTTGCCGCCTAACCTGCTTGGCGGGCCAAATGGGGTGAAAGGTCATCGCAAGGCAAGCGACGTCTCGATCGGTCGCGCGACTCGCACAACAAGAGCATGCACTGGAGATCGGGCATTTATTGAGGGTCGGATTTTGGCGGTTGTTTAAGATTCTTGGCGTTCGGCGAAGTGAGCCGATTTTGCAGAGGAGCCGATTTTTCCCCCTCCGAAGAAAAGGCGAATGGTGCTGCACAAGTGCTGCAGAAACATCCCCTCAGAGTGCCCCGAGACACTCCAAAACGTCGTTTTAGACCCCTGAGCCCACTATACTTCTCAACAACATGCGCAAAGCCGGGCCATTTCGTAATCGGCAGGTCATCGGTTCAAGTCCGATCGTCGGCTCCAGATTCCTGAATTCTCGTCTCCACGGTCACATCTCCCGGTAGTTGAGCAGCACTGACCCAATCAGCACAAAGCACACAGGCCACGTCCACGCAGGAATGGTCCGGTCCTTCGAGGGCAGACGGAGCTCGAGCCAGCGGGACCATCCAGCGAAGACCGCGAGAATTCCCATGGGCACGTGGCTCAACTCGGCCAGCAGCTCTTCTTTGACGTTAGCGAGACCGTGCGAATGGGTCAGCAAAACCGCGCCTCCCAGAGCGCACATAAGCGGAAAAACCAAAGCGCCGGGCTGGTTGTCCAACTTTCGCCGACGGACCCGCAGCTCAAAGACAGCAAACCCGACGCACACTAACGCAGCGAGGCGATGCTGAAAGTCTTCAGGCCGCAGGCAGGTTGCCCAGAAACTTTGCGGCCCCAGCGGCCACGCTTCGGTGTCGGCGCGCACAATGACGAAGACAGCGATGCCGATGAGAAGCAGCGGCCAATACTCCGCCCACTTGGCCTTTCCCGTCTTGGCCAGCAGCGCGAGAAGACCCATCGCGAGCACGATGACTCCCATCCAGTGATGGTTGATCTCCGACTCGCCGATGTTGGCCAGCTGGTTGGAACTCAGAGGCACGCCGTCTATGGAAACAGGAGCAGCTTTCGTCGGATCTTGGGTCGCGACGAAGGATTCCGGCGAGTTGGTGGAACTCTTCGCGAGGACGGTAATTCCCAGGCGAGGCCACGCCGGTTTCATGCGCTCGGCGACCTGATGGGCGGTGACGATGTCGTTGGGTTGGTCGACGGCCGGCGGCTGCGAGGTAAGAGAAGCAGCGGTGAGAACGATGGTAATTCCGATGCCGACCTCGGCTTCCACCAGGCGGCGCAAACGGGGCATCACCTCGTCCGCTTTGTATTTCCGCAGCAGCAGGAAGTTGACCCCGCCAATGGCCAGCAGCGCGCCCAGCATGAGCACCTTGGCGGACACCATCACGCCGTACGCCGTCCCGTAAATGGCGGGCGGAGAGCCGATATACGACAGGCTCATGGCAAAGCCGCTAATCACCAGCAGTGCGACGCTAATCAGCGCCAGGCGCGAGAACCGCTGCGTAATGTACCACTGCGTGGGACGGTCCCGCGAAACCACCAGTCCCAGCAATAGGAACGGCAGCCCGCCAATCCAGAATCCGGTGGCCAACTCGTGCAAGGTGGTCAGCACGATGAGCGGTACGCGGCCGTCGATGCGGGCAGCGGCGTGATTGGTCATTACCGAAGCGGCCAGAAGCAGCGCTGTCAAGGTCACCAACGCATAGGGCGCTGACTTCGTCTGCCGCGGCGCAAACGCCGCGACGAAGACCGCCGCCACGAAGATGATGCTTCCCGCGATGAAGAAGCTCGCCCCGACGACACCGTTGAAGCCAATCTCGGCGGTAACCATCAGGACCGCTGAATTGACGTAGAGATAGAAGACCTGGACGACGGCCAGACCGATGGCAGCAAAGCGAAGCATGCGCCGCGTCGAGGACTGCACTTTCTCAATGGCGGTAACGGGAAGTTCGGGGCTGGAGCGGGCAATCCATAGGAGGAAGAAAAGTCCGCCCAGCACCAGTGACTGGCCAACCAAGGTCCCGGCGCGCAGGATGACCGACAGGTACCCGAAGATATCGACAAGCTTGAGCATCGGGATTGCTAGTTAACCGTAAATGCGACCTTGCCGCTGCTCATGTGGCCGTCGGAGGCCAGCACGTGCCATTGCAACTGGTAAGCGCCGGGCTTTAAGCCATCCGCCTGTGATTGCAGGATTGCCGGTGATGCCTGCTTGGTAATCGGCAGCGTCTGTAACGAGCCATCTGGAGCAAGCAGCTGCAGGCGCGAACGGCTGCCGTCGACGCGAACATTGAAGCGCAAGGTGATCGGAACGTCAGGCCCTTTCACCGTGGAATTCAGCTTGGGGGTCGATTCCATCAGGATGGCGTGCGCCCACGCGGAGCGAGACATGACACTCACACAAAGGAGCGCCAGCAAGAGCCAAGTCCAGGAACGATGATGCCAGCGGCGCAACCTATCTCCTTCGCGGTGCAACGGACACCGCGCCAAATCAGGATTGCATACGGTAAGTTGAAGGATACTATTTCGCGCTGTGGCACTCAAGACGCTGGGTTGCGCCGGCTGATGTGCAGCCCGACGAGACAGCAAACGGAATATGAGGTCGGTCCGCAACCCTATCGCAGCAGGGTCGTAGGATCAGGATCAGCCGCGGCTTCGTTGGGAACGGTTTCAGAGGATTCTTCCACGGTGTCGCCTTCGCCGGGAGCCAGAAACAGGTTCTGCTCAATGCCGTGCTGCTTGGTGTAGAGCTCGTAGTAACGGCCGCCCAACGCGTACAGCGATTTGTGGCTTCCGCGCTCGACGATGCGGCCTTCTTCGACCACCAGGATCTGGTCGGCGCGCCGAATCGTGGACAGGCGGTGAGCAATCACGAAGGTCGTGCGCCCTTGCATCAGGTAGGAAAGGCCTTCCTGAATCAACGACTCCGATTCCGAATCGAGGCTTGAAGTCGCCTCATCAAGGATGAGGATGCGCGGGTCGGCGAGGATCGCGCGTGCGATGGAAACCCGCTGGCGCTGGCCGCCGGAGAGTTTCACGCCGCGCTCGCCGATGATGGTGTCGTACTTCAGCTCGAACCTCTCGGCGAACTCATCCACACGCGCGATCGCGCAGGCGCGCAGGATCTCGCCTTCCGTCGCATCCGGCTTGGAGAAGGCCACGTTCTCGTGAATGGTGCCGTCGAACAGGAACGAGTCCTGCAGAACCATTCCTAACTGCGTGCGATAGGACTCGAGGCGCACCGTCGAGAGATCAACCGAGTCAATTAGAATTCTGCCTTCGTTCGGCGTATGGAACGCCGCGATCAGCCCGATCATCGTGGACTTGCCGGAGCCCGACGATCCAACCAGTGCGGTCACGGTTCCGGGCCGCGCGTGGAATGACATGTCGTGCAGGACCGTCTTCTTCTGCTCGTAAGCAAAGGTCACGTCCTCGAAGGCTACGTCGCCGCGAATCTGGCCGAGCGTGACGGTCCGCTTCGGGTCTTCATTCTCCGGCGTTTCGCTTAGCACCTCGCGCGTGCGTTCCAGACCGGCGATTGCCTCCGTGATCTGCGTGCCGATGCCAACGACCTGGAACAGGGGAGCAGCTAGATATCCGAGGAACATGGTGTAGGTGAAGAACCCGCCGAGCGTCAGCTTACCGGCAAGGATCTGTCGCGTGCCCATGAACATCACGATGGCGCCGATGATGCCCATCAGCGTTGAAGACGACAGGCTCATCACCGAAGTCGCAGTCAGCGTGCGGAACACGTTCTGCAACAGGCGCTCGACGCCGAGGCTGAAGACGCGGTGCTCGCGGTCTTCCGCGTGATAACCCTTGACGACGCGCACGCCGCCCAGCGACTCGGTCAAACGGCCGGTGACTTCAGCGTTGATCTTGGCGCGCTCGCGGAAGATCGGCCGGATGGTGCGAAACGCCTTGCGCAGTCCAATGCCGAAGACCAGCAGAAAGGTGAACGCGATGGCGGTCATCACCGGACTGATGCGCATCAGCACCGCGAACGCGATGACCGCGGTCAGCAGCCCGCCGACGAAATCCACCAGTCCAGTGCCGACAAGGTTGCGCACGCCTTCCACGTCGCTCATGATGCGCGAGACCAGCGTGCCGGTTTTGTTGGCGTCGTAATACGAGACCGAAAGCCGGCCAACGTGCTCCTGAACTCGGCGGCGTAATTCAGCGATGAGCCGCTGCGCTGCCTTCGAGAGCGTCTGCGTCAGCGCAAACGAGGTCAGGCCTTGCACCAGCGTTGCAACCAGCACAGTCCCAACGAGCGGATAGAGCAGTTTGAAATGGCGCTTGCCGATGACGTCGTCAACCAGATATTTCGTGGACGCAGGCAGCACGAGGCCCGAAACGCGGTTGATGATCATCAACCCGAAGCCGAGTGCCAGCAAGGCGCGCCGCGGACGGATGAGTTGCCAGATTTCCGGCAGCGCTTTGAAAACGTCGGTTTTCTTGCCGCTCTTCGGCGAATCGCGAATTATGTTTGAAGTCAAATTATTTCGATTCGCGAAAGCAGACAATGGGTTCGGAAGACTTAAGGACCTTCGAGTCTGCCAGTTTCTAATTTCTCAGGCAACAAAAAATTCAGTGAACTACATGGAGCCAGGTGGAGCAGCGCTTTAGCGCTGCATTTCAAGACTCGCCTGTAAACGGCTTCAGCCGCTGAGGTAACAAGGGACTTTACCGCAGGCGCTAAAGCGCGAGCTTCATAGATTGCCCTAAATGCAGGCCTGAAGGCCTGCGCCACCATTCACCAAATGCAGGTCTGGAGTCCTGCTCCACCATTCACCGCATGCAGGGCCTGAAGGCTCGCTCCACCACTTGCCGCACGGATCACGGCAAGCGCAAGCCTCATTTTCCAACGAGTCCCTTATCCACGATGGCCCGCGCCTGCTCCACCGACTCAAACAGGTGGGCTTCCATGCCAAGGTCGCGTGCCGCTTCGACGTTATTCAGCCGGTCATCGAAGAAGAGCGTGCGTTGCGGCTCGCAGGCGAGAGCTCTGAGACACACGCGGTAAATCTCGGGATTCGGCTTCACAACCCCCAGCTCGCAAGACCATATCTTGACTTCGAACTCGTCCAGCCAACTGAATTCCCGGCGAACATAGGCCAGCAGGTCGTGCGGCATGTTGGAGAGAATGGCGATGCGCACACCCCGGGCCTTGATCTCGCGCCAGGGACAGCGCTTGTTCGTCCACCTTCAGCCACATGCGGGTCTCCATGTCGGCGATGCGCTCGACCTGCTCCGGCAAAAGCTGCACGCCGGCGGCATCGGAGAAGGCTTGCCAGTGCTGCCGAAAGTCCGTCAGTCCGCAGTCGTATTCGTGACGAGTGGCGGAGTAGATCTCGAAAAACGGCGGCTCGGTGACGCCCACCAGCGCTGCGAATTCCTGCAGGTCGGCATGCGATGGCGGCAGACTCAGGACACGTCCGTAGTCGAAGATGACCACATCCCAGCGGTGCGATGGCATCGCTTTCCATTCTGTCATAGGGCAAGTCGGCGGTGAGTCTGTTAACCAGATACTAACTTTCTGTTGGTTGCCATCGGGGAAGCATTTGCGAACCATCGAGACCGGAAAGCAGCCATAGCCCTTGTACTCCCCCCGCCTTACCGAACTCTTGGTGAATCAGATGTTTAGCTCGGTTTCGTTGGTGAGAGCAACAAAACAAATGACTTACGCTATCATATTGATTCCATTTGAGTTACTGTGAGGAAATACGGGAGGTTTGTGGAACTGCCAGTCACCGCACAGTTAACAAAGAAGTGACACTGGCTCTCCTGTGTCCTGATCGCGGACATGACTTGTCAAAGAACCCCCCTCCGCTTCGCACACTGGGTGCGACCTGCGAAGACACAACAACCTCTCCTTGCGATACGGTGATCTCGCACCCGGCCGCAACGACACCTCGCTTTCACCGAGTGGCTTCTACGCCCGAAAGGGCGTATTGGTGGTGGCCGGTTTTCTGTCCGCAGGAGGAGGGGATGGGTATTTGTAAATATTGCAATCAAAATGCGGGATGGTTTAAGGATGAGCACGACTCCTGCGTACAGAAGGCGAACGAAGTCAAACAGCAGCGCGTCAAAGAAGAGCAACAGAGAAAAATTGCTGTTACAGGCCAGCAGATTCTTGATCGACACAGTGATGTGGTTAACACGTTCCTTGAGATCGCCAGAGCGCAAGGTCTCCGTCCTTGACGATTACGGTGATGAGCGAATGCACTTGCTTGGGAAGGAGCTCGATGAGTGCATGAGAAAGCTCGCAACCCGTGAAGGAAATTCAGTCGCCACATACTATGCCAACAAGGAACCCGTACCACTGGCCTACGCGCCATGGAGACGGGTCCTTTTGCGATTGAGGCAGCTATTCACTGAATATCACGAACTACAGAAGAACAAAGTCAGGACGCTAAAAGAGATTAACTCGCTTTCCGGTACAGAGTTTGAGAGCTACGTGGCCCGAATATTCCAGCGGTGTGGATGGCATGTGAGCGGAACACCAACGACTGGCGACCAAGGTGCAGACCTGATTGCCTCCAAAGGAAACCGAAAGGTTGTTATTCAGGTTGAGCGGTACACCTCAAGTGTGGGGAACTCTGCTGTGTCTTGGCTCAGCGTGAAATGGAGAACGGGCGTTCTCCGTTAGTGTAGATTCCGCCCCTGCGGGGCGGGGATTTCGGCTTGGCGCCCCAGCAGCATGTCCTGCGGGGTCACATAGCCGATCGCGCTGTGCAGACGCACCGCGTTGTAACGCTCCACATAGGTTTGAATCAAGCGCCGGGCATCGTCCAGCGTCAAGGGTGTCAGCGGCCGGATACATTCCTGTTTCAGCGATTGGTGCCAGCATTCGATTTTTCCGTTCGACTGCGGATAAAACGGCGAGGTGCGAACGTGCGTCATACCGGAGATACGAATAAACTCTTTGAAGTCGCGAGCGCTGAACTGCGGCCCGTTGTCGGAAATCATCTGCGATTTGGCCTCCGGATACTTCTGACAAACTGGAGACGCTTTAAGGGTGTAACCCAGCGGTTCACGCGGGCGGTAGAATACCGAGATGATCCAGTCTTAAGCGACTTCGCTCTAGAACTCGTCAAGCCGTTTGATAAATGCCGGAAAAGCTCAAAATGAGTCACCTCAGGGGCTAAAGCCGGGTAATAAAGGGAATCTTGTGCGGCACGGCTGAAGCCGTGCCCTTTCAAAACCAGTTATGCTCTTTCAAAACCGCTTGCGCCCTTTCAGGACCACTTGCGAGACAAGCTTCTACCTGGCGCGCAGCAGCATGAGCGTCACGTCGTCGTGCTGAGGGGCGTTGCCGACGAAGCGGTCGAGGTCGGTCATGATGGTGGTCAGCAGTGCCTGGGGTTCGTACGCGATGTAAGCGTTCAGCATGACCTGCAAGCGGATTTCGCCGTACTCCTCGGCGAGCTCATTCTCGGCTTCGACTACGCCATCGGTGAAAATCACCAGCCAATCGCCCGGTTGCAGGGTGACGGTCTGCGACTCGTAAGGCGCGTTCTCCAGAATGCCCAGCGGCACGCCTCCGGCTTCCAGGCGCTCGATGGCTCCCGACTGGCGGCGCAGCATGGGTGCGTTGTGCCCGGCGTTGACGTAGGTCAGCGAGCGGTTGGTGGGGTCGTATTCCGCGAGGAATGTGGTGGTGAAGCGCCGTCCGTTCTGGCTGTTGGAGCAGGCGTACTGGTTCATGCGGCTGACCAGGTCGGTCAGCGAGCCAGCCGTGTTGCTGAGGGTCTTCAAGCTGGCTTGAAAGGTGGCCATCAGCATGGCCGCGGGGATGCTCTTGCCGGCGACATCGGCGATCGCAATCAGAAATTTCCCGCCAGGAGCACCCGAACTGGGTCGAGGGAAGACGTCATAGTAATCACCTGCGACGGTGTTGGCGGGACGAGTGGCGAAGGCAATCGCCAAACCCGGCACCGCTGGCGGAGCGGCGGGCAGGAGCCACGCCTGGATCTCCTTGGCGATCTGCAAATCGCGCTTCATGACTACGCGGTCGGTCACTTCCAGGAGCAGGAGCAGGAGCATCAGCAGACCGCCCCAGAAGTGGGTGTCGATACTGAAGTGAGAGTTGTTGTTGCCCGTGTTCCAGGTGGCTTCGCCGCCGGGCAGGAAGACCATCACAAGCGCAACCAGCAGCAGGACGCGGCGGGCCGGTGTGAGTTTCTCCATGATGGCCCAGAAGAACTGGTTGGCGACGTGGAGGAAGTGCTTGCCTTTGCCGACGCCGGGGGTCCGGGTGGCATCAATTTCGTGCGAGTACAAAAGGTAGCTGGTGCGGGTATCGGCGCGGAACTGCTGCCAGAGCTGATTGAGCTCCATGCCGTCGGAGACGCGCCGCCAGAAGCGTTTCACCTTCACCATAAACGGCTCGCGGCGGCCGGGGTAGGGACAACGCGGCGGGGGCGGAGGCGGCGGAGCTATGCGTTGAGCGCTGGAACTCATGGCGGCTGAAGGGATTATAGATGTTGGCGCCGATCGCAGTCAGCGCGGTTATCCGCCGTTACTGCTTGCGTTCGACCGGGACCTGCTCATCCAGGAAGGCGACCGACTGCACGCCGGAAACCTCGAAACGCTTGCGGCAGCGGATGTTCTTGCAGGCGACGAGATCGTCGCGGCGGACCATGTAGGAGCGGGCCTTGGCAAACTTGGCGCGGTCGCGCTCATCGGCGCGGCCCGGTAGTTGCCGCTTCTTGGTGCGAACGAACCATCCCAGGTCGTATTCGGCGGACTGATGGCAGTGTGGGCAGTTCAAGGTCGCCTTGCGGTTTTCCTGCTTCTCGTCGTAAAAATCGCGTTCGTCCATCAGGTCCTCCCGGGTCATTCGCGACCGAGGCCAAAATCCTGCCCGACAGCATTAGAACACAATCGCTGCCCGGGAAGATGTGATGTTGGTGGGTTGCGGACAGCCGCCGCCAAGCGCTATTACCTGCGGAATTAACAAAGAAAGGCCCAGCGGGGAGTGTGTCCGCTGGGCCTGCCTGTGTCTGCTTGCGAATCCGGCCGCAGGATGTGGGTATAAGGAAGGTACTCCTGCCTCGCTTCACCGCGGATACGGTTTCGTACGCCGCGGTCGGATTCATTGCATCTGCTTGAATGTATCGTGCTACCGCGCATCGGGGCGCAACAATCCCCTGATAGGAGTACCGTTCTGCCGCTTTCGTCGTAGCGCGAGAGGCAGGAACCGGCCAGCGATGCGGTTCGTCCCACTTGTTGTGCCACGCCTCGGCAACGGTGCTATCATCCGTCGCAGGAGGGCTTGTCTATGCGTGGAATTGGCCTTCTAGGATTTGCGCTATGGATGGTCGCATCGCTTTCGGCGGCGACCAAGCCTTCTCAGCCTGCGGCGACGCCCGATGCGTCATCCCAAACTTGGGTGTTCAACGCTCCGAATGTGCAGATACCGGACGTCTCCGTGTCGGTGGTCTTGCCCGAGGATCTCGCCGGGGACAAGCTTGGCGAATCCGGCGGGATTTGCTACAAGATTCGCGCTTACATTTTCAGGCGCGACGACGACCATGCACCGGAGTTGATCGGAAGCTTAACCTGCGGACCGCGCCAAGCACAACTCAAAGATGCCGGCTGGCCGCAGCCGCGGCTGGTTCCGGCGGACTGAGTCGCACGCTCTTGCCCTGCGCGAATGCCCGCGATCTTGCTGGACCGCGGTGCCTGCATCACTCGCCTCCGCTGACCTTCGGGGCGTAGGGATTGTCGTCCACCACCTGCCAGACGGTGTCGAGCACCGTTCCGTCCACCCACTTCACCACGGCGACAGGGCGATCGAGCAGCCGCGGCTTGGCTGGCGTACCGCCGCAGATTTTCTCGACTTCCGCCTTGATCTCCTGGATGGTGCGGATCGGCAGGCCCTTGCCTTTGACCGCGTCGAGCAGGTCTTGCCGCTTGGGATTGATGGCGATGCCGCGCTCGGTGGCGATGACGTCAACCAATTCGCCCGGGCCGGTGATGGTGGTGACTTCGTCGACGATGACCGGGATGCGGTCGCGGAACGAAGGCACCGCGAGAATGGTGCACCCCGCGAACAGGCAGTTCTGCCAGCCGCCAATGCCGTGCAGCAGGCGGCCGTCGGAGTGAGTGACGACGTTGGCGTTGAAATTCACGTCCACTTCGGTCGCGCCTAGGACAGCGGAGTCCACGATGGAAGCGAAATTCCCCTTGCCGTGGAAATTATACGAAGTGAACGGACTGGTCGCCACGTGACGGGGATCGCTGGCGATGGAATGCACCGCATCGAGGTCGAAGGTCTGGCCGTCGAGAATGTAGCCGATGAGGCCCTCGTTCAGCAGGTCGACCAGGTACTTGGTGGAGCCGCCGCGCACGAAGCTGGCTTTCACGTTGGCTTCCTTCATCATGCGTGCGAGGTAATCCACGAAAGCCAGCGCAATGCCGCCGGCGCCAGCCTGGAAGGAGAATCCGTCACGCATGATGCCGCTATCGCGCAGGAAGCGAGCCACCAGATGTGAAATCCGCAGGCGATCGGGGCTGCGCGTGATCTGGGTTGTGCCGCTGACGATCTTCTCCGGATCGCCGATGGAATCGACTTCTACGATGAAGTCCACGTTGTTGCCCTGAATTTGCCACGGCACGCAGGGGAAGGGAACGAGGTTGTCGGTGACCACGATGACGCGGCCGGCATAAACCGAGTCGGCGAGGGCGAAGCCCAGCGAGCCGCAGGCCGACTTGCCGTGCGAACCGTCGGCGTTACCGAAAAAGTCGGCGGTCGGAGCGGCGATGACTACGATGTCGATGCGCACTTCGCCATCCTGCACCGCCTGCCAGCGTCCGCCATGCGAGCGCAGCACGCCCAGTCCGCGCATGTGACCGTGCGAGCAGTAGTCGCCGAGCGGGCCGTTCATGCTGCCTTCAATGTGATGGACGGCACCGGACTTCATCAGGTCGATGACCGGCTCATGGCAAGGGAACGACGCGCTGGGAAACCAGACCAGGTCTTTCGCGCCCATGCGCGCGGCGGTCTGTAGCGCGGTGAGCGCGACGCGATCTCCGTTGCGCAGATGATGATGGCTGCTGATCGTCATGCCATCGCGCAGCCCGCACAAGCGCAAGGCGGTTTCCAGATCGGGTACGCGCTTATCGCCATTGGCGGGGTAGTCGGCGTTACTGCGGATGGGCGGCCCGGCCTTGTTGCCCGAGGGACGATGGCCGTCGACACCAATGTAAGGCGTCTGCTCCTGGCCGTTGACGGTGGTCGGCACGCGGCGGCCGACGGCATTGGTGACGAGGTCGGTTGCCATAGTTGATGTACTCATGACTGTTTCCGAGTTTGATCAGACTCTCTTTCTTGTCTGAGGGTGGAGCATCGCTTCAGCGATGCAATTTGCGACCTTTAGCAAAGATCGGCTTTAGCCGCTGAGGTGAAAACCAGACCTCAGGCGCTAAAGCGCGAGTCGGTATCGAGGCGGTCCATGTACGCCTAAAGGCTACTCCACCCATTGCTAGCCTGCTTCAAGCGGGTCGGTGACCAGCCCCATTTGCTTCGCCCGCGCCACTAGCTTCAAGGCGCGCTGTACCACCGGCGCGTCAATCATCTTGGAGCCGAGGCTTACCACGCCCAGCCCTCGTGCCTGCGCATCTTCGTAGGCGGCAACAATCGTCAGAGCCTTCTCTAGTTCGAGCGACGACGGTGCGAATGCGCGGTGGATGATTTCGATCTGCGCGGGATGGAGACATCCCATGCCCTCGAAGCCCATGGCGCGCGAGGCCTCGCCCCAGCGCAGCAGGCCGTCAGAATCGGCGACGTCGCCGTACACCGAATCGATGGACTGCACGTGCGCTGCGTGGGCGGCATTCACCACCCGCGCGCGAGCGAAGAGAGACTCACTGCCACCCGGCGTCTTCACCACGCCGAGGTCGGCAGTGTAGTCCTCCAGACCGATCGTGATTCCTGCAATGCGCTCGGAGGCCATCGCGATCGCGAAGGTGTTCTCGATGCCGAGCGCGGACTCCAAGATTGGCATCAGCCAGATGGGGCGGGTGACGCCGGACTTCTTGGCGATCGAGGCGACGGCCGCGTCCACCTGCTTGATCTGTTCGGCGGCCTCGACCTTCGGAATGAGGATGAGGTCGGGCGACTGGGGAATGATTTCTTCCAGGTCCTGCAGGCCGAGCGGCAACTGGTTGATGCGCACCATGCGTTCGGCTGCACCGAAATCCACGCCCCGCAGGGCGTTGCGTACCAGCAGGCGGGCGGCGTCTTTCTCGGCATGATGGACGGAGTCTTCGAGATCCAGAATGATCGCATCGGGCGTGTGCAGCCCGGCATTGATGAAGTATTTGGGCTCATTGCCCGGCAGGTAGAGCCGCGAGCGGCGCAGGCGATCACGCGCCGACGGAGCAGGCAACGGCAGCGCTTGGGGCAGCGCAGACTTCCCTTGTGCCAGTCCCGCACGCCGAACCGCCGCTTCGATACGCGCGGCGATCACGAAGGGCAACGCGCCTTCGTCCACGATCTCGACAGCGGCGTGTTGGATGCCTAGCGCTAGAAGAACAGTGCGGACGTGCTGCCGGATGGCGTCGCCGTAGTAGAGCGCGACACGGGATTGCAGGTTGATCTCAACACCGCCGCTGGAGCGTTCTTCGAACGTGACATGCAGGTCGGAGCGCACGTCGGCGCCTGCGCGGCCAGCCTCGGCACGTCGTAATCTGGTTGGTGCTGCCGCAACCGTCAAAGCAAAACCTCCGGGGCTAAAGCCCCTGCTTCATTATGCTGGCTGGAAGCTGGCCTGAAGGCCAGCTCTACCATGGCCGTTTTTCCGGTGGAAGCACCGGGCTTTAGCCCGGTGAATGCTTCGCCTGCTCATCCAGGGGCTTCCAGCCCTGGATCTTGCAGCTGGAGCTGAAGCCCCGGTCGATTTCGTCTCTGAGTCGCCGGGCTAAAGCCCGGCACTTCCACCACCCGAGCCAACTCTACCCGGCCGCGGCCTCCACCCGAACCCCCAGCTTCGCCAGGATGGCATCGGTCATCTGCGTGGTCGAAGCTGCTCCCTGCGCCAGTGACTTCGCTCCGCCGGAGATGCGCAGCATGTCATAGGTGCGCACCCTGCCCTCAGCCACGACCGCCGCAATGGCGTCGCGTACTTTCAGCGACTTCTCGGTTTCGCCGATGTAGTCGAGCATCATGGCCGCCGACAGGATCATCGCGATCGGGTTGACGATCGGCGGATTGAGTTCGGCATACTTGGGCGCCGAACCGTGCGTCGGTTCAAAGACCGCGACTTCCTGCCCGATGTTACCCGAAGCGGCAAACCCCAGCCCGCCAACCAGTCCGGCAAACGCGTCGCTGATGACGTCACCAAACAAGTTGCTCGCCACAATCACGCCGTAGTCTTCGGGATTCTTCGTGAGCCACATGGTTTGCGCGTCAATGTTGGTGGACCAGAGCGGAATGTCGCTGTAGCGCTTCTGCACTTCTTTGGCGACCTCCTCCATCATGCCTGAAGTCTCGCGCAGCACGTTGGGCTTCTCGCAGATGGTGACCGACTTGTAGCCAAACTTGCGGGCATGCTGGAAAGCGGCTTCGCAGATGCTCTGGGCCGCTGGACGCGTGATGATTCGCACCGATATCGCGAGGTCTTCGCCCCTAACCTTGCCGAATGGTTTGAACTTGGGATGCAGGCTGAGCGCCTGGCGCACCGTCTCGGGCGGGTTCGTCCATTCGACGCCGGCGTAGAGTCCTTCAGTGTTCTGGCGGAAGATGACAGCATCCACCCCCGGCTCTTCGAAACCGCCGCTGGGCTTCTTGCGGATGAAGTTCAGCGGATTGCCGGGGAACGACAGGCATGGCCGAATGCAGACGTCGAGGTTGAAGATCTGCCGCATCGACACGATGGGGCTGAAGTACTGGTGGCCTTTGCCCTTGAGCGCCGGGCTGAGTTCCGCCTCCGCTTCCTTCTTGGGCTTCGAGGTGATCGCCCCGAAGAGGCCGACCTTGTGCTGGCGCAGCAGCTCGATGGTGCGTTCGGGCAGCGCATTGCCTTCTTTGATCCAGCACTCCCAGCCGATGTCGGCGTGCACGTAGTTGGCTTCAAAGCCGACGGCGTCGAGAACGTGGATCGCCTCGGGCAGGACCTGATTGCCGATGCCGTCTCCCGGCATGGTTACGACGGTATGTTTTGGCATGAAAAGTCCCCTACTGTGTGTCGTTGTCCAGGGCCGGTTCCGGGAGTTCTATCTTTCGAATAAGGGGAGAGAAGACGCGATGAAAGGATCCCGCTCTCTCCTTTAGCCAGGGCAAATAGCCCCGGCCAACTATTTGTAAGTCCGATGTTGCCCGTTCGGGATTGGACGATACGACAAGCTCGCTTGTCATCGAGCCGTTGCCAGTCCAACGGCCCGAGTGTGGATTCGATTGCGGCACGTTCAGCCAGTAGAGAATCGAATCCAGCCTTCGACCCGGCTTGGCTTCCCGCATCGATGTAGATTGCACAAAAAATCTTTTCCTTAGTAGTAATTGCCGTTAGTGAAATGCAGTAAGAGGCGTTCCCCACTGCTATGTCATACCAATATCGATACTGTGGTTTGGGTAACTTCAAAAAGCTGTTTTGCGATCTGCAGAAATCCACAAATCCCGACCAGAACTCAAATTGTCGCAGTTCAAGCTCTGTAACCTCTCCTTCTTCGATGCTGGCTTTTACTCGTTTCGCCCATGTGTTCGGCTTGCAATCAAGGGTGAAGAGCGGCGCGGGGAACGAACCATCAATCTGAAGCAGTTCCAACTTGACTCCGAAAAATGCGATTGAAGGTAAGGTCACCTCATTTAGCCAATCGAGCGCACGGCGATGTTCGTCTCTTATTTCCGGAGACAGCCAAACAACATACTTGGCATTTAAACCCGATGCGCATGTGAGCAGTTTGCCAAGGTGATCATGATCGGTTCTCTCAAGTTGGTTTTCGATTATTACCAGGTCGTTTGAACCGGTAGCGCGGGCGACGATGTCCGCCCTAAAATCTCCGACTGGATGCTCTGGACCGACAATCTCCAGACCAGGCAATCCAATTTCATCACCAAGCAGAGATAAATTGGTAGTCATCGCGAGCCAAGGGGCGAGGTCACGTGCCCCGTCAGTCCTAAACTGTCTAGGGTCAAGCTTTCTCAGAGTGCCAAGTTGTTTATTCATGTTGCCCTGACTCCTATGAGTCCCAATTTCACGCTCACTAAGTTCTCCACGCCACCTGCAATCACCAGCGATTGCGGCACGGTACCCAGTGCTGGAAAGGTGAACGCCTCGCCTGCATAGCGAATGGTGCTAGCGGCAAAGTCAACCTCGATGTCGTCGCCCGGAATGATGGTTTTCTCCTTGCGCGCGACCGCTTGGGCGAACCGCGCGCGCAGACGGTTCACTAGCTCCGGCGTCTCGATGCACAGGAAGCCATTGTTAAATGCGTTGCGCAAATACGTCTGCGAGAAGCTGCCCGCGATGACCAGAGGAATGCCTTTGTATTTCAGCGCGGTCACCGCTTGCTCGCGGCTGGAACCAGTGCCGAAGTTGAAGCCGCCGACTACGACATCGCCTGCGTGGGTGTTCGCAGCAAACTGGGGATCGTAATTCTCCATGACCACGTGCGCCATCATCTCCGGCGTCATGTCTTCGCGGTAAGTGTAGTCCTTGCCGAAGATGCCGTCGGTGTTCAGATTGTCCTGCGGCAGAAAGATGAGGCGGCCTGTCACCTTTTGCGGAAAGCCTGGCAGGATGGCAACCTTCTCCGCTGGGGCAGACGTCGCCGCAAACAATTCGAAATGTTTCGCGGGCTGAAGCCCGCTCTGGACAAGATAAGCGGACGGCTTGGACGCGGCGCTAAAGCGCCGTTCTACCGGAACATCACCTGTTTCAGCAAGCCGTTCAGCAGGCCCGCAGATGTAGCCCGCGACCGCCGACGCCGCGACCACCATGGGGCTGCCGAGATAGCACTGCGCGTCGCGCGAGCCCATGCGTCCCTTGAAATTGCGGTTGGTGGCCGAGATGCCGACTTCGCCGGCCTCCAGCAGCCCGGCGCCCAGGCCGATGCACGGCCCACAGCCCGATGGCAGCGGCTGCGCGCCGGCGTCCAGCAAGGCTTGCCAGACACCGCGCTTCTCAGCCGCCTCCTGCACCGCGCGGCTGGCCGCGGCGAGATAGAACGTCACGCCCGAGGCGACTTTCTTGCCCCGCAGGACTTTCGCCGCGGCTTCCAGGTCTTCCAGCCGCGAATTCACGCAGGAGACCAGGTATGCTTTCTGGATTGCGACCTTCTTCTTCGCGATCTCGGCGATCGATTGCATTACCTGCACCGTATCCGGGCCGGAGACGTGAGGCGTGACCTCCGCGAGATTCAGGACGATGCGACCGGCATACACCGCGTCCTGGTCGGGAGCTGTCGGATTTGTACGCCACTCCTGAAGTTTCTCGTCGGGGATTCGCGTGATGCGTTGCACACGCAGTTCGCAATCACGGGCTTCGAGGTACGCCAGTGTAATTTCATCGACCGGGAACCAGCCGACCAGCGCGCCCCACTCGGTTGACATATTGGCGATGCTGAGACGGGCATCCATGGTGAGCGAAGCCCCGCCAGAGCCGGTGAATTCCACGGCGGCGTTCAGTACTTCGTCGTTGTACAGCCCGCAGAGCGTGATGATGACGTCCTTGCCCGTCGTGCCGGGAGCAAGCCGGCCTTCGAGGACGACCTGCACGGTGCGCGGAATTTGCCACCAGAATTCGCCGGTCGCCCAGATGGCGGCCGCGTCGGTGCGCACCACTGGCGTGCCGATCGCGCCCAGCGCGCCGTACATGTTGGAGTGCGAATCGGAGGCGACGACGAAGGTGCCGGGCTGCACGTAGCCCTGTTCCACCATGATCTGGTGGCCGATGCCGGTACCGGGCGGGTAAAAGTCGATGCCTTGCGCGCGCGCGAAGGCCTCCATGCTGCGATACTTCGCCAGGTTCGACTCCTCCCTGTTTTGGATGTCGTGGTCGGCGGTGATTACCGGCTGCGCGGGATCGAAGACCTTGCTGGCGCCGATGGCTTTGAACTTCTTCATCACCGCCGAGGTGTTGTCGTGCGTCATCACGTGGAAGGGGCGGATGGAAAGGAAGTCGCCGGCGCGCAGCGGGCGGTCAGGCCCTTCGGTCATGTGGGCCTGGGCGATTTTCTCAACGACGGTCTGTGGCATACCGCTTCCTTTGTGTCGCGGGCTGAAGCCCGCTCGGAAAAGAGGGAACTCAACGGCGCACCTAAAGGTGCGCCCCTTCAGAATCTGTGCCGCGGGCTAAAGCCCACTCCATCCTAACCAGGCGCTTGACGCGGCGCTAAAGCGCCGCTCTACCTAAAGCGCCGCTCCACCCCCAGCACCCAAGACGCTCTACGTCACGCGAAACAGCCGCATCAGTTCGGTCACGCTGGCCTGCTTTTCCAGGTTCCAGATGGCGTCGATGGCGCGGCGGCGGGCCTCGCGCGACATGACCGGCTCGGCCAGAGCCTCGAACTTCTCCTCGATTTCCTTGTCCGTCAGCGGGTTGCGCGGGTCGCCCTTAGGATAGTCGAGTTGCGTGCTGAATTCGCGGCCATCGACGGTATGAATGCGGACAATCACCCGCTGCAGCGCGGGAAAGACTTTCTCGATGTCAGGATCGGCGACCACCTGCACTTTGCGCAACTGCTCGCGGATAACAGGATCCATGATCTTCGCCGGCGTGAATTGCAGCGGCGTGACCTGCCGTTCGGCGATGGCGGCGGCGATGACGTAAGGCAGGGAATGGTCGGCAGTTTCCTTGGTGCGCGGATCGTACTTGCTGGGATCGCTGAGAATATCAGCGCCGCGCGCCGTGGTGCGGATGTGCACCTTTGCGATCTGGTGGGGCTGCAGGTCGTTGTCCTTGACCAGCGCAAGCACAGCAGAGATTGGGGTGTGAGTCAGCGCCTCCGTGGGAAAGGCCTTCATCCCACATTGTGTGATACGCCAGGAATCACCCAGCCCGTCGGTAAGCAGGTCCAGCTTCCATTCCGGCCCAAAGCAATGCGTCAGGCCTTCCTTGCCGTCGATCACGTGCTCGGGGCCGGTGTAGCCTTTTTCAGCCATGAGCGCCGCAAGTACTCCGCTTTGGGTCGCCAGCGGATCGACGGTGTTCTTCATCATGGTGAGCTTGCCGGCCGTCACTGCCCCGAGGGTGCAGCGGGCGCTGGCGCTGATTCCGATGGCGTGCTGAATCTGCTCCCCCGCAAAGTGCAACATGCGGCCTGCCACAATGGGGGACACGAACGCTGTCAGCGTGGCGTGATGCCAGCCGCGCTCCCGGATACCGGGGAAAGCAGCCTCGCATAGCCGCATTTCGAACTCGTGGCCGAGCACCAGGCCCACGATCAGTTCGCGGCCGTCGCTTCCGGCGCGCTCGCAGCAGGCGATGGCGGCCGGGAAAATGTCGGACGGATGCGACGGGTCCTGCTTCCAGTAGATGTCGTTGTAATCCATGCAGCGGATCATCAGCGCGTTCGCGAGCGAGGCCGAGACCGCGTCCATCTGCGCGCCGCTGCCGATGACGGTGGCCTTGCCTGCGCCGGCAATCTCGTTCAGCACTTCCAGCGCAATCACTACGTCGTGCTGCTGGTACCCACCCAGTGCACAACCGATGCTGTCGAGCAGGAAGCGCTTGGCCTGGTAGATGGCGTCTGGAGGGATGTGGTCAAACCTCACGCCCGCGGCCCATTGCGACATGGTTGCTGTGATGGTTGGTTTGGTTCCCGCTCTCGTCTGGGCTGGCGCGGTTGTTGTTGACAAAGACGAATTCCTCCTGAGGTTCCTCAACGGTAGAAATCTGTGCCGCCCCCACGGGACTCTGGTTCAATTTATCGACTTACCCAGGGCTTACGCCCTGGCTAACAGCAATTCCCCCGCTGCGCGGCTGTTCCCTGGTCGTTTATGCTCCGTTGACAAAATCAAGTTCTCTTGCGACATACGTCCACAGGGCGGCTTGTCCGCGAAACGTGATTTGACCTATTCCCTCCTACTTCCCCAGGTTCTTGAACGGCAGGTACGCCATAAAATCGGCGTGGTGCACGATGTAGGCCTCGGTGGTGCGTTTCACCAGGTCACCTTCGGCAGCGTGCGCCGCAATGATGTGACAGACAGCGTCGGGCACACCGCACTCTATGGCCAGCGCCACTCCGGTGAAGGGATGGCGCAGCAATTCGCCGCGCTTGCTCTGGCGAGTCTTGCCGTCCACGTTCTCGTATTCCAGCAGCTTGCCCACGTCGGCCAGGATGGCGCCCGCGATGACGGTGTCCATGTCTATGGGCAGAGCGCGGCCCATGAACTCGGTCATACTTTCGGCGGCCTTGCGCGCGATGTGCACCACGCAGCGCTTGTGCTCCATGAAGGTCGTCGGGCAGTTGGGCACCAGCAGCGTGAACGGAATGCGGTTGAGGTCGTCGGGCGTGAGCGGGCTCAACTCCAGCGCCCGCTGCCAGGTCTTCGTGACCTGCTGGCGCAGCGCAGGCGATTGGATCCATTCGATCTCGGGCCAAAGTTTCAGGACTGCATCGTGCATCGCCCGCCTCCGGCAGTGAAGGCCGCGCCGTCGATCAGACAGCGTCGATCTTCCGAACGACAAACATACCATTCAACCAGCTTAGGGGTAGTTCAAGCTATGACGGGCGTCACAAACTCCAGGTGACGTGCTCCAGTTGGTTGGTGATCTCTTCCGGAGGAGTTCCGGGCGGGAATCTCATCGGCTTGCCGATGGTGACGGTAAGTTGTCCCGGACGCGCGATTTTGTGACCTGCTCGCGCCATGTCGAATAGGCCGTCGATCCGCATGGGTACAACTGGGATGTCGAGCCGCGCCGCTAACATACCGGCTCCTGAACGAAATGGCGAGGGTTTCCCATCATCGGTGCGCCGGCCTTCCGGAAATACGAGTACGCTGTAACCGCGGTCGGCCGACTCACCGGCGTAGGCGAAACTCTCGCGCACGCCCGACTGCTGGGGCAGCGGGAAGACGTTGAACAGCGCCACCGCCAGCCAATAGCCGGCCTGATACCACCAGCGGCGAAAGACGCTCCACGAATTTGGCGGTCGCCACATCTCCCACAGCATCTCGCCCCACATGCCGACCGCCAGCCTGCTGCGCAGCCGCGGCGGCAGCGCGATCAAAACAAAGCCGAGGTCAATGTAGGTGATGTGATTGCACGTGATGAGCAGGGGCCCGGCGAGACCTTCAAGGTTCTCGCGGCCCACAATTTTGGGATGGGCCATGATCATCGTCGCCGGCCAGGTGAGCAGGTAATAGATGAAGTTGCGGATCCAGGTGACGGGCCGGCGCTGGGTCCAACGCGGGTAGCGATAGCCGCAGTGCGGGGCCTGCTGCGGCTGGTGCAACAGACGTTCGAGGTCGCCGACGGTGCGTACCTGGGTGAAGTTCGCTTCGTTCAGATCGACTTGGTAGCGGTCTTCCAGCGCGCTCATCAGCTCAACCCGGTCCATGGAACTCAGGTTCAAGTCACCATCGAGCCGCGCTTCGGGTGGGAGCGAGCCGGCGCTGCGTCCGGTAATCCGCGTGATTAATTCGCCCAGGTCGCTTTGTGCGATCGCGGGCGCTCCGTCCCCAGAAGCGAAGTGCTGCTGCACGGCCTGCTGAATGACTGCGGTTTTCGGCTTCTGCGTGGGGGTGCGGGGGAAGTCCTGCTCGGGCCAGATCAGCCACCGGCGCATCTGCTGGAATTCTGCCAGTTGCTGGTTGGCGGTCGAAACGACGGTGGCCGGGTCGGCTGAGTCGCGCAAAATCAGCACCGCGCACGGCTCGGCATTACCGCCCTGCTCAAGGCCGACAACCACGCAGTCGCGGACTTCGGGCTGGCGGCGCAGCGCCGCCTCCAGATCGTCGGGATAAATATTCATCCCTTCGCGCGTGACGATGACGTTCTTCTTGCGGCCCTTGAAATAGAGATTGCCTTCGGCGTCGAGTTCGCCGAGGTCGCCGGTGCGAAACCACCCTTCCTCATCGAGTACCGGCTTCAGTTCCTTGCCTTGCCAGTATCCGGCAGCGACATTGGCGCCGCGCACCAGGATCTCGCCGGTTTCGTCCAGCTTCATTTCGCGGCCTTCGAGCACCTTGCCGATGGAGCGCTTGCCGGTGCGGAAGGGATGATTGAGCGAGATGAGAGAGGTGGTCTCCGTCAACCCGTAGCCTTGAATGACGACAAAGCTGAGGCGGCGCCAGAATTCTTCGGTCTCGGCGTCGAGTGCCGCGCCGCCGGAGATGAAGGCCCAGAACTTCCATCCGAACTGATTGTGGATTCGGCGGAAGCGCCACCAGCGCGCCACAAAATGCCCCTCCTTGGCCGCCGCGAATTGCTGCTGGAACCATTGCAGTTTGCCCGCGGCTTCTATATCACGCAGGACCTTGTCCTTCAGCGATTCCATCAGGCGGGGAACGGCGACCACGACCGACACCCGCTCCCGCTTGATGATGTTCATGGTTTCGGCCGGGTTGAGCGTGTCCTGGAAGAGAACCGTTGCGGCCAGCAGTTGCGGCAGGAAGATCCCGAGGAACTGGCCGAAGACGTGGCTGAGGGGTAACAGGTTCAAGAAGCGCAGGGGATGGAAGATGCGCTCGTAACGCAGATAGGGAGCAATCTCGCGCTCCAGCGGATCCAGGTTCGCGAGGATGTTGCCGTGCGTGATGACGACGCCACGCGGTTCGGCCGTGGTACCGGAGGTGAAGACAATCTGCACGACGTCGCCACGAGTCAGCGGAGGAGGTTTGATGGCAATATCGGAGCGCGCCGAGATTTCTTCGCACAGGGTTTCCAGCGGGAACGAGTCCAAGCCGGGGACGCGGTTCTCGTGCGAGCTGACGCTGAGTTTGGCGTCTACCTGTTGCGCGACGCGCTGGGCGAAGTCAGGAGTGGCAATCTTGTCGATGGGAACCACGACAGCGCCGCGCAGCAGGCATCCGAAGAACGCCACCACCCACTCGGCGCAGTTCTCGCCCCAGATTAGCACCTTGTTGCCCTGGCCGATGCCGCGCGCCTCCAGTTCACGTGCGAACCGATTGGCGTTGGCCAGCACCTCGCCGTAGGTCCACCGCTGCATGCGATAGCCGCGATGCTGGACGTAGGCCACCTCTCGCGAGTGGCGGCGAAAGTCGTCGAGGTACTCCAGGATGGTGGTGCGCGCCATCTGGTTTCAGTTTAACTGTTCGAGGGTAATGCAGACGGCAGGTAGCGCGGTCACCGCCGGCGGCGGGTTCGTCGCTGCTGGGAGTTCATCATGCTGCGCAGCAGGGCGGTGGCCCGCTTTACTGCGGGCATGGAGAGTCCACAGCGTAATTGCTTGCCTTCGCGGTGAGTGGAGACAACGCCGGCGGATTTGAGAATCGACAAGTGCTGCGACAGGTTCGCCTTGGAGATGCCCACCCCAGCTTGCAGTTCGGAGGACCAGCGGCCACCGCGGCTCAACAGGTCAATGACGTGAAGGCGGGTGGGATTGGCGAACGCTTTGCAGATTTCAGCTTGACGGCGGTAGGCTTCGCGATCGGAACCCGGCTTCTTTTTCATCCCCAAACTCGTCCCGGCGGTCGAACTTTACCAGACTCGCGTTCGTTCGGCCGCCACTTGTCCCTGGTTTGCGCTTCCGCGTGCTTCGCCGGATTGCCCCAGAGCTTACAGAAGTAGCACTTTGCCGCAATGCCGAACATCCCCTAAAGGGGGTGCTAACTTACGGGTAAACCGGTTATGCCAGGCGAAAGATTTCGGGTTGAACGCCTTAGCGGTTGGAAGACGGGGTGGTCAAGGTCCGCTAGAGCATTTTCATAGTTACTGTATCCCATAACCGCAGTGGCGGAAGAACGCTCGTGCATTGTGAGCCTTGATCGCAGGCAAGGCGTCGGTGATGGCGGGTCCGAGCTGTTCCAGCACGCGGGCCTTCACGCCGCGCAACCGTTGTTTCAGCTTTCTAGACTAAAAAAGGCTCAAGGATTGCCACCGATCGCCGATGAAGGCTGTGAGAAGCGGTGCGACCTCCTGATTGAGCGTTTCCTCATGCTGTTCCTCCCAGCCAGTGCTCGTAACGACTGGCTGGTTTTTTGTGCGTCAGGGGAGGCACAACTCGGAGTTTGCGAGGCACGCAGATTGGCTCTCTCGGGGTTCGCTTACGAAGTGCGGGAAATGCTATTCGCGAAAGTGAGCGCCTCCGTGGCGCACGTCGGCGCCACGCACCCAGAAGATGACGTCCTCCGCGATATTGGTGGCGTGGTCGGCGATGCGTTCCAGGGCGCGCGCGATCAGCAGGACGTTGAGCGCCTGGCGCGTACATTGCGGGTCGTCGTGCATCCTCCGCACGAGAATTACGAACGCCTCATCCTTCATGCGATCGATGATGCCGTCCATCTGCAGGACTGCCTCGGCCACCTCGGCGCGGCCATCGAGGAAGGACTCCAGCGCGCGCTGCACCATGGTGCTGACGCTGTCGGCCATGCGCGGAATGTCAACCGGCAGGGACAGTTCCGGCTCACTGATAAGGTCGAGCACCCGCTGGGCGATGTTGACCGCCTGATCGCCCACGCGCTCCAGGTCGGCATTGATCTTCAGCACCGCGAGGATGAATCGCAGGTCGATGGCCATGGGCTGCTGCATGGCGAGCAGATCCAGCGCCAGCTCATCGATTTCCCGCTCGGCGTCGTTGATGGCGTTTTCGCCCGTCAGCACCATCTGGCAGAACTTGCTGTCGCGGGTGCGATAGGCTTCGGTGGCGCGGTCGATGGCCTGTTCGGCGAGACCGCCCATCTTCAAGAGCTTTTCTTTCAGTTCGTCCAGTCCCTGCTGAAAGCGGCTTCGCATTATCCAAACCTGCCTGTGATGTAGTCTTCCGTCCGCTTATCAGCGGGAGCGGTAAAGATCTTCTCGGTCTTGTCGTACTCGATGAGGCTGCCCATGAGGAAAAAGCCGGTAAATTCGGCCACGCGCGCGGCCTGCTGCATATTGTGGGTAACAATCACGACCGTATAGTGCTGTTTCAACTGGAAGATGAGTTCTTCAATCTTGCTGGTCGAGATGGGATCGAGCGCCGATGCCGGTTCATCCATCAACAGCACTTCGGGCTCGACCGCGAGCGAACGCGCAATACACAGTCGCTGCTGTTGTCCTCCGGAGAGGCTTGCTCCGGACTTCTTGTGCAGGTCGTCCTTTACCTCGTCCCACAGTGCGGCCAGTTTCAGCGAGCGCTCCACCAGTTCGTCCATCTGCTTACGGTTGCGCAAGCCGTTCAACTTCAAGCCCGCCGCCACGTTGCCGTAAACCGACATCGTGGGAAACGGGTTCGGCTTCTGGAAAACCATACCGATGCGCCGCCGCACCTCCACCGGGTCCGAGCCGCTGCCGTAAACATCCATCTCGCCGACCTTGACCAGGCCTTCGGCGTGGGCTTCCGGGATGGTCTCGTGCATGCGATTCAGGCAACGGACGAAAGTGCTCTTGCCGCAGCCCGAAGGCCCAATCACGGCAGTGACGTGATTGGCCTGCACAGTCATGTCGATGGACTTCAGCGACAGATTCTTGCCATACCAGGCGTTCAGTCCACGCACTTCAATTCCTACACCCATACGAGCTACCCGACTCCCTTCAATTTGCCCCGGCTGGTACTGATACGAACGGCGGCCACCGCACCCACGATCAAGACGATCAGGATCAGCGCTCCGGCCCAGGCCTGCTTGTGCCAGTCGTCATAGGGCGAGATCGCGTAGGTAAACACCTGCAACGACAGGGCAGCGGTCGGCTGGTTCAATTTCAAATTCCAGAACTGGTTTCCGAAAGCAGTGAACAGCAGCGGGGCCGTTTCACCGGCGACGCGGGCGAAAGCCAGCATGCAGCCGGTAATCACGCCGGCCGAGGCGGTACGCAGCGAGATGGAAAGCGTGGTGCGCCACTTGGGAATGCCGAGTCCGTAGGCTGCTTCGCGCACCACATTGGGCACCATCAACAACATTTCTTCGGTCGCTCGCGCGACGGTGGGAATCATCATGATGCCCAGCGCAACGCCTCCGGAGAATGCCGAGAAGTGCTTCTGCGGAACCACCACCAGGGAATAGGCGGCAATGCCGATCACGATCGAGGGCACGCCGTTCAACACGTCCGCGGTGAAGCGGATCACGTCGCCGAAGCGGTTGCGGCCGTATTCCGCCAGATAAATGCCGGCGCCGATGCCCAAAGGCAGCCCTATCGCGCTGGCAACCAACAAGATCAGTCCGGTGCCGACGATGGCGTTGGCCATGCCTCCGCCGGTCTCACCCGGAGGTTTCGGGGTCTGGGTGAGGAAGGCTATATTCACGGAGCCAATTCCCTTGAAAACCAGGTAGGCGAAGATGGCGAGCAGGGGAAGGATTACCACAATCGCAGTCACGACGGCGAATATCGTCGCGCCCTGATTGGTGACACGACGCCACAAGCTAACTGACGTTGACCCGGTTTGTGCGGACGGATCAGGCACTGGCCCTCGGAGTTCCGCCGGTGATGCTCCACACCAGCAACCGTGCTAAGGCATTGACAATAAGGGTCACGATGAACAGCGCCAGTCCGATTTCCACCAGGGCGCTCAGATACAGATCGCCGGTGGCTTCGGTGAACTCGTTGGCGATGACGCTGGCCATGGTGTACCCGGGTGCGAACAGCGACTTGGCCACTTCCGGGCGGTTGCCGATCACCATGGTTACTGCCATGGTCTCGCCCAGCGCGCGTCCCAGTCCGAGGATAATGCCGCCGACGATGCCAATGCGCGCGTTCCGCAATACCCCCATGCGGATCATCTCCCAGCGCGTGGCTCCCAGCGCCAGCACCGCCTCGCGCTGGTTCTGCGGGACTGCCGTCATCACCTCTCGGGTAATGGAGGCGATCACCGGGACGACCATGATGGCCATGATGATGCCCGCGGCCAGCATACCTAGCCCATACATCGGGCCGGTGAAAAAGCCGGTCCAGCCGAGTGTCCGGGCCAGAAACGGTTCCACGTACTCGCGCAGCAGAGGAGCCAGCACAAAGATGCCCCACAAGCCATAGATAACGCTGGGTATAGCTGCCAGCAGCTCCACCAGGAACGAAAGTATGGCCCGCAAACGAATGGGACACATCTCCGTGATGTACACGGCCACGCCAATCGACAGCGGCACGGAAAGCAGCAAAGCCAGGAACGAGGAAACCAGAGTGCCGTAGATAAACGGCATGGCTCCGAAATTGCCGTTAACCGGGTCCCAGTCGTGGCCGTAGAAGAAGCTGATTCCGAACTGGTGAAGCGAGAGCCTGGACTTGTCGATCAGCTCCCAAACTACCAGGAGGACAACTACAAACACCGAAACCGCGGTCAGAGCGATAAGCACACGAAAGGTCGCATCTGGAATCCGGCTGCTGCGGGGTTGGGAACTACGGATCTTCTGGAGCACCGCCGAACCCTGCCCGGGCTTCCTGGTTTGGTCCATCTGAGCCAGCGGAGGCATCGCCGTGACAGATCTTTGTAGCTTTCCAAGCGGTTCGGGCGGATTCATGGGGTCGACGTTATCAGGCATGTGTTACAGAACAGTTACAGAAGTGAGATTGTACGGATGCCAACTCCCCCTTACGAGAGAGAGTTGGCTCATTTGAGTCAAGGCGTTACGGTTTCACCATCTTCGCGATGGCGGCCTTTTCCTTCTCCATGACTTCCTTCGGAAGTGGAGCATAGGAAAGCGCTTCCACCATACCTTGGCCTGAATCCAGCATCCAGAACAGGAAGTCCTTCAGGATCTTGCCCTTCTTGGCATCCGCCGGATTGGTTGGAACCAGCAGCCAGGTAAAGCTGGCGATGGGGTAGGCGTTCTTACCCGGAGGATTGGTGATGGACACACGGAAGTCGTCCGGCACCTTGACTCCAACGGCTGCGGCCGTGGTGCTGTCCAGGCTGGCCTTAATGAAGTTCTTGGAGGAATTCTGCACGATGCCGAAGGGGATCTTGTTCTGCAGCGCGTAGATCAACTCGATGTACCCGACGGAGCCAGGCAGCTGCCGAATCGACCCTGCAACGCCTTCGTTGCCCTTGCCGCCCAAGCCGATGGGCCACTTCACTGAAGTGCCCTTTCCTACCACGTTCTGCCAGTCCGGGCTTACTTTCGACAGGTAGTCGGTGAAAATGTAAGTGGTACCGCTGCCGTCGGAACGATGTACGACGGTGATGGTCTGGTTCGGGAAATTCACGCCAGGATTGGCTTTGGCGATGCGGGCGTCGTTCCAACTGGTGATTTTGCCGAGGAAAATATCAGCCAGCACGTCGGGAGTGAATTTCACTTCCGCGTTTACTCCGGGAATGTTGTAGGCCGGAACGACCGCGCCCAGCACCGCCGGAACGTGCAGTACCTTGACCTTGGATTGCGAGATCTGCTCATCGGACATGGGGCCGTCGGTAGCGCCAAAATCCACGGTTCCCGCCTGCACCTGGCGAATACCGCCGCCGCTGCCAATGGACTGGTAATTGATCTGAATGTCGGAATGTAGATTGTGGTACTCGTTGAACCACTTGGAGTAAATCGGGTAGGGGAAGGTGGCGCCGGCGCCGTTCAGTGTTGTCTGCGCAAACGCGCAGGTCGCGAGCACAGCGATGCATATGAACAGCCTGAGAGCACGGTTCACGAAGTTTCCTCCTAAGATATGGCCAGAAATGAGTTCCTCCAAGGTTTTACCTTCGGATTGTTACAGTCCGGTTACATAGGAATGAATTTCGGATAAAGAAGGGCTGAGCTTATCTTTTCAAAACCCATGAGGGACCAAGCTATTTCACGTTCTGTTGGCGCCGCCGGAGGTCCTCGATAAACATTTGTTCCACCGGCTTGTCGTACGCGCGGAGAACGTGACGGACGCTGTGGCCGCTGACCAAGTGGCAGATTTCTTCGGCCAGATTCTTCGCGTGGTCACCCGCCCGTTCCAGCGACTGCGTCATAAACAGCACGTGGAAGCTTTCCTGGCGGGGTGCTCCGTCGTGGTTTTCGAGATGTCTCAGGAAGATGAGATTGCGCAGGCGATCGAGTTCGGCGTCGGAGCGCAGCACGGCCAGGGCGCGGTTAAGGTCGCGCTGGCTGAAAGCGTCATGTACATCGCCCAGCATCTTCTCCAGACGCGAGGCCATGACCGTTAAGTCGCGAATGTCCTGCACCTCAATGCGACTGCCGACGGTGGCGGCGCGGGTGGCACAATTGAGCAGCAGATCGCCAATCCGCTCGAGGTCAATGATGAACTTCAAGCTGGCCAGCAGTTCGCAGGCCTGTTCTTCGTCGACTTTTGTGATGATCGCGGTCACGCCCTGGTCGATGCAGCGGTCCAGGGCATCGAGTTCTTTTTCGCGCTCGCGAACGCCCTCCAGGAGAGATGGGACGCCGGTAGCGATGCCCTCAGCGACAATGCCTGCGGCAGTGCGCGCTACGTGGCAGGCTTGCAGCGTTTGTTGCTGTAGTTCCGCCTTGATCTGCCCGGGATTGAGAGGTACAGCGTCGGCCGCGCTCATTGAGGTCTCATAAGACTTAGGATGTCCACCGACACTACCGTGTTTGCGCCGTTCGCATTGAACCGACACAAAAGTTCGTTGCATGAAGTTAACTGAAGGATAAACGGGGGATGTTAATCGTCGATGAAATGGAGGTAAAAGTTTTGTCGGCGAAATTCCAGCAGTAGTCTCCGCTAAACCCGGACTGGCACATCCTGTCGCGGCAGAGTGAAGTAGAAAGTTGAGCCATGATTGAGCTCGCTCTCCGCTTTGATCGCACCGCCATGAGCCCGAACCACATGCTTGGCGATCGCCAGGCCGAGTCCGGTACCGCCCGACTCCCGGGAACGCGCCTTGTCCACCCGGTAAAAACGCTCGAAGAGCCTTGGCAGGTGTTCGCTGGGAATACCATCGCCAAAGTCGCGAACGTAAAACTCCACGCCCTCTTGTGTTTCACAGGCGCCGATGAGGATTTTTCTGCCGGTATTGCCGTATTTTAGGGCATTGTCGATGAGGTTGGAGAACACCTGGTGGATGGCGTCACGATCCACCCACACCGCCGTGGTTGCCGTGTTGATCATGGACAGCTCGATATTCCAACTATCCGCCAGGTCTTGAAAGGTCTGGACCGCGTCCTCCAGTAGCTCCCGGGGAGGAATCAGCTGGAAATGGAAGTTCTGCTCGCCCGACTCAACCCGCGCCAGCACCAGCAGGTCCTCGGTCAGGCGCGCCATGCGCATCGCATTCTTGCGGATAATATCGACGAACTCCCGCGCATGCTCCGGCAGATGGTTACTCTCCAACAGGGTTTCCGCGTACCCCTGGATGGAAGTAAGCGGCGTACGCAGTTCGTGGGAAACATTGGCGATGAAATCCCGCCGGGTTCGCTCGACGCGTTCGACTTCGGTCTGGTCGTGTAAGACCGCAACCACACCGCCGCCCGGCATCGGCGCGGCGGTTACATCGAAGATACGTCCGGAGAAGATTTTGGCCGCGCGTTCCACCGTCACGTCGCGGGTATCGATGGCGCTCTGCACCGAGCTCAGGATCTCGGGGTCGCGCACCGATTGCACCAGCGGTGCTCCCAGGCGTATGCCACTGGGTAGCAAACGTTCCATGCGCTGGTTCGCCCATAACACACGTCCATCCTGCGCCACCGCAATCACCGGTTCCTGCATGGAGTTCAACAACGTCTCCAGGGTCTGCCGGCCATTTTCCACAGCGGTGAAACCGTCTTCCAGCTTGCGGGCGGTCTTGTCCAGCGCTGCCGCGACGTGCGCAATCTCGTCGGTGGAGGATTCCTGAATGCGTGCCGAGAGGTCGCCGGTGGCGACTCGCTCGGCAAAGTCGGTGATTCTCAATAGCCGGCGGCCGATGGATTGCGTGGCGATAAAGGCCAGCAGGAGTGCGGTCAGGGCCGCCACCAGCGAGCTTCCGAGGAGATCGCGGTCAATATTGCGATTGGCCGCCCGAATGGCCGAGAGCGGATAAGCCATACGCACTGCGCCACCCGGAATCGGCGCCGCTACATAAAGCAATTCGACTCCGGTCGTGTGACTTAACCGCGTGGAACTACCTACCTGGCCGCCCAAGGCGGCTACAAACTCCGGGCGCGTAGCGTGGTTTTCCATCGTTTCCGGCTGGGCTTCGGAGTCAGCCAGCACCTTGCCGGTGGAATCAATGACTGTGACACGCGCCCCACCGGCGCGCGAGGCTTCCCTAGCAATCTGCTCTAAGGTGGCGGGAGAGGCGCTCTCCGCACGGGAAGCGAACATCAGGGTCTTTTGGCGGAGGGAGGTCTCGATCTCGCTGCGCAACGTTCCTTCCCATGTGCGGCGAATGAGCACGTCCATGGTGACACTGCACACCAGGATGATAATCAGTGCCGCGAAAAACAGCTTGAGGAAGATGCGGCTTCTCACAGGAGACTCTTTTACGCCTTGGGAACCTCGAAGCGGTAGCCAGCACCGCGTACCGTCCTCAGGTAAAGGGGCTCGTCAGGGTTCGCCTCGATTTTCTCACGAATCCGGCGCACGTAAACATCCACCGAGCGTGGAGTTACATAGTGGGTGTCGCGCCAGACAGCATCGAGCAGTTGATCGCGCGTGAAAACGCGTCCCGGATGCCGTGCCAGATATTCCAGCAGACGAAACTCGGTGGCGGTAGTCTGGGTTAACTGCTCTCGGACGATCAGGGTCATGCCGCCACTGTCGATCTCGATGTCGCCGGCCTTCACAATCATAGGCGCCAAGGGACGCTCGAAGCGACGCAGCACGGCGCGCACCCGGGCCACCAGTTCGCGCGGGCTGAAAGGTTTGGGGATGTAGTCGTCGGCGCCCAGGTCCAACCCAGTCACTCGGTCGGCTTCGCTGGTCTTCGCGGTCAAGAAGATGACCGGGGCCATCGCCAAAGTAGTACTCTGACGAATCCTGCGGCAGAGCTCAAGACCGCTGCCGCCGGGAAGCATGATGTCCAGGAGAAAGAGTGCCGGGGCCTGCCTCTCCGCTTCCGTAATCACACCGGCGGCGCTTCCAAAGCTGCGCACAGCGTAGCCCGCGCCTTCCAGATGGTGACGCACCAGCCGCGAAATATCGGCGTCGTCTTCTACGGCAAAGATGGTTTGCTTCACGGCTGTATTGTAGCCGACGGTGGGCGATGAACCTTCTTGTGTGGGTATCACAGCAATAAGGTACATCGGACCTGTTACAGGATGATGAAACTATTGCAGGGAGGCTGGCGTGTAACCTTTCTGCAACGGCGCGGCAAAACAAAAGCGCTCCGCCGCAGCGGAGCGCCGGCAAGAAACAACGGCTCAGTGACCCGGGTAGGTAAGCCAGCCACGCGACAAATAGTCGGTCATGGTGAGTCCGAACAATATGAAAAGGAAGAAGATGGAAGCCACTACCGTAACCATGGTCAGCTTGGTGCTGTAGCGTAAATGCATGAAGAACAGAACCACCAGCGTGCCCTTGATGGTGGCGATGACCAGTGCCACCACAATATTGAACACGTGAAGCTCGATGGTGGCGGCGAACACCGTGATTGCGGTAAACGCCATTAAGACCGCCCAGATCGCGACATACATGCTGGCCGGGGCGATGTGTCCTACTACCGATTCGTCGTGCTGCTGGTTGTTTTCCATGGTTAACCGCCGTGCTTCTTGCTGATGAGATAGAGCAGTGGAAACAGATAAATCCAGACCAAGTCAACAAAGTGCCAGTACAAGCCCACATTCTCCACGGGATTGTAGTAATGCGGCGTGAACGCGCCTCTCAAGCCGGCAAGCACGATCCACAAAACCAGGCCGACCCCGATGATCATGTGTAGAGCGTGCAGTCCGGTCATGGCCCAATATAGAGAGAAGTAAATCTCGGTATGCTGAGCGTCGGTCGCGGGGTGCTCAGGGTCGCCGGTCTCAAAATGAAAGTTCGGACCGGGAAATTCGTGGTTGACCCAGTGCTCGTGGTATTCCACGGCCTTAATCCCCAGGAAGCCCAGACCGAAGAGGATGGTAACCAGCAGCAGCGCGATCATTAACTTGGGCTTGGCCATCTGCGCCGCCCGGACACCCAGCGCCATCGTCAACGAACTGCAAATGAGCACGGCCGTGTTGGTTGCGCCCAGCCAGATATTCATCTTCTGGCTGCCCTCGACGAAGGCCGTGTAGTAGGACGCGCGATAGACCAGGTACGCGCAGAACAGCCCGCCGAAGAACATGATTTCAGTGAGCAGGAACATCCACATGCCGAAGGTGGAGGTCTCCCGCTGCTGCTCCATGTCGGCGAAGTGATGTTGCAGCGCGTGCTCCGCGACTTGGATATCGCTAGTGGCCAATGGTGACCTCCTCTTGCGGCTGGTTCTCGTAGTCGTAGGCTTCCCAGGTCACAACCGGCGTCTCGTCAAAGTTGTGAGTGGGCGGCGGCGACGAAGTCATCCATTCCAGACCGACGGCGTTCCACGGATTGGGTGGCGCGGGTTCACCGTAACGCAGCGACCACAGGAAATAGATCATCGGTAACACATAGCCCACGGCGAGGATTGACGACCCGGCGGTGGAGAGCACGTTGAGCACCTGGAACTCAGGCGGATAGGCATGATAGCGGCGTGGAGAACCCATGTAGCCGAGAATGAACTGCGGGAAGAACGTGGTGTTGAACCCGACGAACACCAACAGTGCGGAAAGCTTGGCCCAGCCTTCGGGGTACATGCGTCCGCTCATCTTAGGCCACCAGAAGTGCAGCCCCGCCATGTAAGCCATCACCATGCCGCCGACCATCACGTAATGGAAGTGAGCAACAACGAAATAGGTGTCGGTGACGTGCACGTCGATGCCGAGGGAAGCCAGGAACACGCCGGTCAATCCGCCAACGGTGAACAATCCGATAAACCCGAAGGCGTACAGCATTGGCGTGTTGTAGCGGATCGACCCCTTGTACATGGTCGCGGTCCAGTTAAAGACTTTCACCGCCGAGGGGATAGCGACCAGGTAGCTCAAGAGCGAAAACACCAGCGCTGCATACACCGAGATTCCGGCGACAAACATGTGGTGCGCCCACACCAGGAATCCGAGCACCGCGATGGCGATCGATGCCAGCGCCACGAACTCATAGCCGAAGACGCGTTTACGCGAGAAACACGTGACGATCTCGCTGATGACACCCATACCGGGCAGAATCATGATGTACACGGCCGGATGCGAGTAGAACCAGAACAAGTGCTGAAACAGGAGCGGATCACCCCCCAGTTGCGGGTTGAAGACGCCGATGTGGAAGGCGCGCTCAAACGCCACCAGCAACAGCGTGATGGCGATCACCGGCGTGCCCAGCACCATGATCAACGCGGCCGCATAGTTCGACCAGCAGAACAAGGGGAGGCGGCGCCATGTCATTCCCGGCGCCCGCATGCGATGGATGGTGATGATGAAGTTCAGCCCGGTCAGGATCGAGGAGAACCCGGCGATGAAGATGCCAACCGCGGCCCCAATGACATGCGTGTTGGAGTAGGTGGTGCTGAAGGGCGTGTAGAAGGTCCAGCCGGTATCCACGCCGCCCATAACCATGGCCGTGAGGGCAGTGATGCCGCCTGCCATGTACAGATACCAGCTCAGCAGGTTCACCCTTGGAAATGCCAGGTCCTTCGCGCCTACCATCAGCGGTATCAGGAAGTTGCCGAGCACGGCCGGCACCGACGGGATCAGGAAGAAGAAGACCATGACGATCCCGTGCATGGTGAACAGCTTGTTGTAAGTGTCGGACGACACCAGGTCACCGGCCGGGGTCAGCAGTTCCAACCGGATCATCATGGCGAAGAAACCGCCGATCCAGAACATCGCGGTAATCGAGATGAGGTAAAGCATCGCGATGCGCTTATGGTCGGTCGTCAGCAGCCACGACTTGATGCCGTAGTTCGCGTTTAAGTAGTTCTCGCGCTCCACAGTCTGTACAGCGGTAGCCATTTCACATCCTCAGGGTCTGTAACCTTATTGCGTGTTCGATGTTCCCTGCGCAGCGGCCTCGTTGCCACCTGCCGCCTTGCCTTGCGGTTGCGCCAGCGATTTGACATAGGCTACCAGCGCCATCAGGTTTTCCTCCGACACCTGGCCCTGAAACGTCGGCATGATGGGTTTAAAGCCGGAGACAATCTTGGCTCCGGGACTCAAGATCGACTCCCGGAGATAGTTCTCGTCGGCAACGACCGTGCGCCCGTCCTCCAGCAGGACCGGCCTGCCAAAAACGCCCGTAAGATTCGGGCCGCGTCCCTGTGTATCGAAGCGATGGCAGGTGGAACAGCCTAGCTCCTGAAAGAGCTGCTGGCCGTTCGCGGCGAGGGTGCCAGTCGAGCTTCCGCCGCTCATCCAAGCCTGGTATGCTGCCGGCTCCATGACGATTACCTGGCCGATCATGCCCGAGTGATCGGTGCCGCAGTATTCGGCGCAGAACAAGTGGTAAGTACCCGCCTTGGTGGGGCGAAACCACGTCGTCGTAAACCGTCCGGGCAGCACGTCGGCCTTGATACGGAAGGCAGGCACGTAGAAGCTATGAATCACATCCTGCGAACTCATGATCATCTTGACGTCACGCCCTACGGGCAGGTGCAACTGGTTGATGTCGCGCTGTCCGCCTTCGTACTCAAACTTCCACATCCACTGCTTGGCGACGGCGTAAACTTCCATCGCATCCTTCGGCGGGCGGGCCTCCTGGAAGTAAATCAATGAGCCCCAGGCGAAGAAGACCATGGAGATGCCCAACGGAATCAGTGTCCACGCCAGCTCCAGCGGCAGCGAGCCCTCGATCTGCACCGGATGAGGATGGACGGAGCGGCGGTATTTGACGGCAAAAAAGAAGATGAGCGCGAAAATCAGCAGCGTAAAGAACGCCGACACCGCGACCAGCAGGAAATAAAGACCATCCACCTGCCATGCCAACGCCGAGGCACGTTCAGGAAAGAGTGGGAAGTTCTTCCACATATCGATCAGGCCCGTCCTGTTCCCTTGGGGGTTCCGTGAGACTCGCGGCGATACATCACGATAAGAAATCCGCCGAGAATCAGCATGGTGGCAGCTCCTGCCACGCGCATGATGTTCGTAACCACCGCGCCGTAGCGACCGGTGTTCGGATCGTAGTGGTAGCAGTACAGCACCACCTGGTCGACGATGGTTCCAATCTTGTCTTGCGACGCCTCAATCAGGCCCAGGCGGATGTCCTTGGGCGAGAATTCCACCCCGTAGTAGTACTGGGCGATCTTGCCCTTGGGTGTTACCAGCATGATGGCGGCCGCGTGAATGTATTGGCCGGTGCGCGAGTCGCGGTGGTAATGAAAACCAACCGCGTCCGCCAGTTGCTTGATCTCAGCCGGCTGACCCGTCAAGAAATGCCAGCCGGAGCCATCCGTCTTATGCTCCAGATGCTCGTTCATGCGCGAGATATAAATCTGCTTCTTCTCCGTAGCATCTTTCGGGGTCTCGTCTGGGTTGAAGCTGACAGAGACGACCTCGTATTCTTTGCCGGGGGTAAACTTCAGCATGCTGAGCGCGCTGGCCTCCCCCGCCAATTCTTCGCCGCAAAGCATGGGACAGGTGTAATAGACCAAGTTCAGAATGACCGGCCGTCCTGACTGAAAGTAGTCACCCAGCTTCACCGTATTCCCAGCTTCGTTCTTAAACTCCAAATTGAGCGGCAACTGCTGGTCGAGCCGCTGATCGATGCCCACATTCGACAGGTCTGCTGGACTCACCTGGGCGGCCGGTGACGAACTCTTGTCCATGAACGCGGAGGGCGGCTGGGCGGCTGCCAGTGTAGTCGCCGCGGCCAGCATGACCAGCCCCGCAATATTCAACTGCCAACGTCTCACTGCTTTACATCACTTCCTGCGCCAGCCCATGTCTGGCGCGCCTGGGTTACTGCTTCGCCGGTGCTGCTTCCTGTTTTCCAGAAGCTGCCCCGAGCGGTCCTGCTTGTTCGTCCAAAATCTTCACGTTGCCCGAATCGGTTTGCGTGTTGACATCGGGGGGCGGAGCGCTGGGCCGCACCGGCAAGCCACGTTCCTCCACGAGCTTCATGGCCAACGAAATCGGGATGTGCACCGCACCGGTCGAATCGGTGAATGGCTGCGGCGGATTCAGCGTCTCCTGCTCCGAGGCAAGAAACTTATTCATATCGCTGGCATCACCCACCTGTAGCCGCGGCTCCGGGAACACGGAGAGATTCACTGCGGGAGAGTTCTGCAGTACGGAGCGCGGCGTCGTGTCGGGCATGGCCTTCTGCGCGGTCATCATCGGATTGGGCTTCGGCTGCGGGAACAAGACGTCGCTTTTCGCCATAAACCGGAACATGCCCCACAACACCAGCTCGATAAAGATCCCGCAAACGATTAATCCCACCAGAAAAAGGAGGATCCCACGCGCACTTAAGTCAGCACGTTCGTAGTCCACCTGCGGATTGCGCAACGGGTCGTGATTGTCGTTAGTGGCCATGGGAACCCTGGTGCAACAAACTCGGAATCTGCGGTTCATAGGCCGGCAACAACGGCCGCTGCCGCAGGTTGTAGAAGAAGTAAGCTAACCACAGTCCGCCGACGCCAATGGGCGCGACGATGTACCAGATGCTGAGGTAGAAGTGTTCCCGCTCGTGCGCGAAGTTGGGGACAACGTACCAGTAGATGTCCACCACCCGCATGAACATCAGCAGCAGCGCCAGTCCAATCAGGCGTCTTCCGGCGCGTTTGCGCTCGCGCGATAACAGCAGAGCGAACGGCAGTGCAAAATGAAACAGGATGATGACCAGCGCTACGATGCCCCAGCCCCCGCGGATGCGGTTCAGGAACCACCCAATTTCTTCCGGCAGGTTACCCGCCCAGATGATGAGCCACTGCGAGAAGGAGAAGTAGGCGAACAGCATCACGAACGCCAGCATCAGCTTGCCAATATCATGGAACTGCATCGGCTTGATGATTTCGCGATACGGGCTACAGCGAGTCAGGACGGTCAGAATTACCACGTTGAACGCCAGCGCCGAAAGTCCCTGGCCGGCGATGAAGATCAGACCGTAAATGGTCGAGCCCCACGTCGGATCCAGTGACATGATCCAGTCCACGGCCGCAAACGACACAGTCAACGCGTACAGGATTAGTCCCACGCCGCTCAGCCCCTGGAAGCGCGGCTGCGGTCCGGCGTTGGGGGGATCGTCCTGCGCGTCACCCCGGCGGTTCAGGAGGTAGGCCAGCGAAATCCACACCAGGAAATAAAACAACCAGCGGCCGATCCATCCCGGCGTATTGAGGTACCAACTATTGCGCGCGGTGAGGGTGGCGTTGGTCATCCAGGCATAAAGGACATTTCTTCCGAACAGGATGGGCAGAAACAACACAAACATCAGCGGCAGGCATTTGGTGGCCGCTTCCATGGGGCGGCGTATGACCAGGCCCCACAAACCTCCGGACAGATACTGGACCATCAACAGGCCCAGGCAACCCAGACTGAGCCCTGTCCAGAACATGTAAGCGATCAGGTAGCCGCGGAGAAACTGCTCCAGAGAGGTGACCGCGCCGACGACGCAGATCACCACGCCAACGACGCCGACGATCAAAGCCCGCTTCTGCCAGTTCGCCGCATCTGCGGGGATGACGTAGTCTGCCGGGCGCACCTGTAGATTGTCGTTGCTCATTGTTTCTTCTCGCCTCCCGTGGCCGCTGCCGCTTTGTCTGAATGCGGAGTGGATGCCGCGGTGGTGGCGCCTTGCGTGTCATAAGGAGGCGTAACGATGACCCCAGGCGGTGGCGTGCTGGCGATCTGCTGGCCAGCGGGAACACCCGATGCACTGGCGTGCTGGCTCAATTGCAGCGCGCGAATATAAGCGGCGATGGCCCAGCGATCCGCCGGCGTTACCTGTTCCGCGTAATCCGGCATGGCTCCGAAGCCATTGGTCATGACATCGAAGAAGTAGCCGAGGGGCGCTCGCCGCAAGCGGTCAATGTGATACGACGGCGGGCGCTTGTAACCACGCTGGACAATCATCCCATTGCCGTCGCCGAGTTCCGAGTGACACGGCGCGCAATAAATATTGAACCGCTGCTGTCCCCGGGCCATGACTTCCGGTGTCAGCGGGAAGGGCATGTAGTCGCCGTCGTTGCTGCCAATTTTGCCGGTGTAAAAATAGGTGTCAGCGTTCAAATGTCCACGCGCAACGGTGCCCTGGATCAGCGGCCGCTCCGAACGCTTGTCGGCATAGAAATCGCTTTCCCGCAGCGGACGGTAGTATGGCTGATTCTGCATGTCGCTGCGGCAGCCAGCCAGCAGAAGCAGTGTCGCCGCCAGCTGCAGGAAGCCAGCCGCGCTAACGAAGCTGCGATTGCCACTGGGCCGGGCAGGAAACGCCGGTCGCGAGGTTTCGAACTGGGCCAGCCGATTAATGCGGCACCTCCGAAATCGTCAGCGGCTGCAGGCTTTCCAGGAATTTGTGCGTTTCCGCAAGATCGAACTTGGGATCCGCCGCCTCGACTGCCAGGAAAAACTTGTCGCGTGTTGCGGCCGAGAACCTGTCCACGTTAAACAGCGGGTGGTAGGGCATAGGCAGGCCGTTGAGCGCGAACATGCCCAGAACTCCCGCCAGTCCGGCGAAAAGGATTGTCATCTCGAAGGTCGGGACGATAAAGGCCGGCCAGGAGTTATAAGGCTTGCCGCCGATGTTGAGCGGGTACGCGATGACATTGATCCAATACTGCAACCCGAAGCCCGAGAGGCCGCCCAGAATCCCGCCGACCAGTACGATGAGCGGAACTGTGGTTTTGTGATAGCCGATCGCTTCGCTGGCTTCCTCGATGGGAAACGGGCTGTAAGCGTCAATCTTGCGATAGCCCGCGGCATGCGCTGCCTTGGAGGCTTCGACCAGTTCGGTCGGCGTCTCGAACTCAGCTAATAAACCGTAGATGGCGGGCGCCAAAGCTGCGTGGCTCATTTCGATTTCACCTCCGCCTCAGGCAGCAGCATGCGCATCTCGAAGATCGAGATGGCGGGCATGATGCGGATGAAGATGAAGATTGCCACTGCGAAGAAGCCCAAGGTGCCGGCGTACGTCGCATAGTCCCAGCGCGTGGGTGTGTAATGTCCCCACGAGGAAGGCAGGAAGTCGCGGCTCAAACTGGTCACGATAATCACGAAGCGCTCCAGCCACATGCCGACCAGAATCACCAGCGAGATGAGGAACAGGACCTTCGTATTGGACCGCAGTTTGGGGACCCACAGCACCTGCGGAATCAAAATGTTCAGCAAAATCAGTAGCCAGTAAAAGACGGCGTAGTGACCGAACCAGCGGTTCTGCATCATGAAGCGCTCGTAAGTGGAACCACCGTAGAAGGCAATGAACGTCTCGAAGAAATAGCCGTAAGCGACGATCAGGCCGGTGGCCAGCATCACCTTTGCCGAGTTCTGCAGGTGGCGCATGGTAATCATGTTTTCCAGACCGTAGTAGTGGCGGATGGGAATCGCCAGCACCAGCACCATCGCGAAGCCGGAGTAGATGGCGCCTGCCACGAAATAGGGCGGGAAAATCGTGGTGTGCCAGCCCGGCATGACCGCCACCGCGAAGTCGAAGCTAACTACGGTGTGAACGGAGAGCACCAGCGGCGTCGCAATGCCGGCCAGCAGAATGTACAGCGCCTCGTAGCGCCTCCAATGCCGAGCTGAGCCGCGCCACCCCAGAGCCAGGATTCCGTAGACTGCCTTGGTATAGGGATGCTTCGCCTTCTCCCGCATGGTGGCGAAGTCAGGAACCAGGCCCACGAACCAGAAGACGGCAGAAATCGTTGCATAGGTGGAAACTGCGAAAACGTCCCATACCAGCGGACTGCGGAACTGCGGCCATACGCCCATGCTGTTGGGATAGGGAAACATCCAGTAGCCCAGCCAGGGACGTCCCATGTGGAGCAGCGGGAACATGCCGGCGCAGGCCACGGCAAACAACGTCATGGCTTCTGCAAAACGGTTGATGGAGTTGCGCCACGATTGCTTCAGCAGCAACAGAATGGCGGAGATCAACGTTCCTGCGTGGCCGATACCGATCCACCAAACGAAGTTGATGATGGCAAAGCCCCAGCCGACGGGGATGTTGATGCCCCAGATACCCACGCCGCGGATGAGGAGGTATGAGATGGCCATCCCCAGCAGCGCCAGGAAGCCCATGCCGACGGCCAACCCGGCCAACCATCCCAAGCCGATCGGGCGCGTCAGGACGGCATCGGCAATCTGGTCGGTCACCGAGTCGAAGGTCTGTCCCGGAGCCAGTACGGGCGGCTCCTCCAGCAAAGCGGTTCTGTTGTCTGGTCCTTCTGCCATTGCTAACTGGACTCCGATTGCTCAAGCTCGGGATTCGGGTTTAGCACCACCGCCATGTACGTGGTGCGGGGACGCGTGTTCAGATCTTCCAAAAGCTGGTAGTTGCGCTGCTGCGCCTTCAGTTTCGAAACGCGGCTGTCTTTGTCGTTCAGATCGCCAAAGACAATGGCGCCTGCCGGACAAGCTTGCTGGCAGGCGGTGATGACTTCGCCGTCGCGCAGCGGCCGGCTCTCTTTCTCCGCTGTCATGCGTCCGTGCGCGATGCGCTGTACGCAGTAGGTGCATTTCTCCATCACGCCGCGGCTGCGGATGCTGACCTCGGGATTACGCATCATCTTGTACTGCGGCGTATCCCAGTCCTGCCACAGCAGGAAGTTGAAGCGGCGCACCTTGTAGGGGCAGTTATTGGAGCAATACCGGGTACCGACGCAGCGGTTGTACACCATGTCGTTCAGGCCTTCGGTGCTATGTACCGTTGCGCCGACCGGGCACACTACTTCGCACGGCGCATTCTCACATTGCTGGCAGGGAATCGGCTGGTAGTACATCGCCGGATTCTCCGTGCCGCCCTCGTAGTACACATCCACGCGCAGCCACTGCATCTGGCGGCCGCGCATCGTCTGCTCTTTGCCGACGACGGGAATGTTGTTCTCCGCCTGGCAAGCCACGATGCAGGTCTTACATCCGATGCACGAGTTCATGTCGATGCTCATGCCCCACTTCAACTCGGTGTACGCATAGTTGGTGTAGAGCGTCATCTCCGGAGGAACTGCTTCCTCCTGCTCGTGCGCAAAGTTCGGGTTCTTGATGAAGTCCTGCAGCGTCGCCTTGCGGATGATGTGGCGGTTCTTCAGCGGCTCAGTGCCCTTCGGCAGGTCGGAGTAGTCGATGTACTGGAAGCCCTGCGGGTGGGCGAAACCGTAGTCGTCGCCAACCTTCTTGATCTTTGCGCTGGTGATCCACAACGCGTCACTGGCACGCATTTTGTACGCGTCGAATCCGACCCCGTCAGCCACCCGGCCGCCCTTCGTGCGTCCGTAGCCGAGAAAAACCGTGATGGAGTCGTCGGGATGTGCCGGCTGCAGCCACAGACCACCGCGCTGCTTGCGGCCGTTGATGTCGATTTCCAGGATGTCGTCGGTTCTCAGCCCGCGCTTAGCGGCTGAGTTCGGGCTCATCAGTACCGCGTTGTCCCAGCATAGATTGGTGATTGGCTTTGGAGTTTCCTGCAGCCACGCGTTGTTGGCCCGGCTGCCGTCGTACACCATAGGATCGCGGCGGAAGATGACTTCCACATCGTTGCCGCCCATATCGGCGCCTGGCGTCGGCGTGATGCTGCCACCCTTTGCCGCAACGTTCTTCACCGGAAACGTAGTATTCGCGACGAATCCGTCATGGACGGCTTTGCGCCACGCCGCGTCGAAGTCGCCGCCAGGTAACTTGCCCTGCCAGTACTTGCGAACGATGTCGTATCCCGCGGCCTCAGACGAGCCAATCAGGGCAAAGACGAATTCGTATGGGCTCTTGGCGTTGTAAAGCGGCGCGATCAGGGGCTGGGTGATGGTGCACGTGCCATCAAAGGCCCGGCAATCGCCCCATTCTTCCAAGTAGTGCGTGGCGTTGATGTGCCAGTGAACGTGGTCGAAGGTCTCGTCCTTGTACATCGCGTACTGCACGCGCAGCGGGACTTTGCCCATGGCGTCGGCGAATCCGAAGTTGACCGGCGCATCGTAAACCGGGTTGCCACCCAGAATGATCAGCAGGTCAACCTTACCCGCGTTCATCTCGTCGACCAGATCCTTCATGGCGGTGGTCTGGATCTGCGGCTTCACTTCAACCGGCTCGGTGAACACGAGGGTGTTGCCGACAGCACCCAAGGCCTGATTCATGACATGGGCGAGCGCATGCACAGCGGGAGGCTGATTGTCTCCCGGGATGACGACCGCGGCGCCCTTGTGCGTCTGCAGGTCCTTCACCAGGGCCGCCACGAACTTCTGATGCTCGGGCTTCGCGCTGCCGCTACTTACGCCAAGCCCGGCAGCCACGGCGCGCGCCACCTGTTCCACCTCGGAGGCCTTCACCGGCAAACGATGGTCAGCCTTGCCGCCGGTGTTCGTCGGCGTGCTCTCGACGGAGTAGAAGCGCGACATCTTGTCTTTCAGGTCAGGATTGCGCCGCGATGCGAAGGCACGCGCGTAGTAAAGGAACCCGGGAAAGCCGCTGGAAAGGAAGTCGCCGTCTAGCGACAAAATGATGTCCGCCTTGTCCAGGTTGTAGCGCGTCTCGACAAACTGCCCGAACGCCAGTTGCGCGCTGGCGCGAACGTTGTCGCGGCTCACCGGCTCGTACTGAATCCACTTGGACTGCGGAAACGCAAACTGCACGGCATCCATCAGCGAGCCCATGGTGGGCGATCCGACGGTGCGGCTCAGAATGCGCAATCCGCCGCCTTGCACGGCTTTCTGTGAATTCAGCGCGCCCTTGAGAGCGCTCGCATAGCCGCTCCAGGTGCTCATCTCCCCGAGGTAGGTGATGGTCTGCGAGCGGTCGGGGTCGTACATGTCAAGGATGGAAGCCTGCGCGAATACGTCGCTGGCCCCCAACCCCGCGGGATGTTCCGGGTTGCCTTCGATCTTGGTAGGCCGGCCTTCGTGGCTCTCGACAAGAACTGGCGTAGCGTAAGCGCCGAACGGCATGGCGCTGGCGTAATAAAGCGGTTTGCCCAGCACCATCTCGTCGGGCTGGCGAACGTAGGGAACAATGGGCTCAAGTGGCAGTTTGACGCAGCCAGTAAGGCCGGCAAGCGCCATAGAGGCGCTCATCAGCTTCAGGAAGTCGCGGCGTGAAGTTCCCTCCGCCCATACCGACGCCTGCCGGGGAAACTCCCGGTGCAGCATCTCCTCGAAGCCATCCGTCTGCGCCAGCTCCTCCAGGCTCCGCCAGTATTGCGGACCGCTCTTGGCGCGCGCGAGCAGGCCCTTAATTTGGACGAGATCCAGTTTGCTGGGACACACAGCCTCAGGCTTGTTCGGGTTCTGTTTTTCCATTCTTCTCGTGCTTCCGGAAAGACTTACGTTCGTCTAGTTCTATTTCGCGGCCGTCAACCCACGGTGACTAGCGGTGACACGTGGAACAGCTGGTAATGTCCTGCACCGTGCGAATCTTATAGCGCTGCTTCAATTCGTTGCCCAGGGCAATCTGATCTGTGAAAACGGCGCCGTCGTCCAACGTGACCTTGTGATCGCTGCTGGGCTGCTGATACTTCATGTCAAAAACCTGGTCGCGAGGCCGCAGAAACTTCTCTGGGGCGCGGTGGCAGTTCAAACACCACTCCATCTGCAGTGAATTGGCGGCATAGGTCAGCGGCATCTGGTCCACCGGACCGTGGCAGCTCGCGCATCCAACGCCCTTGTTCACATGAATGCTATGGTCGAAATAAACAAAATCCGGCACATAGTTGACCTTGGTCCACATCAGCGACTTGCCGGTCCGGTAACTCTCGCGGACAGGCTCCAGAAGGGGGGCATTCGTCCAGATCTGCGAGTGACAGTTCATGCAGGTCTTGGTGGGCGGGATGCCGGCGTAACTGGAGTTCTCGACTGACGTGTGACAATAACGGCAGTCGATCCCGAGACCGGAGTTGTGATGCTGGTGACTGAAGGGCACGGGCTGCGCCTGGGCAACGTTTTGATACGTGGCATATGGCGAGCGCTGTACCTCCAACGCTGCCCACAGCAAGACCGACACCACCACCACCACTCCGATGATGGAAGCGCGCGCAATTGTGTTCGCACTGCGATGAAAAACTTGGGCCATGTATGAAGCGTTCCCGGTTTGTGGCTTTGGGTCCCGTACCCCTTCGGTCCCCAACTTCGTGCGGCTACGGCGTCGTGCGTACCAGGTGATCGTGATGTAAATCACCCAAGCGTGTGATTATAACAACCTCGGTTCCCACCTGCGCAAGTGCTGTGAGGATTCTGCTGATTGTTACTTTCACGCAAGGCAAATCTCGGTGCTGATCCGGCGAGAGACAGTGCGTAAGAACCTTATAAATACTGGCTGCGACAGCAGTGGCCTCAAATTCCCAATTTGGCACTTTTGAAAGCAGGGATCAACGCGATCGCCATCACGTACGACGCGGCGCCGCACGCGAGCGTGACGTTCAACCCGAATTGAATGGCAATCACCATCGCCAGCACGGAGCCGAGAACGCTGGACGCCGCGTTCATCGCCCACGCCCATTCCACCGCGCCATGCCTCGTCGTCGTGCTTGCGTTGCGCTGCGAGTGGACCGATAAGGCCCGTAGTCCGCTGGGAAATGGCATTCCCATCGCGAAACCAAGAGGTACCAATAGTGCGGCGCTGATAAGCAGTTTCATGGCGAACGCCAGCCCAACCAGCGCTCCCAGCAATGGCGGTAACACGAAGACGTAGAGAATGACCGCGACCACGATGAAGATCATCGCCAATGCCACGCGCGCTGGCTGCGCGAACCAGCGCCGCGAGACCAGGCTGCCCGCACCGCTGGACAGCAACATGAGGAAGACCACAACCGTCAGCGCGTAGGTGGGATTGCCCAGGAACAAAACGAAGCGCTGAATGAAAGCAATCTCAACCATGATGTAGCCCAGGCCGATGGCGACGAAATACAGCACGCCAAGGCTGCTGCTGGAGCGCGCCTGGCGCAAGAGCAGCAGCGGCAGCACGAGGAAGACGATCACGGCGGCTACCGAGACTACCAGCACGAGGCCGAGAACGGCGATCCCGAGATTGTTCTTCCAGTCGACGCCCGCCTGGTCCAGGCGGTGGAACACCTGGTCCGGCTTCAGTGTGAAGAAGAAGAAGGGAGCGTTGTCGCTGACGGGTGTGACGTTGTAAGCATACTGGGCAGAGAAGGCCCGCGCGTCCTGGCCGCGTATCAGGTCAGCGAAGGCGGGATGCGACATGCCCGGTTTGTCGGCGGTTACCGGTAAGTAAAGAACGTGCAGATTGAGGAATGCGTTCTCCGGCGTGGTGCCCTGGATGTGGTTCAGGACTGCGCGCTGCTCCTCCAGGGTGAATGCTGACTTCTTTGCGAGCACCAGCACGGCGCGGCCGTCCTCGTCGAGCGCTCCGTCGCTAACCACGATGAAATTCTGCGTGCTGTTGTTGACGCCGACTTGGCGCAGCGCTTCCATCGCTTGCGAGACCACGCGCAGCGCCTCGCGCGGCTGCGCAAACTCCCAGCGCGTGATGGCGATCATGCCATCTGGCTTAAGGTGCTGGAAGTACTCACGAAACCCTTCAACTGTGTACAGATTGTTTTCACTCAACGCGAAAGCGCCTGCAGCGGTCGATGCCCAGGTGTCCACCAGGGTCATCTGCACCACGTCATACTGGTCGCGGCTGTTGCGAATGAACGAGCGCCCATCGCTGACGTGCATGTGCACCTCGGGCAATTCATAGAGATGATGCACGTAATCGGCGAAACGGTCCCGCATGATGTCGTCGGCAATAATGGGATTGATTTCGATGCCGGTGACACTCGGACTGCCATTCGCGATGGCGCGGAGAACGTCGACTCCGCCGCCGGGTCCGATGATGGCGAATGCACCATTCGGACGCAGCACATTGGCGAGCGCCGGTGGGGCCGACATCAGGTTGCGGCGATAGCCCTCGTCCCAATGATGAGGATCGGTGCTCATCAAATAGGTCGTCGCGTCGGCGTCAATCACGATGGCCTTCGCCCAGCCTTGCTCATCCACCTCAACCCGCGACAGCGCGTTCCAGCGCGCATAGAGGGGTACGATGCGTTTCATGCCCTTGGCGTAGACGATGTCGAAGAGCCGGTTTCGGAAGTTGGCCGCGATCAGCATGAGCAACATGGCTGCCAGTACGGCTGATGCCACGCGCATGCGGGATCCGGCCCAGGCGAAAGCTGCTAGCGTGACCGCGACGGCAGCACACAGGATGGTGTTCGGCCCGCCCAGGAAATTTAGCAGAGGAACCAGCGCAAGGCAGGCCAGAGATCCGCCCAGCAGATCGGCGCCATACAATCTCGTTATCTGCGCCGTATGGCGCGCAAAGACCACCGAGAAGAGCAGTCCGGTGATGAAGAACGGCACAGCCGACGCCAGGTAGAGCACCGTCAGCCGGCCGAAGTTGGACCAGTTGGGGTGCAACGCAACTGAGCTGTGCAGCACAACTTCCAGCACAGCCACGATCACGAGCGCATTGACGCAACATAAGACGGCGCCCAACTGGCTGATGCTACAGCGCTCCAGCCACTGACGCCGCAGGTAGGCGAACACAGCGCCCGCGCCCAATCCCAGCAGCGCAATGGAGATGGCCAGGAAAGCGAAGTGGTAGAAGAGCACCACGGAGAAAAGGCGCGTCAGGCCAAGCTCCAGTAGCAAGGCGGAGAAGCTCATAAATGCCACCGCGAAAAGGGCATCTCGGCGTGAGGTCCCCGCCGCGGCGCGAACTGCGATTTCCTGTTCCGGCGTGTCGATCATGAAGGTCTGAGGGTACTACGAGAACGCGGACATACTGCCGATGGAAACCTGCTAGTCATCAGCCGGCTCATTGGATTCAAGAATGACCTGCGCCATGGCAATCTCGCCGGTGTGGGTGATGGAGAGTTGTGTTCTAACCGCTCCAAGCTTCTGCAGGAACTCCGCGGCTTTACGGTGGAAGGCAATCGTCGCGCGCCCGCCGGGAGCGCGCCGGACTTCCACATCCTGCCAAGTGACGCCGCGGCTCCAACCAGTTCCGATGGCCTTCAGGGCGGCTTCCTTGGCGGCGAAGCGTCCGGCGTAGCGCTCAGCCTTGTTGGCCTTGGATTCGCAATAGCGGATTTCATCCGCCGTAAACACGCGCTCCAGGAAGCGCCGGCCAAAGCGCTGGATGGAGGCCGCGATACGGTTTACCTCGGTGATATCAATGCCGGTCCCGACGATCATAGTTCCGAGCCAACGCTCTCAAGGTAACATACTGAGAACACGCCTGTTGCTCGCCTTCCAACGAGCGAAGGCTTGGGCTTTTCGACAAGGGCTGGTATGATGGGGGTGCTCGATTGATCGACGTTGTACGCAGCAGTTCCTGCCTGTGCAGCATCCCTGCCTGCTTCATCCCGATCGAATTGCAGCTATATCAACACTAAGGAACATGTAACACCATGGAACAAGGAACGGTTAAGTGGTTCAATGACGCGAAGGGCTACGGCTTTATCAGCCGGCAGAATGGCGAAGACGTATTTGTTCACTATTCTGCGATCCAGACCAACGGCTTCCGCAGCTTACAGGAAGGCCAGGCGGTCTCGTTCAACGTCGTCAAAGGGCCCAAGGGCTGGCAGGCGGAGAACGTACAAGTTCTGTAACTCTCGAGCTTCAGGGTTCAAGAGGGCGGCTTTCGGGCCGCCTTTCTTTTTTGGGCGGAGTTTTAGATCCCCGCTGCTGCCACTCCTTCGTAGTAGCGCTGCGTCCGGGGCAGTTTCTGGGCATAGCCCAGCGCAAAGAACGCCGCTGTCGAGATGAGGCAGATAGCCAGACGGACGTGCGCCAGCGGCAGCGGTGCGAGGTCTATGAACTTTCCCTGCCGCCAGGCCGCCCAGTTGATGACCTGCACCGGCACGACCGTCCAGACCGCGACGTAGAACCATGCGCGCTCCACGCCTTCGCCGAAGGTGTCGCGCCTGGCTCGCGGCGTCCAGTCCAGCCAGGTTGCCAGCACGACCGCCAGCGCCAGGGGATAGTAGCCGTAGCGGTAAAAGTCGTGCAGCAGCCAGCGTCCGTTGATGGAAGCCCCGATTAAGCCCAACAGATTCAATGTGTACGGCACCAGCAGGTCAATCCAGGCAGCGGTGTAACACACCACGCGATACGGCAGGTTCGGCTGATGCACGCCGTAGTGTGTAATGTAGGGCTGCCGCTCGCATCCCGGAATGCGGGCCGCGAAGCCGCGCCACGTCACGCCTGCCACCACAATCGCGAGCCAGATCCAGTGTCTGTGGTCCGGGCCATGCGTGTAGAGGTCATAGGTCAGCGGCCATCCGGGAAGCACCCAGAAGACCCAAATCCAGATGGGAGCATGCAGAACGCGGTAGTACTGCTTGTTGCGCTCGCGGAAGACGGTCTGTTTCATAGGAGAGTCGCTCTAGCAGGCTGCTGAAAAATGAACCAACTTGGTAATTTCGACGATTTCGGCGAACGAAGATTCAACAACTTACAGACGATTTTGAGTCCGGAATGATCATCAATAACACTTTTTCAGCAGCCCGCTAGGTTAGCGGGAACTGCGCGCAGTGCGCAAGGAAGGCGGCACGGCCCTTAAGAAGCCTCTATCCTGCGATGCTGCCAAGCGCTGCCACGACGGTCGCTTCCTGCTCGGGCTCGACGGTGCGCAGGTCAAGCAATACCCGCCCATCCTCAACGCGCGCGATGATTGGCGTTTCCCATCGGCGCAAGCGTTCCACCAGTGCATCTGCCCCAAGCTTCTCCGGCTTGATGACAAGCACTCTGCTCGGCAGCGTCGCTCCCGGCGCCGAGCCACCGCCGATGACAGAGCGCGACTCCGCTACCTCCACCAGCAGCCCAGGGCACTCTTCCCGCAGCCGTTCAGCCATCCGGCGCGCGCGGTGGGTTAGCTGTTCGTCCGTCAGCCGCATCATGCGCAGTGCAGGAATGGAGTCATAGTCCTCGCGGAGATAGGCGAGCAACGTTGCTTCCAGGGCGGCGTAGAACATCTTGTCCACGCGCAGAGCGCGGAAGAGTGGATTGGCGCGGACCTTCGCCACTAGTTCGCGATTGCCGCTGACGAGCCCCGCCTGTGGGCCGCCGAGCAGCTTGTCGCCACTGTAGGTGACGACGTCGACGCCGGCACGCAGGCTGTCGGCAATCATGGGCTCGCTCTGCACGCCGATGTGGTGCAGGTCGAAAATCTCGCCGCTGCCCAGGTCTTCCAGTACGGGGATGCTGTGCTTGCGCCCGAGCGCCGTCAGTTCTTGCAGCGAGGGCTGCTCCGTGAAACCGACAATCTGGAAATTCGAGCGATGGACGCGCAGCAGCAACCGGGTCTTCTCGCCGATCGCGCTCTCGTAATCGCCGATGCGAGTGCGGTTGGTGGTGCCGACTTCGCGCAAGATGGCGCCCGACTTCGCCACCACGTCGGGAATGCGGAACGAGCCGCCGATCTCGACCAGCTCGCCTCGTGATACCAGCGCCTCGCCGCCTTCGGCCAGGGCGTTCAGCGTCAACAGAACCGCCGCTGCGTTGTTGTTGACGACGATGGTCGAGACTTGGCGCTCCGCCGTGCTAAGCAGCTTCGCGAACAGGCGATCGATGTGGACGTCGCGCTTGCCGCGTTCTCCGGTAGCCAGGTCAAACTCGAGATTGGAATAACCCTGCGCGATTTCGGTGACGCGCTCCAGTGCCGCGCGGCTGAGCGGTGCACGACCCAGATTGGTATGCAGGATCACGCCGGTGGCGTTGATGACCGGGCGAAGGGAATAACGCAGCGACTCTCGCAGTAGTCGCTCAACCTCTCGCGGCAGGTCATCGAGCCGGGATCTGATCTGCTCTTCATGGAGGCCGCCGGCAACGATCGCCGCGCGTAACTGCTCCAGGGCTGTCCGCGCAGACGCAAGGGTCGGCGCGCGTCCGTTCTTCTGCAACAGCGCCTCGACCTGCGGAGCGCGAAGCAGTTCGTCCACTGACGGTAGCTGGCGAAGGAGGTCGGAATTGGCAGGGGAACTCACGGCTGAACTAGTGTGCGGGTTATGCGAATCGAGCGCAAGTCGGGACTGCCGGAATACTCGTTTCTTTCAACTTGTCATCACGAGCGCAGCGAGGGATCTGCTTTCTTGCCGACCTTGCGAACAGCAGATTCCTCGCGCCAAACCCGGGCGCTCGTAATGACAATTTGCGACAGAGGCCTTCGACTCCGCTCGACTTCGTCTCGCTCTGCTCAGGATGACAGCATGAGAGGCACGGCCTCAACCGCGCCGCAACGGCGTTTTCACAACTCAGAGCCTTACTTCCGCCTGAACAGCCGCAGCATCAAGCCGATCATGACGCCGCCCGCGATCATTCCCATCGCCATCTGCGGGTCGAAGAAACGCACGAAACGCGCGCCGGCCTCGGTGACCTCAACCACGCCCGCCGGGACCGCCTGGACTACACCGCCGCCACCGCCACCGCCGCCTTCGCGTTGCGGCGCGGACGAGTCGGGCTGGCTCTGTCCGCCGCCACCGCCGCCTGCGCCCAGGCGATAGCTCACGCGCGCGACCGGAATAATCGTTTTGCCGTGGCTCTCAATGGGCTCGCCAAAAACGTTCTGCACCTTCGCCGTCGTGGCGAAATGGTCGACAAGGTGGTCAGCATTTCCTTAGGATCAATCATGGCAAACTCCTTAATGCATCTGATGCTGCATCAACCGACTTCGACTAACCCATAGCGCCGGTTCCAATGTCCCCGCAGATGTCGCACCGCGCTGGCAATCTCCTCCTTTGTGAGATCGGCATTTGGCCCGGCCAGCACGAACCGGGCTTCGCGGCGGGCGCATTCCAGCAGTTCGCGATCGCGCAACAAATTCGCAACGCGGAAATTCGGTAGTCCCGCCTGGCGCGTGCCAAAGAACTCGCCCGGCCCGCGCTGTTGCAAATCGAGCTCGGCAATCTCGAATCCGTCTTGGGTGCGCACCATGGCTTGCAGCCGCTGCTCGGCTTCCTCAGATACCTTGCCGCCGGTCATCAACACGCAATAGGATTTTGCCGCGCCGCGCCCGATGCGCCCGCGCAGCTGATGCATCTGCGACAGTCCGAAGCGCTCGGCGTGCTCGATGACCATGATGTTGGCGTTGGCGACATCCACGCCGACCTCGATGACCGTGGTCGACACCAGCACGTCAATCTCGCCGCGATGGAAGCGAGCCATGGTCGCGTCCTTGTCGTCCGCGTTCATGCGGCCGTGCAGCAGGCCGACCCGCAAGCCGGTGAACTCGGTCTTGCGCAACTGGTCGTACATCTTGATGGCGGCCTTGAGTTCGCCCTCCATCGCGCCTTCTTCGATCACGGGATAGACGATGTACGCCTGCCGGCCGGCGGCGACTTGTTTGCGGACGAACTCCCACACCTCCTCGGCGCGCTCGTCGCCAACGCGACGCGTGGTGATGGGCGTGCGCCCGGGCGGAAGCTCATCAAGCACGCTGGTGTCGAGGTCGCCGTAGAGCGTGAGGGCCAGGGTGCGCGGGATGGGCGTGGCCGTCATCACCAGAACGTCGGGTTCAGCAACGTCGGTCTTCTTCATCAGGCGGAAGCGCTGCATGACGCCGAAGCGATGCTGCTCGTCGACAATGACCAGGCCGAGCTTGTCGAATTCGACCGACTCCTGGATGAGCGCGTGCGTGCCGATGACAAGCTGTGCGTTGCCTTGCGCGATGTGATGGCGGGTTTGTTTCTTCCGGCCCTGCTCCTGCGAGCCCGTCAGCAGAACGATGCGGTAACCGGCGGGATCGAGGATCTTTCGCGCTGACAGGTAGTGTTGTGTCGCGAGGATTTCTGTCGGCGCCATGAGCGCGACCTGGTAGCCGTTCTCCATGGCGATGACCGCGGCTTCCAGCGCGACGATGGTCTTACCGGAGCCCACGTCGCCTTGCAGCAGCCGCCGCATCGGAGCCTGCTCGGCCATGTCGGCTGCGATTTCTTTCAGCACCCGCTTCTGCGCTGCCGTGGGATGAAACGGCAGGATGCGTTTCACCGCCACGCGCACGGAATCGTCGATGGGGAAACTGATGCCGGTCTGGGCGCGCAGCTTCTTGCGCTTCAGCTCAAGGCCGAGTTCCAGGAAGAACAGCTCTTCAAAGATGAGCCGGATGTGCGCCGGCGTGCGCGCAGATTGCAGGTTGGTGAGGCTCGCGCCGACCTCGGGCCAGTGCGCCTGCCAGAACGCGCGACGGCGATCGATCAGTCCCATGCGGCCGCGCACCACAGGCGGGATCGCGTCGGGAACATCCGCATCCATGCCTTCCAGCATTCCGTGGATGACGCGGCGAAACCAGCGCGCCGTCAGGCGGCCGTTGCCGGCGGACTCGTAGATGGGTACGATGCGCCCAACCTCGAGCGACTGCCACTTCTTGTCCTCACACGCGCCGTTGCCCTCGTGTGCTGTGGGATCGTGGAGTACTTCGAATTGCGGCTGGATGATCTGGAAGCGGTGGCCCCCGCGATCGCCGGCCTCGACCTTGCCGTAAAGAGCGAGCAGCATGCCCGCGCGAAACCTATCTTTCAAATAAGCAGCATTGAACCACAGGCACTTCAGCGTGTCGCGGCCCTGGCCAACCGTCATCTCGAACAGCGGCATGCGGCGCGTGCGGAATAGCCCAAAGGTGCGGACCTCGGCGATGACGCTGGCCATCTCGCCCACGCGCAGTTCGCCGATACCGCGCGGGTTGAGCCGGTCCTCGTAGCGGAAGGGCAGATAGTAGAGCAGGTCCTCGACCGTGGTAATGCCTTTTTCCAGCATTGTCTGGGCGACCTTGGGACCAATGCCTTTCACGAACTGCACGTTGGTGGAGAGGTCGAGCACAGAGCGATGGTAAATGAGCCTTTGGCACTTGGCATTTGATGATTGGCAGTTGGCGATTGGTACTCGGTGTTTTACTAAGGCGGTCAGTTACTCGCTTATCTTGCTTTGCCAATAACCAAGTGCTGAATACCAACTGCCGCTTTTCTGGCATCGCAAACCCGATTAGCGGTGTCCAAACAAGTAGATGCTCCGAAAACTGACCAAGCAGTTCATCGCCGTGCTGGTGGGCAATCTGGTTTACTTCTTCGCGCTGATGCCCCACCTGCCGCTGGCGGGACAGCATCGGCCGGACCGGCTTGACCTTGGTCTGCTTGTTGACTTCTGGGTGTGCGTGGCTTTTTACGGGGTCATCGAGATGTTGGACCGCAGGCTGCGGCGCGATAAAGCGCCACCTGCCGACCGAAAAATTTGAATCGAACGTGGAGCTGTGGCGTGCCGGGAGCGGCGGTCCAAAAAAAGGCACGGATTTCTCTGTGCCTCCGTAAGAAAGCGACTCTCTAGAATTCGTTATCCCGTTTCTTCATCAGCTGCTGGAAATCCAGTTTTTGCTGCTGCATTTGCTTCTTCAGCTCTTCCATCTGCTGCTGAAGCTGCGGCGTCCAGTTCTTCATGGACTCCTCCACATCGTGGCGCATCTGCTCGAGCTCCTGGCTGGTGGGAATGTTTTTCAGCGACTCCGCGATTTCCTGCCGCATTTTGTCCATGTCTGCCCGCAACGGCATGGACTTGGCGATGTCTTCCTGCATCTTGCGGAGGTCCTTCTCCGACGGCATGGATTTCCGCAATTCCTTCTGCATCTTCGCCATTTCTTCCTGGCTGAGCTTCATCGACCGCTGCAACTCGCGCTGCATCTGCTCCAATTCTTTGGGATCCAGTTGCGCGACAGCCTCCTGCTGGGCCTGCTCGAACTCCGGGTCCATCGCCTTCATCTCCTGGCGCAAGACATCCATCTGGGCGTCAAAAGCCTCGGGGTTCCAGTTTTCCAGCCTGGAAGAATCCGGCGTGGGGAGGTTCATTACGACGGTCTGCTCGCGCTTGTCGCGCACAATGCTGACCGAGACCTTCCCGCCGCGGATGTGCATGGCGCGTCCCCAGTCTGCCATGTCATGCACCGGCTCGTTGTTGATTTTCACGATGACGTCGCACGCCTTCAAGCCGGCGGCTGCGGCGGGACTGCCTTTTTCCACGGTGCGGATCATCACACCGCTGTCGTGGGGAACACCAAAGAAGTCGGCCATCTGTGTGCTCAGAGGCTCCACCATCAAGCCGTGATGGGAGTACATCACCGTGTACACGGGCACGTCGGGCAAGGCGGGAGGAGCGGCCATCGCCGGTCCTACAAAAGCGAGAGCGGATCGTGGCGGAATCGCAGCTACCGGACGTGCGGGCGCGTGCGGCCAGCTTCCCAGCGCCACCTTAACGTCGCTGCTCTGTCCGCCGCGACGGACGATGGTCATCGTCACCGTCTGACCGGGAGCAAGGGCGTGAATCAAGTTCCCCAGTTGCTCCGCGCTCTGCACCTTGGCGCCGTTGAAGCCCACAATGACGTCATCGTTCTTCAAGCCGGCGCGGCAGGCCGGTCCGTCCTGATCGACGTAGGTCACCCGGGCGCCACTCGGATCCTTCAACTGGAGGGCAGTTGCGACCTCGGGACTGATGTCTTCGATGTGCACGCCCAGATAAGCCGTTGGATGGGAATCAGGCCATCCAGGATTTGGTACTGCGGTCGCGACCGTGACAGCAGCGGCTACGAGCACCGCCGCGGCAAAAGTCAAACGAAGTGAGTTACAGCTGCGCATAATATTCCAACCTCTTTAATGACAACGCCGAAAATTGATCTGGCCCATGGTAGTGCGGACCCGCAACATGGGGCCGCCGCCGTTTAAGGCGCCTTCGGCGTACATCGCCTTGGGCCCGTATTCTCCGCTGGAGGTAACATGCAGGCCCGGAAACTCGGATTGGATGCCGCGGCCCGTCACCATGTCGGAGGAAGCATGCACCGATACCGGCAAGGTTGCTGGCATGCAAACCGAAACGTCGCCCGCGGCAGTATGCAGGGTAGAGTCGCCGAATCCCTTGCCGGAGAGGAACTCAACCAGAATAGATCCTGCCCCGGTCTCAACCTGCGCTCCCTGACTAAGGTTATAGAGTTCCACGCTGCCGCCGCCCGTCGTAATCTGCACTCGACCCTGGGCGCTGGCCAGACGAACGCTACCGCCGCCGGTATCGCCGTGCACCGAACCGGCTACGTCGCCGAAGTTAAGGCTGCCGCCTTCCGTACTCACCCGCAAATCGCCGTCGCACTTCCGCACCTCAACGCCGCCTGCGCCAGTCTGGATAATCGAGCCCTTCGTGGCGCCGAGGTACACCTTGCCACCGCCGATGGTCACGCGGGAGAATCCGCCAATCTTGTTGATGTGGACATCACCGCCTCCGCTATTCAGAGTGAAATCGCTAGCGAGATTGCCTCCCTCCACCGCACCGCCGGCGGTGAAGACCTTCACCGGGCCGCCGAGATCATCCAGTTTGACGGCGCCGCCACCGGTGCTCCCGAAGATGGTGGCGGTGATGGAGCTTAAATTCAATGTGCCGCTGCGCGTGTCCACCTTCACCACTCCAAGATCCCTCGGTACCTGCACGATGAAGTCCGTACTGAACCGGCTCAGGTTCTTGTTTAACAGACGGCCCTCGATGAAATCGGTTTCGGCGTTCCTTCCGGTGGTGATGCGCATCTGTTCAAACTGCCGGCGCGCTGCCTCTTCGTTCAGCGCAAAGCAGCGTTTGCGGATGACGTAGCTGATGTGCGGCGAGTTCCCCTGCATCTGGACCGAACCGACATCGGTGTTGATTCGGAAATCATGAGAGGCGGGCAAGATGCCAGTGATTTCCTCCACCCACGAATTGCCATCGCGGAACACTCGCGACTGCTGCGCCCAGAGCGGCATGGCTACTGCCACCGCCATCAAAGCCGCCGCTGTCTTCCACCTCCAACTTCTCGCGACCCGCGTGCCGGCCACCTGCTTGTCAAAACCCAGCTTCAACCAATCCTCTTTCCGGGAGCGAATTCCACCGTCTTGCAAAAATAATAAAACCGCCGAGACATTCCCCGCGGTCAATAAATGTTAGGCATGGACTCCAGCATGCGCTTCGACGCGCTGCGGATATAGTCGCTAGGATCGTCCTTGGCCAGCTGTTGCAACGCCATGCGTACGCTGCTGTCTGCACTGACCGGCCCCAACGCGTCAAGTGCGCCTTTGCGCACCCCGGGATTGCTGTCATTGAGCAACGAGTCCAGCACTGCATTACGAACCCGGATGTCCTCTTTCACGTGCGAGGCCAGCCCATCCAGCGCCGTCAGCCGCACGCCGGGGTTGCTGTCATATCGCATCGCATAGGTAAGGGTTTCCCGGACTTCAGGATCGTCGGCCTTGCTCGCCAAGGCCTCCACCGAATTCAGGCGAACCCCAGAGTTTTCATTGCTCTTGGCGGCGTACAGCAGCAGTTTCTGAACTTTAGGGTCGGAGACGGAACCCTCGACCGACTCCGGCATACGCTTGTCGTATTGCACCGTCACATCGTTCGTGCCGGGTTGCTTTTCGATGGAGATGATGGAACTGATGGAGGGCGGGCCAGGGGTATGGTCAACTGCACCCGATGTTGCAGCTCTTCCCGGCATAGCCTTGTACATGGCGCCAATGCCACCGCCGAAGCCGACCATGAAGATGACCGCGGCCAATGCCGGAGAGAAACGCACCTGGCGCAGCCATGCTGTGGGATCGAAGGTCAGCCGGTGATACCACGCCTTGTTCTGCTCGGCGGTCTCGAGGGCTTCCTGCAGTCGCATTCGCGAAGCAGCCAGGAAGCTGGCGGAGGGCTCCTCGACCGGCAGTAGGCTCAACCGCGCCTGGAATTCCTGCTGGTCGGCGAGTTCGGCAGCACAAGCTTTGCAGCGCGCAATGTGCTGCTCTACCTCGTGGCGCGCGTCGTCGGCCAGTTCGTTATACAGGTACAGGGTGACGTTCTGTTGTACCCATTCGCAATTCATAATGACCTACCTCTAATAACTTCTGACATCCCCAGGCTCGCTTACGTCTTCATGTCCTTCAAGGCAGCCCGCAGCTTCTGCGTGCCGCGGAAGAGCGTGTTCTTGGCGGTCTCTTCCGTCGTGTTCAGAATCTCGCCGATCGTGCGCAACTTCAGCCCCTGGTAGTGCTTCATCTCAAAGACCATGCGCTCGCGGGGCGTCAGCTTAGTCAGCGCCTTGGCAATCCTTGCTCCCAATTCCCGCCGCATCAAGTCACGTTCGGGACTGGCGCCGGACCGCTCGTCGGCCACGTTGTCCATCAGGTCGTAGCTGCCGCCCTCGGAATCGGTCATTACGGCCGAGTCTTCTTTGCGCACCTGGCGCTTGCGCAGGAGATCGAGACACAAGTTCGTCACGATGCGGTAGATCCAGGTGTAAAACGAACACTCGAAACGGAAGTTGCCGATGTTCCGGTAGGCTTTGAGAAAGGCTTCCTGGTAGATGTCCTGGGCGTCCTGCTCGGAGCGCGTCAAGTGGTAGGCGAGGCGAAGGACCGGGCCATCGTACTGGCGCACCAGTTCCTCGAACGCAGAACTATTCCCGCGTTGCGCTTCCCGGATCAGCTCCGTGTCGTTCATGCGGCTCTGGGCCTGCCCTTCCATAACCCCTCGAAGCGAGGGTGTAGAGGACGTCTTGTCCGCCTCCTGCCGCGTCTCAGGAGAGCGGAGCCCCGGGCCAACCGTGAAGGGAACTGCTACCGCATCGGCCGGCATGCTGGTTTCTACCTGGTATGCAACTAGCAAGCCAATTCTCGTGCCTGCAACTACATAGACGGGCGGTGGCAGAAACCGTGAGCGGTTATTATAGATGCTCTAAAGGGTGTTACGTGACGGCAGGCGCTGTGGTTCAAATGGCTCTGAGCCGGCCGGGACGGTCAAGATGCGCCGGTGAGAGGTCTGACCACGGCTAACCGTCGAACGCGACAGGGAATAGGTCAGCTGTTCGCCAAGATATCATTGACGTCACTGACGGCGCTCTGCAGTCTTGCCGCATACGCCGGCACCTGCCCGGAGCCGTTGTAGTGAAGCGCGAACGAAGAGAAATCCGGCTGCGGCAGGTAAGGAAGGAGCCCGCCGCCCTGGCGGGCGCAGAAATCGAAGAAGCCAAGCACGTGGGCGTTTTCGCTGAGCTGAAAGGCTTTATGCATGTCCAGTCCGCTGGCGTAGCCCAACATGGGGAAGTTGGAAATCATGATCTGGCAGCCCCCGATGCGGATACAGCGCACCGCTACTTCCTGTCCCGCCAACTGGGTCGCGAGCTGCAACACGGTATATTCGGTGGCTTGGTTCCGGTGGGCGGGAACGAACGGTCCACCGCTGCCCGTGGCGCAGAAGGCGTGGTTCTTCCAGGAGTCCCCCGGTATTCCGTTGCGGCCGCCGCACTGGAAGTGGGCGTCGAAATTGGCCGCATTGGCATTGCCCCAGGCGGTCAACAATCGTCCTATCTCGAAGTGGATGATCGCCTGGTGTGGGACAAAGGCGGCGCCTCCGCTCTCCACGTACCAAACCGCCAGCGCGGGGGCGATGGGAACGTTCACCTGCCGGGCGAGCGAGCCGAGCAGTCCACCCAGGCGGTTGTAGGTGGCTGCCAGCGCACGCTGGCTCGGCGACCAACTGGGATTTACCGTAACTGGTTGCGTCGCGGCCGCGGGAGCGGTCTGCAAATCAGACATCTGACAGTAATGCGGCACAGCCGAGGCGGAGCTACCCATAACTGGTTGCCTTTCTTGCAGGCCTGGCGCTGGCGACGCCTAAGGCACCTTACGTGGTCGGAGTGCGATCCACGGTCTTGCTGGTCAAATACCCGGCATGGCTGATTCCCAACAGCGTCACCATTCCCTGCGACAGCGCCGGCATGGTAGCCAGGGTGTCAGTTGAGTGCACCGCCAAAGCGTTATAGAGCGCGCCGCAATACACCAGTGCACCTACGATGGTAAACAGCAGCATCTGTACCTTGGCCATGTCCAGGTAGGCGATGTTCGATATCTCATCGCCCTGCAGCATGTCGGTGATGCGGGCCTCGTCCAGAGAAGCGTTGCGGTACAGGGTTCCCATGCTGTTGACATCCGCAATCGCGCTGGCCGAGGACTTGTCCAACGTTTCCGATGCCTTCTGCATGGCGTCGTCGGTGGGGGTCTTATCGATCTTGTTTTGCAGGATCATGGGCGCGCCCACCAGGGACGCGGTGCTGATCCCCATCAGGGCCCATAGCTCCGGCGGAATCGTGATGTCCATAGCGCTCGGCCCGGCTTCGGGGAAGCGCAATCGCATGGCTACCATGGCCAAGAATCCGGCCAGCACGATGATCGTCCATAGAATGCACTGGAAGCGCGCGAGACTCATCAAGTTGCGGTACTCGATGAGCACCCCCAACGGCCGGCGACACGACCACTGGCCAAATAGCAGCACCACGCCGGCGAGCAGAAACGCCGCAACCGCAAAGTTCAGGCCGGGAGTCAGCTTAAGGGCCGCCTGCCCCATCAACGCCAGCAGCGCCAGGCACACGACGAACAGTAAGTAACTGCGCGGCTTGTTGCTCTTCCAGGTTGGGATCAAAGGGGGCGGATCGGGCGGATTGACAATGGGCGGTGGATCTGGGTTGCCGGGAGTTGCCATGAGTTGCTCCGGTGCATCGGAAACGGCGATGAGATCGGAGAGAGGAATGTACCACTCTGGCGGCAAATTGCAAGGGGAATGCAAGGTGAGAATCGAGCCGGCCGGCGAAGGAGAAGGCGACGCGACCCCCAAGGAGAACTGAGATAGTCCGGTTCTCCTTGGGGTCAAATGTGAAAAAAGACGGCTCCGTCGAGAGCGGCCAGGAAGGAGCGGGACTTAGGCTTCCGCGCCCGCTTCTCCGGCGGCGGAAGCGGCTTCCTCAACCGCATCCTTCTTGATTACGACCTTCACCTGGACGGTGACGTCCTTGTGCAGCTTCACCGGCACGTCGAACTCGCCAACGTGCTTCAAAGGCTCGTCGAGGTGGATCTTGCGGCGATCAATGTTGAAGCCCTTGGCCTCGAGCTCGTGCGCGATGTCGGCAGAGGTGACCGAGCCGAAGAGCTGATCGTGTTCGCCCGACTTGCGGACGAAGTTCAGCACCACGCCCTGCACCTGCTTGCCCAACTCCTCAGCGGAGCCCTTTTCTTTGGCCGAGCGGCGCACGGCGGCGGCCTTCATCTGCTCGATAACGGCCTTGTTGGCGGCAGTGGCCTCGATGGCCAGCTTCTTAGGCAGGAGAAAATTGCGGCCATAGCCCTCGGCCACCTTCACCACGTCACCGCGGGAGCCGAGTTTGGCTACGTCTTCTTTCAGTATGACTTCCATGAGTAACTCCGTTCGATCTTGTTTGCCGGGAACTCCGGGCTGAAGCCCTTCGTCTCCCGTGGTGCCCCTACGGGGCTCGCACGTAAATTTTCCAACCTACCCAGCGCTTCCGCGCTGGGCTATCCTGATTCGCCGCCCCTCCGGGGCTGATCCTTCGGACCGTCGACCCCGTCGCTGGCGTCAAGAAGCAATTCTCAGCTTCTAAAGCTCAACTCCTAGACTTATCGCCTGACCACCCGTTTCAGTTCGTTGCCTGGCACGAGCCTGACGACCCGCTCGTTCTTGTTACTGACAACTAGCAATATGCAACTGACGACTGCCTTACCGTCCGCCGAAGGGCAACAGCGCGATGTTGCGTGCCTGCTTGATGGCGTCGGCCAGGCGGCGCTGGTGGGGCGTGCAGACCCCAGTCAAACGACGGGGCACGATCTTGCCGCTCTCCGCCACGAACTGCGAAAGCAGGCGCACGTCCTTGTAGTTGATGCCGTCGATCTTCTCGACGCAGAACTTGCAAACTTTCTTGCGGCGGAAGAACTTCCGTCCGCCTTCGCGAGGACCGCCGGGACCGCTGCCGGGACGTCCTGCGGGACGTGGGCCGCGCGGGCCGCTCTGGCCACCACCTTCGCGAGGTCCGTTGTCCGGGCGCGAAGCCGGGGCGTCGGTGACCGGTGCCGATGTTCTGCTTGTTTCGTCTGCCATGTTTCTCCTTCGACCTCTAAATAACGATCTTGTTTGCCGCGATTAAGGAGCGCGGGATGATCCTACTGAGCTGTCATCCTGAGTGAAGCTTCCCATCAGGGAGCGCTGCGACTCCACCCAGGCACCAGCAAATCCTGTTACGCGCTGACGGGCGCCGACTCGGTGCCTGCCGCAGGAGCCGTCTCAGGCGTGGCTTCCGGCGTGAGCGGCGGCGGAGCCTCGGCAGCTTCCGCCGCCGCCGCGGCCGCACGGGTGCCTTTGCCGCGGACCTTGGTGTCGCGGATGTCCTTAATCTTGGCCAGGCGCTTCTGCTCCTCGTCGATGCGCACGGTGATGAACTTGATCACCGGCTCGGTCACGCGCAGACGGCGTTCGACTTCCTTCACCATGCCGCCTTCGCCTTCCAGCACCATCAACATGTAAATGCCGTCCTGGAATTTGCGGACGGTGTATGCCAGGCGTCGCTTGCCCATGCGCTCGACGCTCTTCACCGAGCCTCCCGCGCCGCCGACCTGGGTTTCTAGGTTCGCAAGGAGTTTGTCCTGGTCCTCTTCCAGCATGTCGGGACGGACGATAAACATCAACTCATAAGTACGTTGCATTCTGTTTGTTCTCCAAGCTGGGGCCCGCAGCCGTCAGCTAAATCGCTCTTCGCGTGTGAAACTCTTGAAACTAGCTATCACCGCTAGTTGCTTCTTCTGCTTTCCGGTTGAACCTGTTCATGGCCGCCTGCACGCCTTCGGCGAGAATCACTCGCACCGCTTCGGCCGCCGTGTCCAGCACTTCTCCCAGTACCGGGTACTGCGCCTTCTTGAACTGTGACAGCACGTAAGCCGCACCATCACTGACCGGATACTCAGGCGCAACGCCCATGCGCACGCGCGTGATCTCCTGTGTTCCCAGCGCCCCCAGTACTGACCCCACCCCGTTGTGTCCGGCGGAGCGGCCCCGCGGCCTCACCCGCAACGTCCCGAACGGAAGGTCCATCTCGTCATAAAGCAGCACCAAGTCCCGCTCCGGCACAGCTTCGTACTCCCGTACCAACTCGCGGACCGACACGCCGCTCAAGTTCATGAAGGTCTCCGGCTTGGCCAACACCACGTCTTGATCGGCAATGCGGGCCCGGGCGGTTTGCGCGCGGCAATTGCGATTGTTCACGCGCACGCCGCACTGTTCCGCGATGCGGTCCACCGCCAGGAAACCCATGTTGTGCGGTGTGAACTGGTATTCGATGCCCGGATTGCCGAGCCCGACGATCAGCTTCACAACGCCTACTTTTTCTTCTCGGACTTCTCGGCCTTCTCGGTCTTCTCGGCCTTCTCGCCACCGGCAGCCGCTTCGCCTTCGGCCTCCTGCTTGCCCTTCTTGATGACCTCGGGCTCGGCCGTGGTCGCTGCGGCTTCCACTGCGCCTTCCACCGGAGCCACTTCCACCACTTCCTTCACCGCAACCACGTGTGCCACTGGCTGGTTGGCGTCCGTGAGGAACTTCAGTCGTTCGCCGTGCGGCAGGTCGGAGACGCGGATCACCTCGCCAAATGCCAGCTTGCTGACATCGGCGTCAATATGGCCCGGAATGTCGGCCGGCAAGCACTCAATCTCGACTTCACGCAGCAATTGCTCCATGATGCCGCCCTGCACCTTCACGCCCGGCGCCTCGCCCTTCAGCACGACAGGGACACTGACCCGCAAGGCCTTGTCCATCGCGATGCGTTTCAAGTCGACATGCAACAGCGCGCCCTTGATGGGCTCGTATTGCCAATCGACGATCATCACCTTGGCCGCCGCGTTGTCGAGGTTGAGGTCGAAGATGGTGTTGTGACCAGTTTCCGAGTTCAGGATGCGCCGGATCTGCTTGGGATCGACGGCGATGGCCTCGGCCTTCAGGCCGGCGCCGTAAATCACGGCGGGAATCATGCCGCTGGCGCGCAGCCGGCGGGCATCATTCTTGCCGCCGCCCACCCTCTGCTTCGCTTGTACGTTCTTGTCTAAGGTTGCTGTAGCCATAATCTTTTGCGTTCCTTTATATGAACAGTCGGCTGACCGACGTTTCCTCGTGTATCGACTGAATGGTGCGCCCGATCAGCCCCGCGATCGACAGCACCTTGATCTTTGGTTCGCTGCGGGCCGCCGCCGTCAGCGGAATGGTGTTGGTCACCACGACTTCGGCCAACCCCGACTTCGAAATCCGTTCTACCGCCGGCCCGGAAAGCACCGCATGCGTGGCGCAGGAATACACTTCCTTCGCTCCCGCTTCGAGCAGCGCCTGGCAGGTCTTCACCAAGGTGCCCGCGGTGTCAATAATGTCGTCCAGGATGAGACAGATGCGGCCTTCCACATCGCCGATCACGTGCATCACCTCGGTTACGTCCATTCCTACGCGGCGCTTGTCCACGATGGCCAGTGCCGAGTCCATTTTCTTGGCGAAGAAGCGCGCTCGCTCCACGCCACCCGCATCCGGCGAAACCACCGTCAGGTCGGGAAACTGCTTCTTGCGGAAGTAGTCCACCAGCACCGGCGACGCGAACACGTGGTCCACCGGGATGTTGAAAAACCCCTGGATCTGCGGCGCGTGTAAATCCACCACCAGCGCCCGGTCCGCTCCGGCCGTTGTCAGCAGGTCCGCCACCAGCTTCGACGAGATCGGGACGCGCGGCTTGTCCTTGCGGTCTTGCCGGGCGTACCCGAAGTACGGAATCACCACCGTAATGCGGCGCGCCGAAGCGCGCTTCAGGGCATCAATCAGCAACAACAACTGCATCAGGTGCAGGTCCACCGGATCGCAGGTGGGCTGGATCATGAAAACGTCAGCGCCGCGCACGTTTTCTTCGATCTGCACGTACGTCTCGCCGTCGGAAAACCGCGAGATGCACGCTTGTCCCAGCGGCAAACCGAGGAAGTCGCAAATCTCGCGCGCCAGCCCGTCATTGGCGGTGCCGGAGAAGATTTTCCACTTCACGTCGTCACGCGCCCGCGTCGGTTTACGCTCTCCCTTCGGCTCTGCGCCGGGTTGAGCCTTCTTGTCGGACTGCTCTGGGACCGTCGTCGTTTTTTCCGCCGCGGTCACGGGATGCACTGCGCCTGGTTTCGGTGCTGTTTCCATCGAATCAAATACCCCGCTTCAACCTGGTTGAGTTACCGCAGGGTCTTGAATGCCGTTGTCACTAAGCGTTTTTCGCCACTGGCTGTTTGCCAATAGCTCCTAACTCTTAGCCTTGCAAACCTGAAACTTCTGACAACTAACTGGTCACTGACAACTGATTTTCTGGCTGGGCGGCTAGGATTCGAACCTAGACAAAGTGCTCCAAAGGCACTTGACCTACCATTAGTCGACCGCCCAGTGAAGCGGCGAGCAACTGGCAACTAGTTGCTGAGTGGGACATCACAAGAATAACCCGTCCCAATACTCCCGTCGCGTCAGCGTTTTCGTTGCGACCGCCGCGTAACCTGCCGCGCTCACCCGTCTTGCCGCGGTTTGCGCTTCGTCAGCCGAATCAAACAATCCGTACAACGTTGAGCCTGAGCCGGACAGCGAGGCATAACTTGCGCCTTCGCGCTGCAAGACACGTTTAGCCTCACGCAACTCGGGATACTCAGGAAAGATAACGCGCTCGAAGTCGTTTTCCGTCCCGGCTCGGACGAGGTCGAGAAGCAGTGTCTCGGCCCGGTCCCCGCCCATCGCGGGAACACCGGATGCAGGCCTTGCCTGCGGGTAAGCCATCTCGCTCAGCCGGGCAAACAGACCCTGACCGAACTCTTCGATTGTACCTGTGGCCTCAGCGGCGGTCAATCCGGACTCCCGCGCCGCCAACTCGTCCCATCGTTGGAACGCCGCCGGAGTCGAAACTCCAACGGCCGGAGTGACCACCACTAGATGAGTTATCGCGATGTCGGGCAGCCCCTGCACTCTTTCACCTCGGCCGGTTCCCAGCACAGTTCCCCCCACAAGAAACAGCGGCAGGTCGCTGCCCACCTCTTCCGCAATGCGCTGCCGCTCGCCCTCCACAAGCTCCGTGCCCAATGCCTTTTCGAGGCCGAACATGGCCGCCACCGCGTTTGACGACGCCGCGCCCATGCCGCCCTGCACCGGCAATTGCTTCTCGATCTCAATCACAACCTTGCTCGCACGAGTCAACTCGTGGTTCTGGTTTTGAAAGGGCACGGCTTCAGCCGTGCCGTGATGGCTGTTTTCTGAATCGGGCTTTAGCCCCTGAGGTATGACCTTCATCACCCGCTCCGCGACCTTGTAGCAGGTGTTCGACGCGTCGAGCGGCACGCGCGGATCGTTGCAGCGAATCTCAATTCCCGAGCCGGGCTGCACGTCCACATGCACCACGTCGTGTAGCGCGACGGTCTGGTAGATGGTGCGCAGCTCGTGGAAGCCGTCGGCCCGCGCCGGGCCGATCTTCAGGCCGAGATTGATCTTGGCAAACGAGCGGATGGTAATAGGCATGGGATCCCCTGCCGGGTAAAGCTCAGTTTACCGGAGGTAACGGCCGTGGTTATTTTTCGCGCAGGGTTTTCAGCGCGCCTCCCCAGGCAGTGACCTCGTCGAACAGGGCTTGCACTAAGCGCTCGTGGTGCGGGCCGGGCTTGAAGGTGGTGAAACTCTCGAAGTCCTGAAAGAGCGAGAGCATGACTTGGGCGCGCACGTCAGCCACCTTCAACTCGCCCATTACCAGGCGCAACTGCTCCACGGCGCGCACACCTCCGGCACTGCCGTAGCTGACGAACCCCGCTGCCTTGTCATTCCATTCCTTGATTAGAGATAGTCGATGGCGTTTTTCAGCGTGCCCGAAGGGTCGTGGTTGTACTCCGGGGTAACGAAGATGTAGGCGTCGAACGACGCGCTCTTGGCAGCCCAAGCCTGGGTGTGTGGGTGGAGGTACTTGCCCATCGAGGGGCGGTATGGGCTCGTCGAGAAGAGGCAGGTTGAAGTCGGCGATATCGACAATTTCGTATTCGGCGTCGCTGCGCTGCTTGGCAAATCCGTAAACCCAATGGGCTACGGTGTCGGCCTTGCGGCCGGGACGTGTGCTTCCTACAACGATTGCGATCTTCAACATGGTGCGCTGCCCTCCATTTCATCCATCAGATTGCCGCATTTTGCGGTCTAAGAAAAAGCCCCGCACGGCTGCGAGGCTCTTTCATGATTGGATGCTTTAGTTTCTGCTGCGGAACTTCGACAGCAGCCGTAGGATCTCGAAGTACAACCAGATGAGCGTGACCATCAACGCGAAGGCGCCGTACCACTCCATGTACTTGGGAGCGCCCATGCGCGCGCCATTCTCGATGAGGTCGAAGTCCAGAACCAGGTTCAGCGCGGCGACGACCACCACCACGAGGCTGAAGCCGATGCCCAGCGGTGTGGCGCCGTTGATGGAAATGTAGTGCACGCCGAAGAATCCCAGGATGAACTGCAGAAAGTAGAAGACGGCGATGCCGCCGGTCGCGGCCACAATGCCCAGGCGCAGCTTGTCGGTCACGCGGATGAGGCCGGTGCGATACGCCACCAGCATCGCGATCAGCGTGCCGAACGTGAGTGCGACTGCCTGGATGGCGATTCCGTGGAAGCGCATCTCCAGCATAGCCGAGATTCCGCCCAGCACCAGGCCTTCCAGCAGGGCGTAGAGCGGCGCGGTGATTCCCGACCATTCTTTCTTGAAGATGGTGACCATTGCCAAGATGAATCCGCCGATACCGCCGACCACCAGCATAGGCGTCACCGACGAGACCGCCTCTTCAGGCGAACCGGTGCTCAGGGCATTGAAGAAGCGGCTCCACGTCCACGCGGCGCTGGCGACGCAGCACAGCACCAGCAGGCCGGTCTTGTTGACCGTTCCGGAGACGGTCATGCTTTCGCCGTAGGTCGCCTCGCTGGTGCGGAAGGTGTCGCCACTCAGGGCGGGGTTCGAGGTCTGCATTAACGCCATGCTTGAAATTCTCCTTGCTGAAACAGCTTACCCATTAGACGCGGCTCAGCGCTAGTCGGACTCCTTGCGGTGTACGCGCGTATCGTTATTTACCAGAAGAGGCTGCCACTCGCAGCAAACCCTGCGCTACGACCACGAAGCGAACAGCGAATGGCGAACATCGGCCGCTAGAACAGCGTCTCCTGCCCGCTGGTCGTCGCTTTGGGCCGCTTTACCCCGAAGTGCTCGTACGCCAGGTGCGTGGCCACGCGACCGCGCGGCGTGCGGTCGAGAAACCCGATCTGGATGAGGAACGGCTCGTAGATTTCTTCGATCGCGTCCGGCTCCTCGGCGAGCGCGGCCGCCAGCGTGTTCACCCCAACCGGCCCGCCCTGGTATTTCTCGATGATGGTCAGCAGCAGCTTGCGGTCAATCTCGTCGAAGCCGTGGCTATCCACCTCGAGCATCTTCAGAGCCTTTTGCGCGATGTCCTTGTCAATCTTGCCGGCGCCGCGAACCTGGGCATAGTCGCGGACGCGCCGCAGCAACCGGTTGGCGATGCGCGGCGTGCCGCGGCAGCGGGTGGCAATCTCCACCGCGCCGGGCTCGTCAATTTCGACGCCGAGAATTTCCGCCGAGCGCTCCAGGATGACCTTCAGGTCGGCATGAGTATAGAACTCCAGCCGCAGCACGATGCCGAAGCGCGAGCGCAGCGGCGCGGTCAGCAGCCCGGCGCGCGTGGTGGCGCCGATGAAGGTGAACGGCCGTACTTCGATGGTGTGGGTGCGCGCCGACGGCCCTTGCCCGATGATGATGTCGAGCTTGTAGTCCTCCAGCGCCGAGTACAGCAGCTCTTCCAGCGCGGCTTGCAGGCGGTGCACTTCGTCAATGAACAGCACCTGCCGCTCGCGCAGGTTGGTCAGGATGGCGGTCAGGTCGCCCTTGATTTGCAGCGTCGGCCCCGAGGTCTGCTGGAACGGCACGCCCAATTCGTTGGCGATAATGTTGGCCAGCGTCGTCTTGCCCAGCCCCGGCGGCCCATAGAGCAGCACGTGATCCAGCGCCTCGCCACGCGACTTGGCGGCTTCGATCGCAACCTCCAGATTCTCCTTGACCTTGTCCTGCCCGATGAACTCGCGCAGCCGCTGCGGGCGCAGCTTCAACTCAAATGACGAGTCGTCGTCCACCGGCACGGCCGAGACGATGCGGTCCGGGTGCTCTTTGTTCGGGGGCAAAACCACGATGGGGCGATAGTAAAGCGAATGTGAGGGCGAAGCAACCGCAAGGCGCACTGACAATGTGGCCTGTGGCGTTTATGATTCGCTCGTCACCATGAAGAACCTCGGCATCCTGCTCTCCGGGCGCGGGTCTAACTTTGAGGCCATCGCCGACAACATCGCTGCGGGCAAGCTCGACGCGAAGATCGCGGTCGTCATCTCAAACCGGGCGGATGCGCCGGGCCTTGAGTCGGCGCGGCGTCGCGGGTTGAACGCATTGGTCATCCCGTCAAAAGGAAGGCCGCGCGAGGACCACGATCACGAAGTCGTGGCCGCGCTGCGTGCACACCAGGTCGATCTCATCTGCCTCGCCGGATACATGCGCCTGCTGTCGCCATGGTTCGTACAGCAGTTCCCCAACCGCATCCTCAACATTCATCCCTCGCTGCTGCCGGCGTTCCCCGGACTGGAGGCGCAGAAGCAGGCCTTCGATTACGGGGTCAAAGTTTCCGGCTGCACCGTCCACTTCGTCGACGCCGACCTCGACCACGGCGCCATCATCCTGCAAAAGACCGTGCCCGTGCTCGACACTGATGACGATCACACGCTAGCCGTGCGCATCCTGGAGCAGGAGCACATTGCCTACTCGGAAGCCATTCGGATCGTGCTGGAAGGGAAGTACAGCATCGAGGGGCGAAGAGTTAGACTGGCTTAAGAAACAGCAGGTCCCTCGACTCGAACGCGCGACGCCATCCCATCGAGCGCAAAAGCGGGGCTCGTCGAGGACCCCGGGCGCGTTCTCGCTCGGGATGAGAAAGTTGGGGATGAAGAGCTCGGACCTATAAGCGGGCGCTAGAGCGGCCGCCTGGAGTTATTGTGGCGACACTCACTCCCTACTAGCCACTAACCACTTCCTCACATTTCGTAGTGCAGCAGCGAGAACACGTCGTAGTCCTTCAGCTTGTCGCGGCCTTTCAGTCCATCCAATTCGACTACGAAGCCCAAGCCGCAAATGTCCGCGCCGAGCGACTTCGCCATCTCAGCCGTAGCCTTGGCCGTGCCGCCTGTAGCCAGCAGATCGTCGCAAATGACGATGCGCTCGCCGGGCCGGATCGCGTCCCGGTGGACTTCCAGCGTGTCATGGCCGTACTCCAGTTCGTACCTCCACTGCAGGACTTCGGCTGGAAGCTTCTTGGGTTTGCGCACCGGAATGAAGCCGGCGTTCAGGCGATAGGCGAGCGCCGGACCGAAGATGAATCCGCGGGCCTCGATGCCCAGCACGAGATCGATGTCTTTATTGATGTAGTGCTCGGTGAGTGCATCAATGAGGCGGGCGAAACCCAGTTTGTCCTTGAGAAGCGTGGTGATGTCGTAGAAGAGAATGCCGGGCTTGGGGAAGTCCGGAACTTCTCGGATGAGGCTCTTCAGATCAGCGCAGTCTTGCGCCGCTCGCGTATTCATGAGTTACCAGGCTCCTTCGATGCGGAACGATTTGTCTTCCAGTAAGGGCGCGGCCGATTCATTCACCTGGTCAACCCTCGATGCGCGTGGCCCCTGCTGCAGCTTGCCGCGCAGCGTAACGTGCTGTTCGCGCGTGCCGGTGGCCATGACCTCGACGTCGCCGGTATCGCAGTTGCGCACCCATCCTGTGATGCCCAGCAGCGCCGCTTCGCGCTCAACAAACCAGCGGAAGCCGACACCTTGCACGCGTCCGGAGATGAGGTAACGGCGAGTTTGGAGGTCAGGCATAAGCAGTGATTAGCAACTGGCAAAGATTACGCCCGCGAAAGATATGCCCCCTCGGAAGTGTCCACACGAATCTTCTCGCCTTCATTGATGAACGGCGGAACCTGCACGACGAGCCCAGTCTCAGTCTTGGCCGCCTTGGTCACGCTGCTGGCGGTTGCCGACTTCAGTCCCGGCTCGGTTTCCACAACGGTTAGCTCCACCGTCTGCGGCAGCTCCACGCCGACGGCCTTGCCGTCAAAGAACTCGATCTTGAGCTGGAGATTGGGAATCAGATACTCGACGGCATCGCCCAGGATATCGCGGGTCAGGTGCATCTGCTCGTAGTTCTCGGTGTTCATAAAGTGGTAATCGTCGCCATCGGCGTAGAGAAACTCCATTTGCACTTCGTCGACCGTGATCTTCTCGATGGCATCGCCGGATCGGAAGCGGTGCTCAAACATCGCTCCTGTGCGCAAGTTGCGCAGCTTGGCCTGGATAAAGGCACGCAGGTTCCCCGGCGTGCGGTGCTCAACGCTGAACACCGAGTGCAGGTCGTTGTTGTGCTTGATGACCATGCCTGGACGCATCTGTGTTGCTGGAATCGCCATTCCTATCACTCCTTGTTTCTTTGGGAGAGCCGTTTTCGGGAGAGCACCGTTCGCCTGACGGACGGAAACGGTTACTCCGCAAGAAACACTCGACTCGAAGGCTAAACACTTGATTTTACATTGAGCGCGAGCGAATTGGGAGGCTGTCTGACATCCTCCTGGTTATCGGGTTAATATTCTGTGGAAGGATGGTGCTGATCATGAGTGACCAAAGCAATGATTTCCAAAGCCAAGGCGAATATCAGGAGTCTGGAAGCGGTGTGACCATGTTGCTGGTCGGCCTGGCAGCAGGGGCCTTAATTGCGCTATTGTTCGCGCCCAAGACCGGCAAGCAGATGCGCAAGACCCTGCGCCGCAGCTACGAAGACGCGCGCGAAATGGTGGAAGATTTCGGCGATCAAGCCGGCGACTGGATGGACAAAGGTTCAGAGTGGGCCGATACGGCAAAGAGCAAAGTCTCGCCGCTGTCCAAAAAGTTTCGGCGCTAAGATCTCAGTTGGTTAAGAACCGCTGGCTAGTATAACCGGAAGTTCACTTCCACGTTGATCATGACGGGCACAGGCTGCCCGTCTTTTCGGGCGGGTTCGAATTTCCATTGCCGTACGGCTTCGATGGCCTTCTCGTCGAGGCCCATGCCGAGGGCGCGCTGTACCCGGATCTGCTGCGGACGCCCAGCGGCGTCAACCACCAGCCACAGCACGACCGTTCCCTGGTACTTGGCCTTGCGCGCCTCTTCTGAATACTCAGGATCGGGCGCGTACAACGCTTTGGGAGCGCTCACTCCGCCGCCCACGCGATAGGCACCGCCGCCAAAACCGCCACCATGCCCTGGTCCAACGCCCGGCCCCGTGCCGGAGCCCACGCCGCCGCCACTGCCGCTGCCAATTCCACCGCCGAACCCAGTTCCGTTGGAAGGCGGACCGATGACCCGCGACAGCGGATCGCCCATGGGACCAACCGTGGGCAGCTTCAACTCGGGCGGAACGACAACCGTGGGCGGCACTTCCAGCTTGGGATGGTCATTGCGGACCACGATCGCGGGGGGCGTAATCTGGTCTTTCGCCAGCTTAGGAAGGGCACCTTTCGGAGCGTTCAGCTTGTCGCGGTCTCCTCCGCCACCGCCGCCGCCCATCCTATTCTTTGATATCGGCAAAGGGATGTACGGGCTGACGTCCGTCACCACACCAATGACTTGCTGCTTGATCGCTTCTTTGTGTTCGAAGACCCAATGGCCGGACCAAACCAGCAGGCCGACTGCAACCATATGCGCAATAAAGGAATAGACGAACGTGTCCTTGCGCTGGGGATACAGACCCTCGCCTTCGCCAAAGAGTGCAGGGATGACCTGGTCTTCTGGCGCAACGTTCAGGGCCGCTTCGACCGCCGGTTTAGACACTACGGGTGCGGACATGCTCTGTACCATAGTATAGACCCTGAGCGCTGCAGGAAGTTCCAGAAAAATGTCCGGACAGGGCTGCGTTCGTCACGATTGGAATGCAATTCGTCAACCTAGGCCGTGCTGGAAGCGGCTTAACCATTCACCGTTTGCGGTGATCAGCTGGGGACGATCACTCGCAGTGCATTCCTCTGCACGGCGATTTCTACGGGAGTTTTGCAGATAGGTTCGCCGTCGGCAAAGACCTCAGTCACCGGCTCGGTGACGATGCGCACGCGCGACGCCTGAAAGTATTCCACCTCTTTCATGCCGATGTGGCCGCCGCGATAGACCACGCGGAAGAGCCGCAATAGCCGCAGCTTGCTGAGTGGCCGCACGAAGCAAACCTCGAGCAGTCCGTCATCCATTTCAGCCTGGTGTGTCAGCCGCATGCCGTGGCCATACTGCGGGCCGTTTCCGATAGCGATGAGAAATCCCGACTGGTCCAGCGGCCTTTGCCACGCGCCGTCAACCTCGACCGACAGCGTCACATGTGGCGGATGAAAACTGCCGAGCACTTGCAGCAGCGCAACCACGTAACCGCCGTGCGCCCGCAACCAGCGCGGCTGGCGCAGCGTCCTGCGATTCACCTCCGCATCGAGGCCGGTTCCCGCGATGCAGCCGAAGAAGATGGTGCGCGGCAGCGCGCGTTCCCCCTCGGCCGCGCGCCGCAGTTGCGACTGCATGATACGGCCAGCCATCGGCGGCAGGTCGCGCCGTGGTCCATCAGGCACGAAGTGCAGCGATTCCAGCGATTCGCCCTGCCATGGTTCAGCGTCAGGCGGGGCGGATTTCCGTCCGGGCGCCTCATCGAGTGGGTCGATAGTGCCCAGGTCGACGCTTCGGGTGTTGTCGCCGGCCGCGCAGAACCGTCGCCACGCGGTCAGGGCATGCTCAACACTGCGGATTCCGAGGGACCTGGCAAAGTCGTTGGCGCTGCCCATGGGAACGATGAGGGTAGGAATGTCTTTCGGCGCCAGTCCGCCAAGATGGCGATGAATGGTGCCATCGCCGCCGAAGATCAGCGCTGCGTCAGGCTTGTCGGTGGGATCGAGCTCGTTGCCGAAAAAAATGTTGACGTCCGGCAGCTCAAACTGCCGGACATGCTGTTCTTTGGCGACTGGTCCGAGAAGGGCGACGGCGCGCACGCCGCTACTGTCGCACACGCGAAGGAAAATTCAAAGAAGACCGTTCACTCCGTTACTGACAACTGACAACCGGCAACGGACAACTGCCTTACGGTTGTCCCAGCGCCTGCAGCTTCTGGCCCGCAAGTTGCGCGACCGGGCTTGCGGGATTGCTCTTCTGCATCTGCTGATAGAGCACGCGGGCCTGGTCCGGCTGTCCTGTCTGCTCGTACAACGACGCCAGAAGGAACTGCGCCGTGTCTTTGCCGACGGAAGCCGTGGGATGATCGGCGAGGTCCTTATACAGCTCGATGGCCTGCGAGTTGCGATTGGTGTCGCGATAGAGACTGGCGAGCGCCATCTTGGCCAGGCTGGCAATCTCCTTGTGACTGCTGGCGGCAACGTCCTTCAGGTCCCTCTCGGCGGTGGCGTTGTCGCCGAGGTCATGCGCGGTTACGCCGGCGAAGTAGCGCGCCACTCGCGCCGACTGGGTGAAGGTGTACTTGTCGGCGATGTGGGTGAACTCCGCGTTGGTTACCTTGGCGCGCTCCTGCGCCGAGCCGAAACTCAGCATCTCGGGCGTTTCCGGCGTTCCCGCGGGACGAATGGGAGCGTCGTACTTCTGGATGGCCAACGCCAGCTCCGACTGCGCCTGCTGATCGCGATAGTTGATGTAGGCCCAGCCGCCGATGGCCAGCGCCGCGATCATGGCAACTACTATGCCGGCGGCGACGAGCTTGGACTGGTGCTCTACGGCCCAGGAAATGGTTTCGGTGGTCGAGGCTCGGAATGCGTCTTGCTTAAGTTTGTGTCGAGTGTAACTGCGCACGGATGTCCTTATCTGGAATGCCAGCGGGTGGGAAAAGCTAAGTTTATCAGGCCGCGGAATTTAGGGTCAAACCCGCGATTGATTTGTCATGACGAGCGAAGCGAGACATCTGCGGGTCAGCAACTCGCGCGGCACCCAGTAGGCCCCGGAGGCGACCTGCCCGGCGGCGCGGCCCAGCTCCCGCGGCGCCTGATCGTAGGTGAGGAGTCCTTTTACGCCCAGCCGGAGAAGCGGCGAACTGACGGAGTCTTACAGCGATGGCAGCAGCACCAGCAAGTGCGCCGTGCGCTTCTCCAAGCGCAGCATGCGGACGAACTCCAGGGTTGCAAGAAGGTCGCTGGCGTCCAGTACCGCCAGGCAAGGTTCATCCGAGTCGAAGCTGTCGTCGAGGTCCTTGGGCAAGCGTAACTCGCGGCAGAGCACCACTCTAAATTTGGCGCGTTGCAGCAGGCGGGTGAACTGCTCCTGGGCGACCGGATGCGAACAGAACAGGAACAGTTCGCGACTGCGGCGTCGCGCTTGCGCTCATGCCGTAGCTTGTCCCTTACCAGCTATCGGCAGAAAACGGACGGCCTTGACTCGCCTGTGAATAAGCCAGAGTTCTGTATTTTCCGGGTCTGAAGCCCCGTAGTGTTGAGGACAGCCTGGACGCCGGCCTGAAGGCCGGCTCTACCCAAGCCTCGACCCGCCAACCGGAACCTTGGCCGGCTCTACCCCAGCCTGGAGCTGCCCGGAGTTTGTCTAGAACTTCATGATGCGGATGCTGCCGTCGCCGGTGGTGATTTCCAGCAGCGGGCCGCCGCCATTCATTTTGCCGCGGATGCGCGAGCGCTCGATGGTGCCGTTCACCGTCACCGGCATGTCGAGCTGGATGTGACCGTCGCCAGTATGGGCGTAAAGCTCGGCGGCGAAATTCTCCGGAAGGCGGGCCTCGACCCGGCCGTCACTGGTGTGGATGAGCCATCCGCTGTTCATCTTCGAGCCGGGACGGACCGTGAGGTCAATGTGGCCATCGCCGGTGCGCAGGTTGACGTCGGTGAGGACGCCGTCGATGGTCATGTGGCCGTCGCTCGTGTGGGCGTTCAGCGCCCCAGCGAAGTTGCGGACTTCGATGTGGCCGTCGCCGGTGTCAAGGCGCGCCTGGCTGGCGATGCCGTCCACCTTAATGTGGCCGTCGCCGGAATGGAGATCGAGCGCGGTCTCCGTCGGTACCTGCACCTCAACGTGCACGCCCTGGTGTGAGCTGATGTGGATCCCCCAATGGCTGGAACTCGGCACGTGCACCTGCAGGTCCACCTTGTCGCCATCCTGGTGCTCGGTCACCCGCACGCCGGCGCTGTTGATGGAATACCCGTCAGCGATGATGCGCGCCGAGATGGTGCGGCTCACGCCGCGCGTCACCTCGATGGAGGCGTCGTTGGTGTCCACGCGCAGGCTGGGCTTGTCGCCCACCTGGTAGGTCTTGTTCCATTCCTCGGCAAAAGCCGAGAGTCCGAACACGGAGATCAAGAGCAGGAGAGTCAGGATGATTTTGCGCATGAAAAAAAAACTCCTCCTCGGTTGGGTACGAGGAGGAGCCTGCGTTTGTTCCGTTGCGTTGCGATCAGGAGAAAAAGGAGGATGCGGTGCCGGGGGCATGTACTACTAGCGGAGTAGAACCTCGCACATGCCCCTCACGGTCATCGCTCCCTGCTTGTTCAGATAGACGGGGAATCCCAAAAAGGGTTAGCGATCAGCGGCTGTACTGGTTCTGTTTTTTCTCGCGGTGACGTTCCAGGCCAAACTGGATGAGCCGATCGATCAATTCGGGGTAGGGTATTCCCGTGGCCGCCCACAGCTTGGGATACATGCTGATGGAGGTGAAGCCGGGTATGGTGTTGATCTCGTTGACGTACAACTTCTTGCTGCGGGGGTCCATGAGGAAGTCCACGCGGCCAAGACCCGAACAATCCACCGCCTGGAAGGCCGCGATCGCCAGCCGCTGCATCTCTTTGTGTTTCGCCTTCGGCAGCTTGGCCGGGATGATCAGCTCCGAGCCTTCGTCGAGGTACTTGGCGTTGTAGTCGTAAAACTCCTTGATGGGGACGACCTCCCCGGCGACCGAGGCGATGGGCTGGTCGTTGCCCAATACCGAGCACTCGATTTCGCGCGCTTTGTACTTGCCGCCACCGACACCTTCCTCGATGACCAGCTTACGGTCGAAGCGCGCCGCCTCGTCCATCGCGGCCGCGAGTTCGCTGCCGTCGTGAACTTTACTGATTCCCACTGACGAGCCTAGATTCGCCGGCTTCACAAAGACCGGATACTTGAGAGCGCTCTCGATTTGTCTGCGCACCTTCTTCGGCTCTTCGCGCCAGGCGCCGCGCAAGACGGTGACGTGCTTCACGATGGGCAAGCCGGCGTCGCGGAAGAGGCGCTTCATGACGTCCTTGTCCATGCCGGCGGCCGAGCCAAGCACGCCCGCGCCGACGTAGGCGATGTCGGCCAGCTCAAGCAGCCCCTGGATGGTGCCGTCCTCGCCGAAGGTACCGTGCAGCACCGGGAAGATGATGTCCACGTCGATGGGATTCTGCGCCGCGTGCAGCTCAGCGGAGTGGGTCTCGAACGGCATGAGCGCGGAGTGGTTCGCGCCCGGCATCGGCGGGATCACCACGCCTTCGCCCTTGGCGAGCACGGCCGCGCTCGACGTTGTGTCGGGATCGCCGGCCCGCAGGCGCCGGCCTTCGTGGGCCTCCGCCGCGTGGCCTTTCAGCAGCCGCTCGGCATGCGCGGCCGTGACCCAGCGGCCTTCCTTAGTGATGCCGATGGGGACAACCTCATACTTCTTCTGGTCGATGGCCTGCAGGACTGACGCCGCGGACAGCAGCGAGACGTCGTGCTCGCCACTGCGCCCGCCGAACAACACACCCACGCGAAGTTTGGTCATGGTCTGATCTTAGCGTTTGCGCTGGGAATCATCGCATATCTCTCGTTCCAGGTTGTCCAGCGTAGTCCTTGACTCGTTACGTTCGAGCGCTGCGATACCCACCCCGGGGTCTTCGAGATCCTCCAGATATTGCCGAATCGCGAGGTTGGCATGGTAACTCTTGCTGTGGCCGGTCTCCTTGGCCAGCTTCTCCAGGCGCTTCTCCAGGTCGGGTTCGAGCCTAATACCCAACATAGCAATCCCGCTTCGCAAATATGTTTAGTGTCCTAACTACAGTATTTTCTTCCCGAACGCCGATAGTGCCAGCTCCACCGCCAGCTCTGCTGTCTGATTGCGCTCGTCGAGCACCGGGTTCACTTCCACCATCTCGAAGCTCAGCATCCTTCCGTGGTCGGCGATGATTTCCATTGCCAGATGGCCTTCGCGATAGGTCGCTCCGCCCCAGACCGGCGTTCCGACTCCCGGCGCGTCTTCGGGATCAATCCAATCGAGGTCGAGCGACACGTGATAGCCGACAGTACCTCGCCCGGCGAGACGCAAGGCTTCTTCCATGACCGTGCGCATGCCGCGCTCGTCAATGTCGCGCATGGTGAAAACATGCACGCCCGACTTGCGGATGTTGAGCCGCTCGTGCTCGTCAACGTCGCGAATGCCCACCAGCACGCAGTTTTGCGGCTGCACCTTGGGACTGAATCCGTACAGATCGGTGAGCGGGGATGGGAACAATCCCATGATCGCGCCCAGCGGCATGCCGTGGACGTTGCCGCTCGGCGAACTGTCCGGCGTGTTGATGTCGGTGTGCGCGTCGATCCACAACAGCCCGATGCGCTGGCGCTTCCGGTGGTAGAACTCGGCGACTCCTGAGACGGTGCCCGCAGCGATGGAGTGGTCGCCGCCAAGAACTATGGGGATGGCGCCGGCTTCCAGCGTCTTCACCACGATGTCGGCTTCCTTGGTGCAGGTGTCGGCGATTTCCTTCAGGTACTTGGCGTGAGGATCGCCTTCCGCCTTGGTCTCGGCGAGGGCGACCGGAACATTGCCAACATCCTTGACCTCGTAGCCCATCGCTTCGAGCTTGCTTTCGAGGCCGGCGACGCGCATCGCCGAGGGCCCCATGTCAACGCCGCGGCGCGACTGGCCGAGGTCAAGCGGCACTCCTATAATGCGGATGTGCCGGGTTTCAATGTTCGGTATTGGCTTGGTAATTGGGCTGGTTGCCATTTTGATTGCCTTGCTTCGAGCAGGTTTTCAGAGTTGAGTTTCTGGGTGGAGCAGCGCTTCAGGGCTGCATTTCGGCTTGGTCATGGAACCGGCTTTAGCGGCTGAGGTAACAAAGAGTCACGTACCTCAGGCGCTAAAGCGCGAGCCAATCTCTAGCACCGTCTGATGCAAGCCTGAAGGTGTGCTCCACCCATCAACGAAACTCAATCTCCTACATTATTCCTGACTGGTTTCAGTCTGCCGTACCACAACAAGTTTTGCCTTGCCGCCAACTACGGATACAGCCGGTGCAACGTTCGGGCGAACGGAATGGTCTCGCGCACATGTTCCAGGCCACAGATCCAGGCCACGGCGCGCTCGATGCCCATGCCGAATCCCGCGTGGGGCACACTGCCGAACTTGCGCAGGTCCAGGTACCATCGGAACGCCTCTTCCGGCAGCTCGTGCTCGTGAATGCGTTTGATCAGCAGGTCGTAGGACTCTGCACGCTGCGAGCCGCCAATGATTTCGCCGTAACCTTCCGGCGCGAGCACATCGACGCAAAGCGCAAGCTCCGGCCGCTCGGGATCGGGCTCCATGTAGAACGCCTTGACCGCCGCCGGATAACGATGCACCATCACCGGCCGCTCGAACTGTGAGGAAATGTAGGTCTCGTCGGGCGAGCCGAAATCTCCGCCGTACTCGAACTTGTTCTCGATGAGGCCCTTCGCGTGGGCGTCTTGTAGCATCTGCACCGCTTCGTCGTAGGTGATGCGCGGGAAGGGCGCGGCAATCTTTTCCAGCTTGCTGATGTCGCGGCCGATGGTCTCCAACTCCGGCCGCCGCCGTTCCAGCACGCGCGCAACGATGAAGCTGATGAACTCTTCCGCCAACACCATGAGGTCGTCGAGGGTGCCGTACGCGACCTCCGGCTCGACCATCCAGAATTCGGTGAGGTGACGGCGCGTCTTCGACTTCTCGGCGCGGAAGGTCGGTCCGAAGCTGTACACCTTGCCCAGCGCCATCGCGGTGGCTTCGATGTAGAGCTGGCCGGACTGGGTCAGGTATGCCTGCTCGTCGAAGTAATCCACGGGAAACAAGGTGGTCGTGCCTTCGCAGGCCGCCGGCGTCAGGATAGGCGGATCGGTGAGGGTGAAGCCGCGCTCGTCCAGGAAGTCGCGCGCCGCCTTGATAATCTCCGCACGAATGCGCAACACGGCCGCCTGGCGGGGAGAGCGTACCCACAGGTGGCGGTGCTCCATCAGAAAATCGACGCCGTGCTCCTTAGGAGTGATCGGGTAGGGATCATCCGGATTGACGCGCTGCAGGACTTGCGCATCGGTGACGTCAAGCTCATAGCCGCCGGGAGCGCGCTTATCGGCGCGCACCTTGCCGGTGACGATCACGCTCGACTCCTGCGTCAGGTTCTTGATGGACTCAAACATTTCGGGCGAGACGGCGTTCTTCGGCACCACACCCTGGATGATGCCGCTGCCATCGCGAAAGATAGGGAAGAGCAGCTTGCCGCTCTCGCGCAGGTTGTAAAGCCAGCCGCGTATGGTGACGGACTGGCCTTCGTGTTGGCCGATTTCCCGAATGGTGGTGACGGGTTTCTCTGTGATTGCTGTATTGGCAGGAGTGTTCATGAGTACCTATTGAGTATGCATGGAAAGGCTCCAAAAGTCCCGCGAGCAAGATTCTCACCGACCGCCTAGTTCAACCGTTGACACCTGCAACGGCAAGTCCTAGCCTTGAGAGCATGGAAGTAGATTTTACCCCCGACTTAGAGGCCAAACTCACCCGCCTAGCCGCCGAGCAAGGTCGCGACCTGAAAGCCGTTGTGCGGGAAGCGGTTGAACGTCTCGTGGATTACGACGAATGGTTTATCCGCGAAGTTGAGAAGGGATTGGCGGCGGCTGACCGGGGCGACTTCGTCGATCACGAAGAAATCGGCAAGATCATTGATGGCCGGTATCCCGGCTAATGCGGATTCGCTGGACGGACCCTGCTGTCCACGATCTCACACAAATTTGCGACTACATCAACGAGCATGACGGACCTGCAATCGCCCGCCGTGTGGCGCTTACCATTCACAAGGGCGTGAGCTCCCTTACCCAATTCCCCCATCGCGGTCGCCCGGGTCGCAAGATTAGGGACGCGTGAACTGGTCGTCTCCGGCCTGCCTTGCTTGGTTATTTACCGCGTCCGCGCTGACGCGGTTGAAATCGCCCGCATTCTGCATGGCGCCCAGAAATGGCCTTAAGGGGCCCTCATGACGACGCTTCCAGCTTACCGAACGCCTCTGCCATTTTCTCCGACACCTTCTCGCCTTCCACGCCTTCGATCTCCAGCAGCAGCGGCGAAACGTGCGGCGACGAGCGCAGCAAAGAAACGGTCTCACTCCAGTCAATGTTGCCGTGGCCGGGCCACAGGTGCGCGTCGTGATCTTTGTTGTTGTCGTGTACGTGCGTGGAGCGGATGCGGTCCTTCAGCAGCTCAAAGGCTTGCGGCACGCTGGACATGATGTGCGCATGCCCCACGTCGAAGCACACTCCGATGTCCTCGAAGCGGCCGACGTGCAGCAGTTCCAACAGCTTCTCCGGCGTCGAGAGCTCGTTAGGAATGTTCTCCACCAGCAATTGCACGCCCAGGGGTTTGGCGAAGGCATGCAGATGTTCCAGCGAGCTGACGGCGGCTTCCATCTTGAGTTCGTCCGCCTCTTCATGGCTGATGCCCACGTGCTGCACCAGGAACTGGAACGGCGCCTGCTCGGCGACCTCAATGGCACGCTTGATTTCGTCCATAACGGCGATGCGCTGGATCTTTTCGACGGCTGCGATATTGAGCGACGGCTCGCCGCTGCGGCCCCAGTCCTCATCCGGGTGCATGGGCGAATGCATGGAGTGAAAACCGATTCCGGTACTGCGAAACCAGTTGGCGACCTCGCGGATGTGCTGCCGGTCGGTGTAATTGAAATGTCCGCGCGCGGCGAAGATTTCGATCGCCTCCGCGCCGCCGGCGACCAGTTGGTCCAGGAGGCCGGGATGCAACCGTTCCCGCTTGGCGTAAACCAGGGTGGACATCGCGCGTCGCATCAGAATCCCATCGCCTTTCCGTTGTTGCGGCCGTCACTGGCGCCCAGGCGCTCGCCGGTCTTTTCGTCGATGGCAATGCACTGGGCATCGCCCCAATATTGGTCTGAAGGTTGACCTGGCGCCGGTGGTCCATCAATCGAGGCGCTGGCAGGAATTTTGTGACCCATGTGTTCCAGGATACGTACCGTGTCAGGCGAGAAGCCGACTTTCTCCAGCTTGGTTTCATCCGGTAGCCATTGGTTATGGAGGCGGGGCGAGTTCACCGCCTGCTCGAGGTTGAGCCCGTAATCCACAACGCCCATGAGGACGTTGGCGACGGTGGTGACGATAGTGGGTCCACCTTCCGCTCCCAGCACCAGGAACAGCTTGCCGCCCTTAAGCACGATGGTCGGGGTCATCGCCGAAAGCGGCCGCTTGCCGGGGCCGATGGCGTTTGCCGGCCCCTGGATCAGTCCAAAGAGGTTGGGCGCGCCCTGCTTGGAGGCGAAGTCATCCATCTCGTCGTTGAGCAGGAGCCCCAGCCCTTCGGCGGTGACCTTCGAGCCGAACGACTCGTTCAGCGTCGTGGTGACCGAGACCGCGCTGCCATCGGGATCGACCACCGAGTAGTGCGTGGTGTGGTTGGGCTCGACGAGGGTCTTGGGCTGTGGGTGCACGCGGGCATAGCTGTCGAGCTGTGAGAACACCCCCGGCCGCCGCAAGTCGGCGCTCGGCGTGGCCCGCCGCAGGTTGATGGTTTCGCGCCAGGCGTTGCCGTAGCGCTTATCGATCAGTTGCGCGACAGGGATCTTGGAGAAATCCGGATCGCCCAGGAATTCGGCGCGATCGAAGAACGCGCGCCGGTAGGCCTCGGCCGTCAGGTGCATGGCTTGGGCGGAGTCCCGGCCCTGCTTCCCAAGGTCGTACCCTTCCAGGATGTTGAGGGCCTCGATGAGCGTTACGCCCCCCGAGGACGGCGGGGGAGAACTAATGATGTCGTATCCGCGATAGGTGCCGCGAATCGGCTGGCGCTCCTTGGCCTGGTATTGCGCCAGGTCTTCGGCCGTGACCAGACCTCCGCCCTTCTGGATGGAGGCGGCGAGTTCACGCGCCATCGCGCCGTGGTAGAAGTCGTCGGGGTTCTCGGCAACGCGCTCCAGGGTCTTCGCCAGTTCAGGCTGCTTGAAGACCTCTCCCGGTTGGTAGTAGTTGCCGTCGCGCTGGAAGATGCGTCGCGACTCGGAAAATTGCGCCAAGTCCTGGTTGCGAAGCGAACGGGCTTCCCCGTAGGTCAGTTCGTAGCCGTCGCGCGCCAGGCGGATGGCAGGTTCCATCACCTGCTTCAGCGAGAGCTTGCCCCAATGCTGCTGCGCATACGCCAGCCCGGCAACCGAGCCGGGAACAGCGATAGCTTTATACCCGGTAATGCTGATCTCGGGGATGACATTGCCCCGGCTATCGAGATACATGTTGGCCGTGGCTTTGGCGGGCGCCTTCTCGCGGTAATCAAGAAAGTGCACCTCGCCGTCGGCTCGCCGGAAGAGCAGGAAACCTCCCCCGCCCAGGTTGCCGGCCTGGGGCAGCACGACCGCCAGTGCGAAACCAACTGCCACAGCGGAATCAACCGCGTTGCCGCCCTGCTGCAGGATGGCCACTCCCGCCCTCGTCGCTTCCGGATGCAGCGTGGCCACCATGGCCTTGGCGCCGTGCTCGGGATAAACCGCGCTGCCGGCCAGGGCCTGCGCGCATAGCGCAAAGGCGAGCAGCACTGACAACCCTTGGTGTCGCAATGTCATAGGATGATGGCGGCAGGGGTCCCCAGCCTGATTACTCAAACGCGCCGCTCCTGGAGCTTAACGGCGGGGGAAGTACAAGCTTCGAGGCTAGCCCACGGCCTCTGCGACAGTCAAATGCCGACGGCTGTCTTTCGGGCGGACAGAGATCAAAACAAGGTTGACCGCCGGTGAATATCTGCGCCGGGCTCTGGCTTGTCACCGAACAGAGAACGTAATATATCTAGATAACTCGTACGCCGCCATGCAGAACTCTATCTTCTCAGTGGACGTGGAAGACTGGTTCCATATTCTGGACGTCCCGGGTACGCCGGGAATTGCCGAATGGGAGAAGTTGCCGTCGCGCGTTGAGAAGAACTTTCACAAGCTGCTCGACATCTTCAGCGAGAACGAGGTCCAGGTGACCTGCTTTTTTCTGGGATGGATCGCCGAACGCTTTCCCCAATTGGTGAAGGAAGCCGCAGCCCGCGGGCATGAAGTCGCCTCGCACGGCTACGGACATCGCCTGGTTTACGAACAACCACGCAACGAATTTCACGATGACGTGCGCCGCACGCGCCTGCTGCTGGAAGATGTCGCCGGTCAGACGGTCTTGGGCTACCGCGCACCTGGATTCTCGACGACGGAAGACACCCCGTGGTTCTTTGACGTTCTGGCAGAGGCCGGTTATCAGTATGACTCGTCGGTATTTCCGTCAACGCATGGGCATGGCGGAATGCGCGAAGGCCGCCGCGATCCGCACCGTTTGCCGGACGGCCTGTTGGAGTTTCCGATTACGGTGGCCGACCTGGCAGGGAAGCCGATGTGTTTCTTTGGCGGCGGCTACTTGCGCCTCTTCCCCTACTGGCTGGTTCGCCGGATGTCGCAGCAGGTGCTGGCCGAAGGCCGGCCCGTGGTGTTCTATATCCACCCGCGCGAGATCGATCCAGCACATCCGCGGCTGCCGATGAGCCGCAAGCGGCGGTTCAAGTCGTACGTGAACCTGGAAACGACGGAGACCAAGGTCCGCAACATCCTTCGCGATTTTCCCGTGACCACCTTTAAGGCCGTCGCTGCGAACTATCCCCAACTGGTAAATATCCATGTCGCTTGATCGCACCCAGACTTTTTTTCATCAGTACGCCAACGATTTCGACGCCATCTACGGCAACCAGAACGGGCTGATTGACAGTGTCATCAACAAACTCTTCCGCAAGAGCATGTGGCTGCGCTATGAGAAATCCATCGAAGGCTGCAATCCCATTGAGGGCAAAACCGTTCTCGACATCGGATGCGGCCCGGGCCACTACTCCATCACCCTGGCCCAGCGCGGCGCCGCGAAAGTGACGGGGATCGATTTCGCCGAAGGCATGCTGAAGCTGGCGACCGAACATGCCCAGAAGGTCGGCGTCGGCGACCGTTGCCAGTTCCAGGTGGCCGACTTTTACCAGTATCCGCCGGAACAGACCTTCGACTACGTCATCGTGATGGGCTTCATGGATTACATGCCCGATGCGGAAAAGGTAGTGGCGAGAGTGCTGTCGCTCACGCGCAACAAGGCGTTCTTTTCGTTCCCGGCAGCCGGCGGAATCCTGGCGTGGCAGCGCAAATTGCGTTACCAGAAGCGCTGCGATCTTTTCCTGTACACGGAGCCGCAGCTGAAACAGATCTTCTCGCACTTTCCGGAAGCGACGGCGACCATCGAGCCCATCGCCCGCGATTTCTTCGTCACCCTGACGAGGAAAGAGAAAGCTCCTCGGACGGCAACGGCGTGATCGGTAACGCCACCAGCTAGCGTGGCGCTTGCATTTCGCCTCAGGTTGATGGAAGCCCATGCCTGTGTTGCCGGCTAAAGCCGGCTCGGAAAGAAGGGGCAATCCCACCCAGCATTCCGCCCCCAACCACCGCGGGAAACGGTTCTCCAGCAGCAGTTTCGGAATGTGCCCAGCATCGCGCCGATCTGTCTTCTGTTTGCGCACATAGCTGGCACGGATCTGTGCGGCATCTCCGATCCATACTTCATGCCCTAGACGCTGCAGCAGATCTTCAAACCACTGACTGTTGCCGCTTGCTTCCAGTCCGACTATCGCCGGCGACGGCAACTGGCGATAGAAACGCTCGGCCTCACCCTTGGCGTTGTCGAGCTTCAGTTCCCTGACTTCACCCGTTTCCATGTCGAGAACAGCAACTTGTTGCCAACCAGGAGGGAAATCACACCCTACAATATTCATGGAGGCTTCTCCTGACCCGGATATTCTTGGTCCTCAACCAAAGAACATACCGCGTCGGCTAGAAGCCTTCGTCCTTATCCAATCAATTTATCGCCCTGATGCAACGTCTGGGCGATCAGACGGAAGGGTGCTTCAAGCCCCGGTCGGAACTTTGGGCTCCGGCGGAGTCGCTTCTTGGGTCGCCGGTTCGGGCGTCGCGCTGCGATACGTGGCTTCCTTCCACAGGCTGGTGGGCGAGACGAAATAAACGCGCACCGCGGCCAGCGATGCCGCCATCAGCACCACGAACGTCCGGATGGGCGATGTGATCTTCTTCACCGCGACCCCGTCCGGCACGAGCGGGTCGAGTGCCGCCAGTCCGTAGAACACCACCTGGCCCCATGCCGCCAGCGGCCGCCAGAGCGGCGGCAAGCCGAACGTCGCCAGCGCAATTGCGATCAGGCAATAGGGAACGATGATCCGCCCGTACTTGGCCGACAGGAAATGCAGGCGCATGCGGTTGCGCGAGCTGAGGAGTTCAGGCATCAGCTTTAGCATCTGGTACAAGCCGGCCTGCAGCCGCACCTTGCGGCGAAATTCCGAATGCAGCACCGTCGGGTAGTCGTACATGGTGGCGGTGGGCTCGTACAGGATGCGGTAGCCCTGGAAAAACGAAACCAGCGGCTCGTAGACGTCGTCGAGCAACGTGCCCGGCGGCAGCAGCACCCACAACGAGCGGCGTATCGCGGCGAAGGCTCCGCTGTAGCCGAAGGTGGAGTCGATGAGCGTCATGCGGGTGCGAATCCAATGTTCGTAGCGCCAGTAGGCGCTGGTCGTGGCTTCTTCGTGGCTGTCGCCCTCGACGATGATGGTCTGCGGACTGACCGAGCCGACCTTGGGATCGCCGAAACACGCGATGACGTTGCGCAGCGAGTCAGGGTCGAGGGTCTGGCGGACGTCGTTGAGAACCACGATCTCGCCGGAAACCAAGGGGACGGCGGCGTTCAGGGCGGTCGCCTTTCCCGCGTGCGGCACTCGCAGGAAGCGGACGCCTTCACTTCCGAAGCTGCGCGCAATTTCATCGGTGCGATCAGTGGAGCCGTCGGAAACCACCAGGATTTCCATCAACTCTCGCGGATAGTTCAGGCTGAAGATGGATTTCAGCTTGCGCTCTAGGAACTTCTCACCGTTATAAACGGCGATGACGAACGAAACGGAACGCAGCTTGTCGTCTTTGTGGACCGGATTGTTCGTGCGCTTTGCCAGCCAGCCCAGCAACAGGGGATATCCGAAGAGCGCATAGAGCATGGCCGCCGAGGCGATCAGGAACACCGTGATGGAGAGAAGCTGCATCAATGCTTGAGCCAGAAGGGCGAGTTTGAAGGGACGGGCCTTGGTCTTGAAAGGGGACGCCTTCCCAGGTTGCTGAAACTCGCCTCGAGCGTTTCGTGTCGGGCACGACTTCAGTCGTGCCGTTAAAGCGCTTCCTGATGTGAGCCGGCTTTAGCCGGCGGCAGTGCTTCGTCGGAATCAGCCCGCGGACAGCCCACGAAATCAGCCCCGCAGGGGCGGTTCAGGATAGCCGAGCGCGCAAGCGCCGGGGGAACTGCAAAAATTGATCCGAGCCCCGTAGGGGCGGCAGGCGTTTCGCCCAACAGCTAAGCCGCTCCAGCGTCGAGAGTAGCCGACGTGTACAGGGTAGTCAACGCAACGAAGCTGCTGGCCGTGCTGTGCTGGTCATGGAGTAAGGCGGGGGCCGGGAGGCGATATAATAGCGGACTGCTGCAAGCGTTGAGTGCCAGCGGGAAACCATCGGAAGGACAATATGCCAACAGATGTAGTCATGCCCCAGATGGGGGAGTCGATTTTTGAAGGGACCATCACCAAGTGGCTAAAGCAGCCGGGCGAGAAGGTCCAGCGCGACGAGCCGTTGTTCGAGATCTCCACCGACAAAGTGGACGCCGAGATTCCCGCTCCCGCCTCGGGCACGTTGCAGGATATCAAGGTACAGGCCGGGGCTACCGTCCAGGTAAACACCGTGGTTGGCACCATCGCCGGTGAAGGCGAAGCCGCCGCGGCGCCGTCCGCGCCAGCACCAACCGCACCCGCTGGCGGCGACGGGGGCCGTCCGGCGCAGGCCGAGGCAGCTCAGCCCGCCATAGTGGAAGCGCCCAAGGCGGCCGCCCCGGCCGGGGAGACGGAGGAAGCTGGCGAGCAGGGCCGCGTTCGCTCCAGCCCGCTGGTGCGCAAGATTGCCAAGGACAACAACGTTGATCTGGCGAAGGTTCCCGGCACCGGGCTCGGCGGCCGCATCACCAAGGAAGACATCGAGTCGTTCGTGGCAAAGCACGGTGCGGGAGCGGCCCAGCCGGCAGCTCCAGCTAAGCCTGCTGCGTCGGCTGCCCAATCTGAACCGGCGTCGGCGCCGTCCGTTCCGGCGGTCACCACGCCGTTGTCGCCGGTAGGCGGTGTCACCCCGGGCCAAGTCGTGCCCATGTCGGTGATGCGCAAGAAGATTGCCGAGCACATGGTGGCCTCGAAGCGCACCAGCGCGCACGTGCATGGCGTCTTCGAGGTGGACATGACGCGCGTCGTTAAGCTGCGCGAACGGATGAAGCACAAGTTCGAGCAGTCCACGGGCAACAAGCTCACTTACACGCCGTTCTTCGCCCGTGCCGTAGTGCACGGCATCCGCAAGTGGCCCATCATCAACTCATCGGTGGAGGGTGAGAACATCCACTATCACGCTTCCATCAATCTTGGCATCGCGGTGGCACTCAACTGGGGGCTCATCGTGCCCGTTGTAAAGAATGCCGAGGAGCGCAGCTTTGTCGGATTGCAGCGCGCCATCACTGATCTGGGCGAGCGTGCCCGCAGCAAGAAGCTGAAGCCGGAGGAAGTGCAAGGTGGCACGTTCACCATCACCAATCCGGGCATCTTTGGGGCGAAGTTCGGCATGCCGATCATCAATCAGCCGCAGGTGGCGATTATGGGCGTCGGCGGAATCACCAAGAAGCCGGTGGTGGTAACCGACAAAGACGGCAATGATTCCATCGCCATCCGCTCGATGATGCATCTGAGCATCGGCTACGACCATCGCATTATTGACGGCGCGGTGGCTGACCAGTTCATGATGGAAGTGAAGAAATTTTTGGAAAACTGGAACGAGGAGCTGTTATAGGAATTGTCAGTTCCCGGGTTCCAGTGGTCAGCGAGAGAATCCAACCAAGCGGCAGGGCGTCATGCCCTGCCGTTCGTTTCCGGGCAGCGCAATCTCTCGCTCCGTCGTAGAATCAGCTAGATGGAGTTCACCAACAGCGGGGCGAGGGGCGGGTACTTTGGAGCGCGCATGCAACCGGTGGCGGTCGCTCATGCGAATTCCTTGGAGGGTGCGGCCGAACTTGAACTTCCTATGAGTTTTTTTGCCTACGAATCCGGAGACAGTACGCGCCCCGACTCGATCGGTCCGGTATTGCTGATGCCGCCACCGCACAAGCCGACGCGCCGCCAGCTCTGGATGCAGCGCATCTGGCTGGTGGTTTTTGTCCTGTTCTGTCTGGAAATCGGCATTATTTTGACCGTGCTGCCCTGGACGCGTGTATGGACCGACAATTCGCTGCTGTTGGGCTATCCTCAAGTCCGCGAATTCGCGGCACTGGGTTTTGTGCGCGGTCTGGTCAGCGGCCTGGGCCTGGTGGACATCTGGCTGGGGGTCTCGGAGGCTGTCCGCTATCGCGAAGCCGGGGACGCCTGACGGGCTCATCGGCTTCACGTATCCAATCTGGTGCATTCATCCCGGATGTTTAACTGATCGATAAGGACTGCATGGCTGACAAGAAAGACGAGCACCCACGCCACAATCGGGCGCCGCTGGCCTACGAGAACAAGAAGTTCCTCAACGGCCCCGAAGGCCGCGGTTTGCGCATTCTGGCCGAATACCAGGAGCCACTTTCGCGATTTCGCCGCGAGCGCATTCAGGACACCATTGTGTTCTTCGGCTCCGCGCGCTTCCACAGCCATTCCGAGGCGAAGGAGTCTTTAGAACTCATGGAGAAGCCGGGATCAGCAACCCCTGCGCCCCGGGAAGAGCAGGACCGCGTCCGTCGCGCCCGGGCCGATGTCGAGATGGCGCGTTACTACGAGGACGCGCGCCGCCTCTCGTTCATGATCACGCAATGGTCCAAGACCATCAATCAGCCCCGGCACCGCTTCGTGATCTGCACCGGGGGCGGCCCCGGCATCATGGAAGCCGCCAACCGCGGGGCGTCGGAGGCTGGCGGCAAGACCATCGGCATGAATATCAACCTGCCCTTCGAGCAGATGCCGAACCCCTATATCACGCCCGACTTGAACTTCGAGTTCCACTACTTCTTCATGCGCAAGTTGTGGTTTGCCTACCTGGCGAAGGCCCTGGTGGTCTTTCCTGGAGGCTTCGGCACCTTCGACGAAATGTTCGAACTGCTCACGCTGGCGCAGACCGAGAAGCTCGCCAAGCGCATTTGCGTCGTGGTTTACGGCAAGGAATACTGGGACCGCGTCATCAACTTCCAGGCGCTGGTGGACGCCGGTACCATCTCACCCCAGGATCTCAACCTGTTCCATTGGGCGAACTCCCCGGAAGAGGCCTTCGAGCACCTGCGTGCCGAGCTAACCGAGCATCACCTGGAGCCGGTAAATACGCGCGAGAAGGAACCGGAAATCGCCAAGACCAGGCCCTAGCAAGCAGCACACTAGTTAGCAGCAATGCGAGTGTTCTTCGTTCGCTGTGGTGGCTGCCATCTTGGTGCCATTTCGCAGCGTTCTCTGCTCACGGCGCGTTCGGACTCGCGCGAATCCGGTCTAGCAGCGTAAACTGTTGCACACATGTCCTTGGAACTCGAAGTGGCTGGCAGCAGCGACGTAGGACGGGTGCGTCCTTCGAACGAAGACCACTTTGGCTTCGACCAGCAGTTGGGCATCTTCGTGGTGTGCGACGGAATGGGCGGTCATGCTGCCGGAGAAGTGGCCAGCCAAATTGCAGTGGACACGGTCCTCACGTACTTTCGCGAGCGCAAACCCCGGGTGGAAGACAATGCCTACCTGGACGACGCGCCGCTGGGCGCGCGCCTGCTGGCCGAGGCCGTCAAGCGGGCCAATGATGCCATTCTGCACTACGCCGAGGAGCACAAAAACACGTCCGGCATGGGCACAACGCTGGTTGCCGTACGTTTTGCCGACGGCATCTTCAGCATCGCCAACGTCGGCGACAGCCGCATCTACCTCTTTCGTGACGGCCAATTATTGCAATTGACCGAAGACCACTCGCTGGTGATGGAACAGGTGCGTCGCGGCATGCTGACGCTGGACGAGGCGAGGCGTTCCTCGGCGCAAAACATCATTACCCGCGCTCTAGGGACCGATGAAAGCACGCTCCCCGACCTGGGAGAATTTCCGGCGCAGAGTGGCGACATCCTGCTGCTGACCACGGACGGCGTTTTGCGTCATTTGGATGACGACGAGATTCGCAACGTCCTGTTGCAGCTGCCTTCGCTGGAGGCCGCCAGCGCCACCCTGATTGACGCGGCCAACGAGGCGGGCGGGGAAGACAACTCCACCTGCATTCTTATCCGGGTTCGCGAAAACGGAGAAAGGAAGTCGCTCGGCGGCGATCCGCAGACGCCGGCTCCGGCTCCGGCATGAAGGCTCACACAGCGTTTTTCGGTATTGGCGGGTACCGGGTGGCGCACCGCTTCAGCGGTGCATCAAAGCACTCTCTTCAGACCCCGGCTTTAGCCGCTGCGGCAATAAGACCGATTCCCCTCAGGCGCTAAAGCGCGGTCCGGGTCCGATGCCGTACCTGCAGGCCTCAAGGCCTGCTCCACCCGGCGAGCGGTACAGACCGCGAAACAGGCCGCCTCTGCTAAACTCAGGTTCTTGAAGACCCTATCCTCTGCAGCAAGTCCAATGGGGCGCCAGCCTCTGCCTGCCAGGAAATCTACCAGCGTTGCTGTCTATCTGCTCACTTTTGTTCTTGGATTGTTCACCGGCTGGGTCAACCAAACCGTTGATGACGCACTGCTGACTGCGCTTTGCGTGCTGGCTTTCACGATGCTGCTCGCGGTATGGAAGCCGGATCATCCATGGCGATGGGGCTTGCTGATATGGATGGGCGTGCCGCTGGTACTGGCCTACTATCACTTCATCGTCAAGTGGCCGCACGACCGCGGACAGATTTATGGTGCCTTCCTGCAAGCGCTGGCGGCTTCCGCCGGCAGCTTCGGCGGACACTTCATGCGCCGCATGATCGACAACGTGTTCGGCAAGCAAGTGGATTGACGACCGGCCCAGATCTCTAGCAGAACTCTTCAAACGGAAAAGCCGCGATTCGCTCGCGCCTTTGTGATAACTGTCGGCTGACGACTGACCTTAATCGTGCACGCCGTCCATGAAAGCCCGCAGCTTGCGCGAGCGCGAGGGATGGCGCAGCTTCCGCAGCGCCTTGGCCTCGATTTGCCGGATGCGTTCCCGTGTCACGGCGAACGACTGGCCCACTTCTTCGAGCGTGTGCTCCGAGCCGTCTTCCAGGCCGAAGCGCATCTTGATGACCTTCTCCTCGCGGGGCGTCAGCGAGCGCAGGACCTGCGCCGTCTGTTCCTTGAGGTTGACGTTGATCACCGCTTCCGCCGGCGAAACCACGGCCCGGTCTTCGATGAAGTCGCCCAGATGCGAATCTTCCTCTTCGCCGATTGGCGTTTCCAGCGAGATCGGCTCCTGCGCGATCTTGAGCACCTTGCGCACCTTGGCCACCGGGATGTCCATGCGCTTGGCAATCTCTTCCGAGGTAGGCTCGCGCCCCAACTCCTGCACCAGCTGCCGCGAAGTGCGGATGAGTTTGTTGATGGTCTCGATCATGTGCACCGGAATACGGATGGTGCGCGCCTGGTCGGCGATGGCGCGCGTGATGGCCTGCCGGATCCACCACGTGGCATAGGTCGAGAACTTGTAGCCGCGGCGGTACTCGAACTTGTCCACCGCCTTCATCAGGCCGATGTTGCCTTCCTGGATGAGGTCGAGGAACTGCAAGCCGCGGTTTGTGTACTTCTTGGCGATCGACACCACCAGCCGGAGGTTGGCTTCAATCAGTTCGCGTTTGGCGAACTCGGCATCCACGTCGCCCTGTACGATCTCGCGCTGGGTGCGCTTGAGTTCGGCAAACACGGCGCCGGCGTCGCGCTCCATACGCTCCAGGTCGGCACGAATCTGCCGCGACTGCTTGCGAAACTCTTTCTTCTGCTCGTCGGAGCGCGTTTGTTCCGCGCGCTTCTCGAAGTTGACCGCCTGCTTGTCGAGGCCGCGCATGCTGTCAACCGTTTTATTGACGCGGTCGATCAGCCGCTTGCGCTCATTGTTGGTGAAGCCCAGCTTGCGGATGACCTTCGAAATCTCCACCTGCTCGCGGCCCAGTGCCCAGCGGACGCGGCGATGGTCGCGCGGACGTTTCTTCTGTACGATCCCGTCCAGCTTGTCGATGAGTTGCATCGACTTCTTGTAGTGCTTCGCCAGCTCGTCGATTCTGCCGGTGATGTCTTTCAGGCGGTTCTGCACCACCTCGTCCGTGATCTCCTCTTCGTCGAAGAGAACCACCTCCTTGATGGAGCGCACGCCGCGCTTCAGGTCCTCGCCGATGTCGATGATCTCCCGGATGACGATTGCGGAACGTGACAGCGCTTTCAGCACCCGAAGCTGACCGCGTTCGATGCGTTTGGCGATTTCCACTTCGCCTTCGCGAGTCAACAGGGGGACCGTGCCCATCTCGCGGAGATACATGCGGACGGGATCGTTGGTCTTTTCCAGCGCGCCGGGCGTGAGGTCGAGCTCCACGTCCTCGCCCGCTTCGATTTCACCGTCGAATTTCTTATCGAGAGATCCCGGGATCTTCGGCCCTTCGAGCACATCGATGCCCTGCGTGCCGATGGTGGTCAGCAGGTCCTCGATGTCGTCGGGCGAATGGACATCGTTAGGGATCAGATCATTGACCTCGTCGTAGGTCAGGTATCCCTTTTCCTTGCCCGCATCCACCAGCTTCTTAATGTCGTCGAACTTGTCTTCTAGAGCCAAATCGGAATGTCCTCTACTTCGCGCCAACCTGAGAGGCGCTCATGTTGCGTGCACACAACGGCGGGAGCAGCACTGCGGTACGAACGTGCGCAGAAACCTATAGATTTTATCATAAGCCAAGCCAGCCACCTAGCCTTTTCTTGCACTTAAGCGACCTAAGGCCGCATCTTGAGCCATTTTGGGCACACTTCCACTCATACTGAAGTTAGATGTTTCGGGAATCGAGTTCGGTTCAGCTCTTTTCAATTCAATTACCTACATTGTGCGCCATTGGAGTTTGGCGATATACGCGTAATAAGCAGCGGCACCAAGAGCCCCAATGGTGGCGATACAGAGAACCCACTGTGCAAGAAGTATCTGAATTGTGGTGATGCTGGTTGGCTCGTGTATCGCCTGCGCTCTTGCGAGTCTCTATATCTTGTGGAGCGTCCAAAACGGCCCGCACGTCTGGTGATGGCTATCCTGCTTTTCGTCAGTCTGATTGGCATCGCGTGTGGCGTTTACTTGCTGCTGGATAGAGTCGGAGAAACGGCGAAACTCCGCAATGACCCTGTTGCCGAGAGCTATCAATCGCTGAGTGATGATGTGTTCGTCTTCAGAACCTATGAGACAGCTTGCCGCTAGGGGCAAGCTACGGATTGGAGTCCTGAGTCGCCCTCTGATGATGGTTCGCTGCGCCCCAGATTGTACCGAAGGCGCGCCTCGAGGGTGCGTTGTTTTTGCTCCTCT
>JARLGI010000111.1 GCA_031296115.1 Acidobacteriota bacterium | reverse complement strand
GGTCGGCGAACAGCCACCCACGCCTGCTAAGGCGTGATGGCGGAATTGCTATTTTGTGAGATCGCTCGAACTATAACTCGAACGACTTCTCACGACTGGCACGTTCAACCTTTTGTCAAAGATCCGGGCAAATCCGCACTGGGCGGCTGCTTTCGGCTCTTGACGGACAGCAACACTAGGCCGCTGGCCGTCGTCCTCGAAACCTCTCAAACATACTACGCGATTTTCCGTGCTGTCAACCCAGCAGCCATTTCAGGCGTCGGGGAGCACCGGCGCTCAACACCATTAATTTCGGCGGAGCAAACGCGCAACATGCCGCTCCAGTTGGCCTTTACAGCTGTTTCAGCGCGCAAAGGCACCAGAGCGTTCAAATTCGTTAAAGATCTTGTACTGGAGGTTCCGCGATTCCCGCTAACCTGTCGAAGAACTCTGTCCCCGACTTCCAGCCTCGTGGCCGAGGCAGCTTTTTTGAAGCTTTGGGTGTTAGATGCCCGCTTCTCCTGCAGGACTCAATTTCATCCCGCATCCGCAGGCGACACCAATGCCTCTTGCTGACTCCTCTTTTATAACAAACCTTCGGCACTTGCGCAACCCCTGGCATGGAACTTTCGTGGAGATTTTCCCCGCGGGATTGCAAACACCGCATAAACACTGGAGATTTCGCTGCAACAAAATTCTTGCGGCAAGGAGGCTTTCCCGGGCTGAACTGCAGGTTGGCAGCAAATTCCACATCATTCCCACAGCGTTTTCACGCTGGGAAGCACGTCCGGAAATCTAAAGACCCGCTAGCCCCTTGCATTCCCGACGGCGATGAGCACTACCCGAGCCGCGTTGCTGGTATGGTCCATCAGGATCGCCTGATAGGATGCTGGCATCCATTTTAACTCATTGAATCCACATAGCTTGCCGCGGTTGCCGTCGGATTCTAGCAACTCAATCGGTTGCCCGTAAGGCGAGGCCAATAGAGCCGGCCCGAAGACTGCTAGTCGCGAATCGGCACCCATATGCAGCACCAGCACTTCGGCACGATCATCCTCGAAGGCCGGTATGATCGTGACCTGACCTCCGATGACTTTCGGATGGGGAGAACGCCTCAGACCGCCGGCTCCTAGCAACAACTCCGCCACGATGTTGCGAAACGGCGTGTCTTTGCGGTTCTCGACCACGTGCACCATCCCCGCTTGCGACAGTTCGCAATCTCCATCGCGATAGCTGAGCTTCTTCGGCTCGTCATCGCGTGGAACGCTCACGATCTCCGCGTCGCCGGCTACATACATGAGGTAGTCATGATTGTGCTGATGGCACAGCGTGCGGTCATGCGGCGCGATCTCGACCGCAAACGCGCGCACGAACTCGTTCTCGATAACTAGGTGATGCCGCGGCTCTTCGTCGATGGGCACAAAGTGATCACGAGAATAGGGTTGGTCGGCCACGGCTACTCTTTCGACGGCTTGAACTCCACCACCACCAGGCGCAGTGGCTGATCCGCAACATTGGTTAGCCCATGGTCGGCGTGGCCGCCGTGAAAGATCATGTCGCCCGCCTTCTGGTTGAAGTCCGTGCCACCAACCGGACCGGTGTGCACGTGCATGTCGGTCAGCAGGACGGTCAGGTGGGGAAAAGGCTCGTCCGTCGAGACGGCCTGCTTCGGCTTGATGGTCGCTTCCGTGATCCGGAAGGTATCGCCATAGCCGATGAGCTTCGAACCCTCGTGCAACGCGGGCCAGTCCTTTGCGCGGGGATCGTTCTCGCATTTGTTCACGCAAACCGGGTGGCCGTTGTTTTGCAGCAGCTCGATGGTCGCATTGCGGAAAACGGTTGCGGCCTTGTCGGTTGCCACATGGGTCAACCCTGCGGGCGTGTAACGCACATCGCCATCCTCGAAAACAATGTGTTTGACCGTGCCATCCGGCGTGCTGCTGTCAACCTCACTGTGCCCGAGGGCCACAGCGATGTAGTCATAGCCGTGGTGATGCATCAGGGTTGACTGCTGCGGCTGTACCACGACGAAAAAGGCGCGGATGTAAGGATTGTCGATCTTAAGATGATGCGCGGGTTCGGCGGTGATCTCCACCACAGCGGCGGACGGGGCAGGCGCCGACGGCTTGACGTCCTGTGCCCACGCACAACCAAGAGACAGACCGCACAGCAACAGGAGAGCGCGAGTTCTCATGCGCGAGAGCGTATCCGCCGCTGCTGGCATTTGCAAGCGAGAAGTTGTTCGCGTGGATCGAAGCCCGGCCTGTCGTAGTGTTAAACTATCGTTGACCTCGAAACCCTTCCGGTTCGTTTGGACCGGACTTACCTCCCCGTCGGGACGTGGCTCAGCCTGGTAGAGCACTCGCTTGGGGTGCGAGGGGTCGGCAGTTCAAATCTGCCCGTCCCGACCAATTAGCCATTGGCAATCGGCCGTCAGCTTTCAACACAAGCAGGCCCCCTCGGGATTTCGCTGGCTCGCCCGACCGTCACTGCCCTCTCGTCCGCTTCGCCTCAATCCGTGGATAGAGCTGCTTGTCCGCTCCGACTGTCAGGGTTCCTTTCATTTGGTCGCCCGAGATCGCAAAGGTCCAGAGGTCGTCCGGTCGACCTCCGACACAACTCAAGGTGCTCTCCTCCGCCCGGTAGAGGCAATCCAGCGTTCCCATGAATTGCTTTTCACCCGCAACGATCTTGTACGCGTCCAGCAGCAACTTGCCGGCGGTATGCGCATCCGTTTTGATTTCGTAGACGACGTGCTCATCGTGACAAGGTGAATCGGCCACGGTGCCCTTCGACGCGCCTTCCCAAGTGCCGGGTACTGGAACGCGGCACCGACGCTCGAGACGTGCCCAGCAGCGCTCGCCACAACCAGTTCCAGAGCCAAGGTCAGAGCCCAGATCGCCTTCATCGTACGCTCCGCATGAATCGTAGCCGCTTCGCAGTCTTTCTGGCAGGAGCGGCCGAGGCCACGCCCGGGCCCTCCGCGGGTTTGGCTGAACCACCGGAATATTTGCGGCCGCCATGTTATGATTCGTGGTCTTGCAGGAGTGCAATCGGCAGCCATGGCCGCGGTTGCGGCGGGGCGCGTCCAAGGGGCGATCGGTAGAACGTGCCAAGCGAAAAACAGGTGAAGTGGTCACAGTTGCGGGTTGGTGTGACCGTGCTGCTTGCTCTCATCACGCTCGCTATTCTTATCTTCCTCATGACCGGCACCGCCGGTCCCTTCACCAAGAAATTATTGATTCGAGCTTATGTGGACAACGCGGGCGGCGTGCGCGTCGGCGCGCCTGTGCGCCTGGAAGGCGTCGACATTGGCAACGTGGCCGGAATTCGCGTGGTTGCCGATTCCAAACGCGTGGCCGCCCCGGTGGAAGTCACTATGAAGGTGACCACCAAGTATGCCGACACTATGAAGAATGACTGCCAGGCATCACTGGAGACCGCCGGCGTGCTGGGCGAAGTCTTCGTAGACCTGGATTGCCGCCAGGCGAAGGGCGGTCCCATACAGAATGGCGCCGAGCTGCCCACGCGCGAGGTGCCACAACTGCAAGACGTAGTGCGCGCCAGCCAGGGCACTCTGCAAAACGTGGACACCCTGGTGAAGCGGCTGGACAGCATCATCTCCTACATTCAGAGTGGGCAAGGCTCGATCGGCAAGGTCATCTACGATCCCGCGCTCTTCAATCGCGCGAACGACATGTTGAACCAGTTGCAGTCGGTCGTGAGCCAGATCAACTCCCCCAACGGGACGATCGGCAAGCTCATCAACGACGACGAACTGTATAAGAAAGCCAACGCTTCGATCGACAATATCAACAAGATCATCGACGAAGTGAACAACGGCAACGGGACCATCGGCAGGTTCCTGAAAGACCCCGCCCTCTACGACAACGCCAACAAGGCTGCCAAGCAAGCCAATGAACTGATCAGCGGCATCAACGAGGGCAAGGGCACGCTCGGCAAATTCGCCAAGGACGAGGCCCTGGCTAAGAAACTCGACAACACCATCACCCGCCTCAACAGCATCGCCGACCGTCTGGACAAAGGAGAGGGCTCGGCTGGCAAGTTCCTCAAAGATCCTGCGGTGTACGACAATACCAACGATCTGCTGATCGAGACTCGCAACCTGATCGCCGCCGTCCGCAAGGATCCCAAGAAGTACCTGACCATCCACCTCAAATTGTTCTGAATTCCAAGAATGGGCACTTTCTTCCTGCTCGCCGGCACTAGTTTCCTAGTTTAATCATGTTGTAGTAGTGTTTCTGGGGGAGATCGTTGTTCTTCGTCTCCAGGATGTACGCAGTCCTACCGTTGGTAAGAACTCGCGCGGGTTTGAGCGCGGAGCAACAATTTCATTCACGAGGCAATCATGCGGATTCGAACTCTCTCCGTTGTCCCGCTGACGCTGGCTGCCGTTCTCTCCGTGGCCCAGACAGCGCCCACAGCATCCTCCGAGTTTCCCAAACAGATTCCCAGCTTCGACCTGACGGCTATCGACAAGACCGCCGACCCCTGTGTCGATTTCTACCAATATTCCTGCGGCAACTGGATGAAAAACAACCCCATTCCGCCGGACAAGTCACGCTGGGGCCGCTTCAACGAGTTGGATGAGCACAATCTGTACATCCTGCGCGACCTGCTGGAGAAGGCCGAAGGGCCAGGGCAGCACAGCGCCATCGAGACGAAGGTCGGCGACTACTACGCAGCTTGCATGGACACGGCCACAGTCGAGAAAAAAGGCACCGCGCCATTGCAGCCCGAGATGGCGCGCATCGCCGCCATCAAGAGCAAGCAGGAGATCATTCCGCAAGTCGCCTACATGCATCGCAGCGGTATCCCTGCCTTGTTCAGTTTCTATCCCATGCCGGACATGCACGATTCCGGCCTGACCATTGCCAACCTGGACCAGGGCGGCATTACTTTGCCGGACCGTGATTACTACATCAAGGACGATGCAAAGGCGGTAGAGACGCGGCAGAGGTATGTTGAGCACGCACAGAAGATGTTCGAACTTGCGGGCGATAAGCCAGACGTCGCCGCCGCCGAGGCAAAGACCGTACTGACGGTCGAGACGGGTCTGGCCAAGGCTTCGATGGATCGGACCGAACGCCGCGATCCCAAGAAGCGGGACCACATGATGCGGGCGACCGCGATCGCGGAAACCGCTCCCAACTTCGAGCTGATTCAGTATTTCTCCGAAAACGGTTCGCCGAAATTCACCAGCTTGAATGTCGGTAATCCAGAGTTCTTCAAGACTGTGAACGAGCAGATTAGCAGCGTACCGCTGGAGGATTGGAAGACCTATCTGCGCTGGCGCACCCTCGACGGCTATGCTCCGGTAATGACAGAAGCCTTCGTGGATGAAGATTTCCAGTTCAACCGCAAGTACATGGCTGGACAGAAGGAGATTGAGCTGCGCTGGAAGCGCTGCGTGCGCTCAACCGACCGCAATATCGGCATGGCACTGGGCGAGCTATACGTAGATAAAGTATTCGGCCCCGACTGCAAGGCCCGCACCGTCAAGATGGTGCGGGCCATTGAAGGCGCGATGCGCACCGACATCGGACAACTGCCCTGGATGTCGGACACGACCAAGCAGCAGGCGTATGCCAAGTTGGCTGCAATCGTCAATAACATCGGATACCCGGACAAGTGGCGTGACTACAGCACTGTCGTCATTCAGCGCGATGACTATGCCGGAAACGCCATGCGCGCGGCGGCTTTTGAGACCAAGCGGCAATACAACAAGATTCAGAAGCCGACCGATCGCAAAGACTGGTCCATGACTCCGCCTACGGTGAATGCCTATTACCGGCCGCCGATGAACGACATCAACTTCCCTGCTGGGATCCTGCAACCGCCGTTCTACAGCCAGCAATTGGACGATGCCGTGAACTATGGCGGCATCGGAGTGGTGATTGGCCACGAACTGACGCACGGCTTCGACGATCAGGGCCGCAAGTACGACGCGGTCGGCAACCTGAAGGATTGGTGGACGCCAGAAGATGGGAAGGCGTTCGAGGAGCGGGCGAGCTGCACCGAAAAGGAATACTCCAGCTTCGTCGCGGTGAAAGATGATAAAGGTGAGGTCCACCTTAACGGCAAGCTCACGTTGGGCGAGAACACGGCAGACAATGGCGGTCTGAAGCTGGCTTACATGGCGTTGATGAACATCATCGGCGACACACAGGTGAGGCCCATCGACGGATATACGGCGCCGCAGCGTCTCTTCCTGGCGTATGGCCAGATCTGGTGCCAGAACGTGACCGACCAGCAGGCGCGCGTGCTGGCAATTACCGACCCGCATTCGCCGGGAAGGTGGCGCGTGAATGGCGCAGTGCAGAACTCGGCCGCTTTCCGGCAGGCCTTCGGATGCAAAGCCGGTCAACCCATGGTGCGCGAGCCGGCATGCCGGGTGTGGTAAATACGCACGCAATTCAATATCGGCGGGCGTTAAGTGCGCCTGCCGAAATCTGTGGGGCGCCAATGGCACTCGGCCGCCTTTGTCTGAATCTATTTTCTCTCATCGCAAAGTGAGGTTATGCATGCAACGATCCGCCCTGATGTTTTGTGTTTTCCTGCTACTAGGTACAGCTGCACAAGCGCAAAGCACACCTAACACCTCTTCCGATAAAGCGAAGAAAATCGCCATCTTCGACGCGAGCGCGATGGACAAGTCCGTCGACCCCTGCAGCAACTTCTACCTTTACGCCTGCGGCAACTGGCTGAAGAACAATTCCATCCCTTCGGACCAGCCAGCATGGGGACGGTTCAACGAGTTGCACGAGAACAATCAGCTGGTTTTGCGGGGAATTCTAGAGAAGCGTACCGCCGACAGCGCGAGCCGCGGCTCCAGCGATCAGAAGATCGGCGACTATTACTACTCGTGCATGGATGAGGCCGGCATCAACGCGAAAGGCACGGCGCCCCTGCACCCCACGCTGGACCGCATTTCCGCTCTGGGGAACAAGTCGCAGTTGCCGGCGCTGGTCGGCAACTTACACAACAGCGGCATCCACGTGCTGTTTGAGTTCGGTTCCGAACCTGACGCCAAGAACTCTGTGATGGAGATTGCCGGGACCGACCAGGGCGGGCTGGGGCTTCCCGATCGCGATTACTACCTGAAGACCGATGACAAATCGGTTGCGCTGCGCAAAGCCTACGAGCTGCACATCACGAACATGTTCAAGCTGCTGGGAGAGTCGCAGGACCAGGCCGCCAAAGATGCCGCCACCGTCATGAAACTCGAGACCGAGCTTGCCAAGGCATCCATGGATCGCGTGGAGCGCCGCGATCCCAACAAGGTCTATCACAAGATGAGCACGGCACAACTCCAGGAGCTGAGCCCAGCCTTCACTTGGAAGGAATACTTCGCCACCGTCGGCAGCCCTTCGTTCGACAGCCTGGATGTTTCCGTGCCCGATTTTGTGAAGGGCATGAATCAGGTTGTCGCCAACAGCAACCTAGATGAAATCAAGACTTACCTGCGATGGCAGACGGTGCATCGCGCCGCCCCGCTGCTGCCTGAGGCGTTCGTCGACGAGAACTTCGACTTCTACGGCAAGACATTGACGGGGGCAAAGGAGATCCGTCCGCGCTGGAAGCGTTGTGTGCAGTTCACCAATGGCGACCTGGGTGAAGCCCTTGGCAAGGCTTACGTAGCGGCGGAATTTCCGCCAGAGAGCAAGGCGGCAACGCTCAAGATGGTGCACGAGTTGGAGGCTGCGCTCAAGGCTGACATCACGCAGCTTTCGTGGATGACCGACACCACCAAGAAGCAGGCGCTCGATAAGTTGGCGCACATCGACAACAAGATCGGATATCCCGACAAGTGGCGCGATTACAGCACACTGCAAATCATTCGCGGCGACGCCCTCGGCAATGGCATGCGCGCCAACGAGTTCGAGTTCAAGCGTCAGCTCAATAAGATCGGCAAGCCGGTCGATCGCATGGAGTGGGGAATGACCCCGCCGACGGTCAATGCCTATTACAACCCGCAGGAGAACAACATCAATTTCCCTGCCGGCATTCTGCAATCGCCGTTCTATGATCCAAAGATCGATGCCGCAGTGAATTTCGGCGCCATCGGCGCGGTCATCGGACACGAACTGACGCACGGCTTCGACGACCAGGGAAGCCAGTACGATGCACAGGGCAATTTGAGCAACTGGTGGACCGCCAAGGACCGCGAGCAGTTCGACAAACTGGAGTCCTGCTTCGTCAACGAGTATGACGGCTTTGTTGCGGTTGACGACGTGCACGTCCGGGGCAAACTCACCCTGGGCGAGAACACAGCCGACAATGGCGGGCTGCGCATCGCCCATATGGCCTTGCTCGACGTATTGGCGAACAATCCGGAAAAACCCATTGACAGCTTCACTCCGGAACAGCGTCTGTTTGTGGGATGGGGCCAGATCTGGTGCGAGAACGAACGTCCGGAATTTGCGCGCATGATGGCGCAGGTTAACGAGCATTCGCCGGGCAAGTTCCGCGTGAACGGCGTGGTGGGTAACATGCCGGAGTTCCAGAAGGCATTCGGCTGCAAGGCCATCTCGCCTATGATCCGCAAGCCGCAATGCCGAGTTTGGTAAACATCTGAATCACGGCGGGAACGCGGGCCGTAATAAAATCGGGCAACACCTGCCGGATTTTACCGGGCTCGCGTTTCTTCGCCAAGTACAAGCTCCGGTTACACGGCTTGTAACTATCTACTCATCACCTGTCCCTATTGCTGGTTTATATTGTTCTGTGCTGCCGGGAACACCTCGTCGCTCGCATAACATCCGAATATTTCTCTGCTGTGTGGCATTGGTCATGCTCGTGTTGGCAACTGCGTGCAAGAAGGGCACGCTGGCCAAGCACGAGTACATGTACGTCTCCGCGCCGGAAACCAGCCTGCGCGACCGGGTCGCCACCATGTACAACAAGGTCGGCACCGTGCATAACGGCGACCGTGTGGAAGTGCTGGAAAAGCAGCGCCGCTTCCTGCGCGTGCGGACCGATGGCGGGCAAGAGGGCTGGATCGAGGAGCGTAGCCTTGTTCCGCAGGATGTTTATGACGGCTTTCAGAAGCTGGTGCAGGACGAACTCAATCAGCCGGCTCAGGCGCACGGAACAACCCGAGCCGAGCTGAATATGCACGTTACGCCATCGCGCCAAGCCGAGCATCTTTACCAGCTTAAGGACGGCGAGAAGGTCGAGGTTATGAAACGGGCCACGGCGGAGAAGAACCCGCCCAAGGCCGCTACGGCCGCGGCGGCGCAGAGCGGCGCGTCGCAGCCCAAGAAACCCGCGCCGACCCAGCCGGCAACTCCGGCTCCGGCGCCGCCGGTTTCCGCTGGATCGCTGCCGAAGCCTGGGCCGAGTGTGCCCACAGCCAAGGACGCAGCGCCGCAGCCAAAGCCGATCATGATGGAAGACTGGTATCTGGTCCGCAACTCGGCCGGTCATGTCGGTTGGGTTCTGCTGCGCATGGTGGATCTCGACGTTCCGCTGGAAGTCGCCCAGTACGCCGAAGGCCAGCGCATCATGGGCTACTTTGTCCTGAGCACCGTGCAGGACGGAGACAAGCAGGTGGCGCAATATCTCGTGCTGTTGAACGAGCCGAAGGATGGCTTGGAGTGGGACTTCAACCAGATCCGCGTCTTCACCTGGGGCCGCGTGAAGCACCGCTACGAAACCGCTTACCGCGAGCGCGATCTCCAAGGCTACTTCCCCGTGAAGCAGGGCCATCAAGTGTTCGGCAAGGAAGGCGATCTGCCGACGTTCACCATCCGCAAGAAAAATACCGATGGCCGGATGACGGAGATCACCTACAAGCTGAACAGCCCAATCGTTCGTCGCGTGCTCACGCCCGAGCAGGAAGCCGCCGAGAAGGCGAACCGTGAAGCCACGTACGCTGCTCGTCGCGCGCATCCCAAGCAGGCTTCCGCGAAACATAAGCACAAGTAGTCGCCAGCTCCCGGTTAGCTCAGCTTGCCGGTGTAGAACTCGGCAATCGCCTGCGCCACGCGCTGCTGCTCATCCTCGCGCAGTTCAGGGAACATGGGCAGCGCGAGCACCTCGTTCGCCGCGCGCTCCGACTCCGGCAGATCGCCGGCCTTGTAGCCGAGATACGCGAAGCACTTCTGCAAATGCAGCGGCACGGGATAGTACACCTCGCTGCCGATGCCTCGCTCGGTCAAGAAACCTCGCAACTCATCCCGACGCAGCGCACGTATCACGTATTGGTGATAAATGTGATACGCCTCCGGCACCGTCGCCAGCAGAGCCACCGGCGCCTGCTTCGTCACCACTTGCGCGCCTGATCGAACCAGCCCCGCACTGACCAGCAGCCCGTGATAGCGGCAGGCCAGAATTCGGCGTTGCTGGTTCCAGGCGTCGAGGTGCCGCAACTTCACTCGCAGAACCGCAGCCTGCATTGCGTCCAGCCGGCTGTTCCAGCCAATCTCGTCATGGTAGTAGCGCTGACGACTGCCGTGGTTGCGCAGTCTTCGGACATGCTCCGCCAGTTTCTCGTCGTCGGTGGTTACGCATCCGCCATCGCCGTAGGCGCTCAGGTTCTTCGTGGGATAGAAACTGAAGGCGGCGACCGTACCCAGCGAGCCAGCTTTCTTGTCGCGCCACTTGGCGCCGAAAGCCTGTGCCGTATCTTCGAGTATCGCGATCTTGTGCTCGCCGGCAATCCGCTCAAACGCGTCTATGTTGGCGCATTGTCCAAAGAGATGCACCGGCATCACGGCGCGAACTGGGTGCCAACGTGCGCGCTGCAACGCCTTCTCCGCGGCGCCCGGATCGAGGTTCAAGGTCGCGGGATCGATGTCGGCCATCACCGGCGTCGCCCCGCATCGCACAATGGAACTCACGGAGGCAAAAAAACTGAACGGCGTGGTGACCACACTGGTCTCGGGACCGGTCCCCATCGCCTGCAACGCCAGCCACAACGCGTCGGTACCCGAGGCACAACCCACGCTGGCGCGAACGCCCAGATACTCCCCCGACTCGCGCTCGAAGGCCTCCAACTCCTCTCCGCCGATGAAGCGCTGGCTGACGAGCACTCGCTCCAGCGCGGCCTGTATCTCGTCCTTGATGGCGTCGTACTGGCGTTTGAGGTCGAGGGCGGGAACAGCTGCGAGTTGCGTGCCGAACGATGACGGTGCGCTTGGAGCCATAAAGAAACTCAATTCTAGCAGCGGACAGAGGTCTGGGCCTTTAGGGCAAGGGCGGGCATTCAAACGCCAGCCTGCATTTTCTGCGAGTCCCAATCACAGAACTCCTTAACGCTAGTCAACATCGCTCTTGACCATTAACGGGCAAGTATCCCTACACGAGCGTCAAGGCCTCGCGGGCAGCTGCGATGGTGTCATGAATGTTGCCCTGGGTGTGGGCGATGCTAAGGAAGCCGGCTTCGAACTGCGACGGGGGCAGCCAGACACCAGCATCGAGCAGCGCGCCGTGAAAGCGGCCGAACTTTGGAGTATCGCAGGTGGCCGCGCTCTCCCAATCCGTCACCTGCTTATCGGTGAAGAAAAACGTAAACATGGAGCCCACGCGGTTGGCGGTCATCGCTACACCCGCTTCTTTGGCGGTTGCGGTGACGCCCGCCACCAGCTTGCCCGACATCTCGTCGAGCTGCCGGTAGAACTGCTGGCGATTGGCCTTCAATTCGCCCAGGGCGGCGATGCCCGCGGCCATGGCCAGTGGATTGCCGCTGAGGGTTCCAGCCTGGTACACCGGGCCCACCGGCGCGACAAGATCCATGATCTCGGCCGGACCGCCGTACGCGCCGACGGGCAGCCCACCGCCGATGATTTTGCCCAGCGTGGTCAGGTCGGGCTTGATGAGGTACAGCTCCGACGCGCCACCGAAGGCGACGCGGAAGCCGGTCATGACCTCGTCGAAGATTAGCAGCGCGCCCTCGCGTTTCGTGATGTCGCGCAGGGCTGCGAGGTAGCCGGGTTTGGGCGGTACGCATCCCATGTTGCCAACCACCGGTTCGACGATGACGCTCGCGATCTGGCCTTTGAACTTGGCGAAGGCGGCTTCCACTGCTTCCACATCGTTGTATGGCAACGCCAGCGTGAACTCGACGAATTCTTCCGGCACACCGGCTGAGCCGGGAATGCCGAGGGTCGCGACGCCAGAGCCAGCTTTCACCAATAGGGCATCGCTGTGACCGTGGTAGCAGCCCTCGAACTTCACAATGAACTTCCGCTTGGTCGCGGCGCGCGCCAGGCGAATGGCCGACATGGTGGCTTCCGTCCCCGAACTGACGAAACGTACTTTCTCGATGGCCGGAAGAGCTTCGACCACCAACGCTGCGAGGTCTGCTTCGGTCGGCGTGGAAGCGCCGAAACTCGTCCCGTTGCGAGCGGCCTGGATGATGGCCTCTAGGACCCCGGGATTGGAGTGACCGAGGATGAGCGGCCCCCACGAGCCTACATAGTCAATGTAGCGATTGCCGTCCGCGTCCCACACATGCGCCCCCAGGCCGCGGACGAGGTAGGGCGGGTCGCTGCCCACGGCGCGGAAGGCGCGGACCGGGGAGTTCACCCCTCCGGGAATAAGCTGTTCAGCACGTTTCTGGAGGGCGCGGGACTGGTCAAGATTGCGGGACATGGTTCCTCATTGTTCAAAACAAAGGAGTCTATCAGGCTGAGCATATATCGACATGTGAGGAGACTCACACGGGGACGGATTGCCACCGGTTCCCGCTTACAGTCTGCGCTGGAGTGCGTCCAACCGACAGCCGCAACCGGTTTGCGAGAGGAACTTGGCTAATTACTGCCACTTTGCTTCCAGCCCGGAATCGAAATGAGATAGAATGAGAGTGATCTTGCGGGGATTCCCCTCCCACCAGCGAATTGCAAATGTCTAAGACCACTAAGCTTACTGTTCTCGGCCTGTCGTTTCTGCTTGCCTCCTTCATGGTGGCGGGCGGATTGGGTGTCAGGGCCAACACCAACGACGACGGTTCCTATCGCCAACTGGGCGTTTATAGCGAGGTTCTCTCGCGCGTTCGCACGGAGTACGTCGAAGAGCCGAACATTCCATCGGTGACCAACGGTGCCCTGCACGGCCTGTTGGAGTCTCTGGACGCGAACTCCAGCTATCTCGATCCCACCGAGTACAAGGAATACAAACAGCGCAAGGAAGGCAAGGCCGGCATTGGCGCGGCAGTCTCCAAGCGCTACGGATATGCGGCGGTCATCTCGGTGACTCCCGGCGGCCCGGCCGACAAGGCGGAGATTGCCAGCGGCGATATTCTCGAGGCAATCGAGGGCAAGAGCACACGCGACATGTCACTGGCCGAGATCGACGGCCGTCTGACCGGTACGCCGGGCTCTGTAGTCAACGTTTCGGTGGTGCGCCCGCGGCGCGCACAGCCGGTGAAATCGGCGGTCACGCGTGCGGTGGTCAGCGATCCTCCCATCAGCGACAGGATGATGGAAGACGGCATTGCGTACATCAAGGTGGATGACTTCCCCAAGGGGCGGTCACAAGAGATTGCGAACAAACTCAAAACGCTGCAAAAAGACGGCGCCAAGAAGATCATTCTCGATTTACGCAATTCCGGCGATGGCCAGGAGGATGAGGGCATCGCGACCGCGAACCTGTTCCTGAATCACGGGATGATTGGCTATCTGCAAGGCCAGAAGTATCCCAAGCAGACCTACAACGCTGACCCGCAAAAGGCGATTACGACTTTGCCGCTGGTCGTGCTGGTAAACCGTGGCACCGCCGGACCGGCGGAACTGGTGGCGGCCGCCATCATGGAAAACGCGCGCGGCGATGTGCTCGGCGACAAGACGTTTGGCTCCGGTTCTATCCCCAAAGTTATCGACATGCCGGATGGGTCCGCCCTGATCCTTTCAGTTGCGAAGTACTACTCTCCTTCGGGAAAGGCCATCCAGGACACGGCGGTGACGCCGAACATTCTGGTGGCTGATAACAACGATGCCTTCCTCGCTCCCGACGAGGACGAGAACGCCGACGACAGTGCTCAGCAGCAGGAGAAGCAGAAGGCCAACCAGCCCGACGATCAGCTCAACAAAGCTATCGAGGTGCTGAAAGGCCAGGCCACCAAGGCGTAGACAAGATTCACCAAGAAAACAGAGGCACGGAGGGTAAAATCTCCGTGCCTTTTGCTTTGGGCTTAGGATTTTCCCGGAGGATGACCTGATGGAAGTCCGCTTACTCATCTGTAACTTGGTTTCGCTCGCCGCAATGGGGCTGGTCTCGCTCCCTCTTGTTCCGGCTTGTGCATGGGCAGGAGATCAGGCCAAACCGCGCCTGAAAGTCGTTACGCTAGACTCGCAAGGCTACCAGGAGATCCTGAGCGGCCCGCCGGAAAGCGTCCGGATGAAGTCCGGCTACGTTGTTCTCCATCCCAAGCAGTCAGTCGGCAAACACAGCACGGGACAGCACGAGGAAATGCTGGTTGTACTGGAAGGTCATGGGCGAATGGTGATGGCGGAGGGAAACAAGGTGGACGTGAAAGCTAATTCAGTGCTCTACTGTCCGTCCGATACCGAGCACGACGTCGTAAACACCGGCGATAGCGTGTTGCGGTACGTGTACGTTGTTGCGAACACGAAGTGAAGCGCTAGGGAGGCTGCATGAAAAAAGTGACCGGGCTGGGCGGAATTTTCTTTAAGTCGAAAGACCCGAAAGCGCTGTACGAGTGGTACCGCAAGCATCTCGGCATCGAAAGCGCCGCCGATGGGTCCGGCGCGATATGGCGCGATGGCGAACATCCTGAGTCTCCGGTCTTTAAAGTGGTTGCCATATTTCCCGCGGACACAAAGTACTTCGCACCCAGCGATTCGAGCTTCATGATTAACTTCCGCGTGGAAAATCTTGACTGGCGGCGCTGCGGGCAGAAGGCGTCGAAGTCGATCCCAAGGTCGAAGACTACGACTACGGAAAGTTCGGCTGGATCACGGATCCGGAAGGTAACAGCGTCGAGCTGTGGCAGCCCCCAAAGAACGGTCGGTAGAGCCCGAAGGTGGTCTGGGGACGCCAAAACCGCTAAGGTTCATGCGCCTGGCCAACTGCTAATCGCTTCTACTCCGTCCAGCGCTTGAACACCAGACAGCCGTTCGTGCCGCCGAACCCGAACGAGTTGGACATAGCGTAGTCAATCGCGACTCTGCGCGCCTGGTTCGGCGCAAAATCGAGGTCGCAACCTTCTCCGGGGTTGTCAAGGTTCATGGTGGGAGGAGCGACCTGGTCGCGCAGCGCCAACACCGTGATGCCGGCCTCTAACCCGCCCGCGCCGCCCAACAGGTGGCCCGTCATGGATTTCGTCGAACTCACCAGCATCTTGTACGCGTGCTCGCCGAAAGCGCGCTTCACGGCGGTGGCCTCCAGTTCATCGCCCAGCGGAGTTGAGGTGCCGTGGGCGTTGACGTAGCCAATTTGTTCCGGCTGGAGACCTGCGTCGCGCAGAGCATTGCGCATCACGCGGAAGCCACCTTCTCCCCCGGGTGCGGGCTGGGTAATGTGGTTCGCGTCTGCGCTCATGCCATAGCCGACCACCTCGGCGATAATCTTCGCGCCCCGCTTTTTGGCGAACTCGAGTTCCTCCAGAATCAGGATGCCGGCGCCTTCGCCGATCACGAAGCCATCGCGATTCTTGTCCCAGGGGCGGCTGGCGCGGTGGGGATCGTCGTTGCGGGTGGAAAGCGCGCGCATGGCGGCGAAACCGCCAATGCCCATGGGAGTGATGGCCGCCTCGGCGCCACCCGCGATCATGACATCGGAATCGCCGTATTTAATGACCCGCGCTGCATCGCCAATGGAATGTGCGCTGGTGGTGCAGGCGGTGCAGGTAGCCTCGTTCGGCCCCTTGGCATTGTTGCGAATGCTCACTTGCCCGGCAGCGAGATTCACGATGGCCGCCGGTATGAAGAACGGCGAGATCCTGCGCGGGCCACCATTGAGAAGGTTCGAATGTTCGCGCTCGATAATGTCAAACCCGCCAATGCCTGAGCCAATGTTGACCCCGGTGCGTTCTGCCATCTCTTCGTTCTCGACCTTGTAGTTGGCCATGCGCAGCGCCTCATCACTGGCCGCGATGGCCAAATGAATGAAGCGCGCCATCTTGCGCGCCTCCTTCTTGTCGATCAGAGTGAGGGGGTCGAAGTTCTTCACTTCGGCTGCGATCTGGCAGGCGAACTGCGATGCGTCGAAGCTGGTAATACGCTCCACGCCGCTTCTGCCAGCGAGCAAAGCCTGCCACGCTTCTTCGGCATTGTTCCCGACGGCGCAGATAAGCCCAATTCCGGTGACCACGACGCGACGGTTCAAACTACTTCGATCCTTTCGCGTGCGCGTTGATGTAGTCCACCGCGTCCTTCACGGTGCGGATCTTCTCCGCGTCTTCGTCGGGAATCTCAATTTCAAAGGCCTCTTCGAAGGCCATCACCAGTTCCACGGTATCGAGCGAATCGGCGCCGAGGTCGTCCACGAACGAAGCATTGGGAGTGACCTCGCCTTCGTCTACGCCCAGTTGTTCGACAATAATCTGTTTTACGCGTTCATCTACGGAAGCCATGAGTTCAATGATCTCCTTTGGTCCGCCAGCGATGCCGGCTAAGAAATTTGGTGCGTCGGCTAACGAGCGCAGTGCTTACTTTTTGGTCTTTGCGTGCTGGTCGATGTATGTCACTGCATCCTGGACGGTACGAATCTTCTCGGCGTCCTCGTCAGGGATTTCCACCTCGAAAGCCTCCTCGAAGGCCATGACCAACTCGACGGTGTCGAGCGAGTCGGCGCCAAGATGGTCCACGAAAGAAGCGGCAGGGGTGACCTCCGCTTCGTCCACACCCAACTGCTCCACGATGATCTGCTTCACGCGCTCTTCAACCGAAGCCATTGATCGTTCTCCTGTCGCGCACACTGGCGCAGAGCAAACCCGTAAGTGTAATTGCCGAAGGGAAACCGTGTAAAGAATGCCGCAGCTCTCGCAATAGAAGTCAACGCCGAATGCGAGAGCACTGAGTTGCTAGACGCCCGATTCATCCTAAACGCTGGCCTTTGTCAAGGTCAACGCGAGAAGTCCAGGGAAGGGATCATCTTGCGACAAACATCGCATAGCGGCTGGCCGCACCCATGAAGAACAGCATGGGGAAGGACAGCCAAAAATTCACTCGTGAGCAAAGAAAGCTCAGGCGAGCCACTTTGGTGGCCTCGGGCGGCATGGCTTTGCCGTCGGCCGCGCTGGCTTCCGTCCAACGAATTATTTTCTTTTGCATGCGCCAGATAATGCCCCAGACGTTAAGCATCATGAACCAGCCCAAGCCGCCGCCAATCCCGATGGCCAGGGTGCGATTGCTCTCCCAGCCATGCTGGTTGACACTGAGAAAGAGGTAAGACGCGGCAAGCACCACCACGGCGACGATCACGCCCAGCACTGCGCCCTTGCGCAGGACCTCCGCCGGAGACATAAGCGCTCCCATTTCCACGGCGAAGGCCAGCGTCCAGATCAAGAAGAACGTGCCTATTAGAGCGCCGACCGAGGCCGGCTGGCCGCCCGCCGCGGCGCTGCGTGCGTCGGCGCCGACGATCTGACCCCAGTAGGCGAGGCCCACCAGCACGGTCACCACGGAACTCCAGCGAAACCACCAAAGTGCGCGGGGCATGAGTTTGGGAACAACCAGCGCCCGCGATTTGGGATCGAGGTCCTTGAGGAATTGCATGTTCACCAGGTTAAAGAAGTAGAGCATGCCTACCCAGGTAATGCCGGCAACGATATGAATCCAGCGGAGCAGAATGGCGGCGGCTTGCTCGCCACCGGGGAACTCGATTTGCGGCGTGGCCAACATCGCCAGCAGTGGAGCGCTCATTGGTCGCTTCTCCCGTGCCAAACCGAACCGTTTTTTCCGTTTCGGAGCGGTGGGCGAATTTTACATCACGCAGCTATGTGCTCGTTTTACTTGAATTTGCGCTTTCGCCGCCTTATCGTAAGGTGGCTGACGCTATGCTTCCGCGCCCGGCGTTGGCATTGTAGTTACCGGGGGCGATTGATTTCATTTGATAGACCCGGACCGCGTGGGGCCCGCGATTGCTCTGGGCTGTGCTGTTTTTGCACTTGGCTGGGAGGACCCATGGAAAGTAAGCCGGGACAGAACATACAAGACTCATTCCTGAACACTGCCCGCAAGGACAAATGCGTTATCACGATTTATTTACTCAGCGGGGTGAAACTGACGGGAAGGATCCGGTCCTTCGACAAGTACTCCGTGGTGTTGGAAACCAACAACCAGGAGCAGTTGATATTCAAGCACGCCATTTCGACTGTGGTCATGTCGCGCGGTTCGCACTTTGAGCGGCACCACGAGCGGGCGGCCACGGACGTCACGCCTGCGGCTGAGAGCGCCAGCCCGGCACCGGAAAGCTGACCTATCTCCCGTGCAGGCGAAATGAACTCCAGAGGGAATGACCGCTCCTGGCAGACCGGCAGGAGCCAAGCAGAACGAGTGTTCCTCGTGGGGGTGGAGTTCCTCGCGCGCCCAACCACAAAACGTGGTGGGAAAAGACCATCCGCAGAAGATGCTGGGGCGAGTTTAGAGACAGGGAGTTCATCTCCGGCTCGCAAGCTGGCGGCCGGCAAAGTCCCGCCCGTGGCCCGCGCCGCCCGCAATGCGGCAAGCCCCTTGCAAGCCCCGGAGCACGGACATCAGCCGTTTTCGGCGGAAGAGTCCATGGCCGAACTGCGCGAACTGGCTACCAGCGCGGGCGGAAGCGTCATCGGGGAATTTCTACAACGGCGCCAGAAGCCTGATCCGGCAACCTTGATTGGCAGCGGAAAGCTGGAAGAACTGCAAGGGGCAGTGGCGTCGAGTTCCCCCGACGTCGTCATCTTCGACCACGAACTGACACCTTCGCAGCAGCGCAATCTCGAGCGACAGGTTGATTCCCGCGTCATCGACCGCACGCAGCTTATCCTGGACATTTTTGCCCGCCACGCGCGAACGCGAGAGGGCCAGCTCCAGGTGGAACTGGCCCAACTCCAGTACCTGCTACCGCGCCTGACCGGCCGCGGCGTGGAGATGTCGCAGCTCGGCGGTGGCATCGGCACGCGCGGTCCCGGCGAAACTCAACTGGAAACCGATCGGCGCAAAATCTACCGGCGCATCAAGCACGTGAAGGTGCAGCTGGAGAACGTTCGCCGGATTCGCAGCCAGCAACGCCAGCGCCGCGAGTCGGTGCCCATCGCCACGGTAGCGCTGGTCGGCTATACCAATGCAGGCAAGTCGACGCTGTTCAACGCGCTGACCAACGCGGGCGTGCTGGAGAGCGCACGCATGTTCGCCACGCTCGATCCCACACTGCGCAGCGTAACGCTGCCATCAAAGCGGCAGGTGCTGCTTTCGGACACTGTAGGATTCATCCGCAACCTGCCGCACACGCTGGTTTCGGCCTTCCGTGCCACGCTGGAAGAGGTGCAACGCGCCTCGCTCATCCTGCAAGTGGCTGACGTCACCAGTCCCGTCGCGGGCGAACAACAGGAGCAGGTGGAAGAAGTCTTGCGGGAGTTGGAGTCGCAGGACAAGCCGCGGCTGTACGTGATGAACAAGGTCGATCTCCTGCCGGCGATGAAGCGCGGAAGTTTGCAGAATAGCGATCGCGTGGTTCATGTCTCGGCGGCAAAAGGGCTCGGGCTCGATAGCCTGAAGGAGCACATTGACGCGCAGATCGAGGAAGACGCAGTGCGCCGGATTTCTCTGCGCGTCCCGCAATCGGAGGGTAAGGCGCTCTCAACGCTCGATGCCAAAGCGCGCGTTTATGCGCGCGAGTATCGCGACGGCTACGTGGAGTTGGACGTGGAAGCGCCGGAGTCGGTGCTGAGAAAGATGAAGAGCTTCGCCAGAAAGTAGGTACTCTCGGCTCGTGCCCTAATTTACCTAACCTGACCCGTTCCGGCGTCTGCTTGTTCGTGAGCGTGATAACTCGAGCGAACCAGCGGCCCGGACTCGACGTGGCGGAAGCCCAACTTTAACGACTCTTCTTTCAGGAAGCGGAACTCCTCTGGCGTATAGAGTCGCGTGACAGGCAAATGGTCCTTCGAGGGCCGCAGATACTGGCCGACGGTGAGGATATCGACTTTTTTCGTCGCTAAGTCGCGGAAGACCTCGAGCAACTCGTCCGTGCTTTCACCCAGACCTACCATTACGCCTGTCTTGGTGGGGATCGCGGGATTCATCTCTTTGGCTCGCTCCAGCAAGCAGAGTGTGCGCTCGTAGCGCGCGCCAGAACGCGCCACGCGATAGAGGCGAGGCACGGTTTCCGTATTGTGGTTGAGGACGTCCGGCTGGGCATCCATCACGATGCGCAGCGGCTCCTCCAGCCCCTGAAAATCCGGGATCAGCACTTCCACCCGGCAATCAGGCATGCGCTTGCGGATTGCGCGAATGGTTTCGGCGAAAACCCGTGCGCTGCCCACGTTGTCGTCGTCACGATTCACGCTGGTCACCACTGCAAACTTTAGCGCGAGCTTCTCGACCGCTTCGGCGACGCGGAGGGGCTCATCGAAATCAATCGGCTGAGGGCGCCCCTTGGGCACGGTGCAAAAACCGCAGCGCCGCGTGCACAGGTTACCCAGCAGCATAAAGGTCGCGGTGCGGTGGTTCCAACACTCGCCGATGTTGGGGCAGTGCGCCGATTCGCAGACGGTATGCAGCTCGAGCTTGCGCGCCAGCGTTTTCAGGTCGTGATAGTTCTCGCCCATGGGCGCGGGCGCCTTCAGCCAATCCGGCTTGGACGCCGGGCGGCGCGGGCTAATTTCGATCTGGACCAGTTCGGGAGCTGCGGCCATGCGGAACCTACATTGTACGATGCCTCCCAGCCTCGTTGGCACTCAACCGCCGCCTAAAGCGCACCTACAAAGTGTGGAGGTACGCCATCAGGTCGTCGAGTTGCTGCTGCGTCAGCTTCTGCCGAAACGCCGGCATTTTGGCACGGCCCATCAGGATGATATCCGTCACCCGCTCATCATTTGCGGGAATGCCGTTCTTCATGAACGGCCGCTTGAACAGGCCGTTCAGGCTGGGCCCACGGAGATCGTGCGTGCTATAGGCGTAGTGACATTCTGCGCAGCGTGCGTCGTAGACCCGGCGGCCCTGCGCCTGCTGGGGCGTGAGTCCCAGCTCGGCGTCCGTCTTGCGTGGCTCGGGGTGGCAGGCGGCAAGCATCGCGATCGTAAGGAAAACAAGAGCAACCAACAATGCAGTTAGCGCGCGCTTGGCCGTCAACGTAGCGTCCAGGATTGCAAAAAAAGTATGTGGTCCGGCTCCGTCACGGCGGCCCCGGCAGAGTTAGAATACACCTCACATGACGGTAGGTCTCAAGCGCGTTTACGCCGCACCTTCACCCAAGGACGGCACCCGGGTGCTGGTGGACCGGCTGTGGCCACGCGGCTTGACGAAGGAGGCCGCTGCTCTGGATGCGTGGTTGAAGGACCTCGCTCCCTCGGATGAACTTCGAAAGTGGTTTCACGCGCGCCCGCAGCAGTGGATCAAGTTTCGCGAGAAATACTTGCAGGAACTTCGCGGCGAAACCGCGCACCAGGCCTTGGAGCAACTCTACGACATGAGGAACAAGCGACGTCACCTGACGCTGCTGTTCGCCTCGAAGAACGAAGAGCACAACAATGCCCTGGTCCTGAAGCAACTGCTTGAAGGAGACCGTAAACCGCCCACTGGCACTGGGCCGGTTCGTGCTGCCGCCGGAAAACGCGCGCGCGCTGCCCGGCGACGGTAAAGGTCGCTACCTATCGTTCGTTTCTTCTTGCTTTCGCAGCCTGCGGGTCTCCGCCAGCAGCGCCATGCTGTGCATCAGGTTCTGCATGGTCACGATGCCGACCAGGCGCTGGTCGTCCACCACGGGAATCATGTTGAGGCCCTTGCTGCCCAGCTTGCGGAACGCCGAGCCCAGCGAGTCGGTGCGCTGGGCGATGTCGAACGCTTTCATCATGGCCGACTGCACGTAGCCGTTTCCACCGACGCGCAGGGCCTGGACGATGCCCTGCTTGCTGATGACCCCGACCATGTCGACGCCGCGCACCACGGGAAAGTCGTCCTGCAAGGTATGCACGGCTTTGTGCAGGGCGTCTTCCAGTGTGTCGGCCGGCGATAGCGTGGAGAACCCCGTCAGCATCACGTCTTCCATGCGCACGCTCTCCAGCACCGATTGAAAGACGACCGAACGATCCTCTAACTGTGCGGCGACAAAGAGAAAGAAGCCGATCAGCATCAGCCATGTGTTCCAAACGCCGAGGAAGATGAACAGCATGGCAAACGCCTGGCCGATGGTGACCGCCCGGCGAGTGGCATGCACATAATCCATCCGTTCCGCCAGCAACGCGCGCAAGATGCGGCCGCCGTCCATGGGATAGGCGGGCAGCAGATTGAATCCACCGAGAAAAACATTGCTCCAGAACAGCGCACGCGGCAGATTCCCGGCATGCACGAAAGGCTGTCCCCAAAGCTGAACCCGCGGCAGGAAGGCCAGGATAAATGTGCCGGATATTGCGGCAATAGCGAGATTGACCAGCGGGCCGGCGACCGCTATGCGGATGTCGCACGCGGGATCGGCAGTGCGTTGCCCGGTTTCTTCCATCAGGGTCACGCCGCCGATGGGGAGCAGAATGATGGAACGCACGGCCACGCCGTTGCGACGGGCTACTACTGCGTGTCCAAGTTCATGCAACACAACGCAGCCGAAGATGATGCCGACCAGCGCCATACCTCGTACCGCCCCGCTGCCGCCCATCGCCACCGACTGGGTAAACCATACAAATGCGAGCAGGAAAACGAACGTAAGATGGATGCGGATGTCCACTCCGAGCAGACGTCCCGCGGAAACCGACCAGTTTTTCATTGCTCCTCCATTCTAAGGCAGTTTCGAGTCTCAAGTGTGCAGTTGAGTCACCAAAGGTGGGTCTTCAACACGGTAACGTGCCCGATGCGGCAACGAAAGCGAATAGCGGGCTTGCAACTTGAAACTCGAAACTTGAAACTAAACTCATGCGAGTCATCGCCGGACAATATCGCAGCCGCCCTTTACGATCAGCCGCCGGCCTCGAGTTGCGCCCTACTAGCGACCGGCTGCGCGAGACTCTGTTTAACGTGCTTAGTGCCGTAAGCGAGTTGCGCAACACGGTGTGGGTCGATCTCTACGCCGGGACTGGCGCGGTCGGTATCGAGGCGCTTAGCCGGGCTGCACGGCAGGTGTACTTCGTAGAATCGACGAAGAGGCACGCTCGCTTGCTAAGAGAGAACTTGGCGTCGCTCGGCCTCTTGGAGGGATACGAGGTGCACGAGCGCGAAGTCGCGCAATCGTTGCCGTTGCTGGAAAGCACGGGCGTAGTCTGCGATTTCTGCTTTCTCGATCCGCCCTACGCCCTGCGCGGAAGCTACGAACGCACACTTGGCTACCTGTCCCGATCGCGACTGCTGCAGCCTTCCAGCATTGTCGTGGCCGAGCACGAGAAGAACTTCGATCCCGGCGAACGATTTGGCGCGCTCCTGCGTTATCGGCGGCTCGACCAGGGCGACGCGGCGCTGAGTTTCTACCGTCTGGGGTGAAAACTGACCTCTCAGAATAGCTTCTTCGAGTCCAACAGAATCGTGACCGGCCCGTTGTTCACCAGCTCAACTTCCATCATCTCCTGAAAGCGCCCGGTCTCGCAGCGCGGGCCCAGCGCGCGGATGCGCTCGACAAAATGTTCGTACAGGGCCTTCGCCCGCTCCGGACGAGCGGCAGCATCGAATGACGGTCGCTTCCCGTGGCGCATATCGCCTAAGAGAGTGAACTGCGACACGGCCAGCACCGCGCCATCCGTTTCTGACACGCTGAGATTCATTTTGCCGGTGGCGTCTTCGAAGATGCGCATGCCGGCGATTTTTTCGGCGAGATAGTCAGCATCGGCTTCGGTGTCGTCCTGCGTCACCCCGAGCAGAACGAGCAGTCCGGCGCTAATGCTTCCAGTAAGTTGGCCCGTTACTTTGACGGACGCGCGGCCCACACGTTGTACGACGGCACGCATGGCAGCTTTGTACCACATGGACTGCTTTTCGAGAGATCCATCTTTCTTTATGCAGGCTTGGCCAGCAAAGGAACGATCTGGCGTTTCATCTGGTCAGGGGTAAAAGGCTTGTGAATGTAGTTCACATACACGTCAACGATGTTAGTGGTAGTGTCGAAGGACAGGTTCCATACATGCTCGACAATCATGGCGCGCGTGATGCGGCGTCCGGCATTGCGCATGAGGTATTCCAGCAGGGCAAATTCTTTCGACGTCAGCTCGATGCGTTTGCCGCCGCGCTCCACTTTGCGTTCCACGCGGTCCAACTCGAGATCAGCTACCCGCAGCACGGTCTGCACCGTCCGCGGTCCGCGGCGTAGCTGCGCCCGCGCGCGCGGCGAAAGTTCGGTGAAGGAAAACGGCTTGATAAGGCAATCATCGGCGCCTTTGTCGAGCGACTGCACCCGGTCCTCAACCCGGCTGCGTCCGGTCAGCACCAGAACGGAAAGCGAAGGCTTCCTGGTGCGGACCGAAGTCAGCACACTGATCCCATCGCTTGGGCAGATTCAGATCGAGGCTCAGCAGGTCGTAGTCGCTGGCCAGAGCCATGTTCAGGGCCTGCTCGCCGTCGGGCGCAATGTCGACCGCGTAATGCTCCGCTTCCAGTCCTTTGCGGACGAAGCTGCCAGAGGACATCATCTTCTACTACCAGGACGCGCATCACGTCTCCCGCAGGGTAACCACCAATACGGTTACCTTCAATCTTGCCCTTTGCAAGGTGCTGAGTCAAGGGAATTTGCGTGATCGTGGATTCCCACAATGGAACTCCACGGCCGACGAGGGCGGCGTGCGGTTCCGGCGCGGAGCTTCCGTTCGGGCAAGTGATCTCAGTTGCGGCAGCAACTGCGTTCAAAACGCCCAGCGCTATAATCCAGGCATGGCACGTGGTTGGGAGAGTAAGTCTGTAGAAGCCCAGATTGAAGAATCCACTTCCGAGCCGGCCAAACCCCACGCTCTTTCCGCCGCAGAAGTTCAACTGCAACGCAAGAGGACTGATTTGATGCTGTCGCGCCAGCGGGTGCTGCAGCAGATGCAATTGAGCAGCAGCGAGCGCTACTCCGAAATATTGCGTCAGACTTTGCGCGATCTCGATGCGCAGATTGCGGGACTGCGCCGGGATGGTTAGAACTCGGTAAACCAGGGGGACGGTTCGCGGAGCTCTTCGAAGGCAAGGCAGGCATCACCGGGCACGGTGACGGCGGACACACCCAGCCGGGTCAAGCCCTGTCTATCATTTCGATGAGAGCAGCGCCGCCGGCAGCCTCGCTGCTGCCCGTGCTGAAACTGGCATGAAAGATCACAACTCCGACCACCTGCTGGACGACATCAGCTGGAAGATCCTGAGCGAGTTGCAGCAGAACGCGCGCATTTCCTTCGCGGAACTCGGCCGCATGGCTCAAGTTCGTGACGCCGGGAACGCCCGTATCCGCGCGTCCGTGCGAAGATAGAAGCAGGATGGCAGAGCCACGCCCGGAGCAAATGCAGACCTCGACTCTTAGCAGGGTATTCAAGGCATTTCATTATCGAGACTTCCGGTTGATGTGGTTCGGCGCTTGCACGTCCAGCATTGGCACCTGGATGCAAATCGTGGCGCAGGGCTGGCTCATCTACCGCCTGAGCCATTCCGCCTTCCTGCTTGCCCTGGACCAGTTTCTCGGCGGTATTCCAATCTTCCTGTTCTCGCTGATTGGCGGGGTCATGGCCGACCGCATCGAGCGGCGCAAAGTCCTGCTCGCTTCGCAGTATGTGCAGATGGGCAGCGCCACCGTGCTCACGTTCCTGGTGGCGGACGGTTTGACCCACGTTTGGCCCATCCTGTGTCTCTCGTTCGTCTCCGGCCTGGCCCAGGCTTTTGGGGGGCCGGCGTACTCCGCGCTGATTCCGACCCTGGTGAAGCGCGAGGACATGCCGAACGCGATTGCGCTAAATTCGATCCAGTTCAACCTGGCGGTAACCATTGGTCCGGCGCTGGCCGGAATAGCTTTGGGGAAGCTTGGCGAGAAGTGGTGTTTTGGATTGAACGCCCTCTCGTTCCTTGCGCCCATCATTTCGCTCCTGCTGATCACCACCCGCTTCCTGCCGGAGAAGACCACCGAGTCGATGTTCACCAGCCTCAAGGAGGGTATCAAGTTCGTTCGCAAACAGCACGCGATGGAGGCGCTCATCGTCCTGGCCTTCTGCATGACCGCCTTGGCGATGCCCATGCGCACCTATATCCCGGTGTTCGTGAAGGACATTTTCCATCGCGGGCCGGAAACCTATGGCAATCTGCTTTCGCTGATGGGAGTAGGCTCCATCTGCGGCTCGCTCATCGTCGCTGGGCTGGGCGACATCCGCCACAAAGGGCGGTTCGCCATTACAGGACTGGCTTGCCTGGGCGCCGCAATCGCCGGGTTTGCCCTATCGAAATCGCTGCCTCTGAGCTATGCGGTGCTGGTGATTGTCGGCGCTTCGATGATGGCCGTGTTTGCCACCGTAACTTCGCTGGTGCAGTTGATTACCACCAACGAAATGCGCGGGCGGGTGATGAGCGTCTACAACTGCGCGTTCCGTGGCGGCATGCCAATGGGCAATCTGCTGTCAGGCTGGCTGGTGCCGGTGTTTTCGGCGCCCCTCGTGCTGAGCGTCAACGGATTGCTGCTGATTGTGATGGCGCTGTACTTTCTCCTGGTGCAACGGCGCGTGGCCACGCTGTAAGGCGCTACCGCGCGGGTCATAAGCGCTCGGGAATGACATGGAAGGAAAGCGTCGAGCCGGTCACGCGGCTTCGCCCATAGTAAAGAAACAGCGCAACCCATAAGACTTGCAGCGGCAGGATGGTCGTGGCCGAGAGGAATTGCGCCAACGCGGCCGCGAGGTCAGGCGTTGTTCCGGGCGCTGAGGGCAGCAACAGAATGAAGACGGTGGCGACTGGAGTGAATGTCCACGAATGAAGTAGTTGCTCCAATTGCGCCAAAGCGTGGTTGGTCCAGGCCCGCGGCATGGCAACGTCGAGCAGCGCTCCGCCAGCCGGGCCGGAAGCTTCTCGCACAGCGCTGCCTCCGCCGAGGCAAGATCGCGGCGGGCATTCGGCCTTTGCAGCGCCGACAGGATCTCGTACGCCGGAGCCCAATCCACGAGCACCGGCTCGACGCCATTCCAGTATGACGAAATCTGCAGCACGGCAGGCCCGCTCAATCCGCGATGCGTGATCAACAGCTTCTCCCGGAAGCTGCATTTGCCGATTGACACACGCACCTCAGTGGAGACGCCTGCCAAATCACAGAAGTTCGCATGTTCCGCACCGCCAAGCACCAGCGGCACGAGCACCGGACGGCACCCGCAGATCGGTACACCGAACTGGCGAGCCGCCTCGCGCGGCAGCATGGCGGTAACCTGTTCGGCGGAGCCGTCGCAAAAGAGCTGTCCCAGCGCCTTTTCGTGGTAGGCGATACGAGGCTTCTCGATCAGTGCGATGAAATCCGCAGGTCTATAGCGCGCCAGCGCCGATCGGGCAAAATGAGGATTGGCCGATAGGAAATTTTTCTGGGCGGCAATGCAGGTTGGTGAAGTTGCAGCGTCCACCACCCGAAATCAGGATTCTTGCCCGCGCGCTCCGCCCGTTCGAGCAGCGCCACCCCCCGGCCGCGACGACCCGCCTCTATGGCACACATGAGTCCGGCAGCGCCTGCGCCCAACACCACCACATCGAAGCTTTGCTGTTCAGGGCCTTGAGTCACGTGTTAGGCCAGCGTTGTTGTTGCCCTCCCCAAGAACGGGCTGGCGTCAGGCGCTGACCTGCGTGCGAACGATTTCTACGGAACACTTGGCATGACGAGCGACGAATTCTGCCACGCTGCCAAGCAGGAAACGCTGGATGCCTCGCTGGCCATGCGAGCCAACGACAATTAGATCGGCGCCCCAATCTGCGGCGGCGTCGATGATTGTCTCCCGGATGTCACCTACCTCAACAGCCGTGTCCACCTTGAATCCGGCGCCACGCAGTTCCTTTGCAATTTGCTCGACCAGCTCACGGGCTGGCTTTTTCTGGCCGTCCAGCTCAGGAGCATAGCCTGGCGCCATCTGTGGTGGAGCGGGCGCAATCGGCTGCAACACATGCAGGACTCGGATCTCCGTTTTCTCACTCCGAAATTGTGTGGCAACGGCCTTTGACACATCAGCGGAGAACTTGGAATCGTCAATTCCTACCAGGATTTTCATGACTCCTCCTCTAGAAGAGCTGGCACGTACGGCCAAGCTGGACGCTCTTCTGGACAGGCGTACGGTTGAACCGTCAGTGCGCTTGACAGGATACCCTTTTCCTCTGTTATCCACCTAGCAGGTGAGGTTGATCAAGCGCTGCGGTCCGGGAGACACCGTTCAGACCATCGCGCAGGCTTCGTCCACTTTTTCCAAGACACGTTCCAGTAGTCTCAGCTTCCGCTGCGACTCAGCCATCGGTGCTGCGTCTTTGAGGAGAGCACTCCCCTCAGTCAGTTTGAGTTTTTCCTTAGCGAGGAGGTCAACCACGGCTTCAAGTTCATCGGAGTCGAGTCGCAGATCTCGGGCCAAGATCTTGTCCAGAAGATCGTCGAAAAAAACGGGGCCTTGTTGGACGCTTCTATCGGGTTCGGACGCACCCCGTTCGGTCGCTCTCGGGCCGACCCGCTCCAGCAGGACGTTGGCCAGCAGATTCAGTTCGTCGGCTTCCAGTTGCAGTTGCATCGCCCTTCTTCGTTCCGGAAAGAAAGCATCGCGAAAATCTCTCCTGGCAGATTGAATCATGGAAACAACTGGTCTGTCAGTGACATTACCCTAGGAAGCAATTCGGAATGAAGAGGTGTGACGATGTTCCGGCAGCCGCGGAACCCGCGGCTGCCGGAACTAGTGGCTGTTGACTCTCATCAACGCTTGTATGCCCAGAGAATTCATCTCCGACCAAGGGTCAGGACCGCGCTGCACGCGCACTGCTGAGGGGCTCCAGTCCTGAGCGGCCGGACTATCCGACCAGCTTGCGCCGCAGCACCGCCGAAAAGCCGAGCACGCCAGAGCCAAATAGCGCCAGGCTGCTCGGTTCAGGAACGGAAGTGTTCGTGAAGGCGACCTGTGACCCCAACGCGACGTTGGAATGATCGTCACCGGACCCAGGCTCAATTTCTGCGCCGACCCAGATGTAGCGGTAATTCCTGAAGTTGGGTACGTCGAAGTAACCGGAGCTGCCATCAGCGCCGCCAGGCCCGGCCATCAGAAGGGTGCCCTGCAACATGCCTCACAACGGGTACTTTTACCGTTGAGACGGTTGAAAAATCCGCAGCTGCGGAACAACGCGGCTGGCAGAACTAGCGGTCGTTGACCCTCATTAGCGCTTGTGTGCCCGGAGAACTCATCTCCGAAAACCTGTCAGCCTTGCTCGCAGACTCATCGGTCGTAAACAGAGTTGGGTCTGCTGCCGCCGCGACGGGAGTGTAGGCCTGAACCCGCGCTCCGTGGGCGTTGCTGAGACGTCCCGAAGAGACTGCCGGGGATGAAGCCGGCATCGACCAGTCATAGAAATCCAACGGGTCGCTGCTTCTGGCCGTCGGACTGCCATC
>JARLGI010000110.1 GCA_031296115.1 Acidobacteriota bacterium | reverse complement strand
CTACCCTGTTCAGGCTACAGTAATCCTGAAAATTGAGCTAAGGCTCTCTGCGGAGGCTTCGTCCACCACGCTGAAGCGTGATGCTTCCACCCAATGTACAGTGCTGCTTTACCGCCGATAGAACTTGGCGAGACCTCCCAAAATTCCTGTCGCCAGTAGTATCAGCGACGACGGTTCTGGCGTACCTGCCCAAATATTCACACCGGAGAGGAACGCAGTATTATCGCCTGATGGGTCCCCGAGCGCGAGGAATTCCAAGTTATGAACTCCTCCGGTGGTGACGCTGAACGTGAGGAACCGTTGGGTGAACGGGGTAGCGGGGTTCAAATACCAGCTGCCGACGACCGTTCCATCGATTAACGCCTCCACCGTCTGGCCATTGTCGTACCCGTATCTCGAGCCCAGGTAGAAGCTCAACGAATAGTCGCCAGGGGCGAAGCCGTCAACATCTTGCGACACGGAACTGTTGATTCCGGTATAGGTCTGCAGGAACGCAGCCTGGGTGAAAGGTAGCCCATCGAAGGGTGGAGGGTCGAAGTAGCTATTAGGTTGGGTCACGCCAGGGCCGTACCATTCTTGATCATGAGTGGTACTCAGTGTCCATCCAAAGCCAGGAGCGGAGTTGAAGTCCTGAGCCCAATAGCCGTCCCCGCAGCCGCCCGTACCCTGGTAAGCGAAGCCGAGGGGGGGACCACAGTTGACGGGCACGGCGCCGAAGTTAGCATTGACAATGATGGGGTCCGCAAACGCCGCTGGGACCGCCATCATCAGTGTCCAAATGAGGAGATATCGTATTAGACGAGCAGACATGATTCGCCTCCCGAGAACCGAATCGAACCGGAGCTGTTGGCTGATCGCCACCAGCATAGTCCCGATTTCCTGTTCGGGAGCACTTTGTTCGCAATTGCAGTCACCGGGTTCCCGAAATGGAACAGTAACGTGCGAAAGGCTGCGAATCCCTGTGGACACACAGGTTGCGCCAGAGGTCTCCCCTAAAGGTCGCTCCCCGCTCAACCCGAAAGGCCCGACGTGACTTAGAACTTGAAATTGAAGATGTACGCCAGCAGGAACACGGCTTCGGCCGCGATCGCAGTCATCCAGATCTTCTGGCGGAAGCGGCTGCGTGAGATGTCGCGCTTGAACTGCATCTGCGCCGCCCATAGCTGTTGATCGACCGGAACTGCGGCAGCAGTAGTTGCAGCGACAGCCGTGGGAGCCGTCTCCAACATCTCGGCGGCGATGAGCTGCGTCTGTACCGGAGCGTCGGCGAGATACACTTTGGGTGTTTCGAGCAGTGAAGACCAGTCCAGCAACTGCAGCCAGCTACGCGCACCGTAGACTGCGATGGGCTTGGAAGTCAGCGAGAGCGGCGGCTGTCTCTCAGGCGACAGTCGATAGCGCAGGCCATCCAGCAACGAAACCCACCAGCCATGGCTCAAGTCGTCCGCCAGTAACTCGCCAACGTCTACCGAGCGCGAAGTGAGCTCCAACGGCGGCCCCATCTCGGGCGAGACCACGTCCGATATATTTGCGAATACGGTGCGGAACCAGGGAAGAGCGAGCCGGTCTCCAAACATCATGCCGGTATCGACCGGACGCGAGGTCAACTCAAGCGGAGGAAGTTTCTCCGGCGAGATGCGATCGGCCAGGTTCAGGATCAGGGAACGCCACAGCGGCATATTAAGGCCGGCTGGCGGAGAGAGGTCAAGATCTACCACCCGTCAATGATAACAAAGCATGGGTGGAAGCACCGGCCTTCGGGCGTGAAGAGTCGGGCAACATTGGAGATGGCTTCAGCCGCGGTCGCAAGAGACCTGTAGGTTCCAGGGCTAAGCCCTTCAAATGGCGGGATAGCCGTTCACCGGCCTGAAGGCCGGTGCTTCCACCATGAGGCGCGACCGTAGCCGCCCTGAGCGACGCCGAAGAGTGCCCTAACGCGGAGCGTCGCAAAGCGAGTCTCTCAGATCTTCCACAAAAAAAGCCCGGGACGAGCTCTGCGCTGGCTCGTCCCCGGGGTGAGCAATCGCGGGTGGAACTAGCCCTTGGCGGCGCTGGCTCCGTGCATTTTCGCGCGCTCAATTAACATCTGGACCTGGTCCTTCTGCGCATAGTCAGGATTGGTTTGCAGCAGCTTCTCCCACGCCACAATGGCGGCCTTGGGATCCTTCTTGCCCTGCCACTCCACAATGCCCAGGTTGAACAGCGTTCCCGGATGGTTAGGACGAATGGCCAGCGACTTCTGGAAATTGGTCAGCGCCTTGTCGGCGTCGCCGGTGTACCAGTAGGCGGTACCGAGGTCGGTGCGAACGTCGGCATTATTCGGCTGTACTTTCAGCGCCTTCTCGTAGTAGTCGATTGCCTGCGGGAAACTCTGTCCGTCGTAATAAAGATTGCCAAGCTGCGCCAGGGCCTCTGCGTTGTTGGGGTTGGCCTTCAACTGGGCCAGCAGCGGTTCGGCGGCTTTGGCCAGCATCTCGGGAGAGGTGGCTTGTTGCTGGGGCGCGCTGCCCGGCAGTTGTCCAGGGCCCATGGTTCCCGGCGCTGCTCCCGTGCCCGGCATTCCGGCGGGAGGGGTAGACATTGCCGCCTGCGCATTCTCAGGCACATTCGCCACGGTTGTTGGCGCGGAGCCGCGGGCGAAGTAGCCAACCGCGATTCCGATGGCGAGCGTAATGACGGCCAGTGTGTAAGCCTGAACGCTGGTGAAGACGGTGGAATTGCTTTTCTGGTTTTGCGCAGTTTCAGTCATGGTTACTCCTTTATGTCTTTACAGTCAGTTTTTTGCTTCGGTTGCGATCTGCAAATGTTCGAACCCCATCAGACGCGACACCGCTGTACCCAGCGCATTGGGATCGTCCGGCTTCGGAGCGCCATACAACTCACGCGCCAGCGAACTGGCAATGCGCTGCATTACGTGTGACGCGAAGGCGGTCATCACCTGGTCCTGATCGGCGGTAAATGGCCCAAATTCTTTGCGCAGGAGTTCCAGCTCCTGCCGGCACAGCTCATCCAGGTACCGGCGCAAGGCTGCGAACTCGGGTAAAGATTGCTCCGCTGCCAACCTGTGGCGGAAGCCGCTAACCTCGGCGCAGATGATTTTCTCTGCGGCCGCGGCGGCTGCATGGCGCTCGCCCGTGTTGCGCCGCACCGCCTGCTCCAAATCGTCGATGTCGAACAGCCGTATGCCTTTAATCTCACGCACCGCAGGATCAATGTCGCGAGGCACCGCGAGGTCGATCAACACCAGCGGCCGATGCTCGCGGGCGTGTGCTACGGCTTCCGCCTGTTCGCGGGAAATGATGTAGTTCGGTGACTGGGTCGAGCTTACAACGATGTCGGCGGTCTCAAGATATCGGTGGCGCTCCTCAAAGGGAATGCGGCGAGCATTCAGCCTGGTTGCCAGCTCCTCGGCGGTCGCCGAAGTTCGGCTGGTGATATTTACCTTCCGGGCACCCGCGCTCATCAGGCAGCGCGCAGCCCGTTCGCTCATTTGGCCAGCCCCGATCAGCAGAACCTCGCGGCCGGTGAGATCGCCCAACTCCTGAATCGAGAGCTCGACGATGGCGTAAGGCATCGAAACTGCCTCATCGGTAATTGCCACCTCGCTGCGAACTCTCTTGGAAACGCTGAGGGCCTTCTGGACGATGGAGTCGAGGAAGCGGCCTGTGCTGCCGGCTTGCTTTGCATGCTTCCAAGCCTCGTCGACCTGCGTCATGATCTCGTGTTCCCCCAGGACCATGGAATCGAGGCTGGAGGCGACGCGAAAGATATGCGCCAGCGCAATATCGTCCATCAGCCGGTAAAAGTGCGACCATTCACACAGCCTGAGCTCATACGCGTGCGCCAGGAACCGCAGCACGGAATCGGCGGCGCTGGCCACATCGCTGGTCCAGAGTATGAATTCGGTGCGATTGCAGGTCGCCAGCACCATTGCCTCGTCGATTCCCTCCGAGCGCACCAATTGATACAGCGCCTCGCTGCGGCGTGCCTCGCTGATCCAGAAGCGCTCACGGACAGCGACCGTCGACGTGCGGAAGTTCAGGCCAATCACTGCCAGCGTGGGTTCCAAGGTATGCCCCCGGGGAGAGGTGTCCCCTAGATGTGAAGGCAGTATGGGGGCCAAACCCCATGGGCTAGCCTCCAGTATCTAAATTGCTGAACCGGAAAGGGTTGTCCGCTCATGAAGATGCTACCTCAATTCCTGGCCCAAACGTCTTGAGGCATATCACCCCCTTTGCCGTGGATTTTTCCCCGGTAACAATTCTGTTGGCGGGGTAATGCTGGAGGTAGTAGATTTACCCCACGAAGTCAATACATCAACACCCGCGACTCTTGTCGGGGGTGAAGGGAGCAAAAAAGGAATGAAAGTATTAACTGCTGTGTTGTTGGTTCTTGCTTTGACGATGGTGGTTCCTGCCTTCGGTCAGGACAAGCCCGCCGATCTCTTCAAGGCCAAATGTGCCGGCTGTCATGGTGCTGATGGCAGCAAGTCGGTCATGGGCAGTAAGCCGCTGAACGGTCCCGACGTCCAGAAGATGTCCGCGGCTGACATTGCTGGCGCGATCACCAACGGCAAAGGCAAGATGCCGGCCTACAAGGACAAGCTGACGGATGCTCAGATCACCGGCTTGGCTGGTTACGTCAAGACCTTGAAGTAACTGCTGCAGCCTCCAATCCATACGCGACGGACAGCGCCCAGTCCGCCGCATATCCTTTTCTTGTCGCGGTTTCTCCCACGCGCTTCTCTCCTCAGTGCCTCCTTAACGTCTGCGGAGTTATACTCGCCGAGTCGAATCGGAGGGCATCATGGCTGACGACCGTCCGCGCAAGCCCGAGGACAACTCCGGCGTAACGCGGCGTGATTTCATGAAGGTTTCGGCGGTCGGCGTCGCCGTGCCTGTTGTTTTGGGCTCGGTGATGGACGCCGCGGCGGAGGAAGTTCCCATCCAGGGCCCGGGCAAGGTTCCGATCACCTTGCAGGTCAACGGCAAGAAGCTGAGCGCGCAACTTGAGCCACGTGTCACCCTGCTCGATGCACTGCGCGACAACTTCGACCTGACTGGAGCCAAGCGCGTCTGTGATCGCGGAGCCTGCGGTGCCTGCACCGTGCTCATGGACGGCAAACCCGTCTATGCCTGCGCAATCCTGGCCATCGATGCTCAGGGCCGGATGATTACGACTATCGAGGCACTGGCCGAAGGCGATTCCCTCAGCCCGGTCATGCAGGCGTTCGTCGCCCACGACGCGCAGCAGTGCGGGTTCTGCACCCCGGGCTTCATCGTCACGACCACCAACTTTCTACAGAAACAGCCCGCGCCAACCGCGGAGGAGATTCGTCATGGGCTGAGCGGCAACTTCTGTCGCTGCGGAACCTACGACGGTATCCGCGCGGTGGCGCTGGCGCACGCAGGAGGGAAACAGTCATGAGCCAATATTCCTGGCCCGATCCTGCAACCCAACCGTTGCTCGGCAAGAAGATTTTGCGCATCGACGGCCCGTCGAAGTCCTCCGGCCGCGCCAAGTACACCTATGACTACAACCCTGACGGATTGCTGGCGGGAAAGATCGTGCGCTGTCCCTATGCGCACGCGCGCATAACCAGCATCGATACCAGCGCTGCCGAGAAGATGCCGGGCGTGAAAGCGATCGAAATCGTGCAGAAGCCTGGCACCGAAATCTTCTGGGCGGGTGATGAGATCGTCGGTGTGGCCGCGGTGGACGAAGGCACAGCCGAGGATGCCGTGCGCGCTATCAAGGTTGGGTACGAGGTGCTGCCCCACTTCGTCTCCGATGCCGAGCCGCCCAAGAACCTGGCCCCCGATACCGGGCCGATCAGCCAGGACGATTTCGAGTCCATGGAAGACAACCAGGTTCCCGACGACGAAGCCATTGCGATCCTGAAGAAACAGGGCGTCAGCTTTACCGCAGATGAAAAGTGGTACAAGTCCATGGAGGGCGAGGGCACGGACCCCAAGGTTATTGCGGCGCTCCGTGCTGCCAAGGTTCTGCCACCGTCGGAGAGCAAGTCGCCTTACAAGCGCACTGCCACGCAAAAGCAGGGCGATCCCGACAAGGCGTTTGCCTCGGCCGCCGCGACGCACGAGGGCGTGTATGGCGTTCCTTGCATTGTGCACTGCTGTATGGAGTCGCATGGCTCGGCGTCGGAGTGGGGCGGCAGCAACGACCTGACGGTCCACATCTCGACCCAGAATCTATCGGGCATCGCGGCGCAAATGGCCGAGCCGCTGAATACGCCGGCTGCCAACATCCGAGTGTTGCAGCAGAACATCGGCGGTGGCTTTGGGAGCAAGTTCGCCGCTGATCGCTGGGACATCGTCGCGGCTAAGCTATCGAAGTCGGCCGGCGGCAAGCCGGTGAAGATGATGCTGACGCGCGAGGAGGAATTCGAAGTTGCCGGCATGAGACCCTCGGCCTACGCGCGCGTGAAGCTCGCCGCCGACAAGAGCGGCAAGCTGGTGGCGTGGCAGTCGAACTCCTGGGGCACCGGCGGAATGGGCGGCGGTGGTACCCCTCCGATCCCGTACATCTTCGACGTCCCCAATCAGCGCAAGCAGCACACGGCCGTTGCGACTAACCAGGGCAGCGCGCGCGCGTGGCGTGCGCCGAACCATCCGCAAGCCGCGCTCATCACCATGGCCGCGTTTGAAGACCTCGCCGCGCAGCTGAAGATGGATCCGGTCGACATGCTTCGCGCCAACATGGATATCCTTGGCCCGCGCGCCAAAACCTACGCCGAAGAGTTGGAGATTGCCGAGCAGCTGATGGGCTGGAAGCAGAACTGGCATCCCCGCGGCGATAAGACCGCTGGCCCGGTGAAGCGCGGGCTGGGGTTGTCGATCCACACTTGGGGCGGTCGCGGCCACAACAGCGATCAGGACTTGAGCATTCACCCGGATGGCTCTGTCGATCTAAAGGTGGGTAGCCAGGACCTCGGCACCGGAACGCGAACCATCATCGCCATGGTCATCGCCGACACGCTCGGCATTCCGCTGGAGCAGGTGACGGTACACATTGGCGACAACCGCTATCCGCCCTCGGGTGGCAGCGGTGGAAGCACGACGGTCGGTGGCGTCAGCTCAGCGGCGCGCCGCGGCGCGGTCGATGCTCGCGACATGCTGTTGGAAAAGGTCGCGCCTGCCTTGAAGGCAAAGCCGGAAGAGTTGGAAGTCGCTAACGGCGTTGTTCGGGTGAAGACTGATCCGTCGCGCAGCTTGAGCTGGAAAGATGCTTGCGCGAAGATCGGCGCCGTTCCGCTGACCGTGCGCGGCAAGAATCCCGACAAGTCTAAGCCGCCCGATCTCACCAACAGCGGCGTTGGCGGTGTGCAGATGGCTGACGTCTCGGTGGACGCCGAGACCGGCATCGTGCGCGTCAACAAAATGGTTGCAGTGCAGGACTGCGGTCTGGTCGTCAACGTCGAGACTGCCGAGAGCCAGGTCAAGGGCGCGCTCATCATGGGCATCAGCTACGCCCTGTATGAGGAGAAGATTCTCGACCCCGTGACCGGCCGGGTGCTCAATCCCAACCTGGAGTTCTATCGTCTTGCGGGATTGAATGACGTGGGCGAGTTGGTGGTGCACATGATGACCGGCAAGGGCTACGACGATCGCGGCGTCATCGGACTGGCCGAGCCACCAGTGGTCTCGCCGGGAGCGGCCATCTCGAACGCCGTGGCCAATGCGATCGGCGTCCGCGTGCCGTTTCTGCCGCTCACGCCGGCACGCGTCATCGATGCGCTGGAGCAGGGAGGTGTGGCATGAGAGCGAGCAACCGCGGATTTGCGCGGATGAGCGCGGATTGGATTGAGTTCTGCCAAGATTCGCGTCAAGGCAGGACGTTCAGTCTGCGAAACGTCGCGTCAGGGCACGCCTTCAGCTGCGCCGTTGGCACCGCCAATACTGATTGTCATCCTGAGCGAAGCGAAGGACCTGCTTTTTTCGGAGGTGCCGCATGAGACCGTTTGAGTACGCCAGCCCCAACAGCAAGGAACAAGTCGCCGCGCTGCTTGGCACATCATGGGAACAGGGCGCGATTCTCGCCGGCGGCACCGACTTGCTGGCGCTGATGAAGGACGACGTCGTCACTCCCAGGCGGCTGGTCAACGTTAAAGGCATCGACACTTTGCGCGGCACCAGCTATCAGCCGGGTAATGGATTGCGCATCGGCGCGCTGACCACGATCGCCGAACTGGCCGATTCGAAAGACCTCGCGCAGTATCCCATGCTGTTCGAAGCCGTGACCGAGGCGGCGAGCCCACAGATTCGCAACCTTGCAACCATCGGCGGAAACATGTGCCAGCGCCCGCGCTGCTGGTACTTCCGCAGCGGCATGGGCCTGATGCCCATGACCAAAGACGGCAAGTCACTGGTCGTTGCCGGCGACAATCGCTACGCCGCGATTCTCGGTACGCAGACGGGCGCGTACTTTGTCAGCCCATCGACCATTGCCCCTGCACTGATCGCCTACGGTGCGAAGGTTCGTATCTACTCGGCGAAGGCTTCGGGAAGCGGCGTTCGCGAGTTGCCTCTGGGACGTTTCTTTATCACTCCGAAGTCGGCGAAGGAGCGCGAGCACGACCTGAAGCCCGACGAGATGGTGATCGAGCTGATCGTTCCGCCTCCACCACAAAATCTGAAGACCGGATACTTCGAAGTTCGCCAGAAGGCGGCCTTCGACTGGCCACTTGCCATGGCCGCCGTCGCGTTGCAGATGGACGGCAACACGGTGAAGAGCGCGCGCGTGGTGATGGGACACGTCGCGCCGGTGCCGTGGGTTTCCGACGAAGCCGCCGCGACGTTGGTCGGCAAGACCATCACACCCGATACGGCGATGGCGGCCGCCAATGCGGCGGTCACGAAAGCCAAGCCGCTCAGCATGAACAAGTACAAGATCACACTGGCAAAGGCGGCGGTGAAACGCGCTGTGCTGAAGGCCGGAGGTGCCGCATGATGATGCTTCCCGATCAAGAGCGCTTCGATACCACCTGCGAAGGACTCTGCACCGCGCTGCGCTGGAAGCAGCAATTCATCGGAGTCGCGCACGACCCCACAGTGCCTCCGACGAACGACGGCCTGTTCTGGTGCCTTCATACCCAGACCTGCATCGGCCCCGACGGCATGCTGGCCGAGCCGGGCAACTGCTCGTCGACTGGCAGGGCGTGCCACGGGACGGGGAAGTGTGGGTGAGAAGAAGCAATTAGCAACCAGCAACCAGCAATTAGCGACCTTTCGCGTCCTCGTCGCATAGCACCAAGGTAACCCACGTTAGTTCGTAATTTGTCCCAAGATGTGTGACGGAAATCACTTACTTGGTTGCGCGATTCTTTTACTCTCATCTTGCGAACTCTTTAGGCGTACAGCAGTAGGCGACGCGTGCGGCTCAATCCTAGGTAGATGTAGCCGACTGGCAAGTGCCGAAACGCTATGCAAGCGGAGTACAGCACGACGACCAGATGCGCCAATGTTCCACTCAACTTACCGCCCTATCGACGATTTCGCATGAGCAGAAAAGTGAGCGCGCGCTCCACCTATTGAATTGTGGGAGTAAGACACGGTAAGCGCACCAGAAGGAATTAATAGAGCAAAGATCGAAGCAAGCAACAGTTAGACAGGCTCTCAGTTTAAAAGTAGTCAGCGATTAGCACTCGCTTGTCATTACGATCCCGCGACCAATGGACCAGGGACGTGCTCTTCGCGCACAACTCACCTGGTTCCCCCGCTAGCCGCCGCCCTGAGTTGTGGCCTCGCAGGTGCGTCCCATTCTGTTTTGTCACCGTAATGCTGACTCACCGTGCTTACGCCGTTCCCGGTATCTCATTGGGCGCTTCGGCCGGCGGCTTGAGCTGCCCGGTAAAGACGATCCACGCGCTCAGCGCAGCCAGTGGAATCAAGCCCAGGAGCCCGCCAATGGACGCATAGAGGAAGTTCGCGCCGCCGGCGAACAAAAATACAGAAAGATTCCCTCCAACAACATTGTACGCAGCATGAGCAAGACTGGATGACCAGATGCTTCCGGTCTTCTGTATCAGCCAGCCGAAAATGATGGACAGGACGATGCCGAAAATGGGGTACATGAGCAACGCGCCGACAATTGGGTTATCCGGGTAGCTGTAGCCGCGTATAGCGGCTGGGAAATGCCAGTATCCCCAGATGACACCAGTACCCACCGCGCTCAGTACCGGGTTATTCGGAAATAGTCGCAGCTGCAAATAGCCACGCCAGCCGAACTCCTCGCCGAAAGAGATGGGAGCGGCGAAGATGGCCTGCACAAGCAAGAGGCAAAGCACGGGCAACAGGGTGTGGGGTGTCCAGGCAGGAAGTGGCTTCCCTAGCGAAGCGAAGTACCTGAAACCACGCTCCAGGGAAAAGTCGGCGGTACCTGCTCTGAATAGCGGTGCCAGAATTACGACGCAAGCCATCACCGCTACCGGCAATAGCCACGCGACCAGGTAGTATGGCCATTTGCGGAGATGGAGCCGAAGGCCGGCATCGGCGAATCCTTCTCGCGTAACCCATTTGCGGACGATAAAGCAGGCGATGGCCGGGGCGAAAGCTGATAGCGCCACCGGCGCCAGCACCGTAACCTTAGACAGTCCTTTAACGCGGTAAATGGTTTCGAACCCTACCCACGCTAATCCGAATGCGATCAGCAGATACGCGACGATACCTTTCCGATGTGAATTCATGGCGCCCCTCGGAGAGAAATTAGTACTCGGGGCCGGCGGCAGCTGTGGGCGGCGCACTTACGCGCGCAGCTGCCAGTAAATCTGCGCCATCATACCGATTCGCGACGAGGCCCTCAAGGACAAATGGCGGGTCTTCTGCTGGCAAAGGTCATTCTGGAGGACGGACGGCCGGCCGGGCAGGCACATCGAAGGACTTTTGCTGAGCAGGATTAACAATGGCCAGCGTTAAAGCGCATTACCAACCGAGGCTTGTTCTCCCACGCAGGAATGCATGGGCTTCGACCCGAGAACATCGGGTGCCCCACACATTCGCGGTTTCGAATGTGTGGGACAGATCGATCGCAACGATACCGCGCTCTACTTCGTCTCGACCACGTAGTCTTTGAAGTAGCTAGTGCTGTCGGTCTTCGACCACAATCCGATCCGGCCCGCGACCGGAGGACGCAGCACCGGATTGTTGGCAGGGAAGAGATCAGGATTTGGCGCCTGGCCGTTGCGTCCCGGACCGGGCTCGGCGCCCAGGGTAATGTCGAGCGCCAGAGTGCCGTCGAGCCACGCCTTAAAACTCGAGCCATCGACCGTCATCTTGAGCTCATGCCATGCATTGCGATCGAGCATGAAAGGCTTCGCGCGGTCGCTGAATTTCACCGGGCGCCGCATGCCGTTGTGGAACTCCCACAGCGCGACGTTGTTTTCCGTGTCGTTGTAGCGCACCGCCAGCCAGTCGCCGTTTTCCTTCACGTTGAACAGGATTCCCGAGCAGCGGTCGGCATCTCCGGCGATCGTCTTGAACTTCATGCTGATGGTGCCGTTGGAAAAATTATCGACGCCCTTGAGCAGCGCGACCGGGTAATAAGCGAACTGCTTGGCGTTGTCCATCAGCTCTTCGTTGGTGGTGCCGTAAAGCTTGCGCGCGCTCTCGACCAGCAGCTTCGTGGGATTATCTTTGCTCGCCACCCACGGACGGCCATCCACTTCGATGACGTTGTCGTTACCGTCTTTCACCACCAGCCAGGTGCCGACCATGGGCTCGAAAACGGTCGGGGGCGCGCCGGGCTTCTGATCGCTCAGGTTCACCTTCAGTTCTTTTGCGAACGACTGGGTGACGAGCAACGTCACCAGCAACACAGCGAGCAGCGCCAGGCTAAGCGACTTCCGTATGTCCATGTTTCCTCCTTATGTAGTAAGAAAGCGAATGTGGCCACCAGGACCGGCCATACGACGTAAAACACGATGGCTGCGCCCTTGGGCGGCGTCGTAAGTGGATGTCCGCGGAAGATGTCGGCGTCATCCTCCGGCGGAGGCGAGATCCCGGCGAGCGAGTAAATGTTTTCGAGTGCGGCTTCGGGCGTGGTCGCGCGGCTCATGGCTTCGCGCCCGTTCAAGCGATACCAAATCTCTCCGTAATGTGGGTTCGACTGCTCAAACAATCCAATCGACGTTGCCGAAACGTAGCGTTCTTCCACCTTCGGCACCACGCGAATCAGCTTCGACAGCACACGCCGCTCGAAGTCAACCCGCCGTGGATCTTCCGGCGCCAGATGCACCTCGATCTGCAGCGGCGAGCGGATCTGGCGCAAGGCCTGCTCATCGGCTCGCGGGAAAGAATTCATGCGGTTCTCGGATGTGTCCCAGCTTGCGTTCACAAACGAGCAAGCAAAGATGACGACGCTGGCAATTGCGGCCAGAGCAATGGACTCGTAAGCACGTCGTTGCGGGGCAATGCCGATCCTGATCCAGATCGCGGCCAGCAGCAGGCCGGTGGCGATCAACACCGTCGCGATGAGCACGACATCAAGCCGAATCAGCCCGTGCTGGAATTGGGCGACGACGGCAGTTGGTGTGTAGCCGACAATCCGCTCCCAGATTCCACCATTAACTGCGGCGATGAAGGTGAGGATCCACGTCCCCACGGTGACGGCTAATGTCACGATGGCGGCGGTGGACGGGTGATCCACG